>JAEINR010000006.1 GCA_016342325.1 Desulfobacterium sp.
GGTTCGTGTCCCGTAGTTTTTTGATTTGAAGAACAATCAGATTTTACAGCATGAATGACTAAGCCGAACATTTACTCCTGATCCAGGGTTTTGCGAATGGTGCCGGCAAGTTCCTCTACGGTAAAGGGTTTGGTTAAGAATCCCTGGATGCCCAAGGCGTTTGTTTTTTCGACCGTCATCTTCTTGCTGAACCCGGTACAGAGGATCACGGGCATGCCGGGCCGGATCGCCATGGCCTGGGCGGCCAGCTTCTCGCCGGTCAGTCCGGGCATGGTCATGTCCGTGAGGATGAGATCAAAGTGATGGGGATCGCGCTTGAAAAGCCCCAGGGCCTCTTCGGAACTTGGGGTTGATTGAACATGATAACCAAGATCCTCGAGCATGTGGCTGATAACCTCAACGATTTCCGGCTCGTCATCCACAACCAGAATTGTCTCTTTTCCCCTGGGAGGCGGGTCAAGAATCAGGGTCTTGGCCGGGTCATCCCCTTTGTGGATGGGGAAGAAGATTTGAAAACAACTGCCCTGGCCGGGTTTGCTCGTAACCCGTATTGATCCGCCATGGTCCGTGACAATGCCGTGGACCGTGGCAAGGCCCAGGCCGGTTCCCTGGCTGAGTTGCTTGGTGGTAAAGTAGGGGTCGAAGATGGCGTCCAGGGTGCTTTCCTCCATGCCGCATCCCGTGTCCCTGACCTCAAGCCTGAGATGCCCCCCCGGGGTAAGGTCCCAGGGCTGGTGGCGGGTATCCGGGGTGATGTCTATTTTGTCCAAACGGATGGAAAGCACCCCTTGCTGACCCTCCATGGCCTGGATGCCGTTGGTGCAAAGGTTCATCATCACCTGGTGGATCTGTGTGGGGTCGGCCAGGATCTTCTCCCCTTTCGATCCCAGGTCCTGGTGGATTTCAATGGTTGACGGTGTGGAGGGCCTCACCAGTTTCAATGCCTCCCTGATGACGGGGCGGATGGTGCAGGGGCTTTTATGGGTGGGACTGTTGCGGCCGCAGGTGAGTATCTGTTGGATCAGATCCCTTGCCCGTTCACTGGCCGCCAAGATGCGCTGGGTGAATTTTTGGCATTTTCCATCGGTGGTGGAGAGCTCCATCTGTATGAGCTGGGTAAATCCGATGATTGAACTCAGGATGTTGTTGAAATCATGGGCAATGCCGCCGGCAAGGATGCCGATGGCCTCCAGCTTCTGGGCCCGGCGAAGCTGGATCTCCAGCTGCTGCTGCCGCAGGTCGGCTTGTTTTCTTTGGGTGAGATCCCTGATAAAGAGGACACATATTTTGTCGTCATCCCTATCCAGCAAGGTCAGCATGATCTCCACCGGAACCTCGGTGCCCTGTTTGGTCGCCAGGGTGGTCTCAAATGGGCTGGGGCCCTTGGCATATCCCAGGTCCGGCCAATGGGGGGCTTGCTCAACGGCCTGGGTGAATTCGGGATTGCCTCTGCTCAGGGTGAGCCCCAAGAGTTCCTCCCTTGCATAGCCCGAGGCTTGGATGGCAGAATCATTGGCAAAGATGATCTTGGTGTCAAGGTTGGTAAAGATAATATGGTCGGAGGCCCGGTCGATGACATGCTTTGCAAATGCGAGTTCGTTGTCGATGTGGAGGGCGGTCTTGGCGTTCTCCCGGAGGGTCTGGCCGGCTCTTTTCAGTTCGCTGTTTTTTGCGGTCAGTTCCCGTGTTCTGCGAAGGGAGTACCAGGCAAGGGAAAGGGAGAGAACTAAGAGCACAGGGAAGAGCTCATCCAGTTCCATGCATTCATATTTTCTTGTCAGGTGGGTGGCCTGTTCAAAAAGGTCGAACCGGATGCTTAAAAATGCAGCGAAAAGGGTTGCGGTGGCAACCGTGATAAGGTCTGCTGCAGAAGGCTCAAACGGGAAAAACGTTGGGTCGATGGATGGGTGTCTTCGTAAATTCAATATCTTCTCTTGTTTTCAAAAGGGGTAAATCAACAATATGCCCGGTGGATAAGGGCCTTGCCCTTGCCGGGAGCAAGGCCCTATCGCTTCTTTGTTCTGATTCTTGTGTTGTTTCGGCTTGTCCGGGTCAGGTTTAGCGTCTATCCGGCCATATGGTGGTGGAGAGCTCGGAGAGCTTGAACTTCTGGATTTTTCCACTGGCTGTCATGGGATAGCCCTCCACAAAGGTGACGTAGCGGGGAATCTTGTACCGGCTGATGTTGCCCCGGCAGAAATCCCTGACATCGCTTTCCTCAAGGGTCGCCTCTTCCTTGAGAATCACAAAAGCACCCACTTCTTCTCCGTATTTTTCGCTGGGTACGGCAGCCACCTGGACATCCATGATCTCCTCCATCTTGTAGAGGAACTCTTCGATCTCCCTTGGGTAGATGTTCTCACCGGCCCGAATGATCATGTCCTTGTGGCGGCCCGTGATGGAGAGATAGCCCTGGTCGTCCAGGATGCCCAGGTCCCCAGAGTGGAGCCATCCGTCCGTGTCAATGGCATCCTCGGTGGCCTGGGGGTTGTTGTAATATCCCTTCATCACGTTGTATCCCCTGCAGCACACCTCTCCCTGGACCCCCGGGGCAACGATTTCCCCGGTATCGATATCAATTACCTTGACCTCGATGTGGGGAAGGGCCTGGCCAACGGTTTCTACCCGTTTCCTTAAGTCGTCGTCGATGCGGGTGTAGGTCATGACCGGGCTTGCTTCGGTGAGACCGTAGCAGATGGTGATGTCCTTCATGTTCATGACCTCGATCACCTTCTCCATCACATGGATGGGACAGTTGGAGCCTGCCATGATCCCGGTCCTGAGGGTGGAAAAGTCGAATTTGCTGAACATGGGGTGTTCCAGCACGGCAATGAACATGGTGGGAACACCGTACAGGGCCGTGCACTGCTCCTGCTCCACCGATGCCATGATGAGCAGCGGGTCAAACCCTTCGAGGATCACCATGGAGGTGCCGTGGGTCACGGCCGCAAGCACGCCCAGCACGCAGCCGAAGCAGTGGAACAGGGGCACTGGCAGACAGAGCCGGTCCTTTTCTGAAAACCGCTGGTTCTCTCCGATCCAGAACCCGTTGTTGCCGATGTTGTAGTGGGTGAGCATCACTCCCTTGGGAAATCCCGTGGTACCCGAGGTGTACTGCATGTTCACCACATCGTGGCAGTCCAGGGAATCTTGCCTTTCCTGGTACTCCTCGTCTGAGACCATGGCGGCAAGGGCCCGGATTTCGGGGACGGAGTACATGCCCCGGTGTTTCTCCTGGCCCAGGAAGCAGACCCGTTTGAGGTGGGGGTAGTTGGGGACTGAAAGATGTCCCCGCTGCTGGGTCTTGAGCTCGGGAATCAGGTCGTAGAGGGTGTTGACGTAATCGGTGTCCTGGAACCCGTCGATGATAAAAAGGTTTTCGGTCTCGGACTGCTTGAGCAGGTAGTCGAGTTCCGCCCGTTTGTAGTTTGTGTTGACCGTTAGCAGCACGGCCCCGATCTTGGCCGTTGCAAACTGCAGGGTCACCCAGAAGGGGATGTTGGTGGCCCAGACCGCGACCTTTTCTCCCCGTTTAACGCCCTGGGCCATCAACCCCTTTGCCACCTCGTCCACCAGTACGGCGAATTCCTTGTAGGTGAGCCTGAAATCCCTGTCCACATAGACCAGGACCTCGTTGTCAGGATAGCGCGAAACGGTCTGGTCAAGGATCTGGCCAAGGGTGAGTTCTTTGAGACCATTGTCTTTTGTCATGGCTTCCTCCTCCTACTCGGGTATGTAGATGACCGCATGGATCTCGGCCTTTTCGCTGCCTGTGCAGCTCACATAATGGGGAACCACGGAGTTGTAGTAGACGCTGTCTCCCTTGTTCAGGATGTGGGTCTCCTTGCCGTAGATCACCTCGATGCTTCCCGTGATGACGGCGATGAACTCTTCGCCCTCGTGGGAGGAAAGCTTCTTTGTCTTGGCTGATTCCGGCGTAAGCTCCACGAAAAAAGGCTCCATGTGGCGGTCGGTCTTGCCCTTTCCCAGGGAGTAGAAGTTGAGGGCCGCAGGCTTGCCCTTGCCTGCGAGAACACTGAATTCAGACTCCCGCTCGGACTGGCGAACAATAAAGGGGTCGCTGCTCTCCTGGTCGTCCAGGAAGGTGCCGAGTCTGACGCCAAGGGCCCGTGCAATCTTCATCAACGGCCCCAGGGGGGGATAGACGTTTTCGGTGAGCATTGTGTCAAGGAAGCCCTGGTCAAGCTTTGTGAGCTCTGCAAGCCCGGTAAGATCAATGTCCCGTTTTTCCATGAAATAGCGTATGCGCTGGCTTACTTTTCCTTCTTTCATCGTCCCTCCCAAATAAGATTAAAAGAGTTTCTTATATAATAAAACCAGGGGGGTGTCAAAAGAAAGCGGCGAAATACAGACCCGGTTGTCCTCAAAGAATCAGGACAGGGTCCCCGTGACCAGGGAGGTTGCGATGCCCCACATGGTGATGCCGACCAATGAATCGAGGATTCGCCAGGAGATGGGGCGCTGGAACAGGGGGGCCAGGACCCTTCCTCCCATGCTCAGGCTAAAGAACCAGATAAAGGAGGCCAGGATGGCGCCCATGGCGAACAGGCGCCGTTCTTCTCCTGCAAACTGGCTGCCGATGGTGCCGATGAGAACCATGGTATCGAGATAGACATGGGGGTTGAGCAGGGTGAGCCCCAGGGTGGCGATGACGGTGGCCTTCAGGGTGCCCGAGACCTGGTGTGTGGTTTCAAGGGAGCCGGGGCGCATGGCCGATCGAAGGGCGTTAAAGCCGTACCAGAAGAGGAACAGGGCGCCTCCCCAGGCGGTGGCCTTTGCAAGGCCGGGATTGGATGCCACCAGGCTACCCACGCCGCAGATGCCTAGGATGATCAGGATTGCGTCACAAATGCTGCAGATCAAGGGAATGACGATCTCATGGTTTCGCCGTATTCCCTGGCTCAGCACAAAGGCGTTCTGGGCGCCGATGGCGATGATGAGTCCTGCTCCCACACCAAATCCCTTTGCAAATGCCATGACCATGGGTGATCTCCTTTTTTAGTCGGTTGTTGAAAAAAATCTCAATGGCCACGCTTATACCCTGTCAATTTGATGAAGTAAAATTAATAGTTTTAATGGAAGATTAATTTTGCTAATGTGATCCATGCTTGAACGACGATCCATGGCGGCGTTGGCCGCAGTGATAGAAGAGGGCGGGTTTGAACGGGCCGCCCAGCGACTCCACATTACCCAGTCTGCTGTTTCCCAGCGGGTGAAGCTTCTGGAGGAGGCAGCAGGTCAGGTGCTTTTAATCCGAAGCGCCCCGCCCCGGCCCACCGAGGCGGGCATCAAAGTGTTGAAACACTGGAACCAGGTACAGCATCTGGAGGCGGATCTCCTGAAGGGGCTCAACCCCTTTTCAGAAAAACGGTTCCGGACCCTTGCCCTTGGGATCAACGCGGACAGTATTGCCACCTGGTTTTTTCCTGCCATGAACGCCTACCTGGCAACGGAGCCCATCACCCTGGATCTGAGGGTGGATGACCAGGACCAGACCCACAATATGCTGAGAAGGGGAGAGGTGCTGGGCTGCATCAGTTCCCAGAAGGTGCCGGTCCAGGGGTGCTCGGTTTCGTTGCTGGGCACCATGAACTACCGCCTGGTGGCAAGCCCCCATTTCATGGAGCGATGGTTTGGCCAGGGATTTTCAAAGAAAGGGATTTGTCGTGCCCCCCTTCTGGTGTTCAATAAAAAGGATGAACTCCAGTCCACCATCCTGATTCGGGAGTTTGGGCAGGTTCCCCAGGGGGTCCCCATGCACTATATTCCCTCCACGGAAAAATTTATGGAATTCATCCTGGCAGGGCTTGCCTATGGAGTGGTGCCGGATCTCCAGAGCCTGGACCTGATCAAAAGGGGAGAACTGGTGGACCTGATTCCCCAGGGCCACATGGCGGTCAACCTGTTCTGGCACTGCTGGAACCTGAAGTCCGGGTTCATCGAGGCCTTCTCCAAAACCCTTGTGGAGCGGGCCAAGGTATTTCTTTACTGATCAGTCCTTGATAAATCCAACGGTATTTGACATACTGACATTTTAAAGGGATGCGAAAACAGACGGGAAGGTGATGTCCCATCCCGGGTCCTTTGGTTCTGCCAAGCCATTTGTTTCTTAATTTCTCCATAAAGCGTTTTATACCCGTACGTTGTCATGTGTTCGTGATTCCAAATAATAGTGCCATGGTTAAATGTCAATTTAGTTGGTGGATCTTTCACGAAATTCAACTGAAATTCAACTGAAATGATACTCCCTTACAGGGGGTATAGTCGGTTTTTCTCTACCATCTCGATAACGAAAAAGGAGAGTGAATGATGAAAGAGTTGATTAAGTACATTGCTCAAGCGCTGGTTGATTATCCGGAGCAGGTGGAGGTTCAAGAGATAAAAGCCCAACAGACCCTTGTCCTGGAATTAAAAGTTGCCAAAGAAGACCTTGGAAAAGTGATTGGGAAAAAGGGCAGAACCGCCCAGGCCATGCGAACGATCCTAGCCTGTGCATCCGCGAAAGAAAAAGTAAGAGGGGTCCTTGAAATTATTGAGTGATCGTTTTTTTTAGATCAAGCACCCTCAATTTATGCTCTCTGATTTTTATTGCCTTTTAATAGCCTGTTTGGTAGTTTTACCCTTTTTTATACCAATAGAGGAGAGGCCGTTGTTGAAAATCAGTAGAGGCGTCCGTGGGTGGCGGGTGGTGTTGTCGGTGATGGCCGCAATCACCTTTTGCCCGGTTACCTCCTCCCTGGCTGCCAAGACCCGGACAGCGGTGGACCAGGTGGGACGGACCGTGACCTTTCCCGACCATCCCCAGCGGGTCATCTCCCTTGCTCCCAGCATCACGGAGATCGTCTATGCCGTGGGCCGGGGGGCCTGCCTTAAGGGTGCAACCATCTACAGCGACTATCCCAAGTCGGCCCGGGAACTTCCCCGGGTGGGCTCCTATGTCCACCTGGATATTGAAAAGATCGTCGCGCTTAAGCCCGATCTGTGCATTGCCGTGAAGGACGGAAATCCCAAGGAGACGGCGGACCGTATCAGTGACTTTGGTATTCCGGTTTATGCCGTCAATCCTGTGGACCTTGATTCGGTGATTAAAACCGTGGGACTCATTGGGTTCCTGTTGAACGCTGATGCCCGGGCTGCCGAGGTGATCGGCGACATGGAGGCACGAATTCAACAAGTGGAAAACCGGGTGGCAACCACCCCCCGGCGGCCCCGGGTTTTTTTCCAGATCGGGATCTCCCCCATCGTATCCGTCGGGGGGGATACCTTTCTCCACGGGCTGATCCAGCGGGCTGGCGGAGAGAACCTTTCTGGACAATTGATCTCCTATCCCAGGTTTACCAAGGAGCAGGTCCTGGGGCTCAACCCGGAGGTTATCATCATCACCTCCATGGCCCGGTCCGAGGTCTTTGAGCAGGTAAAACAGGAGTGGCAGACCTGGCAGCAGGTGCCGGCGGTCAGCAATAACCAGATCCATGTGGTTGATTCAAATCTCCTTGACCGGCCCACCCCCAGGATGGTTGACGGCCTTGAGATGTTGGTCCGCCTGATTCATCCGGAGCTCTTTTAAATTGAACCGGAGTTTTTTAAAATTGAACCGGAGCTTTTAAAAGTGAATATGATCAAACGGTCCATCGCCTTTCGCATCATCCTTGTTTCTGTTGTCCTTACGCTTGTTCTTGGCCTGGCAATGTTCCTTGGCCTTGGCGTTGGATCTACCTCCCAGGGACTGTCCACCGTATGGAAGACCCTGGTCTCCCCGGAAACCTGCGACTCCACCACGGCCGCCATCATCTGGCGGATCCGGTTTCCCCGGGTCCTCATGGCCATGATGGCCGGCGCTGTCCTCTCCACCGGCGGGCTGGTGTTCCAGGCGCTTTTGAGAAATCCCTTGGCCGAGCCCTATATCCTCGGCATCTCCGGAGGATCGGCCATTGGGGCCATCATCGGCATCATTCTGGGCCTTTCCCGGTTTCCAGGGGTCGGGATTACCGCGTTTATGGGCTCCATGGTCACCCTGGTCCTGGTGGTGATCATGTCGTCGGGACGGTCCTCCCTTAAAAAAGATTCCATGCTTTTGTCCGGGGTGGTTGTCAATGCCTTCTGCTCGGCCGTGATCATGTTTCTCATCTCGCTTACCCAAAACAACAAGATCCACAGCATCATGTTCTGGCTCATGGGGGATTTGTCGTCATCGGACCTGAACCAGGCCGGCATCCTGGCCATGAGCATCATTCCTTGTTTCATCATCATTTTCATTCTCTCCCACGCCATGAACGTTCTGCTCATGGGAAGCGAGATGGCCCATTCCATGGGTGTCAACATCCGTGTTGTCACCGGTGTGCTCCTGATTACATCGTCCTTCATGGTGAGCGCCACCGTCTGCCATTGCGGCCTCATGGGATTTGTCGGCCTTGTGGTGCCCCACATCTTTCGCCTTGTCCTGGGCCCGGACCACCGGGTGCTGGTGCCCGCCTGCATTCTGGGCGGCGGCGCCTATATGGTGGTGTGCGACCTTTTGGCCCGTTGGATTCCCCGCCAGGGGGAGATGCCGGTGGGCGTGATTACGGCCATGATCGGGGCGCCGCTCTTTATCTTGTTGTTGAAGCGGGGGAGGAGTTGACCATGGACGTTGCCGTATCGATCAAGGGGATTTCCCATTCCTATGGAAAGACCCGGGTCCTGGACAATCTCTGTTTTGATGTGCCCAAAGGCGCTTTCTTTACCATCATCGGTCCCAACGGATCGGGCAAATCCACTCTCATGCGCCTGATCTCAGGGGTGTTGCGCCATGGCCCGGGCGAGGTGCAGCTCCTGGGCCGTTCATTGAAATCCTACACCGGAAAGCAGCTTGCCAAGAAGGTCGCCTATGTGCCCCAGACGGTGTCGGCGGAGTTTCCCTTCACCGTCCGGGAGCTGGTGCTCCTTGGCCGGTCCCCCCACCAGGGGATGATGGGAATGAATTCCCGTGAAGATGACGAGATCGCAGGCCAGGCCATGGCATTTACCAACGTGGATCACTTAAGGGAGAGAACCCTTGACCAGATCAGCGGCGGGGAGCGCCAGCGGGTCTTCATCGCCCGGGCCATCTGCCAGGGGCCTGAGATCATGCTCCTGGACGAACCGGCCTCGGCCCTGGACCTTGCCCACCAGGTGATGCTCATGGATCTTCTGGACCGCCTTAAACAGGAGACCGGCATCACCATTGTCATGGTGTCCCATGATATCAATCTAGCCGCCATGTATTCGGATGAGATGGTGCTCATTGCCGACGGAAGGGTGGTGAAAAAGGGCCCGGTAGACCATGTCCTGGATGCCCGGGTGCTTGAGGATATCTTTGGCTGCCCCTTTCTCATCGATACCAACCCCCTGGGAAATGTCCCCCGGATATTTCCTGTTCCTGACAAGTTCAAATCCCTGATTTAAGCCCATACAAGGAATCCTATGGCATACTTCTATCTTATGCTGGCAATCATTTCCGAAGTTATTGCAACCTCGGCCTTAAAGGCGTCGGCGGAGTTCACAAAGCTTGTACCGGTCTTGATCGTTCTTCTCGGATATGGGATTTCCTTCTACTGCATGGCCCTGGTGTTGAGAACCATTCCCCTGGGCATCACCTATGCCATCTGGTCGGGGCTTGGCATCGTGATTATCGCCGTCATCGGTGTGGTTTTTTTCAAGGAGAGCCTGGATCTGCCGGCCATGGTGGGCATGGGGCTCATCATCGCAGGGGTGGTTGTGGTCAACCTTTTTTCAAAGACGACCGGCCACTGACCGGTTTTCCAAGGGCCGGTATCCTTTTGACTGTGGAATCGGGGGGTAGGCCGGTGTCAGGCTGAGGTGGTGGCGGAGATTTTTGCGGAGAGGTCATGGCCCAGGGCGACGATCTTTTTTATGACCTCGGGTTTGTTGCAGGCAAACACCTTCAGACCGGAGAAGCTGACCGCCGCAAGGACCCGTTCATGGTCGAAGATCGGCACGCTGATGCAGAAGAAGTGGTCTGTGTACTCTTCGTTATCAAGGCCATACCCCCTCGCTTTTGTCAGTCTCAGCTCCTCGTAAAGCCCTTCCTTGTCCAGGATGGTGGCGTCCGTGAACTTTGTAAGCTCCATTTGTTCGATCAATCTTTCCTGCTCCTTTGGATTAAGGCTGGCAAGGATCACCTTGCCCGAGGCAGAGGCGTGCATGGCACCGTTCAGGTCCACGGGCCGGGATTGAATATAGGATTTGAGGGGATTGTGCTGGAACACGTAGTTGAGCACCCCGTCTTCGTAGAGAATCAGTGAAACCGACAGTTGGATCTCCTCGGCCAGGTGGGCCAGGCTTTCCTTGGCAACACTGTAGAGATCCTGGGTTCTTATATAAGCGCACCCGATCTTGTAGGCGTGGAAACCAATGGTAAAGCGTTTGTTGTCCAGGCGGAGCATGTGGATGTCCTTAAGGGTGTGAACAATGTCAAAGACGCTGGTTTTGGGCAGGTCCAGCTGTTTTACGATCTCTGAAAGGGTCAGCCCTTTTTCATGTTCCGTGAGGAGATCCATGATCTGAACCACCCGAAGCGCTGTTCTGTTTTGTTTCATGACTGTTGTCCTAGTGCCGAAACTTGCAAAGGCATCCCAGGGTGGTTACGGGATCGCTGCCGGCGTTTTTTTACTATTGTTGATAATAAGGACCGCAAATTTTATAACTTGAACGAAATAGTTTATTTCATCTGCGGTCCTAAACGCCCGGTGGTTTAACGTAAGACAGGCATCAATGAGTGTTCATATTTTTAGCAGTTCGGATATTCGAATGCAAGGACAAAAATGCGCGTTTTTTGGCCTTGTACCCCTGGAACAGGTCGATTTAACGAAAAATGAAAGGGGCAGGAGGATTTCTATTCCTTGTGCCCCTTTTTTTTCCGGTTGGCTCAGGCGGCGATCTTTTTAATGGATACGGGCAGCTCTTTTTTCTCTCCGTTTTCATATTCCACCCGCTGGAGAAGCGGTGGTGCCAGGAGTTCGCCATAGTCCTCTTTTATACTCTTCATAAAGGACCAGACCATCACCAGCAGGGCAAACATCAGGGGAAAGGCCAGAACAATGGAGGAGGCCTGGATCACCTTTAATCCGCCGATGGAGAACATCATCACGGCCATCAATGCCAGAATGATGGCCCAAAGTAAGCGGTTCCAGCGGGCGGGTTCCTCTTCGCTGTGGAGCTCTTTTGTGGAGACCGATGCCAGGATATAGGCCGAGGAGTCCAGGGTGGTGGCCAGGAAGACAAACATCAGGACCACGAACAGGGGCAGCAGGTAGGTGCCGAAGGGGAGGGACTCGAGTATGGTCACGATGGCCTGGGCCGCGCCCTGCTCGGCCATCAATGCCGTCATGGATTGGGCCCCGTAGAGTTCGATGTTGAGGGAGTAGCAGCCGAATACGGCAAAATAGATCCAGCAGCCAAGGGGGCCCCAGATGCACATGCCCATGATCAGCTCCCGGATGGTCCTGCCCCTGGAGATGCGCGCGACAAAGAGTCCCATCATGGGGGAGTAGCCAACGGCCCAGGCCCAGTAGAAGATGGTCCAGGACTGGGGAAAACCGCTTTTGGCAATGGGGTCGGTCCAGAGGCTCATGCGGAAATAGTTGTCGAACATGAGACTTAAGCTGTTGGTAAAGGTGTTGAGGATAAAGGCCGTGGGACCGGCCACCAGGACAAAAAGGGCCAGGGCCAGGGCCAGTCCGATGTTGAGATCGCTCAGCCGCGCGATTCCTTTCTTGAGTCCCAGGCAGACGCTGGTGCCAAAGATTACCGACCAGATCACGAGGATGACGATGTTGAGCCAGAAGCTCTGGGGAATGTGGAATATCCTGCCGATGCAGGCGGCGATCATGGGGGTGCCAAGGCCCAGGGAGGTGCCCACGCCACCGATGATTCCGAACATCACGGCCACGTCCATGGCTTTACCGATGGGGCCGTTCACATGTTTACCAAGTACGCTTTTGGAGGCCATGCTCAGGGTGAGCCGGGTTTCTTTTCTTACATAGTAGGAGTAGGCAATGGGGATGGTGGCGATGGTGTACCAGGACCAGCAGGTGATTCCCCAGTGGAATGCGCCGTAGGTGGCGGCCCACTCTGCCGCGTCATGGGAACCCGGGGTCAGACCGAAGGGGGGGGTCTGCATGTAGTAGATGGGTTCGATTATGGACCAGTAGACCAGGCTTGACCCGATGCCGGCGCAGAAAAGCATGGAGATCCAGGTAAAGGTCGAAAATTCGGGTTTCTCGGTTGGGCCGCCGAACTTGACCCTGCCGTATCGGCCCATGGCAAGCCAGAAAAGCAGGGCGGCCATGGCAAGACCCACCACAAGGTAGGCCCACCCGAAGTTGTCCACGATCCACGTCATGACCGAATTGACGGTGTTGCCGGTGGCGTCGGGCCAGATGATGGAAGTGATGCACATGGAGAGGATAATCAGGAGGGAGGGCCAGAATATGAGTGGGTCAATTTTCGAATTTTTCATGAAAATGTTCCTTTTTCCAGGCATGGAACCGGGGAAGGGGGCCGTAAAGGCTCGATTCTGCAGAAAAAGGACGCGCCGGTCATACCGTTGAACAGATAAAAAGGGTGAACCAATAATAGGCGAAAAATGGGGGCCCGGCCAGGGAGATGAACGTCTCCCTGGCCGGTGCCATCAGGGTTATGGGTGAGCTTACGCAGCCCCAAGCATGGTTTTGCCGGAAGCCGTGTTTTCCTTTCTGCAGTGGCGCAGGATGGCATAGGCGGCACAGGTGCCTATAAAGGCCACCACGGCAAGATAGATGAAGATGTAGGTGTAACCGGTGTTACCGTAGTTGTCCAGCCAGGTGCCGAACATGGCGGACATGAAAAGGTCCGGGGTGTAGCCGGTGATGGATGCGATACCCACGGCGGTGCCTGTCACGGCCAGGGGAATCTTTGCTTCGTCCACGATGGAGAAGAGCACACCGTAGAGGGCAAGGCCCACGGCGCCGGGAAGCAGGGTAAACAGGCTGATGAAGAAGGGGGAGGCGGTTGAGGGAATGTTCATGACGCCGATGAACATGAGCCCCAGGATGGTGAAGGCGGTCATGAACCATTTGCTGGTGGATTTAAACACCTTGTCCGCCAGATATCCGCCCACCGGTGCCAGCAGCATGAACAGATAGGTCCGGATGATGGAGAATATGCCCGAGTCCTCAGGAGAAACACCGATGACGTTGGTGAGATAGGGGGTGAAGTAGGTGGTGGAGGAGTACATGGTGTAGCCGCAGAAGATTACCAGGGAGAAGAGCCATACCACCGGGCTTTTGATCAGCACCTTGACATCGGAGAACTTGATCTTCTCATCTTCCGGCACACCGTCTTCGGCACCGTCGTTTTTCAGGATGAACATAACCAGCACCGCTGCCACGGCCGTGGTTAGCCCGATCACGGAAACCGCGTTAAAAAGGCTTCCCTTTGCCGTGGTGGCAAGGCCTGAGGCCCACAGGGCCGTGGAGTTGCCAATGGCGCCGGCAATGCCGTTACCAGCATAGTAGAGGCCGAAGATAATGCCCTGTTCGCCGTCGCCCGCCGTCATGCGGATGGTCTTCATGAGGGAGCTCCAGAAGACAAACGCGGTGGTGATGGATAATAAAAACCAGATCAGGAGCGAGACATTATAACTCATAGAAAAGGTGAAGGCGTAGATGAAGGTGAGGACGGTGGTGGATATCAAGGAGAAAAGAATACACTTTTTGGCCGAGAACCGGTCGGCTATCATCCCCCCGGGGATGTAGAGGAGCATGGTGCCGGCAGCGTAAACCGAGAGAAGCAGTCCCGACTGCTGGTTGGTGATCCCCATGGCCTCGATTTGGTAATCGTAGAACACATACTTAATATAAGGTATCAAATAGATCGAACCGCCACTAATTGATAATGCCAATACCGTCAGATATTTCCGTAGTTTATTGTCCATAATACCCTTCTCAATCTTATTATTGGTTAATAATCGTCACATCTCAATGGTAGTTTTGTGGTCAGACCCGGAGAGGAGGTTCGTCGGCCGGCAGACATTCCTGGCTGCCGGTCAACAAATATGTCATCGGGTCTGGAGGGAATCCGCCCTAGTTGTCCGGCGTATCAAAAACATCGGGAGCAAAGAGTTCCCGTGCGGCCTGGCGCTGGGTCTTGCCTTCCGCTGTTGCTTTCTCAAACACCCGCTTCATCTGCCTTCTGATGATGGAGGTGGTGTCGTTGACAATGTCTTCGGGAACGGGCTCGATGATGCCGAAGACCAGTGCCTCATAGATGCGGATGCCGCCCATGTTGTCGATGAAGTCAACGGCGATGTCCACACCCATCTCGGTAAGGATTTCGTCCGCCTCAGGGGTGACAGGGATGTTTGCCGCTTCACAGATGAGGGACGCCTTGACCTTGTGGGCGTTGTCCTTATTAATAACGTCCTCAAGGGCAGCGGGAACGAGGATGTCGCACTCAACGTCCAGCCACTCGGTGTTGGGCCGGGAGATGTAGTTGTCCGCAAAGGCAGAAGGATCCATTTCGCCCTTGGGAAGACGGGTCTTGACAAGCTTTTTCACGTCAAGGCCGTCCTGGCACTCGACCATGCCGTTGGCATCTGCGATACCCACGACCTTGTAGCCCATCTTGTCCAGGCAGAAGGCCATGCTGGCGCCGGCGCAACCAAATCCCTGGAGAACGACCTTCGCCCCTTTTTTGCCCTGCTTGAATGTCCATGCCTCGTCCAGGCCGTGGGCACAGCCGTAACCGGTGATCATGTCGTACATGAGAAAACCGTCATAGGTCATGTCGCAGGCATCGTCATGGTTTTTGATCCACTGCTGGAACTTGGGATCGTTCTTCATCTCCTTGGTCTGGGGAAGGCCCACACCCAGGTCATCCAGGATGGCGAGAACGTCTGCATAGTCAACCCCGAGATCGCCGCCGATGGAAACACCGGATGTGATGTAGGGAAGCATGGCAGTAAGGTACCGTTTCAATACGTCCTTGGAATCCGGTGCCTTGGAATCATAGGCAATACCGCCCTTGCAGCCGCCGGTGGTCACAGACTCGCAGGCTTTGTACTTGTAACCCATGGTGGTGGCAAGACGGATGACCTCTTCCTTGGTGACCGTGGGATGCATCCGTGTACCACCGCCGCAGTAGTGGTTTACGAAGTTGTAGGCACACAGCCAGCCCTTTGCTGAACTTTCGGTATCATTCCATTCGACTACGATGTAAGGTTTCTTTTCCATTTTATTGTCTCCTGATAATAACGTGTGTTTTAAAATGACCAATTCCAATTTATTGCCATGGGTATATGAATAGCGCCCACTTCTTATTACCTAGGCAAAGCAGGGATCTATTTCTCGTTGTTTCTTCAGTCGGTCAGGCCTAAACCTTGACCACCAATGCATCTGCTGCGCATACCCCTTTGCCCTGTTCGTATATAAAGACCGGGTTGATATCGAGCTCCCGGATCGTCTCTTTATGGTCGGCTGCAAGCTCGGCCACCCGGGCAATGGTAATGGCCAGCGCTTCGATGTCAAGGGGGGCGTTGCCCCGGTATCCTTCAAATAGTGGAAGGGCCTTGAGTTCCCGGACCATGGCTTCGGCCTCCGCTTTACCGAAGGGCGCGGGCAAAAGGGCTGTGTCTTTGAATATCTCCACAAACACCCCGCCCAGGCCGCAGAGAACGGCCGGACCGAATTGGGGGTCGTTGTTCACCCCGATGATGGCCTCGAGCCCCGGTTCCAGCATGTGCTGGACAAATACCCCGTCCACTGTTGCCGTTGGTGCCTTTTCCCCGGCATTGGCCATGATCTCGTGAAACGCTTTTTCTACTGCGTCTCCATTGTTCAGGTGGAGCTTGACACCGCCCATGTCGGACTTGTGGGGAATGTCGGCCGAGGCCACCTTCAGGACCACGGGGTAGCCCACCCGGGCAGCCGTTGCAACGGCTTCTTCAGCGGTTGCTGCCACATCTCCCTCGGGTACGGTGATCCCGTACTCCCTGCAAAGCTGCATGCTGTCAAACTCGGACAGGGGTTTTGCTCCATCCAGCCGGGCCGTCTCGGGCACTGCAATTTCCAGGGTGTGGTCGGCGGGATTGTAGGTCAGATATTCCTTGAGATACTTGAGGGCGGCAAATCCGTACATGGGCGGTGGCAACACCGGCACACCGAGTTTCTCGAGCCTTTCCCTGTATTCCGGATTCCGGGTGTTTTCCAGGAAGGGCAGCATCACCATGGGTTTTGTACGCCCCTTGGCTACCACCTTTTCGATTCCCTCGGTCATGTAGTGGATGCAGGGGTCTGCAATCTCCATGAGCAGGGTGTATCCGATGATGACAAGGCCCACCTTGGGATCGTCCATGACCGCCTGGAGTGTGTCTGCATACACGTCCGCGTCATAGGAGATGGTGGCCGTGGTGTCCAGGGGATTTGCAGGGCTTGCATAGCTCGGCAAGAGTTCCCGGAGACGGGCCACGGTTTCCGGGGCAAAGTCGGGATACGGAATCTCAAAGGCTTCGCCAAGGTCGGCACACATACCTGTCTCACCCCCGGAGAGGTTGATGGAGGCAAAGGTGGGTTGCTTGGGCAGCTCGGGCAGGGTGGAAAAAATCTGGGTGGTGGCCAGCAGTTCTTCCATGTCGTTGACCCGGATCACGCCGAACTTCTTGAATATGGCATCGTACATCCGGTCTGCCCCGGAGAGACTCCCGGTGTGGGAGGCCGCCACCTGGCTGCCTTTTTCGCTGCTGCCCGCCTTGAGAACCACCACGGGTTTGCGCTTGAGGGCCGCTTTTTTCAAGGCTTCGATAAAGCGCTTCGGCTGGGTGACCCCTTCCAGGTAAAGCCCCACCACCTTGGTGTTGTCATCGTCCACCAGAAAGTTAAGGTAGTCTTCCATGGAGACAACTGAAGCGTTTCCCGCCGAGATGGCGTAGGAGAACTTCATGTTGGGGCTGTCCATGAGGGAGAGGCAGAGCTGGCCGCTCTGGGAGACCACGCCCACCCCGCCTTTTCGATCCCGTTCTTCGGAGATAAAGGCAAAGGCGTGGGTGTTTTCGATATAGTTGACAAACCCTGCGCAGTTGGGGCCCATGAGGGCCATGTCCAGCTCTTTGCAGAGGGCTTTCAGCTCTTTTTCCGCTTGTCTTCCCTCGTCGGTTCCCACCTCGGAGTAGCCGCTGGCAAAGACCACGGCACCCCTGGCTCCCTTTTCCCAGGCCTCTTTCAACACCATGGGAACAATGCGCTGGGGAGTGGAAACCACCACCATGTCGATGGCTTCGGGCAGCTCGGCAAGGCTCTTGTAGCACTTTTGGCCGAACACCTCGTCCCGTCCCGGATTGACAAAGTAGACATGATCCAGGTTGGCGTAGGAGAGGATGTTACGGCAGGTGTCCCCGCCAAATCCCTCTTTTTCGCTTGCCCCGACAACGGCCATGGCCCTGGGGGACAATAGTTTGTTTAAATCCATTTCAACTTACTCCAAAAAAATCGAGGTCCTGATCAGGCCTGCTCGGCAGCCGTAACGCCTGCCATGTAGCATTCCCGGTTAAGCGGTGTGTTCCTGCCCTTGGCATCAAAATAAGCATCAATGCCGTCGGCGAAAAATTCCGGGGTAAACAGGCCGGTGGCCTGGATCATGGCACCGAGCATCACAAGGTTTGCACCCCGAATGTTCTTGAGCTCCTCGGAGATGGCCGTTGCCCCAACTTCCACCACCTTGATGTCGCTTCTAAAGGTGCGACCCTGTATGAGGGTTGCGTTGGAGATCAGCACGCCGCCGGGTTTTACAAGCCTCTCAAACGTATCCACCGATGCCTCGTTCATGGCAACCAGGGTGTTCATCTCCTTGATAAAGGGGCTGTATATCTCAGTGTCGCTCACCTTTACGGCGCAACTGGCCGTACCACCGCGCATCTCTGAACCGTAGGAGGGCACCCAGCTCACCTGCTTGCCGCCGTCCATGGAGATCTTGGCCAGGATGAGGCCTGCGGTGAGAATTCCCTGGCCGCCAAAGCCTGAACAAATAATGCTATTCATTGGAATCGCCTCCTTTTTTTACATATTCGCCAAGGGGATAGTAGGTCGTGACCGTGTTGTCGATGTGCTCAAGGGATTTGTCCGGCATCATCTTCCAGTTGGTGGGGCAGGGGGAGAGGATTTCGACCATGGAGTAACCGCCGCCGCTCATCTGGGTCTCAAAGGCGTTGCGGATATACTTCTTTACCCGGTTGATGTTCTTGATGCTGGTTACCGATCCCCGGGCAAGGTATCCGATGTTCAGATCCTTCATCTGGTTGATGATGTTCAGGGGCTGGCCCGTGAGGTCCGTGTTTCGCCCCATGGGAGAGGTGACCGTTTTCTGGCCCGGCAGGGAAGTGGGGGCCATCTGGCCGCCGGTCATGCCGAAGATGCCGTTGTTGACCAGGATCGCCGTGATGTTCTCGTTTCTAAATGCCGCATACATGGTCTCGGAAAAACCGATGGACATGGAGTCGCCGTCACCCTGGTAGGTGAAGACCGGGTTTTCCGGACGGCAGCGCTTGATGCCCGTGGCAAGGGCGGCAGCCCGGCCGTGGGGGGACTGGATCCAGTCCACGCCAAAGGTGTCCACCATGAGGCAGGCGCAGCCCACAGCCATGGAGCCGATGGCCTTGTCCGTCAGTTTCATTTCGTCCAGCACCTCGGCCAGGATCCTGTTGATGATGCCGTGTCCGCAACCGGGACAGAATTTATTGTCTTCCACCAGTGCAGTGGGGATGAGTCGCTCAACCATTGCAAGCCCCCTTGGCCGTTTGTTTGATGCAGTCGGCCGCTTTCTCTACGATGTCAATGGGTTCCGGGATGTTCATCCCGGCAAGGAAATTATGGACGGGTTTTCGGGTATCCAAGGACAGGAGAACATCTTCCTGAATCATGGGCATGGGGCTCAGCTCCACTGTCATGAAGGAGGCAACCGTGTCCGGAAGTGCCTTGAATGCCTTGGCAGGGAAAGGCCATAGGGTGATGGGCCGGATCAGGCCGAGCTTGATGCCCTTTTCCCTTGCAAGCATCACCGCTTCCTTGCAGATCCGGGAGGTGATGCCGTAGGCCACGAGAACCAACTCCGCATCCGCCACCTGGACAGCTTCCCACCGTTCCTCGTTGGCGGCCATGTTGTCGTACTTCGTCTTTATATAGGTATCGAAATCATCGATGTAGTACATGGTGGAGGTGATCCGTTTGAAGGGACCGTTCCCTTTTCCCTTGGCCGCGTGGGGGCTCTTGTTGGGATCATGCTCGTGCATTTCCGGCAGATCCACCGGCTCCATCATGGAGGCGATGGAGGCGTCGGAGAGGACAAGGACCGGGTTGCGGTACTCATCAGCCTTGTCAAAGGCAAGGGTGGTGAAGTCTACGTTTTCCTGGATGGAGGCCGGTGCATATACAATCATCCGGTAATCGCCGTGGCCGCCGCCCTTGACGGCCTGGAAGTAGTCGCCCTGGGCCTGGAAAATATCGCCAAGGCCTGAGCCGTAGCGCTGGACATTGATGATGACGGCGGGAAGCTCGGCCGATGCAATGTAGGAGATGCCCTCCTGGAGCAGGCTGAAACCAGGACCGGAGGAGCTGGTCATGGTCCTGAACCCGGCGGCTGCTGCGCCGTGAACCATGGAGATGCCTGCAAGCTCGGACTCAGACTGAACAAAGTGCCCGCCCACTTCCGGCATGCGTTTGGAGAGATATTCCAGGATTTCGCTCTGGGGGGTGATGGGGTAGCCGCCAAAGAAGCGGCAGCCGGCCCGAACGGCCGCTTCGGCCAGGGCATCGTTTCCCTTCATAAGTTTTAGTGCCATGTTATTGCACCTCCTTGATTTCGAAGACATAGTCCGGGCAGATCGTGTAGCAGGACCCGCAGCCGATGCAGGTTTCCATGTCTACCATGACGGGCTTGTACCCCTTTTGATTGATCTTTTCGGAAACTGAGATTGCGTCCTTGGGGCAGGTTGGAATGCAGTATCTGCACCCCTTACATCGCTCCGGATGCAGGGTTAAAACGCTTTTTTTGCTGTCTTTTTTTGACATTGAATGCTCCTTTACCCGAAAAAGCCCTTGGGGTGTTTCCAGGCAGATTGCAAAACCGTAACTGTTTACACTCGTCTCTTCGCAACTCCGAGAATATATTCTTATATGCGCACGCAAGTTCGTATATTCAAACTTAAGGGTAGATAGTCCTTTGACTGGAGGTTGTCAAGAATTATTTTTATATGCGTACAAGGGTTCGCATATGCGACTTACGCGCGGTTTGATAGGAGAGGCTTTTTGGGGGGGATTAGGAGAGATTGTCTTTTAAATCGTAGAGTTATATCTGTCGGGGAGGGTGTGGCCAGGCAGGGGGAAGTGTGGGCCGGACAAGGAACCGGCCCACAGGTTTGAGCCAGATTCTATTTCCAGGACAGGGCGTCCAGTTTCACCAGTTCATATTTTCTCGTTCCAAGCCCGATGGTTTCGGCATAGTCCAGCTGGATTTCCCAGTCCACATCGGGATAGAGCCCCTTGAACTTGTCTTCACCGGGCTGGGTGTTGTGTTTCAGGCAGGTGCCGGCAAGGGCCTCTTCGGCATTGACAAGGTCTGCCGACGCCTGGTCTATGGCCACCGGGTCGGTGGAGGCAACGATGCCGATGTCCCGTACAATGGGGGAATCGTTGTAGGGCAGGCAGTCGCAGGCCGGGGAGATGTCGGTGATGAAATTGATGAACAGCGTCTTGTCCTCTTTGTCCTGGAGAACGCCTTTGGTGTACTCCATCATCTTTTCAAGGAACACCGGAACGGTCTGGTTCCACCGGATGTTCACCGCCCCCGTGGGGCAGCGGATGATGCACTCTCCGCACCCGATGCAGGTTTCGGGATCAATGGTGGCCTTCTTTTTCCCAAGGGCAGCCTTCTCTTCCCCACGGGTGGCTATTTTTTCCCCATGGGTGATCTCCTTTTCTCCAAGAAGGATCGACTTTTCGCCAAGGGTGAGGGTCTCTGCCGCAAGGGTGATCGCCGCAACCGGACAGTTGTCGGCACACTCCCCACACCCGATGCATTTTTTTTTCTTTACCTTGGGGCTCACCGTGGAGTGCTGGTCAAGCTTTCCTTTTCTTGAAGCACACCCCATGCCAAGGTTCTTGAGGGTGCCGCCGAATCCCGACAACTCGTGACCCTTGAAATGGGCAACGGAGATCAGGGCGTCGGCCCCGATGATTTCCGAGCCGATGTAGACCTCCTTGCAGTGCTTCAAACCCACCCGGACCGCGGTTTCGCTTTTACCCCGGAGGCCGTCGGCAATGATGATGGGGGCATTGTCCATGCTTGAATAGGAGAATCCGTTGGCAACGGCCGTGGTGATGTGGGAAACGGTGTCGCTTCGGGTTCCGGCATAGAGGGTGTTGGCGTCGGTGAGAAACGGGATCGCCCCCTTTTCCCGGATGGCCTCAATGATTCGCCGGATAAAGGGGGGGCGGATAAAGGCGGTGTTGCCCTTTTCTCCAAAATGGAGCTTGACGCCGGTGAGGTCGTTTTTTTCAAGCACATCCCCGAGTCCCGCCGTGGTGATGAGCCGTGCCAGTTTTTCAGGAAGGTTTTCCCTGGAGTTGGCCTTGAAATCCGTAAAATAGACGGTCGCTGTCATTGTCTCCTCCTGTAATCGCTTACCGCGAAGGTGCTGGTTCTTTTATGGTTTTTTCTCGGTATGTTCAGCGTTTGTATGTAACGATGTTGTCTTAACGGTACGCCTGTTGCTGACTTCCCTAGTTATCATGCCACCCTGTTGGATTCAAGCAAAAGCAGGGCAGGCTTTTTTACCCCCACGGCTTGCGTTCCAGGCTGACTCGGTTATACTGTACTGGTCTGTCGCTTCTTGGTTCTGATTCTCGCATTATTTCGGCAAGGGAATCGGAAAACTTTTTTGGTTCCGGCTTGTCCGGGTCAGCGGTCGTAATTTTTTTGTACAGTCCACGAAATTGTCGGTTTAACGAAACCAAACACAAAGGAGATTGATATGGCTCAGATGACACAACGAATGCGAGAGCTTTTTGAAAAGGTGCCGGCGGTGATTTTATCCACCGCAACCCGGGACGGTGTTCCCAATGCCGTGCCCGTGGGGGCAAAGAAGATCATTGACGACGAGACCATTCTCATATCCGACCAGTTTCTCAACAAGACCCTGGAGAACCTGAAAGCCAATCCCAATGTGGCCATTACCTGGTGGGAAGGCCATGAAGGGTACCAGCTCAAGGGAACCGTCACCATTGAGACCACGGGAAAGCGGTATGAAGCCACTGCCCGCTGGATCGAAGACCTGGGGGCCAGGGCCGGGTTCCCTTTGAAATCCAAAGGGGCTGTCATCGTGCACATCAATGCAATCTACGGGGTCTCCCCCGGGCCGGGCGCCGGCAAGCAGTTGGTCTGATTCGACTGTGGGGAGGGCCGGATGCTTATTCCATGGGCCTCCCCCTTATTTTTGTTGGTCTTTTGGCTCCATATCCTCTATTATCAAATAATTCTTCATGGAAATTATATGTACAACAGGTGATCTTGTCCGTTTTGTCCATACGTTTTGACTGTAGGCAAACGTCGCAACCCTAGGTTCTTAGCTTTGATCAGTTAGTGGAGAGTAGGTATGGCCCGTTCCGAGCTGCATCAGATTCATCGCTTCAACGCCTGGCAGGTGTGGCCCGGGTCCTATGACAATCCTCCCCTGGGCAAGCACTACCCGTTTCCGGAATGCCCGGGCCTTGACATTGACCGGACAACACCCATTGCCTCCATGGGCTCCTGCTTTGCACGGGAGATCCGGAAGCGGCTTATCGGCCACGGCTATAACTATATACAGGAGGAGGGGCACCATCCCGCCTCGGTCCATGCCAGTGCCGCCTGGGAGAGGACCTATAACACCTTTACCATGCGGCAGATCTTTGAATATACCTTTGGCTCCTTTGAACCCGATGTCCGGTGGTGGATCTCTCCTGAAACGACAACCGTGCAGGACCCGTTTCGCAGGCTCATTCTCTATGACAGCCTTGGGGAGGCAAAGGCCGATTTCAACCGCCATCTTGTGCATTCAAGGGCGGCCCTGACCAAGGCCCGGGTGATCATCCTGACCCTGGGGCTTACCGAAATCTGGGAAGACCGGCTGGACAAAACCGTGATTTGCCTGCCCTCGGGGCCCTATGTTAACGAGGGGGGCGACATGGATCGCTACCGGTTCCGGGTGAGCCGGTACCCGGAGAATCTTGGGAACCTTGAAGCCATTTACAAGATCCTGCGTGACCACAACCCCGGGTGCAAGCTTTTGATCACGGTCTCCCCGGTGCACCTCTGGGCGACCTTCAGAACCGACCTGGATGTGATCTCCGCCAGTTGTAACTCCAAGTCCACCTTGCGGGCCGTGGCCGACGAGTTTGTATCAAACCACGAGGATGTGTTCTATTTTCCGGCCTATGAAATGGCTACCATCCAGTGGACGGTGATGGGAAAGAGCCCCTTTGAAGGGGGGAAGGAGAATTTTCATATAAAGGACGAGGCGGTTGACCATATAATGGAGCAGTTTTTTAATTTTTATACCAGGAAATAACCGGATAAGGAAGATCGTCCATGGAACGTAATGGTAGCTTTAACATCCTCATGTACTCCCACGACACCTATGGACTCGGGCATATCCGGCGGACCATGGCCATTGCGGAACACCTGAGCACCCTTGATACCAACATTCTTATTTTGACAGGCTCGCCCATGGCAGGCCGGTTCACTTTTCCCCAGGGGGTCGATTATGTACGCATCCCCGGGATGATCAAGCGTGCCAACGAGGATTACTTTCCCCTTTCCATCCGGATCGATCCCAGGCATGCCCTGGAGATCCGGAAGAGCATCATCCTTGCAACCGCACAAACCTTTCAGCCCGACCTTTTCATCGTCGACAAGGAGCCCCTGGGATTGAAACGGGAAGTGCTGCCCACCCTCCAGTGGATAAATACCCATCTGACCAAATGCCGCACGGTCCTGGGATTGAGGGATGTGATGGATGATGCTGAAACGGTCAAGCAGAACTGGCAGGAGAAAGGGGTGTATGAAAACGTTGAAAAACTCTACAGCGAGGTGTGGGTCTATGGGGATAGGGCGCTCTATGATCCGATTGTTGAGTACGCCATTCCCCGGGCCATTGCTGAAAAACTATACTTTACCGGCTATATTCCCAGGAAGAAGCCAAGCCCTGACGCGGTCCGGGATCTTCGTAAAGGGCTTGATATTGCGCCGGAGGAGCGGCTGGTCACCGTGACCACCGGGGGAGGGGGGGACGGATTCTGGGTGTTGTACTCCTATCTTGCCATGCTCGAAATCATGGCAATGACGGCGGATGCCCCTTTGTTCAAAAGTGTTCTCATCACCGGGCCCTTTCTGTCCGAGGATGACAAGGGGGTGGTGCAGGAACGGGCCGAGGCCCTTGGGGTGATCGTGCATGAGTTTTTTATCGATATGGAGCAGCTTTTTTCCGCCTCGGATCTTGTGGTTTGCATGGGGGGATACAACACCGTGTGTGAAATCCTTTCCCAGCAGACGCCTGCCCTTGTCATTCCCAGGGAGACGCCCCGGAAGGAGCAGCTCATCCGGGCCATGGCCATGGAAAAGAGAGGGCTTCTCGATTATATCGCCTGGGCTGAGGTGGGGCCTGAACTTCTGGGGGAGAAGATCCTCGGGCTCCTTGACCATCCGGAGCCGTTGCGTAAAGCCATGGCCGATTTTAAGCTGACCGGTATCCATCAGATCTGCTCCCGGATCTCAACCTTCAGGGAGCAAATCCTGCCATGATGTCCTGGAACGGAAAAAAGGAGCGAAGGCACCTCCGGTCGGGACGCCAGGTGACTCTTCCCTTCCTTAAATCCGTGGAGATCGCCGTCAAGAGCATCCGGGCCAGGTTTTTCCGGTCGTTCATCACCCTGTTGAGCCTGGTGCTGGCCATCTCCTTTTACAGTTATGTCTCGGTTAACACCATCCTTCTCCAGGGAATTCTACTTTCCGATGATTTTCCCGGCGTGGAACGGCTGGTTCAAGAAGGGGATGGGGCTTTGGATCCCGCCAACGACCCAAAGCAGCGGTGGATTCTTTTTCTCTCTTTGCTGGTCTGTGTGGTGGGCATCGTCAATACCCAGCTCATGGCCGTGACCGAGCGGTTCAGGGAGATCGGTACCATGAAGTGCCTGGGGGCCCTGGATCGATTCATCCTGAGGTTGTTTTTAATTGAGGCGACCATCCAGGGGGTTATCGGCGCAGCCGCAGGGGCGCTCCTTGGCACCCTGGTTTCGCTGTTGTGGTCGGTGGCACGGTTTGGCAGTCATCTTTTTATGGTGATCTCCTGGCCTGACATCGCCCTTTCCATGGTATGGGCAATGGGGCTGGGGTGTCTGTTGAGCGTTATCGGCGTGTTGTATCCTGCCCTTGTGGCGGCACGGATGCAGCCGGTGGAAGCCATGAGGGGAAGGGAATGACCATGGAATGGACACGTGCATACATCCCCCGGCCAAGGAACGCTTTTCGGGGCCAGGGGGCCAGGGGGGAAGGGAGTGAATATGGAAGGGACCAGTAGAATCGTCCGGGTGGTTGAGGTTAAAAAGGACTTTCCCATGGGAAAGGGTGTGATTCGGGTGCTCAAGGGCATCGATCTTTCCATCCTTGCCGGAGAGTACATCTCCATCATGGGACCCTCGGGCTCGGGCAAGAGTACCCTTTTTAACATGATCGGGGGCCTTGATAAGCCTTCTTCCGGGGCTGTATACATCGACGAGGTGGATATCGCCCAGCTGGATGCCTATGAACTGGCCTGGCTCCGTTGCCGGAAAATCGGCTACATTTTCCAGACCTTTAACATCATCCAAGTGATGACTGCCCTTGAAAATGTGACCCTGCCCATGGTCTTTGCCGGGGTGAGCCCCATGGATGCCACAAAAAAGGGGATGGAACTTCTTGATATGGTGGGGTTAAAGGAGCGGTTCAACCATAAGCCGTCCGAGCTTTCCGGGGGCCAGCAACAGCGGGTGGCTGTGGCAAGGGCCCTTGCCAACGATCCGTCCATTATCCTTGCGGACGAACCCACGGGCAATCTGGACGTAACCACCGGTGGGGAGATCATCGATCTTTTAAAAATGCTCAGCATTGAAAAAAGGGTGACCGTCATATCCGCCACCCACGATTTTAAGATGCTCAACGTGTCCGACCGGGTGGTGTGGGTCGAGGACGGCAGGATCGACAGAATCGAGAACAGGGATGAACTGTCCATCTCCATGGGAGAAATAGGAGAAAGATGAGTTGAAACGATTCCTTGAAAAACCGGGGGTGCTGATTTGCCTTGTTGCTGCCGTGATTGTCCTGGGAGCGGTCCGGGTTTTTGCCGAAGATTCGGGTTCTTTCAAGGAGGTGCCCCGGACGCTTGCTGAAAAACCCGGCTATTTCAGGGAGGTGGTCCACACCCTGGCAAGCCTTGGGGAGAGACGCCCGGGGAGCCCGGGGGCCCGGGAGGCGGCCCGGTTTATCCAGGGAGAGTTTGGACGGCTGGGGTTTGAAACCCGGGGGTCCCATCGGTTTTCCCTGCCGGCCATCACCGGTGGGGGGGCCGGTATTACCCTTCTTACAACCGGGGTGACCCATGGCATCGATCCCTTTCTGGGCAATGTGATCTCCCCCCCCACCATCGGTTCCCCTGGCATGGTCGCGGACCTGGTCTATGTGGGAGACGGCGGGATTGAGGCGTTCAACAACAAAACCATTGCCGACGCCTGTGTGCTCATGGATCTTGATTCCGGAAAGAACTGGCTCAACGCCCTTGCCCTTGGGGCAAAGGCCCTGATCTATCTCAGCCCGGAAAAGACCGACCGGTTCCTCTATGAAGATAAGATGGAGCTGTCGCCGGTTCAGTTTCCCCGTTTTGTCATGGCCCGTTCCCGGGCGGAAAAACTCTTTGGCGGGCTTGATTCCCTTGGAACTGTCCGGCAAAAGGTAGGGGTGCGGTTGACCTCGGATTTCTCCTGGAACCGTGTCCAGGGGGAGAATCTATACTGCCTGGTGCCGGGAACCGCCCTTGATTCGGACATCATCGTGGTGGAGGGGTTCTATGACACCGACGCCTTTGTGGCGGGTCGTTCCCCCGGGGCGGACCAGGCCTGCTCCATTGCCACCCTGCTTGAGCTGGCCGCCTATCTCAGGGATCATCCCCCCAAGCGGTCGGTACTGTTGGTGGCCACTGGGGGTCACGCTTCAAGCCTTGCCGGAATGCGGGAGTTTCTTTGGAGCCTTACGGAGAAGCAAAAATCCCTGGATGCCATGGCGGATCGCCTGGCGGACGACATGGAAGCGTCCAGGGGCTCCCTTTCGGCCCTGGCAGGTTTCCAGGCCATGGAAGCGCCTGACGACAAAGGGTTTTTAACGATCCTGCCCCATGTTTCCGAAGATATCAAGGCACGGTTGGAGACGCTCAACAGCCGATTGATGCAGCTCAGGCTTGTGGGGGCGGACCCGGACGGGCTCATCCCGTCCCTGGCACGGAAGCGGATGCTTTTCAAGCGGCTTTCCTGGAAAACCGGGGCCCAGCCCCTTACCCCAACGGAGAAACAACTGGTGGCAGGGCTTGTGCCCAATGGGGTTAACCGTTTGGAGCGAAGGGTGGCAGATGCCGGGAACCAGAAGCGAAACCTCGACTCCTCCCTGGTGCTGAAGAATCTTCTGGCCGATCCTAGGATCGGGTTGTTCATCTCACTTCATCTTTCCAGCCACGGCAACGGAGTGGGGGCCTTTAACCGGGGCGGGCTCTATCCCATTAAGGAGAATATCAATCCCTACCCGCCCTATGCCGAGGTTGACCGGGTGCTTGCCCACGCCGCAAAGACCCTTGACCTTCGACTGAACATGCCGGGTTTCTTCAAAGACACCCTGCGCCCCAGCTTTCAGCAGGCCTGGGACAGTCTTCTGTTTGATACGCCGGCTTTGGGGGGGGAGGTGAGTCAGCTGGCAGGGTTCCTCGGGATCAGCCTTGTAACGGTCTTTGATGCCCGGCCCCAGTGGGGAACGCCCCAGGACCGTGTTTCTTCGGTGGACTTTGGCAACGCCATGGCCCAGAGCCGGTACATACGGGAGATGGTCGCCCTTGTGGCCGCAGCACCCACACTTGATACGGGGCGAAAACCCCGAAACGGCTTTGCCACCATCAAGGGCCGGGCCAATTTTTTGCGTTCCGGTGAGCTTTTTGCCGATGCACCGGCCGCCCAAACAATGATTCTCTCCTTCCAAGGGTCCGGTGTTGGCCATGCCATGGCAGATGAAGCCGGTCGTTTTTATATCAAGGGGGTGGCCGATAAAAAGCATGTGCTCCACAAGGTGATCATCGAGGGGTATCGGTTCGACCCGGGTACCGGAAGGGTGATCTGGGCCGTTGACAAGAAAAAGACCTCAATGGCGGGCTACCGGGTTAAGGTCAAACGGTTGAGCAATGAGACCGATCTTGTGGTATTTTCCTGTCGACAGACAACCCTTGTCAACCTTTTGGAGCCGAGGACCTTTGAATACATGACAAAGATCCAGGTGCTGGACGGCCTTTTCGACGCCCCGCCCATACGGTACTGGTTCAGTCGAATCGACACCCGGGCCTCGACCCTCTGCTCCCTTTTTTTACCCCCTGGTTCCGGCCTCAAGCTGACCCTCTCGGACACGCTGCTCACCAAGAAGCTGATCCTCACCAATGCAAACCCGGATCATCCCCGGGGAATCGGCTATGACGTGGATCACCATCCCCTGATCGCCCCCACCCAATTTCTCGGGGCACGGGACATGTGGGCCCTCCTGAACCCCAGGATAGACAATCTTGAGGAAAAAGGGATTAATAACCAGAAAATACGGGATCTTAGAGCCCGGGGAAACCTTGCCCTTGACCAGGCCACCCGCTTCCGGGGGGCCGGGCTTTATGACGGGTTCTTCAGGGAATCAGGCACGGCCCTGGCCCTGGCTGGAAGGGTTTACCAACATGTGGAGTCGGTCCAGAAGGATGTGCTGTTCGGGGTGCTTTTCTACATCGCTCTTTTTGTTCCCTTTGCCTTCTGCCTGGAGCGGTTTCTCTTTGGGTTTGCCCACATTTACAAGCGGATCATTGCGTTCCTTGCCATCCTTTTCCTTCTTATTATAATCATATACAAGGTTCACCCTGCGTTTGAGCTTGCGTACTCCCCCGTGGTGGTGATCCTTGCCTTTTTCATCCTCGCCCTGTCCACCCTGGTGGGGTGGATCATTTTTCTCAGGTTTGAAGAGGAGGTTAAGGGGGGAGGGCAATCCATGGGGGAGGGGATGGAGATCGGTCTTTTCAAGGCCTTTTCCGCATCGTTCTTCATGGGGGTGGCAAACCTGAGGCGGCGGCGGATGCGAACGGTCCTCACCTGCACCACCCTGATCATCCTGACCTTTACCATCATGAGTTTCACCTCGGTCAAAAACATCCGTAAGCATACCCGCATGGTATTTGGCGACCATGCCCCCTACCAGGGCATGCTCATGAAAAAGCTCAACTGGAAGCCCTTTCCCGAATCTGCGGTCGTAACCCTTGGGAACGCCCTTGGCACGCCCAGTGTCACGGCCCCCAGGGCCTGGCTCGAAGCCCGGGACAGGACCCGGGCCCTGGCCGTTCCCATTCGGTTCGGGAATACCCATGCTACGGCCCACGGCCTGGTGGGGCTCTCTGCCCTGGAGCCCCAGGTGTCCGGCTTTGGCCGCCAGGGGGTGCAAGGCGAATGGTTCACAGGGGAGGAGCGTTACACTGCAATGATTTCAAAGGCCATGGCCAGGCAGCTGAACCTGGATGCCGCAGACCTGGGCAGTGCCGTCATTGAGCTCTGGTCCCTTCCCTTCCGGGTGGTGGGTATTTTTAACGAAAAAGACTTTGACGCATTCAAGGATCTGGATGGAGAATCGTTGGGCCCGGTGATCTTCCCGGACGAGGTGTTCCAACAGACCACCCAGGCGGAAATGGATGCCATGGAGTCGGGGCAGGATGTCAGGGCGTTCCAGAGCCGGTATCGGCATCTTAGCTTTGACAGGACCGTGATCATCCCCCACAACACCCTTGTTTCCCTGGGGGGGCGCTCGGTCTCCGTGGCCATCCGTCCGGAGGGGGATATTAAAACCATGGGTAAAAACCTGGTGGACCGGTTCGGGCTGTGGCTCTTTTCCGGGGAAAAGGACGGGGTTTACCTTTACAGCGCCAGTGACACCCTGGACTACAGTGGGATCCCCAACATCATTGTGCCGATTCTGATCTCCGTGTTCATCGTTCTTAACACCATGATCGGCAGTGTTTATGAGAGAAAGTCGGAGATCGGTATCTATACTTCCGTGGGCATGGCACCCCTCCATGTTTCTATCCTCTTCATTGCCGAGGCCCTTTCCTATGCCGTGCTGAGCGTGGTCCTGGGCTATATCTTTGCCCAGGCCTTTGCCACGGTTTTTGCCGGGACATGGGTGCTCAGCGGCATCACCGTCAACTACTCTTCCCTTGCCGGAGTGGGGGCCATGGTCATGGTGATGGGGGTGGTGATTGTCTCGGCCATCTACCCCTCCCAGGTGGCCGCAAAAATCGCCATCCCGGATGTTGAAAAGTCCTGGCGCCTCGCCATTTCCACCGGGGATCACATGGTCATTGACCTGCCCTTCCTGATGAAGGCGGGGGAGGAGGTCAGTGCCGCAGGCTATCTGTTCGATTATCTGTCCGCCCACCGGGAGATTTCCCATGATGTTTTCACTGCAGACGACCTTGTGGTGAATGACCCCATGCCCCGGAAGGAGGGCGGTCCCATGGCCGAGTTTACCATCGATTTCAGGGCCTGGGTCGCACCCTTTGACCTGGGGTTAATGCAGGATGTTACCCTGATTTTCCGGGAAAGTGCCTCCCAGCCGGGGTATGTGGCCATAAAAATGGAGATCACCCGGCGGGCAGGGGAGCATAACGCCTGGTGGCGGGCCAACCAGCGCTTTGTGAACCGTATTCGAAAGCAGCTCATGGTCTGGCGATCCCTGGACGGGGAGCAGAAAAAGGTGTGGATCGGTTTTTTCTGCTTTTTTGCCGATAGGAGGATAGAGAATGTCTGACCCTGTTGATAACCGGGTGATCCGCCCCAGGGCGTTTATACTGGGGATCGGTCTGGCCGTGGTGATCTGTGCATTGACCCCCTTTAACAACCTCTACCGTCAGGCAACGCCTTTGGGGGGCGGTTATTTCCCCCTGGCCCCCTTTTATATCCTGGTGTGGATGACGGTATTGACGGTTCTGGCAAAGCGCCTCTTCCCCGGCCGAACCATCATGACCGGGCTTGAGCTGATCTTCACCTGGATGCTCATGGTGCTTGTGGCGGGCATCGCCTACACGGGATTTGCCCGGACGTTTTTCATCAATATCACGGCACCCCTTTACTTTGGCGCCACCGATCAAAAGTGGCAGACCGTTCTTTCCCCCCTTTTATCCGACGCCCTTTTCCCCAAGGACAGGGCCGCCGTGGAGATGCTTTACAACGGCATTGAAGGGGGGCGAAACATGGGATGGTTGGAACTTGTTGCCGCCGTTCCCTGGGGGGCCTGGATCGGCCCTTTTCTTTCCTGGGCCCTGTTCATGGTGTGCGCTTATTTTCTGATGCTCTGTCTGATCAATCTGATCAACCGCCAGGCCACCGTTAACGAGCGGATGAACTTTCCGTTGCTCATTGTTCCCAGGATGATGGAGCAGGCCGTGAACCAAGGCCGGGGAGGGGCGTTCTTCAAGAATCGGTTCCTGTTGACGGGCATGGCCATCCCTATTTTTCTCCATGGGCTTAACGGACTGAATTTCTATTTTCCCTGGGTGCCCCAGATCAATACCCTGGTCCTGGCCGGGCCTTATTTTCCCGGCCAGGGAATATTTGCCGGTTTTGTCAAGCTCAAGCTCTATTTCTATCCCGCGTTTATCGGGTTTGCCTACCTTGCTTCAAAGCAGGTATCGTTTTCGTTTTGGTTCTTCTTTTTTCTTGGGGCCTTGGGAACCGGGCTCCTCAAGGTCACCGGGTACAGTTTTCCCGCTTCCGAGCTGGGCGTCACCTTTGGTCCCACCCTGTCACGGCCGGAAGAGACCCAGATGATCGGTGCCTTTATCGTGTTTTTTTTCTTTCTGCTATGGCTTGCCCGGTTCTACATCAAGGAAGTTGTGCAGCACGCATTTTTCATGAAATCCAACCATCCGCCTCCCTCCCATGTGCACTGGGACAGGCTTGTTTTCTGGGGGACCGTCCTCTCATTTTTCACCCTGGTCGGCTGGTTTGTCTTCCATGGAATGAATTTTTTTGCGGCCGTGGTGTTGCTTCTGTTTTTTCTGATGTTCATGATGGTGGCCACCCGGGTGGTCTGCCAGGGCGGGGTGACCTATTTCACCCTCACCGTGGCCCCCCTGGATGCCCTCAATACCCTGGTGGGCCTGAAAATTTTTTCAAGCCTTGGGTTGCTGCTGGCCGGGGTGACCCAGAAGGTGCTCTTCGTGGATCTCAGGGAGTCGGTGATGCCCTCCATTCTCCACACCCACCGGGTGGCCAGAAAAGTGCGCTCCCAGGGGATGATCGCAGGGGCGGTGTTCGTTGCCATGGTGGTCTGCCTGGGGGTGTCGGCCGTTGCCATGGTGCTTGTGTGCTACCGTTACGGGATACGGGAGCTCTCCCTTGACTGGGCCACCCGGACCACGGTGTCGGTCTACAACAATCTGGTTCCCCTGATCCAGGACCTGCCGGCCCAGGGAGATTCCATTCGATGGTTCGCCGTTATGGGGGCCATGGTCATGGTCGTACTCGTGGTAGGCTACCATCGGTTTTACTGGTGGCCCCTCCACCCCATCGGCTACCTCATGGTCTACAGTTCGGCCATGAAGATCCTCTGGTTCAGTTTTTTCATCGGCTGGGTCTTCAACGCCCTGTGCATGCGTTACGGCGGGGTGATCCTGTACAAGCGCATGCGTTATTTCTTTGTGGGATTGATCCTGGGGGACTTCCTCATGGGGGGGACCTTTGCCGTAATCGGCTTCTTCATCCGGACTGGATATCAAGTGCTTCCGGCTTAGGCAGGAGCCCACGGAGAAGATAAACCGTTATCGGCTTTTTTACCCGGACCGGTTTTCAGGTGCTTCCGGGTTAGTGGACAGACTTTTTGGGTTTGGGACAGATTCTCCGGGTTGGGGACAGACCTATAAATCTGTCCCCGGGACAGGAGATCAAGGAGATATAGGGCATGTACGATGACAAGGAACTCAAGGAGTACCGGGATCTATTAAAGGTTCCGGACACATTTGAGGAGGGATTTAGTTGGAAGACCGTGGTGGCGTCGGTGTTCATTGGATTCCTCATGATGCCCGGCAGCATGTATCTCCAGCTGGTGATCGGCACTGGTATTGGGCCGGCCGCCCGGTGGGTCACCATTATCCTCTTTGCCGAGATCGCAAAACGGGCCTATTCCGATCTCAAACAGCAGGAGATCTTTCTGCTTTACTATATGGCCGGGGCGGCCATGGCATCGCCCTTCCAGGGATTGCTGTGGAACCAGTACCTGGTGGGATCGGACGCGGCACGGATGCTCGGCCTCACCGAGTTCATCCCCGCCTGGATCGCTCCCCAGCCCGGTTCCGACTCCCTTATGGAGCGGACGTTTTTCCACCGGGACTGGATGATTCCCATCCTGCTTCTGGTGGGGTCCCAGATCATCCAGCGGGTGGACCAGTTCGGCCTTGGATACGCCCTCTATCGGATCACTTCGGATGTTGAGAAGCTTCCTTTTCCCATGGCGCCGGTGGGGGCGCTGGGTACCATGGCCCTGGCCGAGTCTGCCGAGGAGAAACAACAAAGCTGGAAATGGCGGATCTTCTCCATCGGGGCGGTGATCGGTTTTGGGTTCGGGGCGATTTACGTGATCGTGCCCACCCTGTCCGGCCTGATTTTCACAGAACCCATCCGCATCATCCCCATTCCCTGGATCGAACTGACCCGGCACACCGAAGGGGTGCTGCCGGCGGTGGCCACCGGTATCCAGCTGGACCTGGGACTTGTGTTCATCGGCATGGTGTTGCCCTTTTGGGCGGTGATGGGCGGGCTGATCGGGCTTTTGATCACCATGGTGGCCAACCCGATTCTCTATAAAATGGGGGTGTTGACCAAGTGGCATCCGGGCATGGGAACCGTGGAGACGGTGTTTGCCAACAATTTTGATTTCTACATGAGTTTTGGCATCGGCCTTGGCCTTTCCATCGGCCTGATCGCCCTATTCCAGGTGATCCGCTCCTTTAAGGGGAGTCAGCTTTCCCGGGGGAGTCTTCGGGATCTTTTGCACCCGCCACCGGGCCGAGGGGACTTTGATTTCAGGATCGCCATCGCCATCTACGTGGTGTCAACCCTTTCCTATGTGGCCCTGTGCATGGTCCTTGTCCCGGAGTTTCCCTGGATCTTTTTCCTTATCTACGGGTTTGTCTACACCCCGGTGATTTCCTATATCACGGCACGGATGGAGGGGATTGCAGGGCAGTTCGTCTCCCTGCCCCTGGTCCGGGAGGCAAGCTTCATCGCCGGTGCAAAATACTTCGGCTACCAGGGGATCGAGATCTGGTACGCCCCCATTCCCATCCACAATTATGGTGAGGCCACGGTGAATTTTCGGCAGATCGAGCTCACCGGGACCAGTTTCCGGGGGATCATCAAGGCCGAGTTTGTGGTGTTTCCCGTGGTCATGGCGGCAAGCCTGCTCTTTTCCCAGTTCATATGGCGACTGGCCCCCATTCCTTCGTCAAGCTACCCCTATGCCCAGGAGCTTTGGCACCTCCAGGCCCTGAACACCCTTTTGATGCAAACCTCGACCCTGGAGGGAAACTCCTTGTTTTACCAGGCGTTGAGCGGTACAATCGTTGGGTCCGGGGTGGTGTTTGGTGTTGTGGTCTACGGGCTTCTGAATTTGTTCGGGCTTCCCATTCTCCTGGTTTACGGGGTGGTCCGGGGGCTGGGTCAGAGCACCCCCCATGGTATGATCCTGGAAGTGGTCGGGGCACTCCTGGGCCGGTTCTATTTTTTGAAACGGTATGGAAAAAAGTGGCGTCAGTACGCGCCGGTCCTTTTGGCCGGTTTTTCCTGTGGCATGGGGCTTACCGGGATGATGGCCATGGGCTTTACCTTGATCTTGAAATCCCTGGGCCGGATGGCTTATTAAATGGGGTGTATTGGGAGAAACATCATGAAACAACTATTAATTATTCTGGGTTGTGTGTTTTCCATGGCGGTTCCCTGCCTTGGCCAGGACGCCTTTCCCATCCATTTGGGCGGTTTTGCCCTGGGAGAGGATGTCTCAATCCATGGGGACAGGGTCAATATGACGTCTTGTAGGCCCATGCGGTACATGGAGTATCTGGGTGAAGGGGAAATTCAAAATGTCCCCGGGTTCAAGAGTGGATTGATCGCCTTTGGCACCTGCGACAGGCCAAACAAAATCCTTCGGATCAAGCTCAAGTACCAGGATAGATCCAAGGCGTTTTACAAGGAGTTGATGGATCGGTTTGAAAAACGTTTTGGGGCACCTTCTGAGTATTTGGGCGATCCGTTCCAGATACGAATTGCCTGGAAATGGACCTTTGAAGACGTCAAGGGCGGGCGGATCAGCCTGATTCTCCAGCACAACACCAAGGATACCGATGAAAAGATCGGTAATGCCGTTAAGCTGAGTCTGACAAGCCAGATCGACCGGGAAAGGGACTGTTTTAAGGCGGATCATCCAAAGACAAAAAGCCTTGGGCAGACAGGGGAAACGCTCCGGAGCCGGGAGATGTGGAAACGCTATGTCCCCTATTGACCCGGGTGAAACAGGTCAGCCCCACTGCCGGGAAGGGCGGCGGGGATCTTTGGCTCCTCCATTTAAAACCATTGCCTGGAACGGTATCTCTTTGGCGGTGCCCGGGGCGTGGGATCTTGGGACCCTGGGGGAAAACCATCTCCTGTTCGGGGAGAACAGGGAACCCCGGCTGGAGATCACCTGGACGGAGGGGCCGGCAAGGGGCAGTTTTGAAAACCAGATGAATCGGTTCATCTCCCGGGTTCAAAAACGGTTGGGCATCACCGTCTCGCCCCTTTCCATTCCTTTTGGTTCGGTAACACCTGATTCCCCGGTTTCCGTGGCCGGGTTCTTCTGGAAATCGGCTTCCTCCCGGGGGAGGGGAGGGCTGGTACGGTGCAAGGGTTGTAAACGGATTGCCATGCTTCGTTTCTTTGACCGGTGTGAGTCCCTGTCCGATACCCTGATGGAGACCGTGGTTGGGTCCTATAAAGACACTTGTCCGGGGAAAAGCTGTTCATGGCAAGTGTTCGGCCTGGACCTTTTAACCCCTGGGGGGTTCAGCCTATACCGTTATTCCTTTAGGCCGGGAGCCTTTTCCATGGCGTTCAAAGCCCCGGGCCAGGAGATGACGGTGTATTCCTGGGGACCGGCAGCGTTTCTTCTCCTGGATAGCGGGCTTGCCGGATTCGCAGGGCAGCGGATTAATCTTCCGGACAAAACACCCTGGGCAACAGAGGAGGGGGGCAGGCCTTGCCTTGTGTGGGAGTGGCAACGGTTTCCCTGGTCCTTTGGGTTTCTTAACCCCCATGAACGGTTCAGGATCTGCCATGACCAAACCCTTAACAGACTCATCGGTTTTAAACGGGTTTTCAACCACCGGGGGGGACGAAAACCCATGGAAGGATCGATCATTTGCCATGACATCACCGGGTAACAGCCCATTGAATCGTACCGACGCCCTGTCCTGTATTCCCGAGAAGAGCCGGGATGTCCGGGAGGTCTCCACCGGGCCGGAGGTTTCCACCGATCCGGAGGCCTTGGTCCTCTCCCTTGGGGTCGCCTATCGTCCCTTGTACCTTAGGGTGAGGCGGCTGATGGGCCGATCCGGTGCAACGACATTCACCCGAAAGGTGGAGCTGGATCTGCTAGGCGCCCAAGTGTGGCACCTCATTGACGGGAAGCGGGACGTGGGTGCCATCATCCGTGAATTTGCCGGGCTCCACGGGCTTGACCTCAAAGAGGCAGAGGTGTCGGTGACCCTTTTTCTCCGCTCCCTTGGTAAAAAGGGGCTGATAGGCATGGGCAGGCGTTGAGGCAATGGGCTAGACCACTTGAAGTGCCCGGTCCAGGTTCTGTTCAATGGTGAGGTAACCGTCAAACCCTGCGATCTCGAACACCTCCCGGACATAGTCTTGAAGGGAGCAGAGCACAAGGTTGCCCTGGGTTCGCTTCAGCACCTTGACCGTCCTGAGGATGACCCGGATGCCGGCGCTGGAGATATAGTCCAGGTGTTCAAAATCGATCACCACCTGGGTGGTGCCGTTTTCAAGGATCTGGTCGAGTTTCTCTTTAAGTAGGTCGGATGTGTTGGAATCGAGCCGGCCATTGACCTTGAACACCTCAACTGTATTACTCGTTTTCTGGATGATTTCCATTGAGCGCTATCCTTGTGGGTTGTTGTTCTCTTTGTCCCGGATCTGCCCGGTGGGTTTGTCAGAATCTTCCAGGTGTTTTTCCAGGACCATGATGTTTTTACCGTTTTTTCGTTGGTAGGAGCAGGTGTCGATGAAGTGTTTGACAAAGTGGATGCCGAGTCCTCCGATAAGGCGTTCTTCAATGGCGCATCCGGTGTCGGGACTCGCTTTTTTGGTGGGGTTGAAAGGGGGGCCGTCATCTTCCATGCGGATGCTCATGGAAGCATGGTTGCACCTGAGTTCTATGTGAATCTCATGTTCCTTTTCATCCGTGAAGCCGTGGTTGACGATGTTGGTGAAAAGCTCTTCAAGGACCAGGTGGATCTCACAGCGTTTTCTCTTGGAAAAGCAGACCGTTTCCGGCATTTGCTCCACAACCCTTCGAATGGTTTCAAGTTCAGTCAGCCTGTTTTTTACCCGTATTCGGAATTTGTGATTTTCCACGTCTTGTCCCTGTGCCTGCACGGTTGATACGTATCAAGTGTCAAGTGGGGTCAGGCTTAGCTTATTGCGTCAGACGATGATCCCCAGAGAATAACGACAATAAGCTAAGCCTGACCCCTTCTAATGTCCCCATCTCCTGAATTAAAGGTATGGCGTTAACCCGTAAAAAGCAACCGTGTTTTTTTTACGGGGTCATATGAGGCTCGTTCCAAGAAGATCCTTGACATCGTCTCCAAGCTTTCGAAAGCCTTCGATGGCTTGCTTTTCCGATTGGTCTATTTTTCTGGCAACGGCCTTGACGATTTGCAGTGTCAGTTCCGGAAATTTCTCAATCACCTTGGAGAGCTTCTCCCGGGTCATGACAATGGCTGTGAGGTCGTTTGCCGCCTTCAGGGAAAACTGTCTGGGCATGGGAGCAAGCATGGACAGGGCTCCCAGAAAACTTTCTTTGGGATAGTTGCGGACAAGGTCTGCTTTACCATCGCTTTCCAGGATGAGGTCGGCGCTTCCCGTAAGAATGTAATAGGAGCAGCCGTCGTCCTCCCCGGCTTTAAACAGATAGTCCCCCTGCTTGTACAATTCCCGGGTGCACAGATAGGCAAATAGCTTCACCGCCTCCATGGGAAGGGATGAAAAAACATGGGTCTGCCTCAGGATAGCAAGGTTTGACAGGAATTCAGAGCATTCTTCATTGGTGTTCATGGATGAGTTCATAAAGGTATCCCCTTTGTTTTATCAGTTCGTCATAGCTGCCCATCTCGACAATCTTGCCGGATTTCATGAAGGCGACCTTGTCGTACGCTTTGAGGTTGTCCAGCCTGTGAACCACGGCAATGAGGGTGGTTTTTCCCTTGAACCGGCGTGATAGAACGTTCTGGATCCGCTGCTGGGAACGGTTGTCCAGGGCCGAGGTGGCCTCGTCCATGATCAGGACCGAAGGCGCTCTCAGAAATGCCCTGGCAATGGCGAGCTTCTGCCGTTGTCCTCCGGAGAGGCGGTTGCCACTGGTGCCCACATCAAAATCCATACCGATCTCGATCACCTTTTCCAGAAGATCCTCTTCCACCAGAAGGTGGACGATGAACTGGTTTATTCGCTCCTGGACATGGGGACTCACGCTCTTAGTTCGCCCGAACAGGATGTTGTTGAGGATGGTATGGGTGTGGATATATGAATTCTCCTGGAGAAAAGAGATGGCATTGGGCCGGGTGTTGAGGATGTTTTCCCGGAACATGCAGCGTCCCTCAAGGACCAGGGTTTTGAGATGGTCGGGCATTAGCACGGTTTTGTGTATTCCCGGCGCAAAGCGCAGGGCGAGTTCCAGAAGCGCTGATCGCTGGGCCGGGTCGATTTGGTGAAGCGCCTTTGTCCTGATTTCGGTCACCAGGGTGTTGTAGGTGTCGAATTCCTCTGGCCTGATGGGGCTCTGGTCGAAAAATAGGGCTTCATCAGGTATGATCTTGAGGATGTCCACGGTCTGTTCGGCCAGGTTTCGTGCCAGGGCCAGCAAGGGGGTTGAAAGATCGGCTTGGTCAAGGAATTGCATGAAAAAGGGGTTTTTAGTAAGGCTGTTTGCCTGAAACTCCGTATCTATTGGGGTGCCGAAGATGATGTTGTCACTGATGCTGGAGTAGTTCAGGTATTTGGTTTCGTTGAAGAACTCCACCCATTCGTTGATTTCATCCCCAAACTCCTTCTGGAAGTGTTTCCGCACCCGGATGATTGTTGCAGCAAGGGCTCGGTCATCCGGGTGGATGATGGTGTTCAGCCCGAACCTGAGTACATCCACAAAAATTCCCGATTGCTGGAGCATGGAAATGAGGTCATCCAGGGTCGGTTCCCCCTTCTGTTCCAGCATGCCCCCTTCTCCATGGAGGGCGGCATGGGCGTAGAGGAGATTTTCCTTGATGGTGCCGCTGAAAATGAATGGATTCTGGGAGACAACGCCCATGGTGTTGACCATGTCCGCCCGGGTCAGATTTGATATTTCGACCTTTCCCAGGGTGGCCTTGCCCGAGGTGTAGGGGAAGAGCTGGGCCAGGCAAAGGGCAAGGGTGCTCTTGCCCGAGCCGGAAAAGCCCACCAGGGCCAGGTGCTCCCCTGGGTTGAGTTTCAGGGTCACCTTGTCCAGGAGTTTCAGGCCCTGGCCAATCTCCAGGGTAAGGTTCTCTGTCTCAATGGACGGCGTAAGTTCAAGGGGGGCCCTGTCCAGGGGGAGCAGCTTTTGTGCCACGGGCAGGTCGTAGAACTGCATGGTTTTCTGGTAGGAGACCGAGCCGTCCTGGTAGATCTGGTAGAACTCGATGAGCTCCTTCCAGGGATCGTAGAGCTTTTCCTGGGCTGAGAGAAAGGCGACCAATGCGCCCAGCTCCAGTTGGCCCCGCATGGTGAGGTAGCCCCCCAGGACAAATATGACCACCGGCCCCAGGCTGGTGAAGAGGTTGTTGGTCACCTTGACCGCGGATTTGAACAGGTTCCATTGTATCCGGATGCTTTTGAGGCGATCCACCAGGAGAAAAAATTTTCGGTGCTCAAGGTTAAAGGCTCCGTTGGCCTGGACTTCGTGAAGGCCTGAAATGGATTCCACAATGGTCGAGGAGAGTGCCCTTGAAACATTGACCCGTCGCCTGTTCTCCCGGTTGACCCGGCGTTGAAGAATCGGGATGACAACCAGCATCATGGGATATATGGTCAGGGAGATTCCGGCCAGCAAGGGGTTGAGCCAGAACAGGTACACGGCAAAGGCGACAAGGGTAAGGATGTTGATCAGGGGGGTTGCCACGGCCATGCCGATGAAGTTGCCGGGAAGGGCCAGCTCATTGACAAGGGAGTTGACCACGGTGCCGGGCTGGGTGGTTCTGAAAAAGTCCAGGGGCATGGTCAGGATGTGTTGAAACAGATGGGATCTCATGGCAGCCGTTGCCCGCTGGCTGATCATCGTCTGGATGACGTTGATGGCAAATTTCAGCAGGGAGGCCGCGACCACAGATGATAGATAGATGATGCAGTAGAGAACCAAAAGATCCATTTTTCGTAAAAAAATGGCTTCGTTGATGATCCTTTTTTGCATCTCAAGGGGGATGACCCGCGTCAAAACCGTGATCAGGATGATGACCACAAGCAGGACCTGGAGGAGGGCACTGCCCTCCAATATCCATGAGCCAAGGCTGCGTTTTACAATCGGTTGTTCTTTCTTTTCCATGCAGGTTTTCCTAGGGCGGTTAGAGGAGTTTGATAATGACCATGGTGACGTCGTCTTCCACGGGCTCTCCGGTTCTGAAGTGTTCAAATGCCTTGATGAGCATGGCTTGGATCTGGTCGGCAGGCTTGTCCTGATGTTGTTTCACCGCATGGCTGATCCTTTTTTCGCCAAACATCTCACCTGCTTTGTTTCTGGATTCCTTGAGCCCGTCCGAGAAGATCAATAGGACGGAGCCGGGGGTCCAACCGTTGATTCGGTATTCCTGGTATTCCATGGTTTCATCCACCCCCAGGGCCATGCCCTTCCCCATGAGTACCTGGAAGGTTCCGGTATCGGGGTCAAGCAACAGGGCGGGTTCATGGCCTGCCCTCACCCATTTCAGGGCCTTTTGGGCAGAATCTATCTCCAGGAAGAAGAGGGTGGCAAAGCGTCCTGTCTCGTTGTTGTCCCGGGCCAGGTGGCGGTTGACGGCATTGACCAGGATTGCCGGGCCCTGGTAGGATTCGGTGGCAAACCGCATGAAGGCCCGGGCCGTGGTCATGTGCAGGGCGGCTCCCACCCCGTGGCCAGCCGAGTCGGTGACGGCGATGCCGAGCCTGTTTTTCGGAAGCGCCATATAGTCGAAATAATCTCCTCCGACTTCCTGACAGTAGATAATGGTGCCTGCCATGTCAATACCCGGGTAGGCGGGAACCTTGGATGGCAGCATGTTTTTCTGGACCTCGGTGGCCACCTTGAGGGCGGTGAGCATTCGGATCCTGTCCCTGAGGCTGTGGATCATGGTGTTGGTATAGCTTGCAATGGCGCCGAATTCGTCGTTGGTTGCCACGGGTACGAACCGGGAAAGATCCCCCTTGCTGACCGACTCGAGGATGCTTGTTTCGGTATCGAACAGGATTTTCAGGTTTCGTGAGTAGGAGATGAGGATATTGACCACCATGAGCAGAAGCAGGGCCATGATGAACGAGATCTCCTTTAAGATGGTTCGGGTGGTGGCCGGCATGAGCATGGCGATCTGGTCGCTGTCCATGCTCTTGAGCCAGGAGAGATCCCTGGAGATGATGAGAATGATGATCACCATGACGTATAGGGTGGTCATCAGGGCCACCATGAAAAATTTCCGAGTCATGGGCCGGAGAGAGTCGGGGGCCCTGGGGGGGGACTGGGTGGTCATCCGTTCTTCTATCATCGTCCTTTCCCTTTCAAGGGAGAGGTCAAGGGCGATGAAAAATCCAAAGGCAAGGAAGCCGATGAAAAACATGGAGCCTGAGGCATAAGGGATTCCGTAGTAAACTTTGTTGGCGCTGATGGCCATGGACCCGGCCATGATAAAGAGGGCATATTCCAGGATGAACTGACGCCTGGGCTGGTCAAACGTGGGGGCGGTATGGACATAGCCTGCCATGATAAATCTTCTCAGGGCAAGGACAATCAGTAGGGAAACCAGGATGGATGCCCCCAGCATCACGGAGGGCAGGGCTTCGAGCATCGGTCAGACTTCCCCGCCGTAAAACCCCAGTGCCAGGGCGGCAAACAGATAATGGATCGCGATCCGCATGGCGTTGTCCCCCCCTTTTTAAATGCCGGTGGCATCAATAATCAGGTCCGGGGTATGATTCAACCCCCTGCCCGGTTAAAACTCGGTGAAGTCATCCCCGTCAACGGGGATGACTTGATCCGGTTTTACTTGTATGGCTTTTTGTCCTGACACTGTACCGCCCTTTCCCATGCCCTGTAAAGATCTGTCTTGGGCATGGGTCATTTGTCGGCTGAAACTTCCCTGGGTATCAAGCACCCGCTCAAATTCGCCTAGGTTCTTAAAAGTCGGTGAATTCGTCTTCGTCAAAGGGGATGACCTGGTCCGCCCGCACTTCACCCTGCTTGGGCGCTGCAAGGGATTTTGCCTTGGCCTGGGGCATGGCTGTCACCGGGCGTATCACCTTTGGCAACGGTTTTGCCGTTTGGGGGGCATTGTGGGAACCGGTGCCTCCCACCAGGGCCGCAAGCTCGTTGACAAACTCACGCATGCTCTCTGCCTGGGCGTTCATCTCTTCCGAGGCGCTGGCCGACTCTTCTGCATTGGCGGCGTTCTGCTGGGTCACCCGGTCCATTTCACTTACCGCCGTGTTGACCTGCTCTATGCCCGTGGACTGCTCCCTGGAGGCTTCGGAAATTTCGCCGATCAGCTCTCCCACCTTTGACGAACTTTCGGCCACTTCCGTGAACGCCTGGTTGGTCTGGTTCACAAGGTCGGATCCGTCCTTGATCTTTTTCACGGTTCCCTCGATCAGTTCCGCTGTGGTCTTTGCCGCCTCCGCCGACCGCATGGCAAGGTTCCTCACCTCCTCTGCCACCACGGCAAAACCGGCCCCGGCCTCTCCGGCCCTGGCCGCCTCCACCGCTGCGTTAAGGGCCAAAAGGTTGGTTTGAAAGGCGATCTCATCGATGGTCTTGATGATCTTGGAGGTCTCGTTACTCGCCTTTGAAATCTCCTCCATGGAGAGGGTCAGGTGCTCCATGGAGCTGTTGGCCCGTTGGACCACCTGGTTGGCCTCGGTCATGAGCGTGTCTGCCTGGCCGGCGTTTTCCGCGTTTTGCTTGGTCATGGAGGACATCTCTTCCAGTGAGGAGGAGGTCTCTTCTATGGATGCCGCCTGCTGGGACGACCCTTCGGCCAGGGACTGGCTTGCGCTGGATACCTGGCTCGATGCTGCGGCCACCTGGCTGGAACCTTCCCCCAGCCCTTCGATGACCCGGTTCAACGGTTTGGTGATGGCCCGGGTGATGATGATCGCCATCAACGTGCCCAGGATGATGGCAATGAGGGTCCCAATGAGCATGATCCGTTCGGCCGTTGATATCTGGCTGTCCATCTTGGTCTTCTGGTCCGCCCTTGCATCTGCACACACCGTGTTGGCCCCCCTGGCGGCAGTCACCATGGCGCTGTCGGCAAGGTCCTGTTTTTCCATCAGCCCGGCAAAACGGTTAAAATCCTTATCATAGCCCTGGATCGCTGTGATGATGGCATTGACCTGTGCGATGTTGTTGGCCTGTTTGAACCGTGATTTCAGATCCCTTGCCAGGGAGAGGATCTTGGCTATGTCGGCGTCGACATTGGCCATCCATTGGGGATCGCCGTTGGAGATGATGAATTCTTTTTCATTTTTCCTGGCATCGATGAACCACTTGATGAGCCGGTTGGCATCGTCGGCCTTGGCAAGTTTATCGTCCAGAAAGGCATCGGCATCTTTCCGGATGGCCGTAAGCTGGGTCTTCTGGTCGGCCCGGATTGTTTCAAGCTCCTGGAGGATTGAAGGGGCGATCCTTCGAATCTCGGCCAGTGGCGCCTGGATGCCGGCTCCGGTGCGGGCGTTGTCGTAAAGGCGTTGATACGCTTGCTGGTATTTATTCATACCATCTATGACCGTGTCTATCCGGGCGATGGTTTCCCGGCGCTTGAACCGTGATTTCAGGTCTGCTGCAAGGGCATTGATCTTTCCAAAAGTTTTATCTATCCGCTGCTTGTACTTTTCCGCGCCATTTGAAAGAATGATTTCTTTTTCATTCTTTCTGGCATCGATGAACCACTTGATGAGCCGGTTGGCATCATCGGCTTTGGCAAGCTTGTCCGCAAGTTTGACCGCTCCCTTTTGCCTTGCCAGGGCAAGCTGTTCCTTTTGATCGGTCCTGATGGCCTCAGCCTGGCCCAGGGCTTCCTTTGCCCGCTTCCTCATGTCGGTCATGGTCGTGTCTCTCTGGTGGTTCAGGTCCACATACTCCTTAAAGGCTTTGGCATAGGCGTTCACTTTTTCAATGACCTGGGTCATCTGATCCTTGTTGAGCTGCTGGTTGAATTTACTGCTGGTATCGTTGGCCTGGCGGATCAGTATGGCCACATTCTCATCCACCTTTGTCGCATAGCTGTCCTTGTTGCGGATAATGTAGTTCTTTTCCTGCTGCCGGGTCTCGAGAATCATCTTGACAAGCCGGTTGACATCATCGGCCTTGTCTACCCGTGCCACGACTCCGGATATGCCGGTGTAGCCGACATAGGCGATGGCTGCGACAAAGAGGAGCATAATGGCGAAGCTTGAGAAGATCTTTGTGCCGAGTTTCATGTTTTTGAGCATGGTATCCTCCTTTGGTGTTCAGGAATCGTCAGAATGTAAGTGTCAGCAGGCCACCTGTTCCAGCACGGCTATCTCCTGGGGGCTCAAGACCTTGTCTATTTCGAGCAAAATTTTCACCCCGCCCTCCAGCTTGGCCATGCCAAGGATATAGTCGGTATTGAGGCTGGTTCCAAAGGCCGGAGCCGGCTCGATGCTCTCCGCTTTTATGTTGAGAACCTCGGACACGGAATCCACAACAATGCCCATGACGGTATCGCCGGATGATCCAATGGTCTCCACGACGATGATACAGGTACGCTCGGTGTAGTCGATCTCCTCCATGGAAAACCGCAGCCTCAGGTCTATGACCGGGATCACCTTGCCCCGAAGGTTGATAACGCCCTTGACGAAATCCGGTGTCCTTGGCACCGAGGTGATGGGCATCATCCCGATGATCTCCTTGACCTGGAGGATGCCGATTCCGTATTCTTCCTGGGCCAGGGAAAACGTCAGATATTTTCCCTCTTTTTCCAAAAGATTATCTTCCATGTTGATGGCTTGCTGTTTTTCCATGGCTTTTGCCTCCCATTTTAAATGGCTTTGCTGTTAATCGTGTTTGATTAACGGCAGGTAAATATAAAATCTGCTTCCTTTTCCAGGAGAGCTGTCCATCCCTAAAGCGCCTCCGTGGTTTTCAACGATTGCCTGGACCATGGCGAGCCCCATTCCAGCCCCCGTCCCCCTGGAAAAAAGGGGGGTAAATATGCGGGCCCGGGTTCCTTCGTCCATGCCGCATCCTGTATCGCTCACCGTGAGCTTCATGAATTTTTCCGGCTCCAGGCGCTTCCCGGTGTTTGATCTCTCCCTGTCTTGGAGGGGCTCAAGGGTCACTCCAAGGATGCCCGGGGTCTCTCCCATGGCCTGGAGGGCATTGATTCCAAGGTTCATCACCACCTGCTGGATCTGGGCAGGATCGGCAAGGACGTAGGCGCAGCTTTGGTTTATCCGGGTTTGGAGCTCGATGATCGTTGGAAGGGTGAGGCGGATGAGTCCCACCGCATTCCTGACGATATCGTAAAGCAGGCAGGGTCGCTTGGGGCTTTGGAACAGTTGAATCTCAAACCCCCGGGTGAGCCGCCGTTTTCTGCTCGTCCGGCCTGCCTGGTCCACAACCGTGCACAAATCCGCCTTTTTGACCGGTTTGGTCAGGTAGGCAAAGAGGTTGTGGCGAAATCCTTCTGAGGCGGACTGAAAACTCGGATAGGCTGAAAAGAGGACTGTTGAACAGAAGGGCTGGGTCTTGACGATGTGACCGACAAGTTCCATTCCGTTTCTGTTGCCAAGAATCCTGTCCACCAGGGCAACATCGAATTCATTGGTTGCAATAAGGGTTTGGGCATTGAGGTAGCTGTTCGCCACCATCACTTCGTAACCGGCATGGGTCAATATTCTGTCAAAGGAGAAGCAGATGCTCTCCTCATCGTCAACAACCAGTATCCGGGTCATGGCGCTTCTCCCCATCCAGAGACGTGAATGGCATCCATCCCTGGAAGGACGTTGCCTTTGGGTCCATGATCGCTACATTGAGGAGGTTGGAGCGTTTTGGGGTACAGTGTTCAGCCAGGATGATGACGGTTTGGGGATCTATTGGGTGGGACGCGCGCAGCAGGTAGTGCTGTCCCTTGAGCTTCAAGATGTTTAAGTCAAGGTGGATGCTGGTTTCATCGTGAACAACAACGACCCTGGTCATGGTGGTTCTCCTCTGTGGATGGCGTGTTTATTATCTTGTGTCTCTGTATTTTATTAATTAAATTCATTTTATTACATTTTTCGTGCCAGCCCTTTTAAAATATGGCCCACCCCTTTTCCGGGTGCCTCTTGGCCATGGCATTTGGCCCGGCGCTCTTCCCCTGTGTCTCAACCTGTATCATCTGTTGCACTTGTGTCACCATGGGGGTGACAGGGGATTAACTGGGGGGAGGGGCGATCCCGTATCTTGCGATCTTGCGGTAGATTCCCTGCCTGCTGATGCCCAGAAGGCGCGCCGCCCTTGCCTTGTTCCAGCCGGTTTTGCCAAGGGCGTTGATAATCCGTGACCGTTCCAGATCAAACCCGTGTGGTGCTGTAGCCGGAGAGGGAGAAAGCAGTTCATTGGGCAGATGGTTCTTGAGGATGTAGCGCCCGTGGCAGAGCACAAAGGCGTGTTCTATGGCATGTTCGAGCTCTCGCACGTTCCCCGGCCAGGAGTGGTACATGAATAGATCCATCACCTCGTCTGAAATATTATCAATGGTGCGGTTAAAGTGGTGTTTAAATCGGTTGAAAAAATGATCGCTCAACAACGGGATATCCTCGAGCCGTTCCCGAAGGGGGGGCAGCTTGATTTCGATGACATTGAGCCGGTAGTAGAGATCCTTCCTGAATCGGCCCTGGAGGATCTTTGCCCTGAGGTCCTGGTTGGTGGCGGCGACAATCCGGACATCAACCTTGATGGAGCGTGTGCCGCCGATCTTTTCAAACTCCCGCTCCTGGAGCACCCGAAGGAGCTTGAGCTGGACCATGGGGGAAATATCCCCGATCTCGTCCAGGAACAGGGTGCCGGTATCGGCCAGCTGAAACCGCCCGGTCTTTTCTTTAACGGCGCCGGTGAACGCACCCCTGACATGGCCGAACAGTTCGCTTTCAAGGAGATTCTCCGACAGGGCGCTGCAGTTGACCGTCACAAGGGGCTTGTCCGCCCTTTCTCCGCTGTAGTGGAGGGCCTTGGCTGTCAGTTCCTTGCCGGTTCCGCTCTCTCCAGTGATGAGCACTGTGGTGTCCGTGTCCGACAGGCTTTGAAGCAAGCGGTACACGTCCCTCATCTTTTGGCTCTTGCCGATGAGTTGGTGGAATCCAAACTGCTGTTTTACCTCTTTTTCCAGGCAGGATAGCCGTGTGATGTCTTTGATCACCAGGACGGCCCCCCTGAGTTTGCCGTCATTGTAGACAAGGGGAGAGGCGTTGAGCAATACGGTCTGGCCCGGGCGTTTTTCATGGCAACACCGGATGGAGACCTCCTTGACCGGGGTGCCTGATTCAAGGGTGGTTGAAAGGGTGTCAAGGCAGGCCATGGTGCAGGTGTTGAGTCGTCTTGTCATCTGTTTTCCCGTGATGATTTCCGGGACAAGATCGCAGATGGCGGCCACGCCGGCATTGGCTTCTATAATGGTGAGATCTTTCTCCACGGTGATGATACCATCCTGGATGCTTGAGAAGATCGCCTCAAGGTTGTTGCGATAGACGGTGTTTTCGGCTTCGGCCCTTTTTTTTTCATCCTCAAGGGCCTTGTGGCGCAGGGCAAGGCGGCAGGCGTTGAGCAGGGTCTCCTTGCGAACCGGTTTCGGAAGATAGTCAAAGGCGCCGAGACGGACCGCCTCGGTGGCTGTCTGAAGGTTGGGCTGCCCTGTGACCATAATTACGGGACAGGCGATGCCGAGCTTTGATACCTGCTTTAAAATGTCGATGCCGGTATGGGCGTCGAGGATGATGTCGCTGATGATAAGATCCAGGCTGTGGGCCTGGATCGTTACCAGGGCGGTGTCGTAATTTTCTGCCACAACCACCTTGTATCCTTGTTTTGCCAGGTGGGTGGAGAAACCGAACCGTATCCCTTCCTCATCGTCAACAATCAGGATCGTTTCCATCAGATAACGCCTCCGGGTTTTGATCCCGGGCCGGTGGCCATGGGCAGGTCAACGATCACCCGGGTGAACTCCTTTTCGCGGCTCTGGAATGTCAGCTTCCCCCCGTGGCTTGTGACGATGCCGTGGCTGATGGACAGTCCCAGGCCCGTGCCTTGTCCGGGGGGCTTGGTGGAAAAAAAGGGGGTGTTGATCTTGTGGATGATGGCGTCTGGAATGCCGGTTCCGTTGTCGTAGAAAATGGTCCTGACATGGGGGGTGCCTGCGACCTCAATGGTTGTGGCCGAGATTTCGAGCAGTTTGTCCGGGTGCATGCCGGGAAATTTCTGGTTCAGTGCGTACCGGGCATTGCTGATGATGTTTAAAAACACCTGCTGTATTTCCCGGCTCTTTGCCCGGATCTCGACAAGTCCCTTCATCAACTGCTTTTCCAGCGTGATGCCATCCTTGGATATCTGTTTCCCGATGAGGCTTAAGGTGGCCTCCAGGATCGTTCCCAGGTGAACCGGGGTATATTCCTCCTCGATGTCCCGGGCAAAGTAGAGAAGATTGCTCACAATGGTTGCGATCCTTTCCCCTTCCTTAATGATGCGGCAGGCAATCTCGTCGTCCCTTTCCTGGTCTTCGCATTCGTCCTTGAGGATCTCGGCATAGCTGATGATACCGTTGACAGGGTTGTTGATCTCATGGGCAATGCCTGCGGCAAGTTCTCCCAGGGATGCCAGGTGGCTGATCTGCAGGGCTTCTGCCTGGAGACGTTTTTTTTCGGTAATATCATTTTTAATGATTACGACCCTGTCAATCCCCCCGGTTGAGTCGGCAATGGGGTAGTAGGCCACCTCCAGCCGGCGATTGCCCCTGCCCTTGAACGTATGATCCATTTCGTGGTTGATCCGTTCCCCCCTGAAGCAGCGGTCAAGGCAGGGTTTGATGGTGGTATCGTAGAGCTGGCTGCCCATGACGGTTCTGACATGGCTGCCCACGATGGTGTCGCTCCCGGAACCGTTGTCGTCCAGGTAGACGGAATTGGCCAAGGTATAGCGCCTGTGCTGATCCACCACGGCGATGAGCTCCTCGGTTCCCTCCACAGCCTTTTCATACTCCTTGAGTGCCTCTTCTGCAAGGCGGCGGTCTGTGACGTCCGTGGCAATGCCGCCGATCTGAACCGGATTGCCCCCGGGATCGAACACCACGCTCTGTCTGTCGCTCAGCCACCGGGTTTCGCCATCGGGCCGGATGATCCGGTACTCGCTCCGGATGGTCCCGTTTTTCAAGAGGTTCTGGAATTGCTGGTCACTGTTTTTCAACGATCGGGTACGTTCTTCCACAAGATATTCCAGGCGCTCCTGATAGCGACGATTCTCCGCTTTGAGTTGTTCTTTTTCATCGTCCAGGATCTTTACCCGGATGGCGTTTCTGATGGTTTTGAGAACAACATCCCTGGACACGGGTTTTGAGATGTAGTCAAATGCCCCCAGCCTCAGTCCTTCGGTTGCCGATTCAATGGTCGGCATTCCCGTGATCATGACCACCTGGATTCTGGGAAATTCTTTGCGGATGGTCTTCAACAACTCCACCCCGGTCATCCCCGGAAGCAAAAGATCCGTGATCACCACATCCATGGCCGTGGTCTTGAGGATCTCAAGGGCGGTATAGCCGTCCCCTGCCAGGTGGACCTCGTGGCTCTCCCCCTGGATCAATCCCTGAAGCATGGTTCTGATGGCCTGTTCATCGTCGACGACGAGTATAGTACCCATTGGTCTGCCCCGTGGTTTGGAAAGACGCTCTCTGAAGGTTGGTATAACTGAACCCATACCATGGACCTCGTGGTTTTTCCACATAAATTACCAAAAAAAAAAATTGGGGGAAATGCCATGGCCTATGTCCGGCCTTGACGAAATTAAAATTTTCGTGACCTTCACCTGCTGAACGGGTTCCTTTTTGTGAACTCTGTTTTTTTTTGAGGGGCAGATTTGTTGTTGAAAGCGTCGCGATTTATTTTATGAAACTGTTTGATTTTTACTAGGGAAATGTTAAAAGGACAGATACTTATTGACGGATATCAGCTGTGAAAAAGTGATGAAAAGTGGCGAAGAAACAGGAAAATAGAGGCCGAACCGATAGATTCGGGCTATTGATCTAAATCAAGGACAAGGGGTCAGGAAAACAAGATGGTGGACACGAGGGTCGGACCCGATATTGCGGGTGAACTTGGTAAAATTGATGCTGAAGAGGCCATTGACTCAATTTTCAGGCAGTATATGGATGAAGAGCACTATTCAAGGATGGAGCAGCAGGGCAACATTGACGTCAGGAAAAAGATAGCCAATGCCATTGCCATCTGTCGGCCTTCATCGGTCTATATCAACATGGGGACTCCCGAGGACAAGGCCTTTATCCGCAAGCTTGCCCTTGAAAAGGGTGAAGAGCGGCAGCTTGCCATGGAGAACCACACCATCCATTACGACCTTGCCGATGAGCAGGGGAGAATCATGGACAGAACCTTCTACATCGCGGACGAGTGGGAGGAGGTTTCCTCCCTTGCCAACCGGATGACCCGGGAGGAGGCCCTTAAGGATATTGGTGGCAACATGACCGGCATCATGGAAAATATGACCATGATCGTGGGGTTTTACATGCGGGGACCGGTGGGCGCACCCGCTTCTAACCCGGCCATTGAGATCACCAGTTCCGCCTATGTGGCCCACAGTGCGGAGATCCTTTATAGAAATTCCTTTAATGCCTTTGGCACGGAGGTTGAGACGCTGGGCCACTTTTTCACCAATATTCATAGTGAAGGGCTGAACCGGACGGAGGACCTGCCCGATGCGCGGGTCTTCATGGATCGAAGCTACCGCACCACCTTTTCCTACAAGTGCACCTATGCCGGAAATACCCTGCTCTTGAAAAAGGGAAATCATCGATTTGCCGTGGACAAGGCCGTGTATGAAAACCGCGGCAGACAACTGTCCGAACACATGTTCATCACCGGTATCAACGGGCCCGGAAACCGGGTCACCTGGTGTGCGGGCGCCGCCCCCTCGGGCTGCGGCAAGACCACCACGGCCATGGCCGGCAACCATTTTGTCGGTGACGATCTCGCCCAGATGTGGATCGCTTCCGACGGCACCATCCGTTCGGTCAATCCTGAATGCGGCATCTTCGGCATTGTGGAGGATGTCAACTGGGAGGGGGATCCCATGCTCATGGAGAATCTCCGAAAGCCCGGCACAGAAGTGATCTGGTCCAATGTCCTTGTGGACGACAAAAAGGTGCCCCATTGGGAGGGCAGCGGTGAGGAACCCCCCAGGACGGGCGTCAATTTCCAGGGCGACTGGCAGGCGGGTATGACGGACAAGGCGGGGAAGCCTGTTCCCATCTCCCACCCGAATTCCCGCTGCACTATCGCCTCCACGGCCCTTGCCAATTACTCGCCCGAGGCGGAAAATCCCGAGGGCGTCCCGACCCGGATATTCACCTACAGCGGCCGGGACAGCGACACCATGCCCCCGGTGTGGGTGGCAAAAGATTCGGATGCCGGTGTGGTGATCGGCGCCTGCATCGTGTCTGCGGCCACGGCCACCGAGGTGGGTGCCTCCGGTGTCAAACGGGCACCCTGGGCCAACGCCCCCTTTATTCCTGGTGCCCTGGGGGATTACATGGCCGCCCAGTTCGAATTCTTCGGCAATCCGGATATTGCCGAGGACAAAAAGCCGGTGATGGCGGGACTTAATTACTTTCTCACCGATCTTGCCCGGGGCGGAAGTGCCAAAAAGCTGCTGGGGGAGAAGCGGGATGTCAAGGTCTGGCTCGCCTGGCTCGAACGCTACGCCCATGGCGAGGTGGAACATATTACCACCCCCATGGGAAACCTGCCCTGCTACACGGATCTCCAGGAACTTTTTACCACCCTTCTGGGGAAAGCGTATCCCCGGGAGCTCTATGACCGCCAGTTTTCCCTCTACATCGACAACATTGTTGCCAGGATCGATCTCCAGGTGGATGCCTATGGCAAGGAGAAGGACCTTCCGGCAAGATTGTTCTCCATCCTTGACCAGCAGAAGCAGGGGTTGTTGAAGTTGAGAAAAGCGGTCGGGCCCATCGCGCTGCCCAACTAACGTAACCTAACGGGGTCAGGCCTAGCTTATAGTCGTTTCTTTCAAAAACGACAATGAGCTAGGCCTGACCCCAATCTCTCTCTCTCTCTCTCTATTTTTTTATCCTCTTATATAACGGCTCGCCGCCTCGCTGTCCATGGGCCGTGCAAATAGAAAACCCTGGGCGCTGTCACAGGCCATCGCTGCAAGACCTTGTAGTTGCGCCTCTTTCTCGACCCCTTCCGCCACCACCGACATGCCCAGGCTCTTTGACAGGGAGATGATGGATTTGACGATTTCGACGCTTTCCTTTTTGGTTTCAAGGGAGGAAATGAAGGACCGGTCGATCTTGATGGTGTCCATGGGAAACTGCTGCAGGTATGAAAGGGAGGAGTAGCCCGTGCCGAAATCGTCAAGCACAAGGGCGAACCCGTATGCCCTCAGGGTCTGAAGTTTTTTTACGGCAGATTCGGTATGGGCCATGAGCAGGGATTCCGTGAGCTCTATTTTTATTTCCCTGGGTGATAGCCCCTGGTTTGACACGGTGGAGCGGAGAAATTCGACAAAATTCTCCTGGAGAAACTGCTTGATGGAGACGTTGATGCTCAGGGTCAAGCTGCTGTCTTGTGTCAATTCATTTTTCCATTGTTTCAGCTGTTGGCAGGCCCTTTTGATAATCCATTCGCCCATGGGGATGATCAGCCCCGTTTCTTCGGCAAGGGGGATGAATTGGTCCGGCGTTATCAGGCCGTGGCAGGGGTGGTTCCAGCGGATAAGGGTTTCAAATCCTTCAAGCCCCATGGTGTCGATTCCCAGGATGGGCTGGTAGTAGAGTTCCAGGTCTTGGTTTTCAATGGCAGCCCTGAGCTCCTTTTCAAGGGTGATGCGCTCCATGGCCTTGTCGTGGAGGGCGGGGGTGAATATCTCGAAACAGTCCTTGCCCCTGTCCTTGGCATGGTACATGGCAAGGTCGGCGTCCCTCAATAGCTGGTCGCCGGTCTCATAGGGGCCGGTGTCCATGACGATGCCGATGCTGGCGCTGATGTGGGCCTCATACCCGTCGATGATAAAAGGGGTTTCCGCGGCTTCCCGTATCCGTGCCGCAATGGTGGTTACCGGGTCATGGTTCCGGGTGTTGTGGAGCAGAATGGCGAATTCATCCCCTCCAAGGCGGGCAATGGTGTCCATGGATCTTAAGCAGGAGCGGATCCTTTCGGTGACGGCGATCAAGAGCTTGTCTCCTGCCTGGTGGCCCAGGCTGTCGTTGATGTTCTTGAACCGGTCAAGGTCCAGGAGAAGAACGGAAAAATTGAATTCTTCTGTGGTTCGCTTCAGTTCAATGGCCTGGTTGAGGCGCTCCATGAGAAGGGCCCGGTTGGGTATCCCTGTGAGGGCGTCGTGGAATGCCTGGATTTTGAGCTCCTCTGCGATCCGGATACGTTCCTCCTCGGTGGTTCTCAGCAATTGGTTTGAGGATTTCACCTCGGCGATTTTCTTTTCTACCATGGCAGTGAGGTTGTCCCGGTACTGTTTCAGCTCCAACTGGCACTTTATCCTGGCAAGGGTGACCGAGGTGCTCATCGGCTTTCGGATATAGTCCACGGCACCCAGGGCAAACCCCAAGGCCTCGTCCTCCCCTTCGATCTTTGCCGTCACAAACATGATTGGAATCTCCCGGGTTACGGGGTTGGACTTCAACTGCCGCGCCACCTCGTATCCGTCCATGCCGGGCATCATGATGTCAAGGAGGATGAGATCCGGCGGGATCTCCGTGTCTGCGATTTCCAGGGCCATGGGGCCGTTGACCGCGACGCTGACCTCATAGTGGTCCATGAGCATGGCGCCCAGGACATCAATGTTTGCCGGGGTGTCATCAACGATCAGGATTTTTTTTCTTGTTGTCTGTTCCATGGTTGTTTCCAGGCAATCCTAGGATCGGATCGCCTGCTTCATCTCCTTGAGGGTCTGTCGTGCTGTTTTAAAGTCGAATCGCTTGACCTGGTTTTCAAGTTTCCCGGCCAAGGGGGCCAGGCCAGTCGCCTGGAAGAGGGGGGTGATCTCCGCCATGAGGCTTTTTGCCCTGAGACTGTTCCGGGCAAGCAGGGTGTCAAGCTCCCCAAGCCGTTTGCCGTGCATCTCTCTGATGCCGGCCCCAATGTCTATAAGCGGGGCTGTTTCACCCGCCCCCCCCGGCCCATTGGCCGGTTGGGGATTTAGGGAGGAAGGGCGGCAGGGGCAGACTATGATGGAAAAGGTGAAACAACTCCCCTTGCCCGGGGAACTGGCAACCTGGATGCTCCCCCCCATAAGGGTGACCAGTTTCATTGAGATGGCAAGGCCGAGTCCGGTGCCGCCGAATCTCCGGGTGGTGGAGCCGTCTGCCTGGGAAAAGGCGTGGAAGAGCCGGGACAGGGTGGCCGGGTCCATGCCGATGCCCGTGTCTTGAACGAAAAAGAGAAGTTCATTGTCGGTTGCTCCCGGGGCGCTGAACTTGACACCGATGGTGATCTCTCCCTGTTCCGTAAACTTGAGGGCGTTGGCGATCAGGTTGACAAGGACCTGGCGCAACCGCACCGGGTCCGTGTGCAGGGACTTTGGAACCCGGGCGTCAATGTCCAGGATCAGTTCTATTTGTTTGTCCATCAGCTCTGCCTTGAACATGTCGGCGATCGCTTCGATCAGGTCCCTGACATTGACGCCGATGGTCTCGATATCGACTTTTCCTGCATCGAGCTTGGAAAAATCGAGGATGTTGTTGATGATGGTCAGCAGTGACTTGGCCGAGGCGTTGAGGATGGTCAGGAACTCTTTCTGGCGGGTGTCAAGCCGGGTGCCAAGGATCAGTTCGCTCATGCCCAGGATGGCATTCATGGGGGTGCGGATCTCATGGCTCATGGTGGCAAGGAACTCACTCTTGCTGCGGGCACTTTCATCGGCAGCTTCCTTTGCCTGTTTCAGTTCACGGTTGATGTGCAGAAGTTCGGTGGTTCGTGCCTTGACCCTTGATTCAAGGTCGTTCTCCCGGTTTGCAATCTGCCGGACCATCCAGTTCATGTTGCGCATGAGAAAGAGCATCTCGTTCTCATCCCGTCGCTCAACCGGCTGGTTGGGCAGGTCAAAATAGGTGTACTCTCCCCTTCGTATGCCTGTGCAGAGATTCGAGACAAGGGTCAGTTGATTCATGAATGCCCATTTGAGCCCCCAGAGAGAAGATGAGCAGAGGGTGGGGATAAAGGCCGTGACCAGGCCCAGGGTCAGTGCAGACTGGAAGGCGTGATCCATGAACAAAGGGGTCTCCCAGGTCAGGGCAAGGACCACCACCAGGGGCAGGAAGCTGTATGCGGCAATCAATATTCTAAATTTTGTTTCAACTTTCAGCATGGTCTCCTTAATGGGGCACCTTAATGGGGTCTGGTTTGTCTGAAAAAAGTTTGGCAAGACTAACTTAGTGAGGTGTGGTTGTCAATGGTTTTTCAGGCCGAATTCATCCGGGGTATGATCTCCATGACCCAGGATCTCGAAATTGAAATCGGTTTTTCCTGGCTTGGGCAGGGTTGATTTGGTACCCTTTTGCCATGGCTGATAGAAACCCGATGCAAAAGCTGATCCTGGCCTGCCTTGCCTGGGCCGTTCCCGTGGGAATTGTTGTCCTTTTCTGGGGGCGGTTTCCAGCCATACCTGAAGGCGTGGGCGTGGCTGTCTCTGTCGTGGGATTCTTTTGCCTGATGTTTGGGACCCTGGCTTTGATGCCAAACTTCAACACGGGGAGCGGTACGCTTTTGTTTGTCGCATGCCTGGCTGTGTGGGGGCTTCTTCTTCTTCTGGACCGGGCCGGACACCTTCCTTGGGAAATTGTCGGCCTTGTCGGCACATTGAACTTGATTGTGGCGTCAGGAGTGGTGGGACGGGCCCTTGCCACGGGGGTGACGCGGCCGGCAGAACTTGTGCCTGTCTCACTGGTTGCAATGGCCGCTGATCTTGCAAGCGTTACGGCAGGGCCGACCCAAAAATTTGCCGGTATCCTGGAACATTACTATACCGGGCCAATGACGGGGCCGCCGCCGGTTGTTGATTACGTTCTCATCAAGATCCCGGTGTGGGGGGCTCCCTATTTCATGCCCCTGTTCGGTGTCTCCGACCTGGTGCTGCTGGTGTTTTTATCGGCAGGGGCCGGGAAGTTCAAGATCAACGACCGGTTCTTTAATATTCCGGCGGCCGGGCTTGGCCTTCTTGTTGGGGTGTTCCTGGCCCATTCAACCTCGCTTTTCATACCGGGAATGCCCTTGATGGTCCTCTTTTTTCTCCCGGTTGTCCTGTTTCAATCCGTTGAGGCAAGGCAGCTTACGACATCCGACTGGGTTTATTCCATTGTCTTCCCCGGCATCATTATCATTGGGGTCAGTTTATTCTTGTTGTCCTAGGAAGAAAACTTTCAACCAGGAAAGTCCGCCCCCTTCCTTGATGAAAGCGCAAAAAATTGCATCCATTGAGCAATAAAGTTCGAGCATCTTTTCCCTCACTGTAGTATATGTCGATCATGGATATTCCTGCCTCGATACTTCAAATCCTTCGACATAACGAGATCGTAGCCAAACGATTTCACAGGATTGAGACGAGCATTCTCTCCATCTTGAACTTCAAGGATTTTTTTGAACGTCTGTTGACCACCATCGGCGAAACCCTTGAGGTGCCCTATGTGTGGATCACCATCATCGAAGAGAGTGCCATTGCCCGGCAGCTAAAGGAGATGGATGACTCGGAACTTGTGATGGCCCGCACCTGTTTTGTATCCAGGAATACTTTTTTCTCCCTCACAAACCACCGGGTTAAACCCCTGCTGGCCAATCGCCAGTTGGACCGGTTCCGGACGATTCTTCCGGATCAGCCCTTGTGGGGGATCGGCTCCATTGCCGTGGCCCCCATCTCTTTGGATGGGGTCATTGTGGGGAGCATCAACCAGGCAGACACCACCACCAGTCGGTTTCACCCCGGTATGGATACCGAACTTTTGGAAGGACTTGCCCTTAAAATCTCCCTCTGCCTCTCCAACGTGACTGCCCATGAACGGATCAAATACATGGCATTCCACGATCCCCTCACCGGGCTGTTGAACCGGAGGGTGATGGAAAAGATACTGGAGCGGGAGTTCCAGCGTTCCCTGCGCTACCGGTCCGATCTTGCGGTGGTCTTCCTTGATCTTGATAAGTTCAAGGCCATCAATGATCGTTTCGGCCATGACCAGGGGGATGCCGCCCTGATCCATGTGGCCGAAGCCCTTGTGGCCAATAAGCGGACCATGGATGTCGCTGTCAGGTTTGCCGGGGATGAATTTGTTGTCATTTTGCCCGAAACAGATCAATTCAAGGCCCTGCAATACATTGACCGGGTGATGCGCTACCTGGACCGGCATCCGGTGATGGCCGATCAAAACAGCTTTCATGTCAGTTTGAGCAGCGGTGTGGCCTCGGCCCTGGAAGAAGGGATTTCCTCTTTTAAGGCGTTGTTGAAGCGGGCCGACGACAGGCTCTATGGGGCCAAGAAGAAAAAGCAGGAACGGGTCCTGCCCTCCTGATCCCTGGGGGGACCCAGGGGAAAAAAACGCCAGGAAGTGAATGGATATCCATACATCTGTTTTTTCTCGCAATCCCCCTTTAATCTTCTGAATTCCAAAGAAAAAAATGAGTTCTGCCCCTTGTTTCGTCAGGTGGGAGAGTTCAATCCATGAAGGCCTTTTCATACAGGGTAAATGTATCCCTTCCTTTCCCTGGGCCCAGGCGCGCTATTCTAAAATCCCATCCTAGGATTAATTACTCTGGCTATACTTCTTGCTAATAAAAATTGCAGTCATCGGTCCCATGAATTCCCCTGTATGGAAAACCCTTCAATAACAGATGCCATGCCTGTTGTGATTCTTCTGCGATGGGCGGGGAACGTGTGTGATTCCAGTGGTTTCTATGATTTGTGTTCGGGCTGGTACTGATCTTGCGGTAGTCCATATTCCAGGTGCGGCAGTCGATGCATAAAATTTCATATTAAAAAAAGGAGGAATATGTGATTTGCCCACGGAAAAGCCGATTTCTGATGTTCTGTTTTATCTGTCTCTTTTTACTCTCTTGTTCTGACCGGGTAATGGCTTTTGACAAACCGCCCCCCGGGGTTCAACGATTGACCCTGGCAGGGGACAGGGATACCCATCCCATGGAGCGGGCAACAGGGGATGCTGAGGGCTTGCCATTCAGGGGGATCTTGATCGGTGGTGACCATGGTTCAGGAGATATCCACCACGACAATATATATGTACGCATTGATGGCGGACCCCTTCTTTACCAGACCTCTATTCCTGGGAGAAAGAAGGGAAATCTGCTCCCTGATGCCGGTCTGCTGTGGCATTACCATACAAGGGATAATTCTGAAATTACCGTGTATGCATCATCGTCATGGGAAGATGGGGTCGAAAGCGCGCTGTCCGTTCCATTTTCACTTTTCTATTCCTATCCCTCATGGGGCTGTAGTGAGCAGACCGTTCCCCTGGCGGATGCCGGCCCGGATCAACTGGTCGGTGTTGGCACACCCGTGACCCTTGACGGGTCCTGGAGCCATGATCCCCATGGGTTGGATACGCCCGGCCTGGCATTCCGGTGGGAATGCTATTCTGCTCCGGAATCATCTGTCCCTTTGAGCGATGAAGGTAAGGCGTCCCTGGTGACCTTTACGCCCGGTCAGGAAGGCAATTATTATTTCAGGCTCACGGTCAGGGACATGTTGGGGCAAGATACCTTCAATCGAAGCCCGGTGGCCTATGTCAGGGTGGCGGTTGTTGAAGATACCCAAGCGTTGGATCTGCTCAAGGCAAATGCAGGGAGAACACAGCAAGCCCGCATGGGCCGGAGGGTTACCCTGGATGGTTCCGGAAGTGTTTCGGCAAGGGACGTCGTCAGTTATAACTGGGTCCATGAAAATCCCCTGGGAACGACAGATATATACCGGATGGCGAATCAGTTGGGCAATGTCGGCTGCCAGGAGAATTGCTACCCGGTAAATTTTGATGCAGATGATGATGTGGATGGAATGGATATTGGGCTGCTTGCCGCGAATTTCGGAGCCATTGATCTGCCGGATGGTGAAGTGGTTCAATTCATGGCAAGAATCGCCAGACCCCATATCTTCAGGCTCACCATCAGCGATGGCATGGATACAGACTCGGAAACAACCCTTGTGGCGGTCAATCATGGGGATGCAGGCCCGGTGCTCACCCCGCCCCCTGTTGAGGAAAGCTGCCTTAATTAAGACGCGCAGGTTAATAATTATTTCATGAATGAATGAGAGGAGGAAAATTGAATCTGTTAAAATCGATAAAAACAATCCTGGCAATCTGGATATCTTTTGGGTTCGCTCTGTTTGCACCTGTACTGAGCTTTGGGGCGGACGTTGATATCTATGGAGAGGGTGTGGTCACAGAAGATGAGCTGGACGTGTACCTCTACGCGGATCTCTCCGTGGACAATCTCGTAAGCTACGGCGTAAAACTCAATTATGATCCAGCCGAGTTGACCGTCATTGCTGTGAGTAAAGACGTTGATCCCATCCCCTATACATCAAATGGGACAAAGTGGTATCTGGGAAATGGCTCCGCATCATACAAAAATAATCCTGATCCTGATTTCGCAACGCCAGGGGAAGTGATCCTTATTGGCGGCAAGCTTGATCCTGTTGACCCGGAAAAGGGGGTAACAAGTGGCACAAGAATATTCCTAGGCATGATCACATTCCAGGCGGCAGGTGGTGAAATGCCTTTGAATCCGTTGCTTAGCTTATCCTATGCAAAAGGGGACGGCACATCCCCATATAAAAATTTCGTACGCCTTGACGACCAGGTCCCACAGGTCCTTGACGGCACATCTGTTTTGTTTGGTTCGGTTCTTGTCCTCCTCCAGGGGGATGCGGACGGCAACGGACGTCTCACCCCAAGGGATATCAATGCGCTCAAGCCAAACATCGGTGACGCCAATGCCCCTTGTTACATGGATTGTGATGGTAACGGCATGATCACCCCACGGGATCTAAGCTGCTTAAAAACAAAAATTTAAACAAGGGAGAAACAGGAAATGAAGAAAATTATATCAACCACGCTGTTCGTCTTTTTTTTGCTATTTGCCGGTCATGCAGGCGCCTTCACCGTTGTTCCCACAAGCTATCTCTATACCCTTGACATTGATATTTCCAATCCCGTCACGGGCCTTGAACTGGTAAGGAAAATCGGGGGGGTCGAGTTCAAAGTACTGGGAGGTGAGCCCCAGACCAACTGGACATTTGAGTTGGGAGATGCCGTACCCACAGGCGGCAACTGGATCTTTGAAAGCTTTGGTGGGAATTATAGCGCCATATATGATGACTGGGATTTTAGCGATCCGGATTACACGCCCATGACCAGCGGCCGGGTGGCAACCATTACATCGGATGTTGCGCTGACATTCGATTCCCTGGTGTTTTATGACTTTGAAGGCAAGACCGATTTTCCGGCAGGGTATTACGCAAGTGAAGGATTTAAGGAAAGTCCTGTGCCCCTTCCGGGTGCCATGATACTTCTTGGAAGCGGCCTTGTCGGCGTGTTTGGATTGGTACGGAGACGGTCATGAGCGAGAGAATCGTATCTGTCGGCGTTTTTTTCTTTTTTCTCCTGATGCCTTTCATGGCCATGGGGGCAGCGCCTGTCATTATTGATCATGATTGCACCCGGATCGGGAAGATTCCTGAGTCGGCCATTGAAAAGGCCGTTGCCGATCTCCACATTGCCTATGGGCACACCTCCCATGGCAGCCAGCTCATATCCGGCATGGGAACAAGCAACGGCAGCCAGCTGGATGCATTCATGACCGCCAACGGCGCGACCCCGGGTCTCTATCGGTGGAATAAGGGAGGAACGGACAACGCCCTTGATCTGCACAATTATTTTGTGCCGGGGGATCTTGGAAACCCTGACAGAACCACCTGGGCCCAAAGGACCCGGGCGTATCTTGATACGCCTGTTAATTCGGCCGTCAACGTCGTTATCTGGTCATGGTGCGGCCAGGCCGCCACATCAACAGCCAATATCGATATCTACCTGAACCTCATGGAAGGCTTGATCGCAGATTATCCGGATGTGAAATTTGTGTTCATGACAGGCCATCTTAACGGATCCGGTCCCCTGGGCCAGCTCAACCTTGCCAATGAGCATATCCGGGCCCATTGCAGGGCCAACAACAGGATCCTCTATGATTTTGCCGATATTGAAAGTTATGATCCCGATGGCCAGGTTAACTATATGGCGCTCAATGGAAACGACAATTGCGATTATGATACTGACAACAACGGCTCTTTGGACAGAAACTGGGCCAGGGAGTGGCAGGAGAGCCATACGCTGGGGGTGGACTGGTGGGCATCAGGCGCTGCCCACAGTCAGCACCTCAACGGTAACCGCAAAGGATATGCCGCCTGGTGGCTCTGGGCGACCCTGGCCGGGTGGAAGATGGAGCAATGCATGCCGCCGCCGTCCCATCTGACTGCGGTTGCAGATGCCATGGGGCAAAAGATCTCCCTGGCGTGGCAGGACAACTCCCGGGAGCCCAATGAATGCTGTTTCTTAATCCAGAGACGGGTTGACGGAGGGGACTGGGACGACGGTTATGCCCGGGTGGATGCGGATGTCACCCGATACGAGGATACCGATCTTGTTCTTGGGTCTTATTCCCACAGGGTAGTGGCACGGCTGGATCCGGGTCCCGGAGGTGAGCCCTGTGAATCAAATCCGTCCAATACGGTTTCAGCGGTTATTTCCATTGCTGTTCCCGCTCCCCCTTCCGGGCTTGCTTCCCAGGTGGACGGGTTTGATATCATGCTTTCCTGGAATGATGACAGTGACAATGAGGAGGGCTTTATTGTTCAACGAAAAATAGATGGTGAAGGGTTTGAAGATCTTGGAACGGTCTTGCCGAATAGTGACGCCTATGTGGATTCATCCCTGGCACCGCTTCATACCTATACCTATAGGGTAAAGGCCGTGAACAGTTTTGGCGGGTCAGACTATTCCAATGAAACCGCTGAGTATCTTGACCGGGAGACTATGACCATTACGCTCAAGCAGGGGGTTGGGGAATATGGGGGGTGCATGGACGCTTACCTGGATTCGGCAAATCCTTCCACCAATTTTGGAGATACCCGATACGAATATGTGGAAAACGCGCCCAAGGCAAATCTGGCCATTCGCTTTGATCTGCCTGAACAGATAAAAAACAGGGAGATCCTTGGGGCAAGGCTCATATTCTACTGCTGGAGTGTTTTAGACCCTGTACCGGGAAATCATCTGGAACTGTACCGAATCACCCAGCCCTGGCATGAAAACAGTGCCACATGGGAGTCAAACACCCCAGGCCAAAACTGGACAAGCCCGGGGGGAACATATGATCCGGTTTTCCTGGACAGCTGTCCCATTGAGAACCAGTCTTATTACCCCGGGTTTGATATCACCCAGGCGGTTCAACAGTGGTCCAGGGGAATCCTGGACAACAATGGTGTTATCTTAATCAATAACACAGGGACAAGAACCGGAATCAAGGCCAGCGAGTACGATGAGTACGCAAGGCCCAGCCTTGAGATCACCTATGGCAATACACTGGTATGCCTGTTGGACAATGACCATGACAATGATGTGGATGGATGGGATCTGGCCCTGTTTGCAGCCGGGTTTGAGCCGGGTTGCATGAACGCGTTTGCAGGTGCGTTTGGTAAATAATAATTAAATAATGAAAAGGAATTTCAAATGAAAAAACAACTTATAGGTCTGTTATCGGTTCTTTTAATTTTAAGCTGTTCCACCGGGGTGCATGCATACACTTACTCGGGGGATATCCTTGGCGGCTGGTTAAGCCTGAGTGTTACAGAGGGATATGCGTCCGCGTCCCTGACAACCCGTGAAAATCAACCCCTTGTTGTTGATTTTAGTTTTGATTCAGCACCGTCCGGAGCGTTGATGAGCTACACCGCCTCGGCCACCCTTTCCCTTAATCTGTTAGGTTTTTTTCCGTTTGGTTTAGCGGTGCCGGATACGGCGCTTGGCACCTTTACCGCCCCTGATCTGTCAACGCTTTTAGGGGATGGTGTGTCGCCTGCCGTCCATGAAGGCAGCCGACAAATGTCCGGCGCATTGGGTGGGTATTCCCTTACCGATGCCACCTTGGATTATGATTACACCTTTACACCCGATCAAGGGGTTAATGGTCGATATGCCATTGTCATTGATCGGTTGACCCTATCCGGGGGCAATACAAGCGAGGTGCTTTCCGGTCTTGTTGATGATTTAAACCAATCCGGCCAGATCCCTCTGCCCGAGCCATTGAAGGCCCCGTTTGTCATTCCCACCTCGGTCACCGGGACATTTGATATCCAGGCGGCTGCCCCGGTGCCGATACCGGGTGCTGTCTGGCTTCTGGGTTCAGGGCTCCTGGGACTTGTCGGCCTGGGCAGAAAAACGAAATATTAAATTTTGAAAAATGCGTTGGGGGCGGGTTGGGAAGCTAGAGCAACTCTTTTTGCCAGGTTGCCTGGTTCCGCCCTTTTCGCTTGGCTTCATAGAGCATTTTATCTGCGTTTTCAAACAATTGACGCGCGGTTTGTTCCATGGACGGCACAAGGGTGGCGCCGCCGATGCTCACCGTCAACCACTGGGATGCGGTGGAGCCGGCATGTTCGATGCCCAGGGTCTCCATGGCCTTACAGATCCTTTTGGCAAGTTTGGCCGCCCCCTGGGCATCGGTTTCCGGCATGAGCATGACAAACTCTTCACCACCGTAGCGGGCGGCAAAATCGGTGGTGCGTTTCAACTCCCGGGTGAGCATGGCAGCAATGGTTTTCAACACCGCATCCCCCTGGCCATGGCCGTAGGTGTCATTGTACTGTTTGAAATGATCCACATCCAGAATCCCCAGGGAAAGGGGAACCCTGTTGCGGATGGCCCGCTGCCATTCCTGGGAAAACCGCTCTGTGAAACTGCGGTGATTGGGAATTTCCGTTAATCCGTCCAGCAGGGCGATGCTTTCCAGCAGCTTGCGCTGGCGCACGATCTTGAGGTGGATTTTGATCCGGGCCAGAACAATGGCCGGATGAAAGGGTTTGGTTACATAATCCACGGCGCCCAGGAGCAGCCCCTTCTCCTCTTCCTCCCCCCCCCCCAGGGCCGTGATGAAAATCACCGGTATATCCCGGGTGGTTTGCGTTTCTTTTAATGCCTTCAATGTCTGATAACCATCCATGCCGGGCATCATGATATCGAGAAGAATAAGATCGGGGGGCTGTTTTTCGGCGCGTTCAAGGGCCTGCTCACCGTGTTTGGCCAGGATTACCGTGTAATCGGCTTTCAGGAGATCGGCAAGCACGTTCAAGTTGAACCGCTCATCGTCCACCACGAGAATGCGTTGTTTTTTAGTCATGTTCGTTTTCCTGTGATGGTTCCAGGCCCAAGGTTTTTTCAAGGGTCCCCAGGGTGGTCAGGGCGTGGTCAAAATCCAGGTGCTCGATCTCATGGATCAGGGTCGCAACCGTGTCGGCTGTTTCCGCCAGGGTCAGGGTTTCTCGTATATTGGGAATCAGATCTTCGGCTTCACAATTGCCTTCTTCCAGAAAGAGGGTCAGCTGTTCCATGAGTGCCATGGCCCGGATGGGGGAGAATTGTTCGATGGCCGCCGGCAGGGCGGGCTCACCAACCGGTGCCAGGGGACGAAGTTCTGCCAGAACCCCCTGGAGAGCCAGGGAAAAGGCCGGGAACGCTGTTTTTGCATGTTTCAGATCTCCTGCCATGAGCGGGGGTTCAAGGTTTGCCGCCGTGGTGGAGAGAAGGGACGCGCCGATGTTGCCGGCCACCCCTTTGATGGTATGAACGTACCTTAATACCTGGGTGTGATCTCCTTGGGCCAGCGCTTTTTCCATTCCATCACCGATCCGGCCGTAGTCATTATAAAAATCGATGAGCAGCTTTTTGTACAGCTGGTTGTTTCCCCCTACGTTTTTGACCCCCTGGACCGCATCGACAGTGGTGAGATGGGGCAGGGGGGCATCGGTTTGATGGCGTTGTTCATGGGGCTTTGCCAGAAACCGGTGTCCCGGTTTGATCCATTGTAAAAGGACGTTCATCAGTTCATCCGGGTCGATGGGTTTGGTCACATGGTCATCCATGCCCGCGTCCATGCTTTTTTTCCGGTCTCCGGCAATGGCATGGGCGGTCATGGCAACGATGGGCAGAAGGGCATATTCCGGCAGGCGCCGGAGTCTTCGGGTGGCTTCCAGGCCGTCAAGCTCCGGCATCTGGATGTCCATGAGTACCAGGTCAAACTCTTTTTCAGCGATGGCGGCAATGGCCTGGAGGCCGTTTTTTGCCGTATCCACCCGGATGCCGGCCTGGATCAAAAACTCCCTGGTCACCTGGCGGTTGATGGCGTTGTCCTCCACCACCAGCACCTGGGCACCGGCAATGGCCGTCAGTTGATTCTGTGGGGGGACGTATTCTTGCCGTTTCTTTCTTCTCTCCCAGGTCTCCCGGTTGAAAATCATGGTGATGGTATCAAACAGCAGGGACTGGTTCGTCGGTTTGGTGATGAAACCGTCAATGCCGGATTCTATGGCATCGTTTTTCACTTCCGCCTGGTCGTAGGCCGTCACCATGAGAATGGCCGGTGTTTGCGGGGGCGCCTGTTGGCGCTTGATCATGCGCAGGGTCTCAATGCCGTCAAGCCCGGGCATCTTCCAGTCCAGCACCACCAGGTCAAAATAGCGGTCATGGGCGGCGGCGTAGGCAATGTGTTGAAGGGCCGCTTCCCCCGAAACCACCCCTTCCACATCAAAGGAGAGGGACTCGAGCATGGTGCAGAGCACCTCCCGGGCCGCATCGTTGTCGTCCACCACCAGCACCTTGATTCCCATGAGATCGGCTGCTGGAAGGGGGATGGGGAGGGGCTGCTCCTTGCCCAGGGCAAACACTGCCGTGAATGTGAAAGAACTGCCCTGTCCGGGTGTGCTTTCGATGCGGATCGTTCCCCCCATAATTTCCACCAGATGCCTGGAGATGGACAGGCCAAGCCCTGTGCCGCCGAATTTCCGGGTGGTGGATTCATCGGCCTGGGTAAAGGGCTGGAACAGGGAGCTGATTTGTTTTTCCGATAGCCCGATACCGGTATCGGTCACGGAAAAGCAGAGGGTCACCTCGCGGTCTGTTTTTTTTTGGACCATTACATGGACGACGATCTCCCCCTGTTCGGTGAATTTCACGGCATTTCCGGTCAAGTTGGTCAAAATTTGGCCCAGGCGCAGGGGGTCGCCCAAAAGGTTAAGGGGCACATCCGGGGCGGTTGAGAACACAAGTTCCAACCCTTTTTTTTCCGCGTTGAATGCCACGAGGTCGGCCAGGGAACCCAAAACGTCATCCAGATTGAACTCAATGGTTTCCAGGGAGAGCTTGCCGGCTTCCACCTTGGAAAAATCGAGGATATCGTTGATGATATGAAGCAGCGCATCGGCCGAGGATTTAATCTTTTGGATGTAATCGGTCTGCTTGGGGGTGAGATCGGTTCCCAGGGCCAAATGAGCCATGCCGATCACGGCGTTCATGGGCGTGCGGATTTCATGGCTCATCCGGGCCAGAAAATTGCTCTTGGCCTGGTTGGCCGCCCAGGTCGCTTCTTCCACCGCTTTTCGTTCCCGGATGTCGATGATGATGCCCCGGACCCCGGTAATTTTTCCGTTTTGATAGATGGGGGTGGAATAACTGATCACCGGTATCTTTTCACCGCTGGCGGCATAAATATCGTATTCCCCGGGCAGCTGCTTTTTTCCGGCGATGACCCGGGCAAAATGTTCCCGGGCCTTGGACTGATCTTCCGGGGAAAGGAACGCCATGATATTCAGGTTGCCCAGATCTTTTTTAGAATAACCGGACATTTGATACCCGAATTCATTGGCATAGGTGACGGCCCCCTCGGCGTCGGCTTCATAAATCATCTGGGGCAGGAGGTCGGACAGGTCTTTGAACCGCTTTTGGCTTTGACGCAGGGCGGCTTCCACCTGACGGCGTTCTTCAATTTCACGGCCCAGGCTCCGGTTGATCCGGGACAGCTTTCGGTTCCAAAAAAGGATCACCCCGGCAATCAGCACGATTCCGCCCAGGACTTTCCAAAGCCATGGGTAGTCGACCCTCTTCTCATAATGGACGTTCAGCCATTTGCTGTAGATGGCCCGGTGCTCCTGTTCGTCCATGGCGGCAAGCACCTTGTTGATGATGGAAAGCGCCAGGGGATATTGGGGGTCGATACCGATCCTGTGGGCAAACTGGAATTCGGTGGCGCCGGCGATTTTCAGGTTTGTCATGCCCAGTTTCTGGAGTTTTTCAATGGCCACGGCCATGTGGCCCACAAAAGCGAACACCTCACCGTTTGAAACCTTGATGAGCGCCTGTTGCACATCATCGGTCTGCACGGTGGTGATTTTCGGGTAATCGCTGGTGAGGAAATGGTAACTGGTATACCCCTTGCCCACCGCCACCTTTCTTCCGTTCAATCGGGATGTGTCCTGGATAAAGGGAATATCCTCCCGGGTGACGATGACCAAAGGAAAGGTGATGAACGGTTCCGACAGGAGGATCTCTCGACCGACGATATCCTTTAACCCCAGGGCCGGGATCACCTGGATCTTTTTATCCACATACTTTTGGAGAACGTCGGCCCAGGTGTTGCTCTTTTGGAATGAAAATTTCAACCCGCTGCGAAGGGTGATGGTCTTCAAATAATCGGCGATGATGCCGTCAAAGCCTTTGGGGCTATCCACAATGGAGAGGGGTTTCCAGTTGACTTCGCTGAAGACCAGGGGCTGGTGAAGCGCAATAAATTCCTTTTCCCCGGGGGTCAGGGAGAGCCCTTGTTCCGTGCTGTTTTTCGGGGGGGGAGTTATCGGCGGCGCTGCCCAAGTGCCTTGGGGGCCTAGGAAGACAATCAAGAGGATGGCCCAGCAAAACAGTGCGCCCAGGCCCATCCCTGGGAACGCGTTGCCTCTGATTAAGTGTTGCGCTTTTTCTCTGGGTGCCAATTTACGAAGTAATGGTTCCTGGGTACAAAGGGTTTACTTGAATCATAGACGGCCAACCACATCCATGATGTGTATAACAAGTGCTCTGTTGGGTGTCAATCTCAAACAGAATACCGGCATTATTCGGATTTTCATTCCTTTGGGCGGTTTGGAAATTTAATGGTTTGATGCCAAGGGCGGATACTGATAGAGTCTCTCCCCAGTATGGAAACGCAAAAGGAAAAAAAACATAATTGGTTGGGGCTGAAGCTTGGGATCACCCGAAAGCTGTCCATCATATTTCTGTTCTTCATCCTGATCTTTTACGGAACCCTGGTGGTCCTGTTTCTGAATGTTCAGCAGATGATCAAGACCTCGGAACAGATTGTGGGGATCAACAACCGGATTTCGGAATTGTCAACCTCCATGCAGGAGAGTCTCCTGGCCATGGAGGTGAATGATAAGAAGTACCGGCTCCTTGGAAAGGAGATGTACCGGGGATATTTTGAATCGGCCAGAACGGATTTTGAAGCCGCCCTAAAAGGTATTGTTGGTCTTGAATCTCCCCATTACCGGCTCTCCGGCCGTTGGAATGAGATCTGTAAAACCTATGGGGCCCATCCCAAGGGCACCGGGCTGAAACGGAAAGGGAGCGCCTGGGCACGGGAGGAGACAGTGAATGGTTGGATCCGGGATTTAACCAAGGCCAGGCTTGAAAATGAAATAGAGATTGAAAATGCCCTCATCTCCATCAACGCCCGGAGCAAGGGGAGCTTGAAGAAAGGGCTTCTGGGCCTTGGACTTTCGGTTCTGATGGCTGTGCTGGGCGTGGTGGTGGTGTCCAGATCCATGCTGACCCCGCTAAAGGCATTGACCCGGGGGGTGAAGATCCTACCTGGCAATAAAACCGCCGCCATGGTAGAAACAAACGCAAGGGATGAATTTGGCGAACTTGCGGCGGCCTTTAATGAAATGAGCCGGCAGTTGAAAGAGGAGGAGGATCTCAGGTCGGATTTCATTGCCAGCTTGAGCCATGAAATAAGAACCCCCCTTTCCTCCATCCGGGAATCGGTCAACATGATCATGGAAGAGGTGCTGGGACCGGTGAATCAGAAGCAGCAAAAATTTCTTCATATTGCCGATGCCGAGATCGCCAGGATAAGCGATCTTTTTGATCACCTTCTCCATCTGTCCCGGCTGGAATCCAAGGTGCAGCAGGTACGGTTTCTCCCCATAAACCCCAACCGGCTTATGGCGGAAGCCTCGGAGATCCTGGTGCCAAGGGCTGAAAAAAAAGAGATCCGCCTCACCCTCCACCCCATGGCTGAACCGCCCATGGTGATGGGAGGAGAAAAAGAGATTCTCCAGGTGCTCCTCAATATCATTGGAAACGCCATTAAATTTTCGTATAAGGGCGGCACCATCGATATCCATACCCTGGCAGCCCCCGGGGCGGTCAGGTTCCGGATCGCCGATGACGGACCCGGCATCCCGGAAGGGGAAGCGGCGTTGATCTTCAATAAATACTATCGATCCCGGGAGATTCGGAATCACATGGACGGCGTGGGCCTTGGGTTGAACATCTCCAGGAAAATTGTGGCGTTCCACCATGGAGAAATCTGGATGGAAAACCATTCCGGTAAGGGTTGCTCTTTTTACTTTACTTTACCCTGCCCTGTTGAGGGGCAACAATCAGGTATGGATGAGAATGTCCGGATATAGCGTAAGATCCAATGTTTGGGGGAAACTGCTCCTCGTGATTCCCGGGTGCTGGCTTTTTTTGGGGTGCCACTTTCCGGCGATCCCCGGCAGTGCCGGAATGGCAAAAGAGAGCTTGGGTGAGGCGGAAACCGCCTTTTTCCAGAAACAGTACACCCGGGCGGGCCGGCAATTTCAAGGGATATACGACCGGAGCCGGGACCCAAGACTCAAAAACGCAGCGTTTCTCGGCCTCATCTGCACCGACCTCATGACAGCCGAAAACCAGACGGCGTTCCAAGGGGCGCTGGCTTCGTTGAAACGATGGGACGCCCTGGACCGGGAGGGGGCCCATGGTGGAAACCCGGCCCTCATGGTGGGGGTCCTTGAAAAGCTGATACGGCAAAACCGGGCAGAGGCCGGCCTTACGTCCCAGGAAATGAAGAAGATGACCCGAACCCACCAGGAAGAGATGGAACAGATGAGATCGGTCCAAAAAGAACTTGAGGGTAAAATCCTTTGGCTGAAATCCACCATGGAAACCCTCCGGCACCAAATCTCCGAGCTTGAGACCATCGACCAGGAGTTCCAGGAAAAAAGGAAACCCATATGAATCCAAGGATTCTGATCGTAGACGACGATCCCAATATTATCGAGGTCCTGGATGCCAGGCTCACGGCCTCGAGCTTCCATGTATTAAAGACCTGTGACGCGCCTTCTGCCCTTGATCTCCTTAAAAAACATCGGGTGGATCTCATGATCTCCGACATGAAGATGCCGGCCATGGGGGGCATGGACCTGCTCAGCCGGGTGCGCAGCTTTCTGCCGGCACTGCCGGTGATCTTTCTCACTGCCTACGGCACCATTCCCGATGCGGTGGATGCGGTGAAATCCGGCGCCGTGGACTATATTACAAAGCCTTTTAACGGGAAGGATCTCATTAAAAAGATCAACCAGATCCTCGGCCCGGACAAAGGCCCGGACATGGGGGGCGTGGAAGGCGATTTCTACTGGGGGAAAAGCCCGGCCATGGAGGCGCTCTACGAGAAGATCCAAAAGGTGGCGCCAAGCCAGGCCAACGTGCTCATCCTGGGGGAAAGCGGGGTGGGAAAGGAGTGCATTGCCAGGTTTGTCCATGACTTGAGCCCACGGCGTGATCACCCCTATGTGGTGGTTGACTGCGGATCCACCCCGGTGGGCATCCTGGAAAGCGAACTCTTCGGCCATCTAAAAGGCTCCTTTACCCATGCGGTCCAGGACAAGACCGGCCTCATGGAGGTGGCAGACAAAGGCTCCCTGTTCCTGGACGAAATCGGGAATATCTCCCCGGAGATGCAGCGGCGGCTCCTGCGGTTCCTGGAGGACAAAAAGATAAGGCGTGTGGGGGCCATCAAGGAGAAGATCGTGGATTGCAGGGTCATTTCCGCAACCAATGCCGACCTTGCCGCTGATATTGATGCCGGGACCTTTCGCCAGGATCTCTACTACCGCCTGCGGGTGGTGCCCCTGAACGTGCCGCCTTTGAGGGAACGAAAAGAGGACATTCCGGAACTGGCCAGGTTCTTTGCGGATCGATACACCCGGGAAAACAAACTGTTGCCCATTGAACTGCCCAAGGAGACCCTGGACTGGCTAAAAAACTATCCCTGGCCCGGTAATGTCAGGGAGCTGAAGAACGCCCTTGAAGCCGGGATTATCCTTTGCAGAAATAATCGTTTGACCCCCGGGGATCTTCAATTGGAACCCTTTTCAGGTCCCCAGGACATGGAGACGCCCTTCTCCATCAAGGATAGTGAAAAAGAAACCATCATCCGGGCCTTGAAACAGAGCCGGGGGGTTCAGAAGAGTGCTGCGGAGCTTTTGGAGATCAGCAGGCGGGCCATCCATTATAAGATCAAGAAATATGGGATTGACGCTTCAGCCTATAAATAGCGGCCGGGGGAGGGAAAAAAAAAGGGGGCGGAGGGCCCGGAAAAGAGCCGCTCCGCCCCGACATGTTCCCATCCATCTAACTGATGAGTCTAGCCTTTTCAACAATAATGGTATCAATGGTATCGCCTTTTAAGAGCGTCCCTGTGATGCTCACTTTTTTACCGATGATTTTTTCAAGACCTGAACCGCCCAGGATGTAGGTCTTCTTGTCGGTGCTCAGGATGATTTGTTTTCCGGTTTTATTGACCATGCCGGTGAAGGTCTGATGGGTTTGCGCTTCAATGGTTTTTTCCGTAACAACAGGATCCCCGGCCTTGGCCTTGATCTCACCTGCAGTGGCCGTAGTTCCCATTCCAATCATTCCGATAACTATCATTACAGCAAAAGTCTTGTTCATGTGATGCGCTCCTTTTTTATCTTTGGTTTATATGAAACTCCGGGTCTTCGACCCATTTTTTGTTGTGGCCGAAGCGCAAATACCATGCTCCGGCCCTGCCGGTTATTACCGTCATAAACAGTGGCTGGGTTTCAAAAGGGCTGAAAACTCAAATTCGCCCGGAGGGAAACCCGCACTTGGGCGGTTGTTCATGTCCAACAACGCTATAGAATAGCAAAGTGCGTGCCAAAAAGTTAAGTATCTGATCTTTAAGGAGGTAACTGTTTTCTATTGAGGGAAAGCCCACCCGGGGGTTACGAAATCTGCGCATCTGGTTACGGAAGGTGCACCCGGTGGGAGCGACGGCATCAGGTCCATGAATACAAGGGCATGAAAAGGACGTCGTCGTTGGTTCACGGATTTCAAGGGGCGAGCCAACGCTTCAATATCGTTTATCCCGGGGGCTTGATGTGGTAAAGGTAGCGTTTAAATATGTTTGCCCTCCAATGGATACCCCATTCCCTATTGTCCTGGGAAACGGTATCTATTTAAATGCGAAGGGCGGATAGATGGATTTTAATCCCCCAGGGCCCCCTAGGCCGTTGATATGGAAGACGCGTTGTATGATGGAAAAAATTAAAAAACAGTGGTTTTTGATCGGTCTTGTTTTTGTTTCTCTGGCGGTCGTCTTTGACCGGTCCAATTTCCTGGCAAACGTCGGGATGGCGCTAAAGGATAACCACGGCCCTGAAGTGATGATCTTTTTGATCTTCATCTTTTCAGGTCTGCTGATTGAAAGTGATCAGGTGAACGCCGGCATCAGAGATGTTAAATCAACGGTTTTAGCCTTGGCCGTCATCATTGTATTTGCCCCCATTGCTGCCTTGCTGCTGTCCCTGCTTCCCCTTGAAACCGGTGTGGCCATCGGTCTTTTCATCGTGGCGGTGATGCCCTCAACCCTGTCTTCCGGGATTGTGATGACCGGCACCGCAGGCGGTAACATGGCCCACGCCCTTTTTGTGACGATCCTGTCCAATTTCATCGCGATCTTTTCCATCCCTGTTGTACTTTCGATGCTTCTTTCATTCCTTGACCAGGAAAAAAAACTGGCCATCGATCAGGGGGCCATCATCTTCAAACTGGTCCTGCTGGTTCTTTTCCCTTTGATGATCGGGATGGTGGCAAAGGCAAAGGTGATTCGCGTAAGTCACCTGGGTCGATTCAAGTTTCAGATGATGAACCAGTTTCTGATTCTCGGTATTGTCTTTATCTCCATTGCAGGGGCAAAGGAGGTACTGGTGGGAAAAGGGGCCGCCTTTCTTTACATACTGGTGCTTGTGGCTGGATTTCATCTGATGCTTCTGGGGTTCTCTTTTTTCCTTGTAAAACTTTTCAGGGTGGAAAAAGGTCGGTATGAGAGCATTGTTTTCATGGGGTCCCAAAAGACACTGGCCCTGTCGGTGATGATCCAGGTCACCTATTTTAACGAATTTGGAACGGCTTTGCTTGTCTGTGTCGTCCATCACATTATTCATTTGATGATTGACGGGTATCTGAGTGCAAAGATGGGCAGGAATGCGACCTCCATGCCCCCTGCCTGACCGGTAATTTAGCTTCTTAGCTCTGATCTTCGTGCTATTTGGGCAAGGGAATCAGAAAACTTTTTTGGTTCTGGCTTGTACAGGTTATGGTTTGGGGCTGTATACCACCAGCATGGACTTGTTGCAGTTCCTGGCCACATCCTCGCTGAGGGAACCAAAAAAGAGCCGGGGCAGACCCTGGGATGCTTCTGCGGCCATGACCAATAGATCGTGATTGTCTGATTCTTTGATAATGGATTCAAGCAGGGCTTCAGATGAGGCGACCTTGAAACTCACCACAGAAGCCAGGTCCGCTTTTTCAGTCCATGTTTCAAGGTCTTTTTTTTCAGAGACAAGGGCCTCCCTTGAAGCACCCGATGGCACTAGCCGGAGGAGCAGGATCTTGTGGTGCCCAATGGCTGCCAATGAACACAAAACGCTTTCAATGGCTGTCAGGTCTTCAGGGTCGATGATGGGAACCAGGATCCGTTCAGTGTGAAGTTCGCCAACAAATCTTGCCACAATCACAGGGCACCCTGCCTGGTTTGCGACTTTTTCAACAACCCGGTGGTATTCGTTGACTTTCCGCTGGGGGTGTCCCACCACGATGCCAAAGGATCTGTTTTTACGGGTAATATCTACGATGCCGTCGGGTACGGTTTTTGCCCGGACAACTTCAAAATCGAGTCGGGTACCCAGCCCTTGAACCTCCTTTTCAGCGGCCTTAAATAACTCCTTCCCTAGGCGTTTCTGTTCATTGGATGTCCTTTTTGACCCTTCAGACACCACCCTCACGGCCAGGGGGAGTGCCCGGTGGTAATTGGCGATCAGGGCCGCTATCCGTGCTAGTGCTGAAACGGTTTTTATATGAGAACCGCCAATGATCACGGTGCCGTTGGAATTCTCAGGAATGGTCAACGGCTCCCACACCCAGGGAACGAGTTTGACGATTTCAGGCTTGTTGATACGAACATCAAACGTGTGATTGGGGGGGATCTCCTGGTATTTTCTAGCGCCCGATGTAACCTCACCGGCTCTTTCCACTGCATACTTTGCGCAAAGGGGGCCCATCAGTTCCGAGAGCACCACGCCTGCCAGAACAACCGGGGTGATCACCTCTGAAAACAGGGAGAGCCTGGGATCGCTTTGGATGAGAAAGATCAAGCCGATGGCAACACCTGCCTGGGGGATCAGCGCAATTCCCAAATATCTGCGAACCGCGACCGGTGTCGCTGCAATGCGGGACCCTGTATAGGCGCCTGCGATTTTTCCAAGGCACCTGAGCAGAAAATAGGTGAGCCCTATCCATCCGGCCACGGCCAGTGAAATAAAGTGCAAATGGGCCCCTGCCAAGGTGAAAAAGAGAACCAGGATCGGTGGCTCAAAAGAGTGGAGAACGTTGAAAACGCGTACATCACGGCGGTCCCGGTTGATGATGACAAATCCCGCAGCCATGCCTGCAAGCAAAGGGGAAAAATGAAACAGCCTGGCGGTCTCTCCGCAGAGAAGCAACATGGCAAGCCCCAGGGTGAGCATCTCCCCCCTGTGTCTCAGATGTTTCATTGTGAAATCAAGGATAAAGCCTGTGAGGACACCTGAAAGCAGGGAAAGGATTATTTCCAGGAGGCTTTCGCCCATGGCCACGACAATGGACCCTGTTCCCCCCAGCACATGGTGGGCAAAACTGATGGCAACCCCGAAAAACATGATGGCCAGGGCGTCGTCCACAGCCACCACCGCCATCAGGGTGGAGGTGAGCGGTCCCTTGGCCTTGAGCTCCTGCATCACATGGAGTGTGGCTGCAGGTGCCGTGGCAACGGATACGGCTGCCAGGAGCAGCGCCAGAACAAAGAGATTGCCCATGGTCCATAGGGGATCGCCATGGTAGGTGGCCCGGGCCACGAAAAACGTCCCCGTCAATACCAGAATAAAAGCACCTGAGGTCTCACAGAGTCCGATCAGTCCAATACTTTTCATCATGTATTTCAGCCGCTTTAATTCCAGGTGTTCGCCAATCCCAAAGGCGATCAACATCAAGGCGATTTGGGTGAAATGCTCAAGCTGGGAACCCATCACCTCTTTTGTGATCAGGCCAATTCCTGAGGGGCCCAGTAAGAGCCCGGCCAGGATATACCCGGTAACTGAAGGCAGCCGGAGCAACTGCCCCAGCTTTGCCGTCAAGAAACCTGCCACCAGCAAAATGGCAAGGGCAAATGTCACTTCATGCATTTAAAATCCCTCCTTTTTCTGGATGGAATCAAATAGGTGTCCCGGAAATCTGATTGTCTTCTTGGTTATTTTAAGATTCGCCACCGTCCAGAAGTGCCCGTACCGTTTTCCCAAGTTCGGTCATCTGCAGGGGCTTTTCAACATACCTTTTGATGCCGAGGGAGCGGGCTCTGTTTTTGGAAATATTGTCGGAGTATCCCGTGCAGAGGATGATGGGAAGCCCGGGTCGGAGTTTGAGAAGTGCTGTTGCAAGAAGGTCCCCGGTCATCTCCGGCATGGTCATGTCCGTGACGACGAGATCGAATTCATGGGGATCGGACTTGAACCGTTCAAGGGCCTGAACGCCGTTATTGGCAGTGGCGACACTGTAGCCCTGCTCCCTGAAAAATGTTTGGGCAATCCGGGTAAGACTGGGTTCGTCATCCACGATCAAGAGCCGTTCCGTTCCCTTGGAAACGCTCTTTTCCTCCGGGTTCTTTCCAGGGGCGGCCCCGGCTTTCTCGGTAACCGGAATAAAGACGTGGAAGCTCGTCCCCTTGCCGGGTTCGCTCCTGGTAACGATGTGGCCCTGGTGGTCCTCAACAATACTGTGAACCAAGGCCAGGCCCAGCCCCGTTCCCCGGCCCATTTTTTTGGTGGTGAAATAGGGTTCAAAGATTCGGTCCAGGGTTTGCTGATCCATGCCGTGACCGGTATCTGAGACCATGAGTTCGAGATAGTTTCCAGGTGACAGGGGCGCCACGGACGGGTCCTGCTCCGGGATTGATTTTTCCATAAGTTTCACGGTCAGGGTGCCGCCGGTGTCGCCCATGGCGTGGTGGGCGTTGGTGCACAGGTTTATCACCACCTGGTGAATGTTTGTTGGATCTGCCATCACAAGGGCCTTGGACCGGATCTCGTCCCGTATCTTAATGGTTGCGGGAAGGCTTGACCTCAAGAGTTTCAACGCCTCTCCCACCACCATGAACATCGGCAGAACCTGTTTGCGGTGACTGGATTTCCGACTGAAGGTCAGTACCTGTTGGATCAGATCGGCGGCCTTTTTAGCACCCTTCAGGATCTGGTCGATATCGGTTTTGGCCTTTTCAGGGTTTGAGATATGGGATTGGGCCAGCTGGGAATAGCCGAAAATGCCGGACAGGATGTTGTTGAAGTCGTGGGCGATCCCGCCGGCCAGGGTGCCCATGGCCTCCATTTTGCGGGACTGGTCAAGCTGGGCCTTGATCTCTTCCTTCTCTTTTTCCATGGTTGCAAGATCTGTGATGTCCCGGACCAGGGCCAGAATGTGCGTCTTGCCCTCGATATCGACCCGGGAGGCGTTTATGTCGCACACCATGGTTCTTTTGTCGTTGGCCTCCATGGAGATGCCCCTGAGGATTGATTTGTCAGAGCTGTTTCCGAGAATGAGCCCTGGCATGACGGGCGTTTCTTCCCTGGGGCTGACCAGGGTGTCAAGGTGCAGTTGGTTCATCTCTTCCGGCAGGTAACCGAACATTCTCTGGGCAGTGACGTTGGAGAGAACAATGGCGCCGGTGTCCGGATCGACAAGGATGATGCCGTCGCTGGTGCTGTTGAAGATCAGGCTGAATTTTTTCTCGTTTTCCTCGGCCCGTTCCTTTGCAAGCTTCAGCTCCTTGATCTGTTTCTGGAGCTGGGGGTAGTAGCTCTTTCGCAGGGAGCTCTTTCCAAGGCCGACGATTCCCTTCCTCAGCTTATTTTGTTCTGTTGGATCCTTAAAATGCTTTGGCATAGATCTCCTCGATCTCTTTCTTGGTCGGCATCACCGGATTGGTGACAATACAGGGGTCGGTCATGGCAAAGCCTGCAAGGGTAGGAAGTTCTTCCTTTGAAATACCCAGGCCGGACAGCCGGGTCGTGATACCCACCCGCTTTCTGAAACTGGTTAGGGTCTCTAAAAGCGCCTGTCGGGTCTCCTGGGGGTCCCGGAAGGGTTCAAGTCCCATGGCCAGGGCAAGGTCGCCGTATCTTTCCCGGGCGTGATCGAAATTAAAGTCCACAACCGGTTCCAGCAAGATGGCGTTGCTCTCTCCGTGGGAAAGGTCGAACCGTCCCCCAAGGCTGTGGGCCATGGCATGGACCAGGCCGAGGCTTGCGTTTGAAAAGGCGAGTCCTGCAAGGAGGCTTGCCAGCATCATGGCGGAGCGGTGAGCCATGTCCAAGGGGTGGTTCAGGGCAGATTCCAGGTGCTCCCGGATCAGGGAGACCGCCTTGATTGCATTGATGTCGGTGATGGGAGAACTGGCATTGGACACATAGGCTTCCATTGCGTGGACCAGGGCGTCCATGCCGGTTTCGGCTGTCAGTGCTTTGGTCAGGGTCGTGGTGGTCCCAGGATCGATGAGGGAGAGGTCCGGTACCACGGATTTACTGATGATGGCAATCTTGATCCTTCGCCTGGAATCGCAGATGATGGAAAATTGGGAGATGTCAGCCGCCGATCCCGCTGTGGTGGGTACGCATATCAGGGGCGGCCCAGGTATCGATACCCGGTCAACCCCTTCAAATTCCAGGATATGTTGTTCGTTGGAACTGACGATCCCGATCCCCTTTGCGCAGTCTATGGGACTTCCGCCGCCCACGGCAACCATGAGATCGCACCCGGTTTTCAGGAAGGTTTCCGCTCCCGCCATCACCTCGTGGTCCCGGGGGTTGGGAGAAACATTGCTATAGATCTCTGTGGTAAGCCCTTCCTTTTCCAGGGACGTTGCAACCTTGTGGGCCCAGCCGGCACCCAAGACCCCCTCGTCCGTCACCAGCAGCACTTTTTCGGCAGCAAACTGCCTTGCATAGGAGCCGACTGAATCAAGGGCCCCCGGGCCGAAGATCAATTCCGGGGCGACAAATTTTCTCAGTTCATCCATGGCTTCTCCCTGTTTGCTCACTTTTTCGGGTCTGTTTCTGCCTGCAAGCATATAACTGGTTGGGGGATCTGTCAAAAAGAATATAAGGGGTTGTCCTAGGGCGGCAGGGCCGGGGGAACGGGTGTTTTTTTTGCGGCGTTGCAGTGACCGGTGCAATGCCAGCGCAAATGCGTGGGACGATTTTTAACCGATCTGCAACGCCGGCATTGGAAAAATGCGGATATTTAATCGGTCTGCAACGTTGGTACCGGAAAAATTTTGTCGTAACAGCCGTTGAACATGACCGTATACACCGGCACCATCAGCAAAAAGGAGAGATCCAGTGCAAGGGCCTGGAGCAGGCTGTAGTTCATCCAGTACATCACCCCTGGAATGGTAGCAAAGAGCAGTCCCAGTTCAAAAAGGCAGGCATGGATGATTCGCAAGGGCAATGAACGGGGGTAGAACCGTTTGCCAAGCCGCTTCAATCCATGGTCGAAGAGCAGATTGTACAGGTAGTTCCAGCCCATGGCCGCGAGACTGAGCATCGCGCTTAATCGTCCTATGTGGCTGGCGGGTTGTTTCAGGACCCAGGAAAGAAACGGGATACAGATGGCCAGCAGGATGCACTCAAAGAGAAGGGTGTGGCGTAATCTATCCTTATGGGTTCGCATGGTAAAAGCTCCTTTGTCATATTGTGTTTTTGTTTTAACCTCCTTTCCGCCAAGGAGCGTCTCCTTTGCGGGGCAGTGGTATTTGTTTCCTCTTTTATTCTATTTTTAAGATGGAATAAAGTTTGGTACTATCCGAAAAGCGGATAGGTCGCCGACCAATTGCCGGCGCTGGTTTGGAAATAGGGGGAGAGGAGGTGAAGCCATGGGGATATCCCTGGAATATCTGGAAGCATTTGTGACAGCCGCGGATGCCGGTTCTTTTTCGGCAGCTGCCCGTCGCATGGGCAAAGCCCAGAGCCGTGTCAGCACGGCCATTGGAAATCTGGAGATCGATCTTGGGGTGACGCTCTTTGATCGGAGGGGCAAATATCCCATACTGACACCGGGAGGGGAGACATTGCTCCGTGAATCCCGGCAGATTCTCCATGGTTTAAAAGCCCTGACCGATCATGCCAATGTCATCGCAGGCGGGGTGGAACCCCGATTGAGGATCGCCTGGGATGAACTGGTGCCTACGACCTTGGTGGCGGATCTCCTTGGGCAGTTCAATTCCCGGTTCCCGGTAACGGAACTGGCGCTTTTGACCGGAGTGATGGGTGACATCAGTGATATGGTGGCAGGTGGACGGGCCGATCTAGGGATCGAGGTGCCTTTGGGGCAGCCGGACGGGCGGTGCGACTGGCGGCATCTGGGTCATCTGGAGTTTATCATCGTGGCGGCAGCAACCCACCCCCTGGCTCGGCTGGCCCAGGTTTCCCAGGGGGATCTTGCGCCCCACCTCCAGCTGGTGCCTGTCAGCAGGGGCGGTGAACGTGAATCCGAGGCCTTTATTTTTGGCAACCGGGTCTGGCATGTTGAAAACATCCAGATCGCGAGGGAGTTAATACTGAGGGGCGAGGGGTGGGGGGGCCTGGCCGAATACCAGATCCGGGATGATCTTGGGGCCGGACGCCTGGTCAAATTGCCCGTGGTGTTCGGCAACAGCACCTTTACTGCGGGGATCTATCTGGTCAATGAAAAGGGCGGGCGCCTCGGCCCTGCCGCCACCTGGTTTGCCCATGCCTTTGTCAAAGCCATTGCATGATGGCGGGGACCAGAACGGATCGAGGACAGCTTGAGGCGCTTTTCCTCCATGGGCAAGGATGATCACCGTTTGCTTCCACCGGCCAAGGAAATCCATTGGGGTTCCGAAATCTCCATTTTCAGAGCAATTGCCTTAAATCGTTAAAAAAATTACATTTATTTTTTGACACCTGTTTAAAAATCCGATATAGCCTCTTGTTTTGTTTATCTAATTTTTAACAGGAGGTTTAAATGCAACAACGAGAACAATGGGGAACTCGGGCTGGTTTTGTACTGGCCGCCATCGGATCCGCCATCGGCCTTGGCAACATCTGGCGTTTTCCCTATGTGGCCTATGAAAATGGAGGCGGTGCCTTTTTTGTGCCCTACCTCTTTGCAATGCTTACCGCCGGTATTCCATTTCTGATCCTTGAATTCGGCCTAGGTCACAAGTACCGGGGATCGGCGCCCCAGATTTTTGCAAAATTGTCCAAGCGGTGGGAGTGGGTCGGATGGTGGCAGGTGCTGGTCTGTTTTGTCATCTCCATCTACTATGTCGCCGTTGTCGGCTGGTCCATCTCCTATCTTTTTCTTGCCTTTAACCAGGGATGGGGTGCGGATACCGGGGATTTTTTCTTTAAGGAGTTTCTGGCGCTTTCGGACGGCCCCCTGGATTTTGGCGGCATTCGGTGGCCCATATTTGCCTCTGTTGTTGTGGCCTGGGGTATTTGCTGGTTTGTGCTCTTCAAGGGGGTTAAGAAGGGGATCGAGACCGCCAGCAAGATCTTCATGCCCATCTTGTTCGTCATGGTTCTCATCATCACGGTCAGGGCCGTTACCCTGCCCGGTTCCCTCGAGGGACTCAACTGGATGTTTAAGCCGGATTTCTCGGCGCTTCTCAATATTGACGTCTGGGTTGCGGCCTATGGCCAGCTCTTCTACTCCTTGAGCATTGGTTTTGCCATCATGCTCACCTATTCGAGCTATCTTCCCAAGGAGTCGGACATCAGCAATAACGCCTTTATCACTGCCTTTGCAAACTGCGGGTTCAGCATTATCTCTGGAATCCTTGTCTTTTCCGTTCTCGGCAACATGGCGTTGAACCAGGGTGTGGGTGTGGATCAGGTTGTAAAATCCGGTGTCGGCCTCGCCTTTGTGACCATTCCCAAGGCCATTAACTATCTGCCAAGCCCCGTTTTCTTTGGAACGCTCTTCTTCACGGCCCTGATCTTTGCCGGCTTGAGTTCCCACATCTCCATCTGCGAGACCTGTGTTGCCTCCCTCATGGGCAAGTTTGACCTGAACCGGAAAAAGGCCGTGACCATTTATTGTCTCTTCGGATTGTTCACCGGAACGATCTTTGCCACCAACAGCGGCCTCTACATCCTCGATATTGTAGATCATTTTATCAATAATTTTGGTGTGCTTGCGGCAGGTCTTGTGGAGATCATCCTGCTGGCATGGTTCTGCAAGCTTGAAACCTTTCAGAAGCACATCAACCGTACCTCGGATTTTGCCGTGGGCAATTGGTGGATCTTCTGTCTGAAGTTCGTAACGCCCCTCGTCCTGGGCTACATAAGCGTTGCCAAACTGATTGCAGACATCCGTGTCGGTTATGAGGGCTATCCTGCCAATGCACTTTTCTACTTCGGGTGGTTGGTCGTGGTAATGGTTGTCGTGATCGGCGTTATTCTCCAGACAACCACATTAATGGGAAAGGGCGCAGCAAGCAGCCCTGTTAAATCAAACCGCTCAATTGAGGAGGGATAACATGGCAACATCAGCCGTTATTATGATGGTGTTCGGCCTGGGGATCACCTGGGGCGGGGCAGCGGTATGCATATCCATTGCCTTGAAACGAAAGAACTTGTAATTTCCCGACGGGGGAGGCCAAACGCCTCCTCCGTTCTTTTTTATTGTTTACGCCAAACACACCCCATGCAGTAATCTTTGCAAAAAAAATATTAAACAGAGCTGATGGGGTATCGATTTGGAGGGATCTCTTCTTTTACTTGACTTTCCATGGATGAATCCATTCTTGTGACCTGATAAACGGATTGTCTTTCCTTATTTTGATTCCCCGCCTTTGACCCTTCCAGAATAATGATAAGATCACGAATATACCCTTTCATCTGCACCGATTGTGTGTTCAGTTGTGCTGATGCAGACGCTGAGGCTTCGGCATTGGCGGCATTTTGCTGGATAACTTTATCGACCTCGGCAACGGCGTTGTTTATCTGCTCTATACCGGCGGACTGCTCCTCAGATGTTTCCGCAATTTCACCCACAAGTTCTCCTACTTTTTTTGCGCTTTCCGATACTTTGGAAAAGGTGTCATTCGCCATGTTCACCAACTGGGAACCATCCATGATCTTTTTTACGGTCGTTTCAATGAGGTTCGACGTATTTCTTGCGGCGTCAGCAGCTCCCATGGCCAGCTTTCTAACCTCCGCTGCCACAACCGCAAATCCGGCACCGGCTTCACCCGCCCGGGCAGCCTCCACCGATGCGTTCAAAGCCAGTAAATTGGTCTGAAAGGCAATCTCGTCAATGGTTTTAACAATCTTCGATGTTTCTTTGCTTGCTTCTGAAATTTCATCCATGGATGTGGTTAATTTATTCATGGCGGTATTGGCCTTTAAAATCAAGTGGTTGGTTTCTTCCCTCTCCAGGTTCGCTTGACCTGCATTGTCGCCATTCTGTTTGGTCGTGGCGGCCATTTCTTCCAGGGAGGCGCCGGTCTCTTCAATGGATGACGCCTGGTTGGCGGCACCTTGAGACAAAACCTGACTGGAAGAAAGCACAACACCGGATGCCGCTGAGACCTGATCCGCATCGTTGTTCAACCCTGTGATTGAATTGTTTATCACCTTGGAAAGCCGTGATATGACGATGAGCATGCCGCCCAGATCTGATGTGGTTTTTTCCTTGACGCTTCTGTTTAACGCCGAAAAATTTTGGGTTAATCGATGGATTTTTTGATTTGTGTATACCTTGCTGATACAAAGCAGCAGGGTGCCATAATTTTGTCCTTCCACCACCACAGATCTTTCGATTAAAAAAACCAGTTCATCCTTTTTGGAGGCATTTAAAACCCTGTCGATTTTCTTTTTCTCTTTTCCTGTTTTTAAATACCCGCTGATGAGTGGATGCTTTTTATTGAAATACCGTGTCAAAGGCTTGCCGTTTGGTTTTAAAAATACGGTATATACAACATTCGCATTTTGAGAAGCGGATTTAACATAATTGTTCAGTGCCAGAAAATTGTTGGTCACAATGGCGGATGGCGCGACCTGAATCAGTAACGTTGCCAATGCATTGGCACTTTCCTTTAAATCCGCTTCCATGTCAGCGTTTAGGAGTTTTACTTGAACGTTGGTCCGCGCTGCAATCTCTTTGCTGATTTCAATGGGCAGGGCGTCAGATTCACTCCCCAAATTTACTTTTAAATTATTGCTTACCTCGTTTGCCAGTGTTATGAATTTTTCTTTTGTTTCCGAATTGTTTTTTTCTATGGAGTTATTTACAGAATCATTGAGCTGTTCAAGTTGATTGCTCTGAATATTGGTGATGATGATTAACAATATGGTAATGCAAAATCCAAGGGACACTATTGTCGTGATCATCAGTGTTTGTCTCAATCCACCGCTTAAAATCCTCAATATCAATTATTCCCTCGGCAGTCATTCGTTCCAGTGTATCGGTTCGCACGGTTCCGAAGTCAACCACCGTATTTAAAACCGCAAGGACAACATTGTCATGTTTTCCGCCAAAATCTATCCTGGAGAAGTCTTTAAAAGGGTCAATGGAGACGTTTTTTAGTTCCTTATAGGCCATTTGCCAGCCACCGAATGAGCTTTTTTTGACAGCCATAAAGCTTTTTCCTCTCATATCGTTCAAGGTGTTAATGTCGTCGTTATCCGTGGAGGTAATGATAATCCCGCCAAACGATTTTAACGATTTCCCCTGCCGGCTGTTGACCATGGTCGCAATTGCTGATGCGTTGTATTTTATCTTTGTGGTGACAAACATGGAAGAATTGACCAGAAAAAAATCAATTTTGTTATTTTCAACGGCTGGATTCACCTGATCAAAATCAAGGGGAACGATTTCAAATGTTTTTCCAGGTAAGTTTGAAGTCAAGTACTCACCGGTTGCCTTCCATTGCTTCAGCGCTTTGATCGCCCCTCTTTTTGCCAGAATTCCTATTTTGTAATCCTCGGCCGAAACGGCACTTGCCTGAAATCCTAAAAATACCGCCAATAGTATAAAAGAAATTTTTTTCATCTTTTTTCCCCTTTTGACAATTGATAGTATTATTAAAATAAACAATTTTTTGGGGATTAATGCCGAATCAGTTGAAAAAAAGACCGTAAATATTCCCAAAACCAATTGTTTGTGACGAATTTAATTATTACGATAAATCGCTGTGAAAAAAGACCTTTTAATGTCACCCCGATTAGGGCGCCAATAGATGAGAATGTGTTGTCCGTCAAAGAATAATGAAAGGGGCAAAAACTTGACCTCTTACTTGGTTGGAAAAAAAATATAGCAAGGTTAAGGGTGTGCGTCAATACCATACTGTTGAATTATTAGCACTGGGATGGCATTCGGTTGAGGGGCTTTCTCTCCATGATTTCGGATGGGTTCAATACGGGTTCTGGGACAGGGAAAGACCGGGGATGCGCCATGGGATACAGGCGATGGCCGGTTTTTATCCGCGATCTTTTCCCCTAACCTGGTTCTTTCTATATGTTCCCCCTCTCCTTTGCCATGTTCAGGTAGGTTTCAAAGAGGTTTGCCGGGGGATCATACTGGTCGGCCGCCGCTTTTTGTTCTAACCTCAAGGCGTCGGTGGGACACTCTGTAACGCACACGCCGCAGCCGATGCACCGCTTGGGATCGACCCGGGCGGTCTCCCCAAGGGTGATGGCATCCATGTGGCAGCGTTCCACACACGCTTCGCACCCGGTGCACTCCGCTTCATCCACCCTGGCAAAAAAGTTGGTGTGCACCACCAGGGCCGGGCTATCCAGGGTCTTTAAGTTTTTCAGCACCTGGCAGCAGCATCCGCAGCACATGCAGATGTTGGCGGGTTTTTTGGCGTTGCCCGGCTGGAGCACCAGGCCCGCCTTCTGGCCGATGGCCAGGATTTTCAAGGCCTCTTCCTGGTCGATGGTGCGCCCAAGGCCGTTTTCCTCGTAATAAAAGGCGCCGGTGCCAAAGCTGAGGCACACCTCAAGGGGATTGTCGCAGCCTTTTCCCATCATCTGGTGCTCCTTTCTGCAGATGCAGTCGGAGACCACGATTTTGCTCTGGGTTCGGATGATCTCTTCGGCCGTCTCGTAGGGCATGGTGGTCATCTCGGCCGTAATCTCCTTTGAGATGGGAATGACCCGAAGCTGTTTTGTCTCGTGGTTTATCCAGCTTTTGTGCATTAGCTGGGGGAGGTATTCGTTGACATCCTCGATCAGCTCCTTGGTGAGATTGTTGAGTTGATACTCCCAGATGCCCACGACAAACTGGGAGGCCATGTAGTGGGGGGTGCCGCCCTTGCCCGACCGGAAGATCAGCCCTTTCTTAGACATGGCGTCCAGAAAGGGGACCAGCTTTTCCTCCGGGACGTCCAGGCGCTGGGCAATGGGGGCTGCCGGTTCGGGCAGCATGTTAAGCCCAAGGGCGATCCTTGCTTCCTCCTCGGAGAAGAGGCGTTCCAGTATTCTGAGCTCCACACCGGAGTCTGTGGCAGGAAAGCCGGCGGGAAGTTTGTCCAAATGGTCAGCAAGTTGTTTGTAGAGCTCGGTCATGGTCGTCTCCTTTTTTGTTAAGCAACGGATTGTCAGATGGATTTCATGTCTCTTTTATATAGGGGTTGCAACAAAAAAAGGAAAGTGGCATAAATGACAAATACTGTGCAGGAAATGCCACATTCACCCGGAGGAAGATCATGGCCAGAATCAGCATGTGGACCGGCGAGGGATGCCTTTTTTCTAGCATTTCGACCCTGATGGACGCCTTTTCCATTGCCAACCTATGGAATCGGACCGTTGACGACACAGCGCAAGACCCCCTGTTCGAGGCACAGGTCCTCACCTTGGACGGCAAATCCGTCCAAGCCTACGGCGGTATCGGGATAACGCCCCACGGCGCCATCAGCGATGTTACCCAGAGCGATTTCATCGTTATTTCGTCCCATATGCCCCATGTGGGAACCCTGCCCGACCGTCTCGACCAGTTGCTCGCCTGGATAGAGCGGCTTCGAAGCCACGGGACCACCGTGGGCACGGTGTGCACAGGGTCCTTTATCCTGGCCGAAATGGGGCTGTTGGACGGGAAACTTGCCACCACCAACTGGCATTTTGCCAACCTGTTCAGGAAACGGTATCCAAAGGTCAACCTGAAGCCGGGCTTGATGATGACCGAGGACCAGGGCATCATCTGCACGGGCGCCGCAACCGCAGTCCACAATCTGGCACTCCACCTCATCGAGACCTTTGGTTCAAGGGAACTTGCCTCGGTGTGCGCAAAGGCGCTCCTGGTGGACCCCAACCGCATGAGCCAGGCCCCTTACATGATCTCCGAGTCCCGGAAAAACCATGGCGATGTCCAGGTGCTGAAAGCCCAGGAGCTGATGGCGGCAGATCATGGAAAGAATATCGCCATTGATGCCATTGCCGAGGCGGTGGGGATCAGCCCCCGTCACTTCAAGCGAAGATTCAAGAAGGCCACCGGGGAGATGCCCCTGAAGTACCTCCAGTGTATCAGGATCGACGCGGCAAAAAGGCTGCTTGAAACCTCCCGGGAGACCATCGACGAGATCACCTGGGCCGTGGGCTACCGGGACACAAGCTCGTTCTGCAGGCTGTTCAAGCAGCACACGGATTTATCTCCCAGGGCTTACAGAAATAAATTCTTTCAATCCGAACCCGGTTCCCCTGCTGGGATTCTTTAATCCTCTTTGATCTTGTGCTGGGCGAACCAGTGTCGTGCAAGATAGATAAACGGGGTATCTGCCGCTCCCACTACCCATTTCAGAAGGTAGGTTGTCCAGAAGATCTCAAACAGTGCCGTTGCCGGAAACACGCCCCAGAACGCCAGAAGCGTGAACACACTGGAATCGATCAGCTGACTGACCATGGTGCTGGCATTGTTCCGCAGCCAAAGCAACTTTGCTGAAGGAAAGCGTTTCTTCCAGAAGTCATAGGCCCACACATCGTGGGACTGGGATATGAAATAGGCAATCAGGCTTGCTCCGGCCACCCGGGGCATGAACGAAAAGATATTTTTCAGGCTCTCCTGGGCGAAATCATCCGGTGCTGGGGCAAAGTAGAGGGCCATGTTCATGAGAACCGTCATGGCCACCAAAGAGAAAAGACCGATGTGAACCGCTTTTTTTGCCGCGTTTTTTCCATAAATTTCCGACAGTATGTCGGTGACAAGGAAGGAGGAGGCATAGACGATGTTACCAAGGGTTGCCGTTACCCCGACAAGCTCCACCAGTTTTACCACCTGGATGTTGGCCACAATGGCGGCAATGGGCACCCAGGCATAAAGGCCTGTCTTTCCAAAGAGTCTGTAAATGATGAGAATGAAACCAAAATTGACGGCAAGCATCGCAAACCATAGCAGTTCGTTCATGGGAGAACCTCCAGTTTTGTTAAGGCGGGTGCTGAGACCGCCAGATTTAAAATGGGGGAGGGTATCAGCTTTATCGGGCAATATCAACCGGAAAGCCGCTTTCCCCTGTTTTAGCTTCTTCGCTTTGATTTTCGCGTTATTTTGGCAAGGGAATCAGGAACCCTTTGGTTCTGACTTGTCCAGGTTAGGTTGTGTCCTGGCCCGGATTGCATCCTTAACTTGAAATGGCATAAGTGCCGTGCTATTTTAATTGAACGGTATTTTTTAATAGAATTGAATTTTAAGTTTCCTCCTAGGTTTCAACCTGTACGGTTTTTTTCTTACAATATACCCAACCTGCTGCATGTATCGTCCGCCCGCCTTGGGAAGGGGCAAGAATGATGTTTAATTCATTGAAATCACGCATAATACTCTCTATTACAGGGATTGTTGTATTCTCCCTTGCAATAACAATCTTTTTTTTCAAGCAACGGGCAGAATACGAATTGTCAGATGCCATTGAAGTCAATGCGCTTAACGCCGTGGAAGCGACAAAAAATTATGTGGAATTGCAACATAAGAGTATCCTTTACCATAAATCGGTCATGCTTTCCCGTAGGAAGATAGAACTGAAAAACAACGCGACCATCGCATTCTCATTGATCAACAGCGCGTACCAGGAGTACAAAAATGGACAAATCAGTGAAGGGAGCGCAAAGCAACACGCAATGGATGATCTCAGGCGGGTGCGGTATGATGACGGCATCGGATATTTCTGGATAAATGATACGGGTCGTCCCTATCCCAGGATGATCATGCATCCGACCATTCCGGAATTGGAAGGAAAAATCCTTGATGACCCGGGGTTCAACTGTGCTTTTGGCAGAAAAGAAAATTTATTCAAAGCATTTGTCGATGTCTGCCTTGCAAAAGAAGAGGGATATGTTGACTATCTTTGGCCCAAACCCATTCCCGGAGGACTTACGGAACAGCAACCCAAAAAATCTTATGTGAAACTCTTCAAGCCCTGGAATTGGATCATTGGGACCGGTGTCTATATCGATGACATTGAAAAAGATGTTCAGGATCGACTCGATGCCGTGATTGAAGATTTGAATAAAATAATTCTCAAACAGAGAATTGGTGAACACGGCTATTTCTTTATTTTCAATGAAGAGAATCATGTGCTTGTTCATCCCAATCGTGCGGGAATGGATGGGAATGAGTTTGTAAACCCCATAACAGGCAATGCCATCCTAAATGAAATGAAAGAGGTCGTGCTCGGTTCCGACCCTTATCTTGAGTACCTGTGGGATAAACCCGGCTTTAAAGGGGAATATCGATTCTATAAAAAGGCCTATGTGACCTACTACGAACCCCTGGGCTGGTACATCGGCAGCACTGTTTACAAAGAAGAATTTGAACAAAAAATATCAACATTTATTAATGCGATCCTTCTTTTTTCCGGTTCTGTTCTTGTGATAACCATGATTATCTCACTGCTTGTCGCAAGAAGCATCACAAAATCGCTAAATATGCTTGTTCTTTCCATACGTAAAACAGGCAGAAATGGTATCCCCGTCGATACCATTCCCGAAACAGGAACCGTTGAGATGAAAGTGCTTAGTGCCACCATGAATAATATGATCGATTCTATCAGTAAATCCCGGAAGGCGTTAAAAAACCAGCGGGATTTTTCCCTGGGTATTATCAAAGGTGCGCCTTATCTTATCTGCGGGTTGACCCCTGATGGCATCATCACCTTTATTAATCCTGCCGGGGAAGGGGCAACAGGGTATTGCAAAGAGGAACTCATTGGAAAAAACTGGTGGCAAGGATTCTGCTATGTTGAGGAACATGAACAGGCTGAAAAGCTGTTCAAAGCGTTTGCCGGAAGTGACGTTGTTGATTATGAGATGCGGTTGAACTGCAAGAACGGTGAACAGAAAACCATTGTCTGGAATACCCTTATCAAGCGAGACGAGAATAGCGATATCCTGGAAATTATAGGGTTTGGCCATGACATCACGGCGCGCAAGCACGGGGAAGAGGAGCTTTATCTTTTGCGCAATTACTTGTCCAACATCATCGACTCCATGCCGTCTGTGCTGGTTGGGGTGGGCGCGGATGGCAAAGTGACCCAGTGGAACAAGACAGCGGTGGAAACCACGGGGATCAAAGCCTCGGCCGCCCAGGGCAAAAATCTGTATGATGTGTTTCCCCAAATGGCTTCGGAGATGGAAAAAATAGCCGAAAGTATCCGGGTCCGGGAAACAAAACAGGAACGGAAAAAGCCCCGCTTGACGGAAAAGGGCATCTGCTACGAGGATGTGACCATCTATCCCCTGGTCGCCGACGGTGTGGAAGGCGCAGTGATCCGCATCGATGATGTCACGGACAAGGTGAGGATGGAAGAGATGATGGTCCAGTCTGAAAAGATGCTTTCGGTGGGTGGTTTGGCCGCAGGTATGGCCCATGAGATAAACAATCCCCTGGCCGGTATGATGCAGACCGCCGATGTCATGGCAAGGCGCTTGGGAACGAGGGCGGATATGCCGGCCAACCTGAAAGCCGCCGAGGCTGCCGGCACCACAATGGAAGTCATCCAAAGCTTCATGGAGGCCCGGGGCATATTGCGCATGGTCACGACCATCATTGAATCGGGCCGCAGGCTGGCGGCCATTGTGGAGAACATGCTCAGTTTTGCCAGAAAGAGCGATACCCAGGTTTACCCCCATGCCCTTGATGAACTCATGGACAAGACCCTGAAGCTTGCGGCCACCGACTATGACCTTACAAAACAATACGACTTCAAGCGGATCGAGATCCGGCGGGAGTATGAAGAAAATCTTCCCCCTGTGCCCTGCGAGGGGGCCAAGATCCAGCAAGTTCTGCTCAACATCCTCAGAAACGGTGCCCAGGCCATGGAGGCGGCGGAAATAAGGACCCCGCTGTTTATTCTCCGTATCCGGTTTGAAAAAGAGAGAAAAATGGTCTGCATGGAGGTAGAGGATAATGGCCCCGGCATGATGGAGGAGACCCGGAAACGGGTGTTTGAGCCGTTCTATACCACCAAACCCGTTGGGGTTGGCACCGGTCTTGGCCTGAGTGTCTCCTATTTTATCATCACGGAAAATCACTGTGGAGAGATGACTGTGGAATCCCGGCCGGGATCCGGCGCAAAATTCATCATCCGCCTTCCTCTGAAAATCAGGAAACCAGGTCCTGTGTGTTGATCCCTTGACTCCGGTCATGGTTTGGGATACTCAAATAATCTGATCGGGAATCGATATTTATTCATCGGATGGAGATCCGGGTTCTTAATGGAAGTGGAGAGGTGAAGAAGGATAGGCAAATCGGAAGTTCTTACACGGCAGGATTCTCCTGCTTTTTTTATGATAATGGGGTCTGGAAGCGGGTATACTAAGGATCTATGAAAATCGCAATCTACGGCAAGGGCGGCATCGGCAAGTCAACCATTTCGGCAAATCTCGCAGCCGCCCTCTCCCTGTCAGGGAAACGGGTGCTTCAGATCGGCTGCGATCCCAAGCACGATTCAACACGGCTCTTACTTGGTGGCAGGAAAATCACCACCGCCCTTGACTACATGAAAGAGGTGCCGGTTGCCCGCCAGCGCCTGGACGGGGTGCTTCACCAGGGGTTCAACAACATTGTGTGCGCCGAAGCCGGCGGTCCCGAGCCCGGGGTCGGGTGTGCGGGCAGGGGAATCCTGAGCACCTTTGCCCTGTTTGAGCGCCTGGGCCTTGACATGGAACGGTTTGACGTGATCATCTACGATGTCCTGGGGGATGTGGTGTGCGGTGGGTTTGCTGTTCCCTTGCGAAAGGGGTTTGCCGACCGGGTCTATGTGGTCACCTCCGAGGAGTTCATGTCCATCTATGCCGCCAACAATATCCTCAAGGGCGTCAAGAATTACGATGGAGAAGAGCACCGCCTGGCTGGGCTGGTTCTCAACAGCAGGGGAGACTCCGAAGACCGGACGCCGGTTGAGCGATTTGCTGAAAAGGTCGCCCTGCCCGTGGTCAGGACCGTGCCCAGGAGCGACCGCTTTCGCCAGGCCGAAATCATGGAAAAAACTGTTGTGGAGGCGTTCCCGGATTCCCCCGAGGCCCGGGTGTTCCACGGATTTGCCCGGAGCGTCATGGAGAACACCACCTTCTATCCTGCCTTTTCCCTTGACGAGGACTTTCTTGAACAGACGATCTTCATGGGCAGGGAGCCGGACCCGGCAATTGAAATACCGGCCCGGGAGGCGCCTGAAACGCCTGTTGAGACCGTGGCCGATCTTGCAACTGGTGCAACGCCCGTGTTTTTGTCAAAGAGCATGATGACCCGGGAACCCCTCCACGGTTGTGCCTTTGCCGGCGCCCTTGCCACGACCACCCAGGTGGTGGATGCCATCACCGTTGCCCACGGTCCCAGGAGCTGCACCCACATTGCTTTCCAGGCCATCTTTTCGGCCGGGCTCAGGCTCCATACCCAGAAGCAGATGCTGGTGCCAAACCAGCTGGCACCGGCCGTGATCTCCTCGGACATGGATGAGAACACGGTGATTTATGGTGGCAACGACACCCTTGCCCGGACCCTTGAAACCGCGGTGGAAAAAAAGCCCGGGGCCCTGTTCCTTTTGACCACCTGTCCTGCAGGGGTGATCGGGGATGATCCCGATGCTGCGGTCCGGGAGATCCGGGCGCGCTACCCGGATCTGCCTGTCATTCCCATCACCACGGATGGAAATCTCAGGGGGGACTACATGCAGGGGGTGCTCAACGCCTCCATGGAAGGGGCCGCAGCACTCATGGATCCAACGGTCCAAGCCCGGCCGGACCGGGTGAACGTCATTGCTGAGAAAAACATCGCCTATAATGCGGAAGACAATTTCAATACCATCACCGACATCCTCGGGCAGATGGATATCCGGATCAACTGCCGGTTCGTGAGAAACACTCGGGTCAAGGACCTCAAGGCGTTCCTCAGGGGCGGGTTGAACCTGCCCGCCTATACCGACTACTTCGGTCGTATCATGGCCGATTTCCTGAAGGAGCGCTTTGACAGCCCCACGGCGAGCCTCCCGTTTCCCGTGGGATTCACCGAGAGCAAGCTCTGGATACGGGAGATAGCAGCCTTTTTCAACAAAGAGGAAAAAGGCGAAGCCATCATCGAAATCTTTCAGGCCCGGTATGAAACCCTGATCGCAACCCACCGAAACGCCCTCAAGGACAAGCGCCTCATGATCATCACCTATGTTCACAATGTGGACTGGATTGTTGAGGCCGCCTTTGACCTTGGCATGGTCGTCTCCAAGGTGTGCATCTTGAACTACTCCCAGGACAACAGGTTCACCACCCGCTATCCGGGTCGGTTCCAGGTGGAGACAGATTACCCGCCCCACCAACGGGACACGGACCTCAAACGGTTGAGGCCGGATATCCTGGTGGGTAACTATACGCCCAAGACCCTTCCCTTTCCCGTCCATGTGGACACCATTCCCATGTGCCCGGATGTGGGGTTCTACGGCGGGATCGCCTTTGCACGGCGCTGGGCAAGCCTGGTCAAATCACCGGTAAACGAAGGATGGAAAAACGATGGAATTTGATTGCCAACCCATACCCCCGGACAGTTTTACCGGTGCCATCATGGCGGTGGAGGGAATCACGGATGCTGCCGTACTCCTCAACGGCCCCACCGGATGTAAGTTCTATCACGGATCGATCTCGGAGAGTCTCCTGTCCAGGGCAGCGTATCTTGATCCCCTTTATTACTCCGAAGAGTTTTACTTTGGCCAGCCACGGGTGCCGGCCACCTACCTGGACGATTATGACTATGTGTTCGGCGCCACCCAAAAGCTTGAAAAAATTCTTCCCGTGGTCGCAGAAAAAGGTCATTCTCTCATCGTCATCGTCAACTCTCCGGGGGCCGCCCTGATCGGCGACGACCTGGAACGGTTCATCAAGAACGCCTGTTTGCCGGTACCCTGCCTTGCCATCGAAAACACGGGGTTTTCAGATGCCTTTGCCACGGGGTTCCAGGACGCTGTCATCCAAGTCATCAAGCAGGTCGATCCAACCCCGGGTACATCCCCAACCCCCCGGGTCAACTTGATGGGCCTCTCCATTTTTCACCACCACTGGCAGGGAAACCTCAACGAACTGACCCTCCTCCTCAACGCCTGTGGTATCGAGGTAAACACCGTGCTTTGTGCCGGAACCACCATGGCCCGGATGGAGAACCTTGCAACGGCCGGGTGCAATCTTGTGATTCACCAGGAGTATGCGGATAAACTGGCCCTTTTTTTAAAGGAGCGGTTCCATCTTCCCACCCTGGTGCCCTCGGTGGGGGCTCCCATGGGGTTTGAGGCCACCGAAGCCTGGATTACAGAAGTTTGTGAAAACTTTGATCTCGATCCTGCACCTGGAATGGCCATCATCAAAAAAGCACGGAATCGCAGCCATGAAGTCCTCAACCGGTTCAACTCCCTGACCGGCCTGCCAAAGGGGGCGACCTTTGCCCTGGTAGCGGACGCCTCTATTGCGCTTCCCCTGGTGACCTGGCTTTATACTTATCTTGGCATGGTGCCCGTTGCAGTAAAATTTGTCGAAACCGTGGATTGTTTTGCCGATGCGTTAACCGCGTTTCTCCACAGGATCGACTGCGCAGATGCCCTGAATGCCGATATTGTTGCTGCCACGCCCGATATTGTCCTGGGAAGCCAGGCCGATATATCCCGCCAGCGCCTGGCGGGATACCCCTTTGCCGGTATCGATATCTCCCTTCCCGCCGCAAGTCATATCCATGTGGTTGAAAAGAGCTTCATGGGGGCCCAGGGGACCCTTTACCTTATCGAAAAGATCATCAACGGACTGTTCCGGAAAATGTGATCAACGAAAATCCTACCGGATACATTGACAGAAAATAATAAGTATAATATCCTAAGACATTATAACTAAACGATAAAAGAAGATTTCGTTCCGGAAATCATCCTCAACAAGAACGATTCCTGCCTGGCTTTTGCATCTAATCTAAGAAAGACGTTTCCAAAACCTGCTTCGTTAATCTGCCTTTTACCGATAATTAAATGGTCTCGAATATTCCTTGGTGTGTGCCTTTTATCTGGGGCAGGGGGCCTGTTTGTTACGACTATAGTGCTGGTCAAATGACGTGATACCAACCCACCATTATTAATAAGTAGCGGTATCAATTGATCTGACCAGAGCGATAAAAGGGTGAATGAAGTAAAGGAGGATATCATGAAAAAACTTATTTTATTGTTTGTCTGCTGTCTCATGGCATGGGGTGTAACGGTACCCGCCAACGCCAAAGGGATCATCAAAATTGGAGGGGTCGGTCCCCTTTCCGCTCCCGGATCATTTGAGAGCGGAAAAGAGATGAAAATGGCCATGGAGCAGGCCATCGAGGAGATCAATGCTGCAGGTGGCGTCTTGGGAAAAGAGGTCGCACTGGTCTTTGAAGATACCCAGGGGCTGCCCGAAAAAGGCACGGCCGCCATGGAACGGCTGGTGCTGAAACACAAAGCCGTTGCCGTGGTGGGGGAGTTTCACAGTTCTGTTGCCAAAGCTGAGATAGAAGTGGCAAACAGGCTTAAGGTCCCCTTGATCATTGCTGAAGCCTGGGCTGATGTGATCACCGCCAAACAATACAAATATGTATTCAGGATCGCCCCGGCCAACTCTCTATTTTACCGTAAAATTGCCAATTGGATTCACGCGGCCGGTTTTAAAAACGTTGTGATGATCACGGAAAATTCCGACTATGGCATCGGTGTTGAAAGGGTGATCCGGGAGCAGTTGAAAAACGCCGGTATCAAAATGACTTCCATTACTGCCGAAAGAACGATCCAGGATTTTACGCCCCAGCTCCTGCGATTCAAGCTGGCCACGCCGCGGCCGGACCTGCTCTTTGGGATTTTCACCGGCGCCGGAGAATTGCTCATGGTCAAGCAGGCCCATGAAATCGGGTTTGCCCCGACAAAGGAAACAGCCCTGTTTGCCGTGGGCACCGATGCCCTGCATAAGGAATTCTGGGAAATCACCGGTCAAAGCGGTCAATACGTCCTGACAAAGACAGGGTATTATCCCGGAATTAAATTTACCGAAAAGACCGATCCCTTTATCAAGCGCTTTAAAGAGAAATATAACCGGGAACCCACATTTGCCGCCATGGAAGCCTACGAGGCGGTGTATCTGGTGGCCCATGCCCTTAAACGAGCCGGATCCACCGACCCTGATGCCCTGGTTGCAGCCTTGGAAAAAACCCGATTCACCGGTCTTCGCGGTGTGATCCGCTTTTCCCTGGACAGGGAACCGGCGTATATGTATCACCAGTGGCCGGGGACGCCAGCCTTTGTCATTCAGTATACCCAGGTCAATCAACCGTATACGGATGCACTGCTTCTCTGGCCCAAAGCCCACAGCAATGGCCAGTTGATGAAACCGTAACCCGGACAAGCCGGCACCCAAAAAAGCTGATTTTTTGCAACCATAACGCGAAAATAAGCGTTAAGAAGCGAACAGGAAACAGCCCGGAGCAGGGAGGGGGTAATGACTGAATATCTTCTACTTCAAGCATTGAACGGCCTTATCATCGGTCTTATTTATGCGTTAATGGCCCTGGGCCTGACCCTGATTTTTTCAGTACTCAAGATCGTGAACTTTGCCCACGGCGAACTCTACATGCTGGGGGCGTATTTTTCCTATTATCTGGCCAAACTGTTTGGGTTCCCCCCTGTCCTGGCGGTGTTGTCGTCAATGATCATTGTGTTCTTTATAGGGGTTGTCATTGAGGTGTTATTCCTTCGTCCGGTATATACGGGGGCGGTTGAGCGAAAAGACGAATACGCCATACTGATCACCTTTGGGTTGTCCATTTTTTTGCAAAACCTTGCCCTGTTTGTATTTGGTCCCTGGACCCGGCGGTCCCCCTCCTTCATGTCCGGAACAACATCCGTCTATTCCCTCAGCATCAGTAATGACCGTCTTTTTGTATCTGCCCTGGCCGTTGTTTTTATGATTGCAACCCTGGTCATCATCGGCAGGACCTTTATGGGAAAGGGGTTGCGGGCCGTGAGCCAGGACAGGGAGGCTGCCGCCATTGCGGGTATAAATCCCTTTAAGATGAACCTCCTGGCCTTTGGTGCCGGTTCGGCGCTTGCGGCTGCGGGGGGGGCCCTTATCGGGCCGATTTTCCTGATATTTCCGACCATGGGCGCAATGCCGGTGATAAAATCCTTTGTGATCATTGTGCTGGGGGGGATGGGGTCCATCAAAGGGTGTATTATTGCAAGTCTTATCCTGGGGGAGGCGGAGAGCCTTGGGTCTGTTTTGTTTCCGGATTTGACCCGGGGGCTGGCCTATAAAAATGCCATCGGGCTTTTGTTTCTGGTGGTTGTGCTCCTCGTGAAACCCACCGGTCTGTTTGGTGAAAAACATGTGAGGATGAAGTGAATCCATTTTGAAGAATTTAAAGCGTCTGACACCCATGGTTTTATTTCTTGCCGCAATGGCTCTGCCGGTTGCACTAGACGGGTACGGGCTGCACATTCTTATCATTGCGTATTATTATGCGTTGCTGGCTTCCAGCTGGTGCCTGCTGGCCGGCTATGCCGGACAGTTTTCATTTGCCCATGCCGCCCTTGCTGCTGTGGGGGCCTACACCTCGGCATTACTGGTATTGAATACGGACATTTCTCCGGTTTTCAGCATCCCCATCGGCAGTGTTGCTGCTGCCGGGGTCGGATTCTGTATCGGCTTTCTCTGTCTTCGGTTGCAGGGACCTTATCTTGCCCTTTTTACGATTGCCTTTTCTGAAATTTTCAGAATTGTGCTCAATGCCGAATACCGGTATACCGGCGGTAATTTCGGTTTGAACGTGCCGCCGCTGTTCAGCCAGGAATCCAGGATCTTATATTATTACACCATCCTTGGGATATTGATCCTGTCCCTTGCGATCATGCATAAAATTGTGAAATCCCGGCTGGGTCTGTTTTTCCGGGCGGTGCGGGAGGATGAGGAAGCGGCTGCAACCCTTGGTGTGAATGTCATCAAATATAAGATTTTGGCTTTTGTCATTACAAGTTTTTTTGCCGGTCTTGCCGGCGGGTTTTACGCACATTATGTCCGCATTCTCACCCCGAATATCATACAGCTGCCCCAGATGGGGCTTATCATCGCAATGGTGGTGATCGGCGGGATCGAGAGTCTGGCAGGGGCGGTTGCAGGGGCGTTGATCCTGCAGCTTGCGGCAGAATATCTTCGGGATTATGAGGAGTTGCGCTGGGTGTTTTTTGGATTGCTGCTTGTGATTACGTTACGGTTTTCTCAAAACGGGCTGATCTATCCGATTTATAAGCGATTGACTAAAAAAAGTGAAAAAGACCATGCTGAAAGTGACTAAGCTGACAAAGCGTTTTGGCGGTTTGACTGCATTGGAAAATGTCTCCTTTAAAGTGGCGAAGAATGAAATTCTAGGGGTCATTGGTCCCAATGGCTCAGGCAAGACAACCCTGATCAATGTCATTAACGGCATCCATAAACCGGACAACGGCGATATCTTTTTTCGAGATAAATCCATTGGCCGGCTTTCGTCCTATCAAATTGCCAAAAAAGGAATCGGAAGAACCTTCCAGGTCACCCGAATCTTTAGAAGAATGAGCGTGATGGAGAATATGATGGTGCCCGCACTGTCGATCTCTAGGTCTGGGAACCAGGAAGCGTTGCTTCATAAGTCCCTTGGGATTCTCACTCTTTTAAAAATCGTTCATCTGAAGGACGAATACGGGAGAAGTCTTTCCGGGGGACAGCATAAATTGCTGGAACTGGGACGGGTGTTGATGCTGGATCCCGATCTCATCCTGCTGGATGAGCCCTTTGCAGGGGTGCATCCTGAACTGAAAGCGGACCTCCATGATCATATCAGAAAACTCCATGGCCAGGGCAAGACCTTTATTCTGATCAGCCATGATATGCATTCCATATTCAGTCTCAGCCAGCGGCTCATGGTGCTAAGTTCCGGAAAGAAAATTGCCCATGGCACACCGGAAGAGATCAAGCAGAATGAAGAAGTCATTGAAGCCTATTTGGGAAATTAAGTATGTCACTTGAAGTAAAGGATGTTTTTGCCGGGTATTATGCAGATATAAATATTTTACAGGGGGTTTCCGTCTCTGCTGAAAAGGGCAGGATCACCATTGTCATCGGCGCCAATGGGGTCGGGAAATCAACACTGTTTAAAGTCATCTATGGGTTTTTAAAGCCCCATTCAGGAAAAATAATCTACAATGACGAGGAGATCACCGGCACAAATCCATACACCATATCAAAGAAAGGAATTTCCTATATTCCCCAGCGCAGAAATATCTTTCCCTATCTGTCCGTGGAGGAAAACTGGGAAATGGGGGCCTGGATTTTCAGAAAAGATAAGAAACGGATGAAACAGCGCATTAAAGCCAATTATGAGCGGTTTCCAACCCTTGGGTCCAAAAGAAAAACGGATGCAGGGTCCTTGAGCGGCGGGGAGCAGAGAATGGTGGAGATCGGAAGGGCCCTGATGGTGGATCCCGACCTTATTCTGGTGGATGAACCCACGGCCGGTCTTGCGCCGGTGGTGGCGAAAGAGATCTATTCTAAATTGAAACAGCTGAACAGGGTCGAGAACAAAACCATTTTACTGGTGGATCAAAATATCCGCCAGGCCATGAAAATTGCCGATTATATTTATATCCTTGAATTGGGCAAAAATAAAACCCAGGGGTCCAAAGCGGCGTTTGAAACCGACTTAAAAGCCATGATAAAAGATTGGCTGTTCTGACATACCGGCCAGGCGTGAGAACCTTCCCCCGGCTTCCCCCGGCTTTCTCCGGCTTAACCTGGACAAGCCGGGACCAAAGAAATTCTCTGATTCTCCTGCCCAAATAACACGAAAATCAGGGCTAAGAAGCTAAATCTAAAAAATCAAAATGCCGTCATCTCGGCCCTAGGTTCAGCCGCTGTTATCATGGATGTTTCAACGGGAAGCACGTGGTAAATTCCCCGCACGTTACAGTTGTCCGCCGTTCGGTCGTGGTGAATGAGGAAATCGAAATTCTTTAACCGGGAGTAAAACGCCTCAAATACCTGGTTCCGGGTTTCAAGGAAGATAAAACTGTCCCGGTGAATTCCGAAAACAGATGCGGCATGATGAATTATGAGAAATAAGCAGGCAGCCGACATGTATTTGTGGATGGTTTCCCTGTATAGCTCGGGATAGAACTTTGATACATTGAGGGACTTTGAATGGGAACTATAGGATAAAATCAATTCCGTGGAGATCTCCCTTTCCTTTTCCCGGCTGTAGAGAAAATACTCGATGCATGAACCGTCCTGTTGGTAGGAAAGGGAGAATCGATCGAGAAAGGCCGGCACCTGGATATCCATAAACGAAAATGTGGAATCTTCCATGTTCCGGCAGGCGGGAAGCCGGTCAAACAGATGTTCTCCCCCAAGCCATCGGGTAAAGGGCTCTTTGTTGGTAAGGCAGCAGTCCATGGCCCTTGGCAATTCCAGGGGGGTTGAATCGACCCCATGGTAGCGGCATACCGTACGGACCGTCTCCCGGGCAAGATAATAGACAAAATTGCTTGAACTTGAGGTCTCAATTTCAGAGTTGTGATTCCCTGACTGGAAGGCATCCACGCAAGCCTCGTGGCTGTAGGATGTCCACGACCTGCAGATGAGCGGCCGCACCGGATAGATGCTGCATTTTTCCTGTTGAAGAAAAATGCACGGGGAACTCTTCTTTACCCTGACCCGGGTTTCCAGGGATTTTCCTTCGGTCAGGAGCCGGTTGTTTTGAATCCGCTCCCCTAAAAGGGTCCGGTCCTGGTCCGTGAACGCGGTGTCGATCCAGGAGAAAATAAGCAAGGCCTCGGCAGGCGTCAATTTTATCTGGTTATAACAGCAGTAGCTGCACCCGGATTTGCACTCCACCCGGTCTTCTTCTTGTGTTTCATGGACGTTTTCCACGATGCTCGCGGCCAGGTCCATGATTTCATGCAGGGCCGCCTTTATCCCTAACTGGGAAAAATCCGGTTTTAAATGGGCGCTTGTAATTTGTATAAATAGGTTTTTAAGGGCATCTTCCGCATTCGTTCTGTCCACTCTATCGCATCTCCTTAACCTCTATGCATGGCAGAGAGAGGTCTACGGCGAAATGCAGAAGATATCAGAGCCTACAGCTTGTGTTCGATTTTGTCAGGGCAAGTCCCTGACAATTGTGGCGATCATACACCCTATGGCCAAGAGTCACAACAACAAGGTGACGGATGGCCCAAATATCCTGAACCCGACCTTTATCCGGTGAGACCCTCCCATTGTGGTTGCGGGTCGGACCTTGACTTCCTTAGACGATTGGAATAGTAAAGAAAATAATGGTTTTAAATACAAGCGCGTACATAAAAACAAGGAAAAATAATGCCAGCAGATGACGTATTGATTCGCCAGGTTAAAAGAGACGATCTAAATGAGTGCTTTTTGATCGAAGCGGCCTGTTATACCACGGATGGTGCAACAAAAGAGAAGATCGTAAAACGGATAGATGTTTTTCCCGAAGGCTTTATTGTTGCCGAGGTGAACGGCAGGGTTGTCGGTTTCATCAATGGGGGATCGACCTGCAAGGAAGATATTACAGATGAAGCGTTTAAAGATATGGTCGGCCATGACAGCTCCGGAACAAACATCGTCATCTTTTCCGTGGCCATTCATCCGGAGTTTCAGAAAAAAGGGATTTCAGTCCCTCTCCTGAAGACGTATATTGAATTGTCGAAAGATCTTAAAAAAAGCAAAATACTACTGATCTGCAAAGATGACCTGGTTAAATATTATGGAAGATTCGGTTTCTCTTACATGGCAGAATCCAACTCAGAACATGGCGGCTTTAAATGGCACGAAATGGGGCTTCTTCTAAACGAAGATGGGGCGGGAACTGAACCGAACAGGCCCTAAAGATGAGTAAAGCCGCGTGTCGGGGGATTGCCCCATCACCCACGGCACGGGCAGTCCGTCCCGGGTGATAACCCTTTTACCGTAAAAGCAGGAGATGACCTAATCGAATGAACATTGAATCCACAATTGATTTTCTAAAGGAAATTGAAAAATTTAAGACATGTGAAAGAACCTGTCAGACCACGAGTATCGGACGGGCTGAAAGTGATGCAGAACATTCCTGGCACCTGGCTGTTTTCCTGGTTCTCCTTGAAACCGAATTCGAAAATATCGATTTTGCCAAACTTTTAAAACTGGCATTAATTCATGATTTACCGGAAGTTTATGCCGGTGATACCAATCCGTATCGCGGTGATACGACCAATAAAGAAGAAAACGAAAAAAACGCAGCTGAAAAGCTGTTCGCAATTTTACCTGACCCGGCAGCCAATAAACTTTCCTCATTATTTGAGGAATACCTGAAACAGGAATCCCTTGAGTCCCAAATCGTCAAATCCGCTGATAAGTTGATGCCGCTGATTCAGAATCTATGCACCAATGATCATCACTCTTCATACCGGAAATTGAATGTTGAATACCCGGAAGTTTTGAAATACATGGGCAAGTATTTTTCCGGCGGGGTGCTTGAAAAGTTCTATGGAAGCCTGCTATCGGAAGCGCAGCAGAAGGGTGTTTTTTCAGCGTCCGACGTAAAGGCATAACAGGAGAGGGAGCAAAGCAATCCAAACCAAACCGAAGCATCTGACAAGGGCATTAATTTGGAGGAAAAAATGAAAAAAGAACTGGAACCCGGCTTCACCTTTACCTTTGAGTATCAGGTCCCTGAAGAGAACACCGTCCCTTTTTTATTCCCGGAGATGCCCGAGTGCCAGGAGATGCCCAGGGTTTTTGCAACCGGATATCTGGTGGGGCTGTTTGAACTGGCCTGCATTAAAGCGATCAATCCTTTTATCAACTGGCCGGCCCAGCAGACCGTGGGAATTCACATCAATATCAGCCACGAAGCGGCAACGCCGCCGGGAATGACCATCACCGTCCAGGGAACCGTGACAGAAATCAAAGGGAAAAAGCTTTGCTTTTCACTGACGGCCTTCGACGGTGTGGATCAAATTTCCCAGGGGACCCATGAGCGATTCATCATCAATGCTGAAAAATTCAACACTGGGATTAAGGAGAAAGAGAAAAAACAGGTTGCTCCCTGAGTCGGGGGCGCCTGACGGATCTGTCCGGCAGTCTCCTTCCCAGTGAAGGTTACTGCCACACAGGCGCTCTTTTTTCCATGTAGGCGGTTCTGGCTTCCTGGGCGTCGAGGCTGTTATGGCAGCGTTTTTGAAGTTCAAAATAGCATTTGAACGCTTCCTCAAAACCCATGCCGCGGGATTGATTCATAAAGCGTTTTCCCATGCGGGTGCCGGTTGAGCAGGTTTTGAGATATTGTGCGCCAATGTCGTTGAGGTGGGAACTGAAATCCGTGGTCGGCACAACATGGTCGGCAAGGCCGATGGCAAGGGCTTTTTCGCCATCGATGTTTTCCCCGCCCAGGGTCAGTCGCCTGGCCCATCCCATGCCCACGAACCCTGGCAGACGCCATGGCCCCATTCCGGGGATAATGGACTCCTTGATGGCCGGCAGCCCCCATAGACAGGCCGGGTCAGTGACCCGGATATCTGCTGCCAGGGCCAGTTGAAGTGCCCCGCCAAGACAGTATCCATGGGCGCCGAGAATGACGATTTTATCCATCTTTTCAATGGTAAGAATAATTTCTTCCCAGCGCTGGTAATAGTCCATGCCGATCTTTCCTGCGGAGAATTCCTTTAGATCCAGGCCGCTTGAAAAGGCCCGCCCACGACCCCGAATGATAACGACCCTCACGTCGGGATCTTCTCCCAGTGCAAGCATCACTTGATAAAATTGTCCGCAGGTCTCATTATCGACCGCATTGAGATACCGCTCCCGTGTAAAGGTGACCCAGGCCATCTTCCCCTCTTTTTCCAACGTCACATTCTGGTGATTGATCACTATTTCCATGGTTTCTCCCCCTATATCGGACATGCATGTCCGTTGATGATCCTCTTCACGAATTTAATCCCGTGATGTTGTTTTGGGTGAAAAACGGTTAAAAATTTAGCTGATCAGCTTCAGTTCGTGGGGTTGCTTCAGGCTGACGCGTATCCCTTTTACCGTAGATTGTTACATCGTATCATTCTATGTAATTATAACCAAATATTTTGATGGCAGGGGACCTTGTTTTTAAATCCCTGCCGTCCTTCAAGGGCAGCCCTTTGTCATCAGGGGAGAGACCCCATGATTCGTTTCTTTGCCAAACACCTCACAGTCGTCAATCTGTTAATGGTGCCGCTCCTTGCCCGTTGCCGCCCTTGACCGATTCCTTTAAAGGGCCTACAATGCTTTTGTAGAGATTAAGATCTTGGATTTTTTCACAATATATAGATATTTACCCAGGCGTTCCACTGCCCATCCCGTGAAATTTGTTAACCACGGCAATGGCAGTCATGGCACAATTGCTACTGCAAGGGAAAGACGCGCTGTCAACAAAAATGACAGATAAATAACACAACCCAAAAGAGGAAAAATTCCATGAAAGCAAGAAAAATTGAAGACGGCATATTCTGGATGGGGGCAATCGATTGGGAAACAAGGCTTTTTGATTCATTGATCCCCCTGCCCGATGGCACCAGCTACAATGCCTACCTGATCCAGGGGAGTGAAAAAACAATGCTCATTGATACGGTGGAGCCCACCATGATTGATGAGCTGATGTCACAACTGGAAGGTGTGGAAACCATCGATTACATTGTCAGTCTCCATGCAGAGCAGGATCATTCCGGGGGGATTCCCCAAGTTCTTTTGCGCTACCCCGATGCCAAGGTGATTGTAAGCCCCAAGGCAAAAGGAATGCTCTTGGATCTTATGACCATTCCTGAAAATGCCTTCATGGTTGTCAATGATGGTGACATTGTCTCCCTTGGCGATAAAACCGTGGAGTTTATCCATATGCCCTGGGTCCATTGGCCGGAAACCATGGTGGCCTATCTCAAAGAAAACAAAATGCTGTTCAGTTGTGATTTGTTCGGGTCCCACCTGGCAACCACGGATCTTTATGCTTCCGATGAAGGGCGCGTTTATGAGGCATGCAAACGCTATTATGCCGAAATAATGATGCCCTTTCGCACCATCGTTAAAAAGAACCTGGAAAAACTCAAACCCTATTCCATCAATACGATCGCACCGAGCCATGGGCCCATCCATTCCAACCCCGCTGCTATCGTGGCGGCCCATGACCAATGGGTTAACTCACCTTCGAAAAACCTTGTGGTATTGCCCTACATCTCCATGCACTCCAGCACCCAGAAGATGGTTCACCATCTCATCGCTTCCCTTGTGGAAAAAGGAGTCCGTGTGGAACCCTTTAACATGACCGTGACCGATATCGGAAAGCTGGCCATTGCCCTTGTGGATGCGGGCACCATCGTTATTGGAACACCGACGGTACTGGCAGGTCCCCATCCCAATATCGTATATGCCACCTGCCTGGCAAATGCACTTCGTCCCAAGGCAAAATTTGCCTCCATTATCGGGTCCTACGGCTGGGGAGGAAAGACCGTGGATATCCTGGCCGGTATGATTCCCAACCTCAAAGTTGAACTGATTGAACCCTACCTTGCCAAGGGAAGACCCTTGGCATCTGATTTTAAGGCCCTTGACGGCATGGCTGAAACCATTGCTTTAAAACACAAAGAAAACGGTTTCATCTGATAGGGCATGACCGGCGTCCGGATCCATGGACGTTTCAACAGGAAATTGCTTTGCTGAACTTAAGAAAATGAAGGGATTGGACCTATGCAGAGAGAACATTTAGTCAATCAATTGAAGCGTCATTCAGAGAAAATATGGGATATCATTGTTATTGGGGGAGGTGCAACAGGGCTTGGCGTTGCCGTGGATGCCGCTTCCAGGGGGTATTCGACCGTTCTGCTGGAACAATCCGATTTTGCCAAAGGGACATCCAGCAGGAGTACGAAACTGGTCCATGGCGGGGTGAGATATTTGGCCCAGGGGGATATCTCACTGGTGCTGGAAGCATTGCATGAACGGGGGTTGTTACGCCAGAACGCACCCCACCTGGTTGAAAATCAAGCCTTTATCATCCCGAGTTATGATTGGTGGCAAGGCCCGTTTTATAATGTCGGGATGAAAGTGTATGACATGATGGCCGGTAAACTCGGGCTGGGTCCATCGGAAAAAATTTCCAAGGAAAAGACCCTGGCAGCCATTCCCAACTTGAGTGAGAAACAACTCAATGGCGGGGTGATGTATTATGATGGACAGTTTGATGACGCCCGCCTGGCCGTCAACCTGGCGCAAACCGCCGTGGAGAATGACGGTATTGTTCTAAATTATATGAAAGTGACGGGTTTACTCAAAGATGAACAGGAACTGATATGCGGGGTCCATGTAACGGATGAAGAAACCCAAGACCGGTATACCCTTAAATCCCGTGTTGTCATCAATGCCACGGGTGTGTTCGTTGATGATATCCTGCACATGAATGATTCTGGGGCCCCAAAAATAGTCCGGCCCAGTCAAGGGGTTCATATTGTCCTGGACAAGTCTTTTCTGCAAAGTAAAACAGCGATTATGATTCCTAAAACCTCGGATCAGCGCGTCCTGTTTGCGGTTCCCTGGCATGGCAAAGTGGTTGTGGGTACCACGGATACGCCCCTTGAGGAAACCGCCTTGGAACCCCGGGCCCTGGAATCGGAAATCGAGTTTATTTTATCCACCGCAGCACAATATCTGGAAAAGATTCCCCAGAGAAAAGATGTTTTAAGTGTTTTTGCCGGTCTGCGGCCCCTTGCAGCGATGCAGGGGGATGAGAAAAAAACAAAAGAGATCTCCCGCAACCATAAACTGATCGTTTCCCTGTCCGGTCTTATAACGATCACCGGGGGCAAGTGGACCACCTATCGTAAAATGGCGGAGGATACGGTCAACAAGGCGATGCTTGTGGGCGGATTACCTGAAAAGGACTGCGTCACCGGAAACATGCCGATCCACGGGTATGTCAAGAATACCCGTTTTGACACACCCGGGTATTACTATGGTGCGGATCGGGCGTACATCATGGACCTTATTTATGAGGACAGTTCTTTGGGTGACAGATTACACCCGGATTACGAATTTACAAAGGCCCAGGTTGTCTGGGCCGTTAAAAACGAAATGGCCCGCACCATTGAAGACTTTCTATCGCGCAGGGTCAGGGCGCTTTTGCTGGATGCCCGTGCCAGCATGAAAATGGCGCCGGCGGTGGCGACCTTAATGGCCCGGGAGCTGGGGCGTGATCAGGATTGGGTGAACGCTCAAATCAAACAGTATCTTGAACTGGCCGGGGGATATATCCTGGATTAGGCTTTTCCCGAAGAGAAGCCATACGGACACCCATGCAAAATGGAAATCAGCCAAGAAAACAGATTGACACCGTCCTTGGTTTGTGGGTATCGTAATTATTGAAAATCAAGACATCGCCGAACACCATTATTTTAAAGACTCTATCAAGAATTTTTTTAAAAAATGCCATCCCATGGTGGCCATTTTAAAGGACGGGGCCTTGTAAATGAAAAAATATCTTAAAGGCGTTCTACTTGTATTGGCCGGTTTTGTAATTGCTTTTCCCGTTTTCCTCATGACCAATTTTGCCATGCTCCAGACCTCCACACCTGAGTTTTGCTCCAGCTGCCACGAAATTGAGCCGGCCTATCGTGAGTGGAAAACATCCAGCCATGCATACAACAAACGGGGGGTTGTGGCCGTGTGCATGGATTGTCATCTGCCGCCGCCTGAAAAAACCATCCAGTTTCTCTACGGCAAAACCGTCCATGGGTTAAAGGATGTGGTGGGGCATTTTCTGGGTGGGGAATACGACCGTCTTGAGACCCGACGGACGGCCACCCTGGGCATGGATAACGACAATTGCCTGGGCTGTCACCAGAATCTTCTCTATATCTCCACCCGGAGGGGCAGCATGCTGGCCCACCGGACGGTGCTCTATCCGCGGCCCGGATATGAGAAACAGTGTACGGAATGCCACGAAAACCTGGTGCACAACCCTGCACCCCTGTATCAGTTCGCAACCTATTAAAGTAAACCCATTGAAAAATATAATCATGCAAAAAAAAGGGGCAAAAACCATGAAAAGAATTTTGATGTTTGCATTTTTGGGTTGCGCCATAATGACGCTGTCAATGTTATGGCCTAGGGCGGGGGAAGCGGTTGCTGAAGACCTACTGAAAGCAAAAGAATTCAGGATCGAAAGAAGCATGCCCAAGGAGGCGATGGCCTGTATCCAGTGTCACAAGCAGGAAAATCCCGGGCTTTTTGCGGATTGGGCCCACAGCCGTCACGCCAACGCCAACATCACCTGTTACGACTGCCACAAGGCCGACGAGCGGGATCCGGATGTGAGCCAGGACCATTTCAAGCAGTATGAACGCTCGGACAGGGGAGTCTACGGAACCAAAGAATACCGGGTTCCTGTGGCAGCTGCCGTGACGCCCAAGGACTGCTCCCGCTGCCATCCGGATGAGGCAAAACAGTACAGCCTCAGCAAGCACGCCAACACCCTGGAATTGATCTGGAAGATCGATCCCTGGCTGAACTCGGGCATGAACAGTGAAATTGAAAGAAATTCCGGCTGCTACTACTGCCACGGCACCATTCTGGAAATGAAGGACGGTAACCTGGATCCAAACACATGGCCCAATACCGGGGTCGGACGGGTTAACCTGGACGGCAGCAAGGGCAGCTGCACCAGTTGCCATACCCGGCATCGTTTTTCCGTTATGGAAGCCAGGAAACCGGAAGCCTGCGGCCAGTGCCACCTGGGACCGGACCATCCCCAGATCGAGATCTATACCGAGTCCAAGCACGGTGATATCTACAACACTTTTGGGGACGAGTTTAATTTCAACGCCGCTGCAGGCACCTGGACACCGGGTGTGGACTACCGCGCCCCCACCTGCGCTGCATGCCATATGTCCGGATCGGGAACGGTCATGACCACCCACGATACCACTGAACGGATCTCCTGGGAGACCCAGGCGCCGCTTACCGTGCGGCCGTCGGAATTTGCAGCATTCCCTGCCAATAATAATTGGGAAGTGGAGCGGGACAAGATGAAGGTCGTGTGTACCCAATGCCATGGTAACAAATGGGTGAACGATCACTATACCAAGTTGGACAAGGTGGTCGAGGAGTATAACGAAGTTTACTACAAACCGGCAAAGAAAATGCTTGATACCCTTTACGAAAAAGGTCTTATCACCAAGGAGCGATATTTTGACGAAGACCCGGAGTTGGAATTCTATGAACTCTGGCACTATCCGGGCCGTCGGGCACGGATGGGAACGGCCATGATGGCACCGGATTATGCATGGTGGCACGGGTTCTATGACTGTAAGATTGTGTTCAACAAATTCATGGAAGAGGGCCACGATATGATCAAGCACAACAAAAAAGCGTACAAGCACACGGAATATCCCAATGCAACCGGGGCCAGGAAACAACGCCCCATGCCCATGGCAATGCCTGCGTCCAAGTAATTCAAACGACGTATCCATAAGTAAAAAAATCCCGTCCACCTGTGTGGGCGGGATTTTTTTTATCTGTTCTCAGCCAAACCCTCTTTGAATCCATAGGAATTATCCGGTTTTCTGTTTATCAGGCAGAATGGAGGATTCTACAGTTGGAAAACAGAGGGACATGGTTCAAAAATAGGTTGTCAAACCCTGTCATATTTGTTACTGGATGCAAGGCGTTTTTAGCAGCGCACACAAAGCCGCACCCACTGATAAACAACGTTCGGCAACAGTAAATAAAAATATGGGATCGTTATTAAATGAAAACAATTCATGCCCAATCTGTCAATATTCCGATTGCTCAATCGTCTGCAGTTTCGACAATCAATGGCACGCTTTATGGTTCAGGCCAAAAGGCAATTGTTCTCTCCAACATGGATACCAATGATCAAAGTGAATGGGACCCCGTCATTAACAATTTGGTTTCAGACGGATATATGATTCTGACATATGACTATTATCTCCATCTGGAAGATCAATATAGCACTCTTGAAGATGCGGTTTCATTTGTCAGGAATAGGGGTGCCAGGGAAATCATCCTTATTGGTGCGAGCAGAGGGGGGGGTCGCATCCTTAAAAGTCGCTACCAGATATAGCGATAACAGGTGTATCGTCGGTGTGGTCGCCCTTTCTGCTCCCATCGAATATGAAGGAACTACCTTTTATAGCAATGACGAATTGCGCAGTATAAAAATACCCAAACTGATAATCAATTCCGAATTTGATGGTGGGGCAAATGATACCCGTAAAATGTCTGAAATCTTAAGCAACCCCAAAGAAGTATTGTTCTATGCAGGAGATGCCCATGGCACAGAACTCTTTAGTAATGAAGGAGAAGCCTTCGTTACTAAGCTTAAGCATTTCATTGCGTCTGTGTTTGAAAATTGAAAGGAAACAGTTATGCCTAACCGTTTTGAATTTGAAATCTATTCGGATTTTAATTGCACTTGGTGCTATTTTGATAAAGGATCAATAAAAAGGCTGAGAAATGAATATGACATTCGTGTTGTTTGGCGTGCATTCCCTTTACATCCGGACATCCCCGAAGATGGCTTGTTGATTGAAGAGCTGTTTGGCAATAATTTTCCAGTGATGAACGACAAAATCCAACAATTGGAAAAAAAGGCTTCTGAGTTGGGCTTACCATTAGCAAGGCGGACTGCTATTTCAGATAGTCGGCTTTCACAGGAACTTGGGAAATGGGCCGAAACCAAAGGCAAATCGGATGAATATCGGGATGCAATATATGAGGCGTATTTTGCCCATGGACTTAACATCGCAGATCCATCAGTGCTATTGGACGCCGTTGAGACTTCACAACTTTCCCGGGAAGAAGCCCAATCAGTTATTGAAACAAGGTTATTCAGCCAGGCTGTAGATGATGATTGGGAGAAATCGGAAGAATTGAAAATCATGGTTGCCCCGACCTATATTTTGAATCAAGATAAGTTGATAGGGTCACAACCCTATGGAAAGTTGGAGGAATTGATGTTGTCTAATGGTGTTTCGAGAAAACTCGGGAGATAATAAGGCATTTTATCGTTAATTGCTTTGATCACAGTCATCACTTATACCGGCGTTATATAGTAATCATCAAGGAGAATAAAATGTCCGATTGGCAACCTGATCTATACATGCAGTTTAAATCAGAGAGAACCCAACCTTCAATTGATTTGGTCGCTAAAATTGATCAAGTTGCACCAAAAACCATCATTGATATGGGTTGTGGCCCGGGAAACAGTACACGGATTTTAGCAAACAGGTGGCCGGAATCTAAAATCATCGGCATAGACAGCTCAGCCGCAATGATCGAAAAGGCAAAACAGGAGTATCCAAACCAAGAGTGGCAAATGGCAAATGCTTCAACCTATGAATCCGCAATGAAATTTGATGTTGTTTTTTCGAATGCCGTCATACAATGGATCCCAAATCATGAACACTTGTTCACTAAATTCCATGCCCTGCTCTCTAACGATGGTGTTGTTGCTGTTCAAATCCCGCAATTTTGGGATATGCCACTTGGGAAAATCATAGAAAATATTGCGACCGCCACCCGGTGGAAAGACCAAACAGGTGGCGTTTCAACTCTTTTTACAATTCATGACTATTCCTTCTATTATGACATCCTGTCTAATCTATTCAATTCAATAGAAATATGGGAGACCCATTATCTACATGTTTTGGAAAATCATGTGTCTGTTTTGGAGATGATTAGAAGTACTGGATTAAAACCGTATCTTGAAAGGTTGACGGATGATTCCGCTCGGAGAGAATTTGAAGAAGCGGTGCTAAAAGAGATAAGAGAAGCGTATCCAATACAAAAGAATGGAAAGGTTCTTTTGCCATTTAATAGACTCTTTTTCACGGGACGCAAGTCGACTCCAGTGTAATGCAAACAATGAACCCACTAAAAACGGCCAAGGGCCATTAGGAATTTACACCCATGTGCCAATTTAGTATGGTGGTTGTTTTAGCTGCTTAGCTCTGATTCTCGTGTCCTTTTGGCAAGGGAATCAGAAAAACGCTTTGGTTCTGGCTTGTCCAGGTTAGGGGACTGTTAATACTTGTTTGGAAATTGGGAAAAAGAGATATGGCTTCACCACCTTTAAAAAACCATGAACTTGAGCTGGCCAGGGAATTTGTTCAATACACGGACAGCCATATTTTTTTAACAGGAAAAGCCGGCACCGGTAAGACCACCTTTCTGCATAACCTGAAAGGGAATACGGCAAAACGGATGATCATCACCGCCCCCACCGGGGTTGCGGCCATTAATGCGGGGGGGGTTACCCTTCATTCTTTTTTTCAGCTGCCCTTTGGCCCGTTCATACCCGGCAGCGAGGCGTCTGAAAAGAACCGTCAGCGGTTGTTCCGGTTCAGCAAGGAAAAAATACGGATCATCAAGAGCCTTGATCTCCTGGTGATCGACGAGATCAGCATGGTGCGGGCCGATCTGTTGGATTCAGTGGATGCGGTTTTGCGGCGGCACCGGCGCAATGATAAGCCGTTTGGCGGGGTTCAGTTGCTGTTGATCGGGGATCTGCACCAGCTGTCTCCCGTGGCAAAGCAGGATGAATGGCAGCTGTTGCAGGAACATTATGAGTCGGTTTATTTCTTCAGCAGCCATGCCCTTGCCCGGACAGAACTGTTTACCATTGAATTGAACCATATTTACCGTCAGTCCGACGTCCGGTTCATCGAGCTGCTGAACCGGGTCCGGGATAACCGGCTGGATTCCGTTTCCATTGGGGAACTGAACCAGCGGTATATTGAAAATTATACGCCTGAAGAGGACCAGGGCTATATTACCCTGACCACCCACAACAACAGTGCCGACCGCATTAATCTCACCCGGCTTGGGGATTTGGCGGGAAAAGAGTATGGGTTTAGTGCTGAGATTTCCGGAGATTTTCCCGAAAAGACCTATCCGACCCCGGGTATCCTCATGTTTAAGCTGGGTGCCCAGGTGATGTTTCTTCGCAATGACGCCTCGGGCGAAAAACGGTATTACAACGGTAAAATAGGCAAAATAACCACCATTTCCAGCAAGCAGATCCGCATTACCTGCCCGGGAGAAACGGAAGAGATTGTGGTGGACCCCGTGGACTGGGAAAACATCAAATATACGGTGAACGAAGAAACCAAGGAGATTCAAGAGGATATCATCGGCAAGTTCAGGCAATTCCCTTTAAAGCTTGCCTGGGCCATCACCATCCATAAAAGCCAGGGCCTGACCTTTGAAAAGGCCGTGATCGATGCCGAGGCCGCCTTTGCCCATGGCCAGACCTATGTGGCGTTGAGCCGTTGTAAAACCCTGGAGGGCATCGTGCTCCGCTCTCCCATCCCCTCCCATGGCATTGACACGGATGAGTCGGTCCTGTGCTTTGATGAAAGGGTCCGGGAAAACCCGCCCTCTGAAACCCGCCTTGAGAGCGCCAAAGTATCCTACCAGCAGCAATTGCTGCTGGCGTGTTTTGATTTTCAATTGCTGCACAACCGCCTTAACTACCTTGCCCGGCTGTTGCAGGGCAATCCCGGCCGGGTTCAGGTGTCGGGCATTGCTGATATTGGGCGGTTGCAGGAGATGGCCCGGGAAACCATTCTTCCGGTCAGTGAGAAATTCAAGCATCAGCTGACCACCCTGTTTGTGGAGACCACCCTGCCAGCATCCGATGACCATATTCTGGAGCGGATTGGCAAGGCATCCCCATGGTTTGAGGAGAAAATCGCTTCGATTTTTGATGATCTATTGCAGAAAATGCAGGTGGAGACGGACAATAAAGAGCTTGCTAAGAAGATTGGAAATGCCCTGAATAATCTCAAGCAGGAGATCCTTGTGAAGCGTGCCGGCATTGGATCCTGTGAAAACGGTTTTTCACCGGGCCGTTATTTGCGCGCCGTATCAGCGGCTGAGATCGACTTTGTCCCTGAAAAGGGGAAAAAGCCCCAATCCCCGGGGTACAGTGAATCAGATATTGAACATGGGGAGTTGTTCCAGTCCCTTAAGGCGTGGCGTTCCTCCACGGCCAAGGCACAAGGCGTTGCGCTTTATCAGGTCCTCCATCAACGGGTGTTGATCGAGATCGCCGTGGGGTTGCCCGACACTGTTGCGGCCCTGACGAAAATCAAGGGTGTTGGCAAGAAAACCCTTGAAAATTATGGTGACGATCTTTTGGAAATGGTTGTGGGCTATCGCAAGCAACACGGGATTGAGCAAGTGAAATTGCCGGAACCCAAGGTGGGGGCCGGGGAAAAAACAGCCACCGGTTCAGACACCAAAACCGTCAGTTTTGATTTGTTCAGCAAGGGGTTGACCATCGACCGGATTGCCGAAGAAAGGGGGCTTGCGGCATCCACCATCCAGAGCCATCTCTGCTTTTTCATCGAGGACGGTGCCCTGGAGATCAACCGGCTGCTCTCGCCTGAAAAACAGGAAGTCATTGGCGCGGCACTTGGGAAGACGCCCAGGCAATCCGTGAAAGCGGTGAAAAAAGAGCTGGGAGATGCCTTTTCCTATGGGGATATCAACCTGATGGTGGCCCACCTGAAGTGCAAGCGCCCGGCTGCCCAATAGATCCGGATTGATCCATGGACCAATCCGGATTCGTGATGGAACTACTTGCCCTGCATCATCGCTTCAATGTCTGCATCCACATCGCCGGTGGGTTTGATGTCAAATTTATCCACCAGCACGTTCAGCACCGTGGGGGAGACAAAGGCCGGCAGTGTGGGGCCAAGGCGGATTCCCTTGACGCCGAGGGAGAGAAGGGCCAGAAGAACGGCCACGGCCTTCTGCTCATACCATCCGATGTCATAGGAGATGGGCAGTTCGTTGATATCCTCAAGGCCGAACACCTCTTTGAGCTTTAGCGCGATCACGGCCAGGGAGTAGGAATCGTTGCACTGGCCTGCATCCAGCACCCTGGGGATGCCGCCGATGTCGCCAAGGTTGAGCTTGTTATAGCGATATTTTGCACAGCCTGCGGTGAGGATGATGGTATCTTTGGGCAGCTTTTCCGCCACCTCGGTGAAATACCCCCTGTCCTTTTGCCTGCCGTCGCATCCGGCCATGACTATGAATCGTTTGACGGCACCGGATTTCACCGCATCCACCACCTTGTCCGCCAGGGCAATCACCTGGTTGTGGGCAAACCCACCTGTGATGGTGCCGGTCTCGATCTCCTGGGGCGGGGCGCATTTTTTGGCCCGGTCGATCACCTCTGAGAAATCCTTGGTCTTGCCGTCTTCCCTGTCTGTAATATGTTTTAATCCGGGAAAACCAACCACGCCCGTGGTGAAGATACGATCCTTGTAAGTGTTTTTCTTTTTAATGGGAATGATGCAGTTGGTGGTCATGAGGATGGCACCGTTAAAGGTCTCAAAATCCTCGTTTTGTTTCCACCAGGAGCTGCCGTAGTTGCCCTTGAGGTGGCTGTATGATTTAAAGGCCGGATAGTAGTTGGCCGGCAGCATCTCCCCGTGGGTGTAGACGTCCACGCCGGTGTCTTTGGTCTGCTTCAGGAGTTCTTCCATGTCCTTGAGGTCGTGGCCGCTGATGAGGATGCCGGGCTTGTCACTGACGCCGATGTTGACCTCGGAGATCTCAGGATTGCCGTATGCTTTGGTATTGGCTTCGTCCAGGGTTGCCATGGTGGTTACGGCGCATTCCCCGGCCTGCATCACCAGGCCCACCATCTCGTCCACGGAGAGATCTTCGGTGGTGGAGGCAAGGCCCTTGAGTATGAAATCATAGATCTCATCCTTTTCCACTCCCAGAACGGCCGCATGATCGGCATAGGCGGCAACTCCCTTGAGGCCGATGATCAGCAGTTCCCGCAGGGACCTGACATCTTCGTTCTCCGTTGCCAGCACGCCGACTGTTTTTGCCTTTTCCTGGTAATCCGGGACATCATCATCAAACCAGAGGGCCGACTCATGGAGCAGGCTTTCTTTGGCTGATTCAGGCGCGCCGGCAAACAGGCCCACGATCTTTTGCCACAGGGAGTCTTTTGCGGCACCGGGGGCCAATGCATCAAATTTATCTTTCAGCTCTTTTTTTACTTCCAGGGACTGTTGAATCCAGGCAACAAGACTGCCATCGTCAAAATTGGCATTGGTGATGGTGGTAAATAGCCCCTTGACAGCGAAACGGCCCACATCACGGCCCAGGTCCACCCCTTCAGCCTTGAGTCCTTCTGCAAGAACGGCGATTCCCTTGAGGTTGTAGATCAAAAGATCCTGAAGATTGGACGTGGTGTCCTCTTTCCCGCATACGCCTTTGACGGTACAGCCTTTTCCCTTTGCGGTTTCCTGGCACTGAAAACAAAACATATTGATCCCTCCGTTGGTTTGGGGTTTGTCTTTAATTGTGGTAATGACCATATCCGATGGAAAGCATAATTTCCTTGACCTGGGTCAAGTAAATTTCTTATTTTCCATTTTGGTCAATCTTTCCGGATATCCGCGTGGGCGGTACGGGCAAGAAGAGAGAAACGTATTGACGAATTCGGCTGTTTGGTTGATCTATTATGTCAATGCCGACGGTGTCATAAAATAGTTGGGATATCTGATTTAGTTTATAGGTTTTTGCGGCAATTACAATGAAATTGACAGATGATGTGAAAAAAAAAGTGTATAGAAAGGATGGACGCCCATGGGCTTGAAAAAGAGAGGAAAACTGATGAAAACAAAGGACCTTATCATACTGGGCCATCGGGGCTGCAGAAACGAAGATGTTCCGGAAAATACCATGGCCGCATTTCAGCGGGCGTTTGATGTGGGCGCCGAAGGCATTGAGATCGATGTGGAGTCGACAAAGGACGGGCAGTTGCTTGTGGTCAACCGCTGGTTTTTGAAGAAGAATTGCGATCTCTTCCCCTGGGAGAGGAACTTGGATGAAATTTTGTCCCAGGGCAGGAAGAGGGGGGTCTTGTTTCCCCGCTTTGACGAAGTGTGTCAATTCATAAAGGAGCGGCCGGGGTGGATATTCAATGTCGAGATCAAATCCAGCCATCGTTTTTTGTGCAGAACAGCCCAAAAGGCTGCCCGCTGCATCGTGGATTTCGGGATAGAGGATCAGGTGATTGTCTCCTCATTTGATGTCAATACCCTGCTGACGGTGAAGTTCTTTCAGGCCCGACTGGAAACCGCTTACCTGTTCCGGAAAGAGGACCGGGTGGTAAATCTCGACGATAAAAAGCGCTTTTGGTACAAGATTAACGGGATGATCAACCGGTCCGGAATCAAGGCTGTGATCGCCAGGGTTGATACCCTTCATCCGGAAATAAGCCTGTTTCACAAAACCAAAAAAATATTCTGGCAGCGCAACCCCTTGCTGGCAAACAAGCCGGTCAATACATGGAGTGTGGACACGGAAGACCATTTTGACAAGGCCTTGGTCAACGGGGTGGATATCATCATCTCTGATAACCCCGGGGCCATGGTGGCCTATCGTTCCGGACAGTCTTAGCAATCGGGGACGTCAGGGCGCTTGCGAGGGCCACCCCATAAATATGACAGGGCTTGCCAAAGGCAAGCCCTGTCTCAATCGATGCTCAATCATAACCCCTGAGCTTCAATTAACCCCTATATTATTCATGGACATAAAAAGGCCATTTATGGAAAAACCACTCGTTAAATAACAGTGGAATGATCCACCAGAAGTTCCATATCAGGGATTCGCCATGGGGAAATCTGTGGGAAAGATCCGTCATGTGGTGATTTCCAAGTGCCCAGTGACCAAAATTACCAAAATAGAAAATATAGTAACTGATGGCGGTCAGGACCAGAACACCCACGGTGCGAAAGAGAAACGCATTCCAGCTGTCCGGGTCGGCCATGGGAGTCATATCATCAAAGTAGTGATGCCATATGAGAAAAGGAATCAAGGTAAAGCCTGCGATCTCAGCAGAGTGCAGCCATAGGAAACGTTGCACTTCGGCTGCGCCCTTTGTTGATTGCAACAGGGCAAATGTTTCCGGGGGAACCCAGAGGTAAACAATCTTTTTGCAAACGAGGGCAATGATGTAGGCTGCGACAAACGAGATGACCACAGAGACCATCCCTTTCCACGGCTGGGGAAGCTTGATGAGGCTCCAGGGCTTCATTCGCCAGACATTGGCTGTCATGAAAAGGATGATGATGGCCCATTCCCACCATCCAAACACCCAGTGAACATGGGACGTTCCACCGATGCTTGTCCACCAGGAAGCGTTGAGTACAGGCCCCTTGAAGAGAACACCAAAAAAGGGAACAATGAGAATAACATAGCAAAAGAGGGTGATAATAGAGCCCCAGGCGATTTCTGCTATCCCACCGGCCGGCTGGGGGATATTGCTCGGCTGTACAGGCCATTTCCCAAAGAAAATGGTGGACACGGGAAAGGTGTAAAATCCGATCAGCACAAAACCGACAATGGCAACCTGGGCATAGAGGCCTTTTTCACCGATGGCATCCAGGCCATAATAACTGAGAAAATTTAACCCGGTCCCAAGAACACGGTAAAAAATAACATCAATGATAAACCAGACCATGGTGATATTCACCAGGGTCATTATGATCCCCCTGACTGGCTGGGGAAGATTTTGAAATGGCCAATCCCCCAGGAACATGTGCTGAAACAGCCCAACAAGTATCATCATCGCCAGATACATTACAAATGGGTAGGGGAACCATTGAACTGGTCCCCTGGGATCACTTAAAAGAAACCATGTTACCAGGGCCACTCCCAGGAAAACAAAGAAAGAGATGATTCCGGTAAGAGGTTGCCCCCAACGAGGTTTTAATTCTCCTGTTGCCATACACTACTCCTTTTCAAAACAATTATTAAACAATTCATTTTCAAACTGAGCCATAATTGTGCTTTGCGCCTCACTTTAATTAAAACCCTATCTCTTGAATCTGAGCGCTCAGTCGCAAAAAATACCAAATAAATATCCACCATGATATCGGTGAGATAGTTATTCTTTTTTTAAGTTTGGCTTTTCCGATCAAGCGCTCAATCGTTTATAGTGTATTAAGACGTTCGTTTTCTTTTGTCAATGGTTTTTTTAAGGGGGCAGGTGGGAATTGGATCGGGACAGGATAATTTTTCCAGGGGTGACCCTGGGAAGACGATACGTTTCTGTCAGGCGGATTTCGCTCCTCCCGTTAGTGAGACAAGGTCCTGGACAAATTCTCTCATCTGGTTGGCCTGCCTGTCCATCTCCTCTGAAGCGGATGCAGAGCCCCTTGCATTTTCCGAGTTTTCCCTGATGACGTGGTCCATTTCCATGGCAGCCTTGTTCACTTTCTCAATGCCGTTGTTCTGTTCGCTTGAGGTGATGGCGATATTATCCACAATGGCGCCGACTTTGGTCGAGTTTGCTGCGACCATTGAAAACGCATGGTTTGTCTTTGATACAAGCGCTGAACCGTTGCTTATTTTCAGTACGGTTCCCTCGATGAGTTCAGAAGTGGTTTGAGCGGCTTCGGCAGACCGCTTTGCCAGATTCCTGACCTCCTGGGCGACAACGGCAAATCCTGCGCCTGCCTCGCCGGCCCTTGCCGCTTCCACGGCAGCGTTCAGGGCCAGCAGATTGGTCTGAAAGGCTATTTCGTCAATGGTTTTGAGGATGGTGAATGTTTCCTCGCTGGCTGTTGAGATCTCATCCATGGATGAAGTCAGTTGATCCATGGATTCATTGGCCTTCTCGATAATCTTGTCCCCTTGCCTGACCAGATCTTTTGCTTGTTTTGCATTTTCGGCCGTCTCTCCTGTCATTGAAGAGATCATTTCAAGGGATGACGACGTCTGCTCGATGGCGACAGCCTGATCAGAAGATCCCTTTGCAAGGCGCTTGCTTGAGGATGAGATCTGGTGGGATGCGGTTGCAACCTGCTCGGATCCGTCTGCAAGGCCGGTGATCACCCTTTCCAGGGGGACGATGATGGACCTTGCGACCAGGATTGTAATAATAAGGGAAATCACAAGGGCACCCACAACCAGCCACATGAACAGGCTTCTCCCGTTTTTGGCTGAAGCGTTGGAATCGGAAAATGTCCTTTCGGTCATCCTGCTTTCCAGTGTGTAAAAATCTGTGGCAGCGGTATCTAATTTTTCCTGTCTGTCTGAAACTTCCTCCATCATCGGTATGGCAATCATCCTGTCGAGGGATGCCAGGTCCATCATTTCAACGGCGGCTTTTTCAAAATCGGTTAACGCCTCTTTTATCCTTTGAAGAATTTTTATCTCTTCCGTATCAAGGCTGGAACGCTTTTCAAAAGCGGCAATCATTTCTCCGGATTTGGCAATGTTCAGCCAGATCTTTTTGCGGATTATCTCTATCTTTTCATCCTCTATGCCTGAGTCTGCAAGGGCGATGACGTGCATCAGGGCGCTGTTGGCATAATTTATGAGCTGCCTGATACTGCTGCTTGTACTTGCTTTTTCAAATGCGACATTGACCACGTGGTCCAGTGCGGCCTCCTGCTTGAGAGAGCCCATATATGACATCACAGCCGCAGAAAGGAGAATCACCATGACAAGCACAGGAGAGAGAAAAATTTTTGTCGTAACGGATAGGTTGCGAAATTTTTTCATGGCGTTACAATCCCCTGTTGATACAGTTATCGGCCATGGTCATAACCTCTGCCATGTTGATACGGCAGTAAACGAGATAGATCAGAGTTGTCGCTGGCCCTGGGGGACAGAAGTTACGACCGTTTAATACCTATTTGTAAATCCCGGCTGCTGCGAACATCTCCTTGCCCATAATCCTTTTGACATATGATATTTTGTGCTGGATCCTTCCGGTCTCGGGATTTACCCACCTGTATTCGCTCCATCCTTCGCCTTTTTCCCTGGCAATGGAGATCATATCCTTTACAAGATATTTACCGTCCGGATCCTTTACGTTGAGAACGTTTTTACCAACCCCTGAAGGCTTTGGCGGATATGCCAACCAGACCCCGTTCCAGTCCACAACAAACACATACAGCTCACCCTTTGCGCCTTGTCTGTATCCTCCGTTCTTGTCATTGAGTATCTCCCGGGCCTTTTCGAGCCCCATTTTTTCGATGAGGACAACGGCTTTTTCAGTCAGGTTCTTTGCGTCATCGGGTGTAAAATTACCTGCGTTGGCCGGTATCCAGGAAAAAAGAATAACAAATAACGCACCTGTAAACAAAATGGTTCTCTTCATAATAGGAGTCCCCTTTTTGAAATTGCTTGCTACCTTGCTGTTGGTTTGTTTATCCATCACCCGATTGTGACGGGATCGTGCCTAGGTTCTTACAGGATGTTGAACATCTTCCGGCGACGTTTTTTATTGAAAAAAATAGGTTAACGTCCTGGGAGGAGTCTGGGGAATCTCATGTCAATGTTGATCTGGTCCATGGGGAAGGCCGAAGGATTGTAAGAGCGTGTCGCAAGAAGTTAAGAAAAAGATGATTGGATTGTAAAATAGGCGCTTGCTTGTTGTCAAGAAAAGGATTAAAAAAATGGAAAAACCGAGGGAGGGGAAGCTTTTTACTCCGGATGCCACCCGGACCGGGCGCGGCATGCAAGGGTGCCGTCGTTTTTTACGACGGCATGGTCATAGACGGAAGGTGTGTCGGCGGGGAAACCCACGGAGCGGGCCTGGTCTCCAAGTCGCAGTTCGCTCTTGAACTCCAGCTCAAGGAAGGCCAGGTGCCGATTTAAAAGCACCTGGTCGGGAAGGGTTTCGAGGATCCATTCCGCGTATCGGACGTTGTTGACGTGGCCGTTGGTATCCAGGTCCCGGAAACCGGCCAGCCAGGAGATGCCGTTGTCCAGCTTGTCCATCTTTCCCAGGCGTTTCGGGATCAGGGCTTCGTGGGCCGGTCCCAGTTCGGACTCGGGTAGCGTAACCGGCAGGGCCGAAGCGCGAACCATGCGCCGGGTGTCACCATTCACCAGCACCCAGCTGCTCACGCCGGCTCCGAGAAGCCGGTTATCCTTTCCCCTGGCCGTGTAGGCCCGATTAAAAAGCAGGCGATCCCCTCCGGCATGCCAGGTGGTGACGGAGACTTTTTCTCCACGCATGGGAAGCACTTCCAGGGTCATTTTTATCCCTGTCATCGCCCAGAAGAGTCCGTGGTCCATAACTTGATCAAAGACGCCGTCTTCGGCATCGGAGTGACGCACGGCCGCCTCCTGGAAATATCGAAGCATGGCCACCGGAAACATGCGTCCCAAAGGCCCGCAATCCCAGGAAGGGACCTGGAATGTTGTTGTAAAACGATTGTTCTTTGAAATCATCATGGGATTCTTTTCACCCTCTCTTGAATTCGCCCGGATGCCACAGCCTCCAGGAACTGGTCCCCCAGGCGGCGGCCCATGGCCACGCTTTTTTTCCAGAACGCCACCCGCTCTCCATCCTGGCCGGCAAGCCGTTCAAAATCCCGGCGGTCCGGGATACGGCCCAGGGGAAGATCCGCCACAAAAGAAGGGGAGGGGGCCAGGAGCAGTACATCGGAAAGCCGTGAACCGTCTGCGATCCGTTCGGGCCTGTTCTTATCGAACCAGCCCAGGGTCACCGTGCTGTGAAAATGGGGATAGAGCACAATCCCCTTCTCCCCTTTCAGGAAATCAAAGGCGGGATGGTAATGGAAAAGCCCCCCGTCGCGATAGACCCCTTCCGGCGCTCCGGGAATATTGCCAATACTTTCCATAACATAGGGAATGGACCCGCTGGCCAAAAGCGCCTGCCGCAGGTTTTTACCCGTCAGGGGCACTGTGCCTCCGGGAAATTCACCATTGTTCGAGATAAAAGGAACATCCCTTGGGTCATAGAACAGGGTGGGCTGGCACTGCCGGCGGAACAGATCCCGGGAAATCCGGTTGGCCCCCCAGGCCATTGCAAGCCCTGCCGCCATGGCCAGGGGATGGTTTGATGCCAGTGGCCCCCGGCAGCGTACCGCCGAGAGATGAAGCCGGCAATAGGGGTGGGCCAGAATTTTCTCCGCCATTCCCGGTGGGAGGTAGGCGTCCATGATCCGGTCGGCTTCCTTTGCCACCTGCCGGGGGGTTGTTTTGCCCTTGTAATACTGATGGATATAGGCATGGGTCAGGCGATCAAAGCCCGCCATTGGATCATCCTGGGCCGCTGCTGCGGACTTCCACGACCCGATGGAGGTGCCGAACAGGTGCAAGGGTTTCTTTCGTCCCACAAACCACCGGCCGAAAAGCGCCGATTCCAGCCCATGAAGCACCAGCCATTTTGCTGCCCCGGAGGCCCCCACCACCATGGAAACATCATCCGGAGACAGCCCATTGGATCGAATCCGCTCATACGCCCGGTGCCCCGCCAGAAACATCAAATCCCCTGTCATGGTTTCTCCTTTGCCTAATCTGGACAAGCCAGAACCAAAAAAGTTTTCTGTTTTTCTTGTCAAAATAACACGAAAAACAGAGCTAAGAAGCTAAAAAATCATTGAAAAAATAGTGTTTCCCGGGGCGGGGGCCTCTATTGATTATCATACGCCTGGGCCCATTCCGTAAGTTCCGATTGGGGTATGATATCCATGGTGGCGAACTCTTCCATGGTGAAAAGCACGAATTCCCCCTCGGACGAAGCGCACAAATCCCCTTCTCCATTTCGGATTTCGGCCCCCACCCGGGCTTTTCGCTCGCTGATCCGCTCCTTGATGTAACCGGTGATGGAAAGGGGGGTGCCGATACGCACTGGTTTTATGAAGGCAACATGCATCCCTTTGGTCAGAATAAACCGCTTGGTGAGATGAATGGCGGTCCAGCCCATGATCTCGTCAAGAATAGTGGCGAGGATCCCCCCATGGACGAGGTTGCTCCATCCGCGGAATCGTGGGGGCACCGTCAACCCGGACCGAAGCGCTTCCCCATTGGATTCAAAGGTCATCTGAAGGCCGTAGGGATTTTCCGCCCCACAGGCAAAACACTCCCGATCCCGACCCACCAGGGGGGTCCATTGTGCCTCTGTCATGGTTTCTTTTTCATCACATTTTATCATTCGATTCACCTAATTTTCTGCTGCTCTTAAAATTGTTCTGGCCGCCTGGATCATGTGGCGGCAGTGGTCATCAAAGGTCCCGGCCTCGATGTGGTAGCGGCAGAAATAGTGGGACCCTTCGGACAGGGAGATCAGGGCTTCCGTTGATGCCTTTGGGTCCTCCACCCGGATCACTCCGGCCTCGGAAAGAAGGACCATCTGTTCCAGGAGGTATCTTCGGTAATGCCCGTAAAGGTTGCGCACCCGATCCCTCACCGATCCGTCCCGTTGGCTTAGGGCCAGAAAGGAGAAAACCACTGAAATGCTGGCAGCGTTATGCCATTCCCGGCTCCAGATCAGGGATAGAAGGTGCTCCAGGCGTTCTTGGGGATCCCCGCCCTTGGGAAGCCGCGCAAACAGTGATGTATAGGTTTGAAGTACTTGGTCCACCAGGGCCATCACCATCTTCTCCTTGGAGCCGAAGTAGTGGATGATCAGGCTGGCATGGACCCCCGCCTGTTTCGCCACCTTGGCCACCGAGGCGTTTTCAAAGCCCTCGGCTTCGATTACCTGGTAAAACGCCTTTAAAATGGCTGGTTTTCGCTCTTCTGCGTTCTGCCTTTTTCGCCCTGTCATCTCAATCCCCTGGGGTGGTCTTCGTGTTGTTTCTTTGCAGCCTATTAATTGAACGTTCATTTAATAAGCGAATCAGAACGATCTGTCAAGGCGAATCAGCACACGGTCTTCCCGTATTCGGTTCATATGCCAGAGGATGGATTCTTTTATACTTTTGCTGACAAAACTGGTATGAAGCACTTTGATGAAATTATATGACTGATTACAGGAAAAACTGAATGAAAGAATTTTTTAAAGATATCTTTGGATTCCTTCAACATGGAACTGATAAAAAACTTCACCGGGATCATTTGTCTCACTATCCGAAAAGTAACGATTCGTATGAAAAATGGTCTTTCCCAACTTATCTTGACAATGATAAGTGTAAATGGCTTAAAGCGCTCAAAGAACTATACGAAATGCCCATTTCCTTTCCAGCTTCGTTAAGCCCTGAAGCTGGGTTGCTGGTGCATGGTTTGATTCGGAATCTTCGTCCGAGGGTTATTGCTGAAGTCGGCGTCTTTTGTTCCGTCAGCACCCATTGGATTGCTTCTGCTTTAAAAGAAAATGAGTATCGACCCAAAAAAGATGCGATTATCCATTGCTATGACGACTTCAGCCCAATAAAACAAGGTCCCTACAGAAAGACTTCAATGGATGAAGGACGGTTTGAGTTTGTAAAGAGCCGGTTAGAGAAGGCTGGACTTATAGATTACATTGAATTCCATAAGGGGGACAGTTCAACAAATATTTACAACTCACATGATCACCTTAAGGAAAATGGTGGTGTTGATTTCGCATTTATTGATGGTGATCATTCAATAGACGGTTTCTTAAAAGATTTTGAGGCCATTGAACCGGTGTTGAATACAGGCGGCTATCTACTTTTGCATGATACGTTTCCTGAGCAATGTGGCGGTCACGAAGGCCCGAGATATTTGATAGATAACGTCAATAAAATTGGACGCGGGTATTACGAACAGATAGAACTTCATCTATCGCCCATCAATTTTGGCATGGCCTTACAAAGAAGGATCGGTTAAGTGTTAAAGGCCGCCGTGAATACAGTCGAACTTACGAACCTGTCGGACAGCGGCCTTGTTTTTGAATGGGGCCGTTATCCTTTCAGGTCGTAACCGGTGCCATCTCCAATAGATAATTTCTCAGAAAAGCCTCTTTATCCGGTTCTCCTATGAACCACTGATCATATTCCTCTTCGAAAAAAAGAGGGGCCCCGTTTTTTATTTTTCGAATGATTGTTATCCCCGGACATCGACCTGAATGCCCATGGGTTCTAGGTGAATCTAATGTCACCAACTCAAATCTTGGATTTTCATAGAGTTGTTTTACGGCTGCACCGACACCGTCAAAATAGAGTGTGTCATGCATGAAGATGTAACCACCTTTTTTCAACAGTGGTTCAAACGTGGTCAGCTCCCAGATTGCAGTATTGTAATCATGATTGGAATCTAACACCAATAAATCGAAATTTATATTTTTGACGTCCTCAAACGTTTCATTTGAAAATTTCGGAATCCAAGTGACCAGTTGGTCCAATTCCGTATTCTCCCATAAATGAGGCAAAACCTGGGGATCAATGCACCATATATGGCCATTAGTTTTTAATTCATACAATGCAGATGCCATACAGCATGTGGAATATCCTTTGTGGACACCGGTTTCTAATATGCTTGTGGGTTTTAAAAGCTTAATAAGGGTGTGCCAGACTTTTCCGACTTCCAACTCGATACTACTATAGTCTATTTCGTTGGTATCCGTGTTTTTCCATCCGCCGGTGGCCGGATTGTAGTTTTGTTCGTAATCCGATAGGACCTGTTGGTATTTTTTTACCGAATCGTCGGCAGAGAAACGATTCAGCAATTTTTTCTTCTCTTGCGGGTTGAGGCTATTGAGTAGAAATGCGGTTAATTGTGTGACAATCTTTTTCATTGATGAATCCTTATTGATTATTATAGCGCAATTCACGTTGAGATAGAAAAGAAGCGTATCAAACTGTTTGAATTTTGCAAGCAATTTTTAACTCGTTTTCGGACAGATTGGCGGCCATTCCATAAAAATCACAATCTTCACGGTTTCTTCATACTGGCCATGGTATCTACGCTGCCATGGCGCACCTTTGCTCACCTCCCTGGGCAGGATGTCCGGTTTTCTGCGGGATCGCAGTGCTGTGTTATATTGCCTTTTTTTCAAAAAAGTGGAGAGGTCATCATAATGATAGACAAAATTTTTATTCATCCCAAGACACGCTTTGCCATGCTTTTTCAGTTATCGATCATTGTTCTTGCAAGCTTCTTGTCATTGAGAATCGTTCTTTTTGTCCGGTCCTGGCCCCTAATTGATCATACGCTGCTTGAATGGATCTATATTTTTGGTCTGGGATTGGTTTATGATATTGCCTTTGTCAGCTACTTTTATATTCCCTTTGTTCTCCTGCTACTGGTTTTACCCAATCGGTGGCTGGGCAATATCATCTGCAAACGCCTGGCGGAAGTGACGGGGTTTCTCATATTGTACGGCCTGTTTTTTAGCCTGGTTGGGGAGTGGCTTTTCTGGAACGAGTTCGGCGTGCGGTTCAATTTCATTTCCGTGGATTATCTTGTCTACCGCCGGGAGGTGACGGACAATATTCTCCAATCTTATCCTGTCTTCCGGATATTATCCATGCTGTTTATCATAACGGCTTTTATTTACTCTCGGGTGCGTCCCTCCTTTGTAAAAGCCATGGCGGTGGGGGAGGACTTTTCTCCCAGGGGGGGCTTTGCCGTCTGCCTGCTTTTGATTCCATGCCTGACCGCTCTTTTCCTGAATCAATCCCAACGGCGTTTTTCAAATAATAATTATGTGAATGAACTGGCATCAAACGGTCCCTATCAGCTGTTCTCCGCTTTCCGTAACAATACCCTTGATTACCGGCAATTTTATGTGACCGGGGATGACAATGCCCTGTCGGATTTACTTAAACAAGCGGTGGCTGAACCAGACGGTCACGTGTATCATCCAGGGCTGTACAACATCTCAAAACGGATTGAAGCAAAAGCGCCACTCAAAAGGCTGAATGTCATTCTTATTTCCGTTGAGAGTCTCAGCGCAACGTTTCTGACACGCTTTGGGCAACAAAAAAATCTGACGCCGTTTATGGACGACTGGTTTAAAAATGGAACGCTCTTTACTAACTTTTATGCCACCGGTACCCGAACCACCCGGGGGCTTGAGGCCATAACCCTTTCCATCCCTCCGACACCGGGGCGATCCGTGGTAAAGAGACCGGGTAACGGTCATATGTACAGTCTTGGCAAGGTATTCAAGGAAGAGGGATATGATGTTTCCTATCTCTATGGGGGACGGGGATATTTTGATAATATGACCGCCTTTTTTTCCGGAAACGGGTACAGGATCGTGGATCAAACAAATTTCAGTGATGAAGAGGTGACCTTTAAAAACGCCTGGGGGGTTTCCGATGAAGACTTGTACAACCGTGCCATCGGGGAAGCCGGCAGGGTGTATGCCTCAAAAAAACCGTTTTTCTTCCACATCATGACAACCAGTAATCATCAGCCCTTTACCTACCCTGAAGGTAAAATTGATCTTATTCCCGGTGAAGGGGTAAACGGCAGCGGCAGAAATGGCGGCGTAAAATATGCGGATTATGCTTTGGGGCAGTTGATTCAAAAGGCAAAGAAGCAACCCTGGTTTGATGACACCGTATTTGTGGTCCTGGCAGATCATTGTGCCTCCAGTGCCGGGAAAATCGGACTGCCCGTCGAAAAATACCATATTCCCTTCTTTATCTATGCCCCCCGGCATATCCAGGCCGGTGAAGTGGATCTCCTGTCCAGTCAGATTGATCTGGCCCCGACCTTACTCTCCTTGCTTAATTTTTCCTATGATTCCTTCTTTTTTGGAAAAGATATCCTGGCACCGGGCTTCAAGGAAAGGGCATTCATCGCCAATTATCAAAAGCTGGGCGTCTTGAAGGATAAAAAACTGTTAATCCTGTCACCGGGAAAAGAGATCCGCCTCCTTGATACAAACGCAACTTCGCCGTCCCTTGATAAAATAGATGCATCCTATCCCTTTGTTAAAGAATTGATGGCATACTACCAGGGGGCGGATTATCTTCTTAGAAACCGGTTGAACCGATGGTCCGACCTTGGGAATAAGTTTGCGGAAAAATAGGAAATACACGGGGAACTTAAAATGACGGAAAAAAAAATGGCGGGTCTTTCCCGCATCATAAAGGCCGGGGGATATTCATGGGCGGGGCTGAAAGCCGCCTGGAAGCATGAAGCGGCATTTCGACAGGAAATGGTTGCTTTGGCGTTCCTGGCGCCCCTGGGACTTATTTGGGGTGAGAACGGTATGGAAAGGGCATTGTTGCTATGCTCACTGATGATTGTGATCGTTACGGAACTTTTAAATTCAGCCCTGGAGGCGGTTGTCGACCGCATCGGGCTTGAATATCACCCCTTGGCAAAGCGGGCCAAGGACCTTGGGTCTGCCGCAGTCCTTATTAGCATTGCCATGGTTATCATCCTATGGGCTTTGGTCCTTATTTAAGGTTGGTTTTTTGGGACGTGGGGGATATACCTGTAAAAGTCATGGAACTAAATAATTTGGAAATATGTATATGACCATTCTCATTGTTGATGATGACCTGGAGCTGCTTGAGCAACTCAGCAAGGCGTTGGAGCGGAAACGTTACCAGATAGAAACGGCTGATAATGGAGAGACGGCACTGGATAAAATATTTTCCGTCCCCTATGATCTTATCCTGCTGGATATCATGCTGCCCCGCTTGGATGGCTTGAGTGTCCTGAGGGAGATCCGCCAGGCGGGATTAAACATACCCGTATTGATGCTCACCGCCAGGAGCGACGTTGAAGACAGGGTTAAAGGGCTGGACTATGGTGCTGATGATTATCTGGCCAAACCCTTTTCCATGGCCGAGCTCATGGCCCGGATAAGGGCAATGCTCAGACGAGACGGCAACCGGGATCCGGTGCTCAGGGCCGGGGCCATCAGCCTGGATACAAGAAGTCGCCGGGTCACCCAAAACGGAACACCCCTGGACTTAACCGCCAAGGAATTTTCCATTCTTGAGTTCTTGCTCCACAATAAGGGAAGCGCCGTTTCACGATTTAACATGGCCGAGCACGTATGGGGAAATGAGTTTGATCCTTTTTCCATGTCAAACTTTGTTGATGTGCACATCAAAAACCTGCGTAAAAAAATAAAAACCCCCGGGGATGTCCCAATCATCAGAACCATCCGCGGCATCGGATTTATCATTGATGACGGAATATGAAAATACGTAAAAAAATAACCCTGTGGATTTCCGGAACGGCCTTACTCTCGACCCTGGTGTTTTCATCTCTTATTATTTTAGAGCTGATGGAAGAGCCTTTCAAGCTGATCGATAAAGAGATGCAGCATATGACAGAGGTCCTTGTGGAACGAATGAACGTCCCAATCCAAAACCAAGGGGCATACGACCTCTCCCGGATGCCCTATGACCCGGATGATTACTGGATCAAGGTAACAGACGATAGCGGCAAGACGCTGTATGGGTCTGAGATTACCCGATACACCGATATTCCGCTGTCCGGTAAGAAGACCACATACATGATCGAAAAAAACATTCCAAGTTCTCAAATCTGGCTGGGACAGGATGACCAGGATGATGTGCTCTTCCGGGTGGTGGTCACCCGGACGCAAATTGAACGGATACCCATTGTGGTGCGCATTGCCAAACCCATTGAAAACTTGGAGGAGGAACTGCTTGAACTGGTGCGTCACGTCGCCATCAGCCTGGCCCTGTGCATTTTGATGATCATTCTTGTCAGCTATAAACTGGCTGGAAAGATCTTAACCCCTTTGGTCTCCATTAGCCGAATGGCAAAGGAGATCAGTGAAAAATCGTTATATAAACGCATCCCCTTGAACGACAACCAAGACGAATTGTACGATCTATCCGTTTCACTGAATAAAATGTTTGACCGGCTACAATATTCCTTTCAACGACAAAAGGAATTCATCGGCAATGCTTCCCACGAGCTGAAAAGCCCCATCACCCTTCTCATGCTGGCCCAGGAAGAGACGCTCATGAATGACGCCTTGCCGCCGTCCACAAACCAAAGTCTGATAAAGCAGCTGGCCACCACCCGTCGCATGGGCCAGCTGGTCAGGAACCTGCTGGATCTCTCCCGCCTGGAGCAGCAGGAGACCCTTGCCCGGGAATCGGTTGACCTTGTCAAACTTGTAAGCCATGTTCTGGAGGATTACCACGAGCTGTTTGCAGCAAAGCATATCCGAATCGAGAACACCATGGCTGAATCATTGTCCCTTCAAGGCGACCCGGAAAAACTGTTCCGCCTTTTGATCAATCTGATTGATAACAGCATCCGCTATAATTGTGAAAAAGACGGTATCCTCATTTTAAAGGGCCGGCAAACAAACAAGGGAATCAGGCTGGACGTGTCAAATACCGGCCAGCCGATCCCTGACGATGACCTTGAGCTTGTATTTGAGCAGTTTTACCGGGTGGAAAAATCCCGGTCCATCACCCATGGCGGTTCAGGACTTGGGCTTGCAATCGCTAAAAAAATAGTCGAACTCCATGATGGCAGTATCGCCATCTCCAATGAGCCCGGCCCGTTGATAAACGTCATGATCTTTTTGCCCTCAAAGCCCTGACCAGGTCATTCCAGTATACGCTTTTACCGTGTGTAGAGGATGTTGAATCCCTACTATCACAATATATGGTATTGGCTAAAACTGAAAAGCATGAAAACTACGAACACAGCTCATTGTAATTTAATTCTCCAAACTACGACTAAAAAAAAGATAATTCCACCATTTGAAAAAACACACGTATGGAATTGATGTTCTTAACAATGGGAGGCTTGGTGAAAGTTAAGAATAGGATACTTATCCTTGACTTTGGGAGGGACTTATTTTTATATAAATATATTCTTAACTGGAATGTGGAAAAATAGCATAGGATGCTGGTTTTGTTTTATATAGAGTAACGGCACCGCGATCTGCGGCAAATTTGAAGCACAGCGTAAAATGTGTCCGACAGCAACGTTTTGTTCAAGAAAGCCGCTATGCGGCAAATCGATAAGTAAGTGTCATAGGGACCTTCTTCATTCTTGCCTGCCAACCA
>JAEINR010000092.1 GCA_016342325.1 Desulfobacterium sp.
GCCAGCCAGACCCAACGAAGCGTTATCGAATGGTTTGAACGATTGGCATCATTGATCAGTTCAATTGCCTTGTTTTCGCCACTTTCCATCCAGGCATGCTCGATCAGTCCGGACATGATGTTGCCGATCTGGATGGCATTTTCAGTCATGGCCCTGTCAAACTGGACCTTCTCTCTTTCAAGACTGAAATAACCGTCCAGGCCCAGCAGGACCACCATCCCGACAATTAAAAACCCGAACAGTTTATAAAAAAGCTTCATCCACCACCCTTTTTGCTCGACTTTTTGCTCGACTTTTAGTCAATCACTGGTTTAAGAAAAACCCATGGGTTTTTCATCTGGTTTACCCCGCCTCAGGAGAGCACCAGCTAAGCTTCCGGCATCTTGAATTTACACTGGATTTTCCCAAATGAAAAAGCCGCCTCTCCGCATTTATAGAGGCTTCTACATACCCTTTATGAATAAATTATAAAAGGGGTAAATCAAATTAAGACCTTGCCATCAACCCGACTCAAAACCCATCTGGGTTTTCAGGCCCGGCCTGGGAGACAAGCCCTTCCATCTTGCTCCCCAGGGTTCCCTTATTGGCAAATGTAGCGGTACCCCACCCCATGGACGGTAACGATGGTTGAAGGATGGGAAGGATTGACCTCAACCTTTTTCCTCAGCTTTGCAATGTGCTGGTCAAGGGTCCGGGTGGTGCCGTAGTAGTCCACCCCCCACACCCGGTTGAGGATTTCGTCCCGGCCCAGTACCTCCCCGGGATGGTCACGGAGACAGCAGATCAATTGCATCTCCTTTGGGGAGAGCTCAATCTCCTTTCCGTCCCTGACAAGGGTGTAGCGCCTGGGATACACCTCACAACAACCAAAACAAAAGCGCTCCGGGGTTTCAGGCCGATCAGGTTTTTCAGATCCGGCACACTGCCGGGAACGCCTCAGCACGGCAGAGATCCTTGCAAGGAGTTCATGCACCCCGAACGGTTTGGTGACATAATCGTCGGCACCCAGCTCAAGACCCACCACGGTGTCGATCTCCTCGGACTTGGCCGTGACCATGATGATGGGCACCTGTTTATCAATGGCACGGATCTCCCGGCACACGTCATAACCACTCTTTTCCGGCATCATGATGTCCAGGAGCAAAAGATCAAACCCACCGTTTTGAAACGCCTTGACCGCCTCATTGCCGTCACAGGCCTCGACCACCTGAAACCCTTCGCTCTCCAGGGTGTCCACAAGCCCAGTCCGTATGTTGGTGTCATCTTCTGCAACAAGAATCCTTGTCTCATTCATCTTTTTTTATCCCCACAATAAAAGCGCTTCCCCCCTGCTTTACCGGCTCAAACCCAATATCTCCCCCAAGGTCCCGTGCAATGCTCCTTGCAATGGAAAGCCCCAGCCCTGACCCGGGCTTTCTTGCCGTAAGCGAGGTGTCTATCCGGTGAAATTTGTCAAAGATCCGCTGCCGGTGCTCCCTTGGAATGCCGGGGCCCCTGTCCGATATGCGAAGTTCGTAAAATCCCGAATTTGCATCCGTCAGCACAAACGTGAGTCTCTTTCCTTCGGCTGCGTATTTCACAGCATTATCGATGATGTTCACCACCACCTGCTCCATGGCGTCCCTGTCGGTTCTAACCATCAGGGGACCATCCGGCAAAAACACCCCAGGTTCCATGCCTGCGGCCCTGATCCTGATGCCGTGGCGCTCCACCATGGCAATCACCAATTCCACAAGATCCACACGATCCACATGGTAGGTTTTCCTGTCCTGTTCAAGCCTTGAAAAATCAAGGACGTTGTTGACAAGACGGGTCAGGCGCTGGCTCTCGGCAACGATGACCGCCAGATAATGGGCCACCTTTTCTGGGGCGCTGATCCTGCCGGACTGGAGCAACTCCCCGTACATGCGGATGCTTGTCAACGGTGTCTTCAGCTCATGGGAAACGGAGGAGACAAAGGAGGTCTTTTCCAGGGCATCTTTTTTGTTGATATGGGCCTGCCAGGTCATGAGAGCTCCCCCTGAAACAATGGCTGCCACAAATATGCCCAGCAGGATCAACGACACAAAGAAAAAGCCCCTGCCCCCATCCCTGTTGCTGTCGTCTAGAAAAACGTGAACTTGCCAGTGGGGCAGAAGCGGGGAGACATTCAGGACAGCGGCAGGCTTTTGCCCCCCGTCAACCTTCCCGGACAGATGAACAATTTCGTTGTTTCCATCCACCAGGGCGTAGGCAATACCGGGTTCGGTGAACCTGGGAAGATCGGTCCCAAGCCTTGAGAGCAAGGTCATCAACTCAAGCTCAATCCCGAAGACCGGCCCCTGTTCTGCAACCTTTACCCACCCCAGGATAAACAGCCGGTTCTCTGCAAACCAGGGAATCCAGCCGGACCGGGGCTGGAACCGCTCCCCGGACGGGACGGCCCCAAGCCCTTGTGCAACAACTGCGACACGCTTTTCAGGCCGGGCAAGGTCAAGGAGTGCCTGGCGTCCCCTTTGCGCAGTTTCCCTTGTCGTCTGTGAAACATTTCCTAGGGTATCGACTGTTTTCCTTGTCGTCTGTGGCGCCTTTTCTTCAGAGGACGCTCCAGGGTTGCTCTCCCAGGCGATTCTCTTTGAGAAGAGGGAATCATAGCGACGGATAAACCGCCGCTCCTCCATGGTCGATTCCATGCCCGGAACCGGGTACGCCAAGGGCGCCCCTTCCTGCCAGACAAAGACATTCCTTACCAGGGGATTTGTCCGCTCCCACCGGGTCAACGTATTGACAAGCCGGTCCGGGTCGATGGCCACCAGGGAAGCGGTCAGGGAATCTTCAACCCCCTCAACGGTGATATGGATGGTTTCGCAAATGGCCTGCCCCCGCCCTGAAGCAAGTTCCAGGGCCTGGCGGCTGATCCGTTCCTGCTCATGGCTCAACAGCCTGAACGCCACAACCACCATGATCAGGGTGGGGATCAGCAACAGGGCCCAATAGATTGCAATGGAACGTTTCAAAGTCATGGCATATGAAATATCAGGTTTTCACCCTTTTTTACAAGACATTCAGAGGCGGGGCAGGCTCATTTGTTTTTTTGCTCATACTTCCTCTAAAAGACCGGCCCAGCCCAACCAAGGACAGGCCAGTCCCAAGAATCACTTGGACTTTTGCTGGTTCTTCATCTGATAGGATTCGGTCCTGAGCACCTTACGGCTCTTCTTGCTCATGCCCTTCTGTTTGATGGTTTCGGCCTGGATATCAAGCGCTTCTGCCTGTTCGAGCAAAACGGAATCCTTGTACATGATCCCCACCTTCTTTAGTTTGGCTGCCGACTGTTTCAGCTCATCCACGGCCGCCTCTTCCCGCCCGCTGTCGGAAAGGGCAATGGCCTTTTCCTGGGAAAGGGCATTGAGGTTGAGCTGGTACTCCCGGATAACGTCCTTGTTGGTCGATCGCTCAACCGCTGCCGAACTGTCGCTGAAGCGTGCCACAGAACGCGCTGTTACCGTTTCCCGGCGCTTGGTAAAGGGGTTGTCGTAAACCACCCGTGCCGTTGCGACCTCCATGGTGCTGCCCGTTGTCGAGGCCGGGATCGCAACCTCCACCAGGGCATACTTTTCCTGGCCGCCGTAAAGCTGGTTCATGGACAGTTCCACCTGCCCGCCCCGGATGCGCCCTTGCCTTCCCACGATGCCAAGGGGCTTTATCCCCTTGGGCATATCGATGAACAACCGCACCTGGGTTGCCACCACGTTAAGGACATCCCCGAGTTCAGCCGCAAATATCATAGGAAGATCGTCGCTGGACTCCACAAAGTAGATGTTGCCGTCGCTCTTCTGGGAGAGCCTCGCCATGAGGTCTTCGTTGTAATCCGTGCCCACGCCGATGGTGGTCACCGAGATCTTCTCCTTGATCAGGGCTGCCCCCAGGCGGCCCAGGTCCTCGGGCGTCCTTGGCCCCACGTTGGCAAGGCCGTCGGAAAGCAGCACAATGCGGTGAACATAATCCCTGCCCAGGTTTTTCCTGATCTCGGCAGCCCCCTGGCTCACCCCGCCGAACAGGGCCGTGCTTCCCCCGGGCGTTATCTGGCGAATCTTCCGAATGATCCCCTCAATGTTCTCAATGCCCTGGGCCGGCACAACAGTGTCGATGGTGTCGTCATACACCACAAGGGAAAACAGATCCCCAGGTCCCAGCCGTTTCAAGGCCTCGATGGCCGCCTCCCTGGCCCGCTCGATCTTGGCCCCTGTCATGGAGCCGGACCGGTCAAGGACAAGGGCCAGGTTAACCCGGGGCCGCTCCATTGCTGAAGGGGCCAAGGGCGCGTCAAGGCTCACCTTGATCACCACGTTCTGGGGACCGCCCGCAGGCAACACTTTCCTGTCGGTCTCCACCCGGCAAACCACCTTGGCTTCCCCCCCCTCTGCCCAGGTGGTGACCAGGGACAAACCAAGCCCCACAACCAATGCCATTGCAAAAAACGCTTTTCCTATGGGTTTCATCACTCTCTCCTTTTATTCTGAAGGTTCTGTTTTAAAAACAATCCGTACCCCTGGATCTTTTATAGACCAAGGGAAGTTGAGAGGTGTCACAGGCGGGTAAAAGAGTTGTAAAAAAGTTGTAAACTCTGACGAAAAGAAACTTCAGGCAAGATCCCGGTCAAGGTCAATGCCGAATTTTTTGATTCGTTTCCAAACGGTGACCCGGCTGACGCCAATGGCTTCAGCCGCCCTGGACTGGTTGCCGCCAACCTTTTTAAGCGCTTGGATCAGCTGGGTTCGCTGGTCCATTGGAACGGCGGGTTCCGGTGCCAATGGAACGTCCATGGCATTTCTTTTTTCCGGCGTTTCGGAATCAACGCCGGCAGTCACCCGGTCGGGAAGGTGCTCAGGACCGATGCTGCTGCCGTTGCACAGGACAAAGGCATACTCCACGGTATTCCTCAATTCCCGGACATTGCCCGGCCAATGGTAGGCCATCAACCGTGCCATGGCTTCCGGTGTGAGACCAAGGATATTTTTCCCCGTTTTTTTTGAGTTAACATTGACAAAGTGCTGGACGATCAACGGGATATCCTCCAGACGGGTTGCAAGGGAGGGACAACGGATGGGAAAGACATTGATCCGAAAGAAAAGATCTTCCCTGAACTTTTTCTCTTTGATTAATTCTTCAAGATTCCTGTTGGTGGCGGTGATGATGCGAACATCCACATCAATGGAAACATTGTCTCCGACCTTTTCAATCTTCTTCTCCTCCAGCACCCGCAACAGTTTAACCTGGACGGACATGGGGATGTCTCCTATTTCATCAAGAAATATGGAGCCGCCGTGGGCGGTTTCAAATCGTCCGATCCGATCTTTCTCAGCCCCGGTGTAAGCCCCCTTAACATGGCCGAAGAGTTCACTTTCAAGCAAGCTTTCATTGAGTGCGGCACAGTTGACCGTTATGAACGGCTTGTTCATCCTGGGGCCGGTTTCATGAACCGCCCGGGCCACCAGCTCTTTCCCGGTGCCACTCTGGCCTAGGATCATCACCGGAATTTCCGAGGACGACACATTTTCAATCACCTCAAACAGGTTTTGCATGACCGGACTGCTGCCCACAAGTCCATGGAAGCCGTCATCCAGATGATATGCTTTTTTCAAAGAGATCAGTTCATTCTGGAATCGGATGTTGTCTGAAATATCCTTCAGGGTTTCAACGGCGCCCACGATATTTCCGTCATCCCCGTAAAAGACAGTCGCACTTTTCAGGATCTGTATCGATCGGTTATGTTTATGGGTGATGAGGCATTTCTTATCCCGGATCATCCCCTTGGAAAAAAGACCGCACCATTCACGGCCTTGACCCTTTCCCCCGATTCTGCATCCCGTGCAGTTGAGAACCCTGCACGATTTCCCTTCCAACTCCGTGTTGCTGTATCCGGTCATGAGCAGGGCCGTTGTGTTTGCGGCAACAATGTTTCCACCAGGATCCACAATGATCACACCATCCTGGACAGACTCTATAATGGTTCGCCAATGTTTACCAATATCCAAGACCCACCTCCCATGTGTTAACCTGTTAACAGTTGGTGTTAACATGAACTGTTTACCTTAACAATAAAAAAATATCCATCCGTCCACCCGATCATTATCCGAATCCCCCATGGGGCGATTTTACAAGGGTTCTGTCCGGATTTCCCCATGAACAAACAGAACGGCATGCTCTTTGCTCAATTGGAGAGAAAAGATCGCTATAATCAAACAGTGTTAACGTAAACAAAAGGGGAAAAACCTATGAAACCTATCTTTTTCGCAAGCTTGCTGGCTGTGCCGCTGCTCCTGGCGGGTTTAACAGGGTGTGCCGCCGTTCAGAACTTAAGGGGAGAGGCCGCCCTGGAAACACCACCGACATGGCAGTTCCATTCCATTGTGGATGTTGAATTTGTGATGGATCATACCGGGATGCCCATGCCTGAGAATGTGATGCTCATCGATGCAAGGCCGTATAAACCCAAGTATGTCAATGGCCATATCCCCGGTGCCGTCACCATTCCCCACAGCCAGTTTGATAAACATGTGGATCTGCTTCCGACGGATAAAGAGACCCTGCTGATCTATTATTGCGGAGGACCGACATGTAAACTGAGCCATAAGTCTGCAAAAAAAGCGGAGAAGCTGGGATATACCAATGTACGGGTGTTTACCGGGGGATTCCCCGGATGGAAACAGGTCCCGGGCAATTATGTATCCGTTTCCGTGGACCATGTAGCCCGGGCCCTGGAAAAAAACGATACGGTGATTGTGGATGCCAGACCCAAAAAAACCAAATTTGACAAGGGACACATTCCTTCCGCCCAGAGCATTCCCTTCACCTATTTTAAAGCGTTCAGCGGCAAACTTCCCAGGGATCTTGATACCCCCCTTATTTTCTATTGCGGCGGATTGACCTGTAAATTGAGCCATAAATCCGCCAAAGCCGCCATTGCCATGGGGTATACCCATGTGAAGGTGTTTTCCAAAGGGTACCCTGAATGGAAAAAGATCCATGGCGCTTCCCCTGTTGTTGCGATGAAAGCCGGGGAGATGGAAGGCAGCATGGATATCGAATTGTTCAAAGAGACCCTGGCCCAGCGCCCCGAATCCATCCTGGTCGTGGATGTGAGGGACAAGGATGAGTTTGACATGGGATCCTTCAGGAACTCAGTTCACATTTCTGTGGAAGAACTGGAAGAAAAGATCAAGGACCTGCCCCAGGAAAAGCCCGTCGTGTTTGTATGCTCCACCGGTGCAAGAAGCGGTGAAGCATACTATATGGTTCAGGACCTGAGACCCTCCCTTAAAAATATCTACTACCTTGAGGCGGCCTGCACCTTTAAGAAAGACGGCTCCTTTGAAATCAAAAAAACGGAAGGATAACCCAGCATGAAAAAAGCCTTTGTGAGTCTAATCGCCCTTGGCATTTCCCTCTGTTGTCAGCCCGCCTTTGCAGAGAGTGAGGTGGAATTGCTGAAAAAGCAGCTGGAAGCGCTGAGCCACACCATGGAGATGATGAAGTCTAAAATTGAGACCATGGAAAAAGAGGGGCAAAAGGAGAAAGAAGAGGTTCAGTATATTGGAAAACGGCTGGACAAGGCGGAACTTCATACCAGTACGGACAAGGTTTCCCTGGGGGTTGAGCTGAGATCCAAGGCCGATTCCATTCACTACAGCGGCATGCTCTCGGCGCCGCCTGCCATGGTGGGCAACTTCTTCATTCCGTCAACTTCCGGCGGTTTTAACGGGGCGACACTGAATCAGATCCAACAGGGCATGCAGAATATGGCCATGGCCGGTATGGTTCCGCCTTTGGACGAATATGATGTGGACAATGACATCATCTATACCAATAAATTCCATCTGGACATGGGGGCCAGGGTCAATTCCAACTTAAGCTTTGCCGGCAGGCTCGCCGCTTACAAGGTGTGGGGAGACTCCTCGGGTGTAAAGTTCAACCAGGGAAGTCTTGGGGATGTGACCATGGACGGCAATACCGCTTCCCTGCCCCATGGCGATACCATCCGGCTGGAACGGGCCTATTTCATGTACAAAAAAGATATCAAGGATATCCCGGTGAGTTTCTCCCTGGGCCGTCGTCCCTCCACAAACGGTCCGCCCCTGGAATATGGCGAATATGACATGGTGGGCGGATCCCCCCTGGCCACCATCATCAACTGGCAGTTTGACGGCGCCTCCCTGAGCCTGGGGCTGGAAGATCCTCTGGCGGTACCGGGTGCGGCCTTTAAACTCTGTTACGGGGTGGGATTTGAAGGCGACTGGGGCAACTCCTACTCCCTCCAGGAGAGCCAGGCCGATGTTGAGGATGTCCACATGGTGGGATTCATTGCCACCCTCTTTGACAACGACTCCTTCAGTGCAGTGCTCAACTATGCCCATGCATGGGACATCACCGACGGGTTTACCGGCCTGACGGTCATGCCCTTTGTGGTGGGCAAAGCAGACAAGAACGGTGATGGTACGGCAGAGTACTATTTTGAGCAGAACACCGGGGGATACATTACACGAATGCAGCCATCCACGGAGATCGGAGACTGGGATGCCGCATCCCTGCTTGTGAGAAAGAATCTCCAGGAAGAGACGGATAAGGACATTGATCTGTTCCTGGCAACCTCCTGGAGCCATACCGATCCGTCCGCCATTTCAGCCAACCCGTTTTACGAGATCATGGGCATGGGACTGCTCAGCTCCAACGGAGAACTTGAAGCACGTTCCGGATACAGCATCTATGCCGGTGGAATCTTCCCCATGCCCTTTGATGCCCGGCTGGGGCTTGAGTACAACTGGGGATCACAGTACTGGTTCAACTTTTCCGGTGCGGAAGACTCCCTTGTGGGAAGCAAGCTTGCCACCCGGGGCAGCGTATATGAAGGGTATTATATCCAGCCGGTATTTGGCAGGAACTTTTTCGTTAAACTGGGCGCACGGTTTTATGATTACGAGTACACCGGCAGCGGCAATCCCCTGGGTGAGCCTGTAAAGATTTCCGATGCCACCGCCTTTGACGGTCTCTTCCCGATTGTGGATGAGGTATGGGACGTTTATACCTCCGTCACCATGAGGTTCTGATCAAAATAGATGAATTGATGTTTGCACGCGAATGGATATCTGGTTACCGATTACAATACGAAATGGTGTCGATTCCTAGGCGAAGAACGATGACACCATTTACACTGAACGGTTTGTGCCACGGTGCGTGGGGCAGATCCCCAAAAAGGAGTTCAAGAATGAATAAAAAGATGATCGTTTCCCTGCTGGCCCTTATGTTCCTGCTGGTCTCCACAGCCCTTTGTTTTGCCGAGGGCCCCAACGGCAATAAAAGAAAGGGAAAATACACCTACAGAAAGGTGTACAAGGCCTGTGCCGCAAGGGGTGAAGTGGATTCAAAGAAACCCCATATCAGCCCCAGCGACAAGACCATGGCCCAGTGGGAACGGATTTTTGATACCCGGGACTTCTCCGAGTTCAAGTGCGGCCAGGAGTGGGGGGCGCTGACCGATGAAGAGACCCAGGATATTTACGCTTACCTTTATGGATACGCAGCAGACTCTCCCTCTCCGGCAACGTGTAAATAAGGACCCTTGAATGGAAAGCCCTGTCGGGGAACCGTTCCGGCGGCAGGGTTTTCCCATACCATTAAGAGATAGGACGGAGGTCTGAATGACAACAATGAGATCCCCATGGCCCATGCTGGCACTATTGTTACTTTTCTTGCTGGCAGGGTCTCCCTTTATTGCCGGGGCAGCCACGGAAACTGGGGGTGACGAGGCCCCGGGACGAAAACTTGCAAAGCAGGCAATCAAACGGGATAAAAGATGGATAACAACCGATCACACAAAGCATGACGTTTTGCAAAAGCCTTTCATGTCAGGTGAAGAAGTGACCCAGGCATGCCTTTCCTGCCATTCCGAAGCGTCAACCCAGTTCCATAAAACCATTCACTGGACCTGGCTTGCATCCGGTGACAAAAAAGAGCCTAAATACGGAAAGGCCGGGTATTCGGTGAATAATTTCTGTATTTCCGCCAATGCCATGGAGGACAAGTCCTGCCTGAAATGCCATACCGGCTGGAACGGGGTTGAGAATGATGTAAACTGTCTCAAGTGCCATGGCATGGAAAAATTCAATTACACCGAAGCCTTTGCAGATATTCAAGCCTTTGCAGAAGATGATGATCCTGAAACTAAGGAGATCATGGCGGAAATCCAGGCCGAAGTGACAACGGCTGTGGGAAAGATAGGCCTTCCCGGCCGAAACAATTGCGGAGAGTGCCATTTCAAGGGCGGTGGCGGAGATGGTGTCAAACACGGGGATCTGGACACCTCATTGATGAAACCCAACAAAGCCCTGGATGTTCACATGGGGATTGATGGAAAGGATTTCACCTGTACCCGGTGCCACACCACCACCAACCACAACATCGCCGGCAGGATTTACACCAACCCTGCCGTGGAAAGCAGCAAGAGCCTTTTGGAAGACGACCTGGCACCCAAGATCACCTGTGTCTCCTGTCACAGCGATGCGCCCCACAAAAACGACTCCAAGATGAACGATCATGCGGACAAGGTTTCCTGCCAGACCTGTCACATCCCTGAGTATGCCAGGATCAATCCCACCAAAATGAGCTGGGACTGGTCCAAAGCCGGCGCCCTCAAGGATGGGAAGCCCTATCATACCAAGGGCGACCTTGGAAAAGACATTTACAAATCCATCAAGGGAGAGATGACCTGGGAAAAGAACGTGACACCGGAATACTTCTGGTCCAACGGCACCCAGACCAGTACAACGGCAGAGGATGTGATTGACCCGTCAACAGTGGTTGAAGTCAGTCACCCTGTGGGGGATGCAAACGATCCGAATTCCCGTATATTTCCCTTTAAGATTCATCGGGGTAAACAGCCCTATGATAAGGTGAATAAAACCCTGCTTACGCCGCTTCTCTCCGGAGAAAAGGGGTACTGGACCACATTTAACTGGGACGAGTCTTTGAAACTTGGCAATGAGACCCTGGGACTGCCCTTTTCCGGTGAATTTGATTTTGTGGAGACCACCTACGCCTTTCCCATCACCCACATGGTGGCACCCAAAGACAAGGCCCTTTCCTGTACCGAGTGCCACACCCGGGACCAGGGCAGACTGGCAACCCTCACGGGATTTTATATGCCCGGCAGGGACAGATCCCCACCAGTGGATTCCCTGGGCTGGATGATCATCCTCGGTTCCCTGGGCGGTGTGGGGCTCCATGGACTGGGCCGATTTTTTACCCGGAATGGAAGGAGAAAAAACCATGAATGAGAAAAAAATCATAAAGATATATCTCTATACCCGTTTTGAACGTTTCTGGCACTGGCTCCAGGCAATCATGATCGTCGCCCTGACCCTGACCGGGCTGGAAATTCATGGCAGCTTTTCCCTGCTTGGATTTCAACGGGCGGTGAACATCCATAATTTCGTGGGCCTCTCATGGCTGGTACTGGTTGCCTTCTTTGTCTTCTGGCTGTTCACGACAGGGGAGTGGCGACAGTACATTCCCACCACGAAAAAGCTTTTTGCCGTCGTGGTGTACTACTCCCATGGTATTTTCAAGGGGACCCCCCATCCCGTGGAGAAATCACCCGGAGCCAAGCATAATCCCCTCCAGCGCCTGACCTATCTTGGGCTTTCCCTGCTGCTGTTGCCCGTGCAGATGGTCACCGGGCTTCTGTACTATACCTGGAATGACTGGGCAGGCCTTCTGATGCCCCTGGCGCCGGTGGCCTTTGTCCATACCCTGCTGGCCTTTATGCTGCTTTCTTTTCTGCTGGTCCATGTTTACATGACCACCACCGGCCACTCCCTGTTCAGCCATATCTCGGGAATGATCACCGGGTGGGAAGAGATTTACGAGACCACCACAATCGAAGAGTGGGAGCTTGCCGGCAAACGAAAATAGAGCGTTTTCGCCGTGGGAGCCTCCGGCTTGCCAGGGGGACAAAAGCAAAAGGCCCCGCCCGGAACATGGGGCGGGGCCTTCCGGCTGCTGGTAAAAAAAGATTAATCAGGCAATGGCCACCTGGAACGGCTCCATGCCAAGGCGTTCGATCATCTTGCCCAGGCGCTCGCCGGTCTTGGCATTGTCGTTGTAATACGCAACGACCTTATCCACAGCAACAAGCACTTCATCGTCGGAAAGATCGGTGATCAGCTCCTTGCCGATGCGGGGAACAGCCCCCACGTTGCCACCGATAACAAGTTTCCAGCCTTTCTTATCCCCAATCAGTCCCACATCCCGGACCCAGGATTCAGAACAGCTCAGGCGACAACCGGAGACGGCCATCTTGAACTTTCCCTTCAGGGTGCGGCCGTGATACCGCTCGTCCAGGATAGCGGCGATCTTCAGGGAGTCCTGGGTGGCCAGGCGGCAGAAAGTTGTTCCCGGGCAGGCCCGGATACTACGGACGCAGAGGCCAACGGCAGCGCCCTGGGTCATGCCCAGATCCGCCCAGGCCTTATCAATATCCTCTTCCTTCAACCCTACAATGGCGATACGGGTGGCGCCTGTGATCTTAAGGGCCTGGGCATTGTAGTTTTCAGCCACATCGGCGATCTTCCGGAGCAGATCCGGGGTCACGACTCCACAGGGAATGTGGGGTGCGATGGCATAGGTTTCCTTATCTCTCTGGGGGATGGCCCCCTTTTCTCCTAATTTAAGCATCTATCGTCCTTTCCCGTCCAGGGCACAAAGGCCCGACGGCGTTTGATATGGTCATGGAATAAGCCTTGGGCACAAGCCCAGCTTCAACAGGCCTTGTAAGACAGGAACTTACCCTTTGTCAAGGGAAGGATGAAAAACATTGAACCAAAGCAGCCCCGGGTACCATGGATAGGTTTATCCGGATTTATCATTTTTTTACAAGGTGAAAAGAATGCTGACAAAGACAGACCTCCGGCCCAAACGCCCTTTTGATATAGAAAAGCTGTCACCGGAGATCACACCCCTATCATGGTTTAGGGTTTGATTTTATGGTCCCACCAAGGTAGTGTCTATTTAAAGGGATGCCATGTTTCAGATAAAAAGAAAGATCTCGTCAATTTATTGATTATTTCAATAACACAAAAATTCAACCCCGAAAGTTGAGAGAAGAACATGAATCGAAATCAATGGATCATGATAATAATTGGATTACTGATCTTGAGTTCGCTATCAAAGGCAACGGAAACATACGCTGGGAAGACCCTTTTTCCAAGGGAATTAAAGCTTGTCTATTTTCATGATTTTGAACCGCTTTCCTGGAAATCGGAAAATGGTGAAATGAAAGGAATTTATATTGATTTCATGAATGAAACGTTAAAAAAACGGTTGAAGATCGAGATCTCACATGAAGGGTATCCATGGGCAAGGGCTCAAAAGATGGTACAAATGGGAAGAGCCGATGGATTTGTGACATTCCCTTCCCAAGAGCGGAAAAAATACACACGGGTCAGCCGTGAAGTTTTGACTTACGGCGAGCATAGGATATACACAGCTATAGACAGTCCAATGATTCCTCAGCTCCAACAGGCGAATTCATTAGGGGAATTAAGAGAATTTCAATTCGTTGATTACATTGGAAATGGGTGGGCCAAAGAAACATTTAAAGGGATGAATGTAATCTGGGTGCCAACAATGGATAGGGTTTTTGAAGTGCTGGCTGGAAGGAAAAAACTCATCCACATCGGCCTCACGCCTGTGATACGGTATCTTATCAAACAGGGAGGCCATGCCGATAAAGTCTGTGAACTGCCTCAACCATTGGACAGGGTTCCAATTCATTTGTGCATTGGCGTACAATCGCCCTTCACTAAAATCATTCCCGAGTTTGATCGGGTTTTTAAAGAAATGAAAAAAGACGGGACCTACCAAAACATCTTCGAGAGATACCAATAACGCCTTTCTTAAAAAAGCAGGTCCCGGTTCAGGTGGTGGTCGATGCGAATTCGCATCACCCCCCACCTGAAACCTCAATACCATCCACCGCATAATCCACGGCACACGATAAATCGATGCTTTATCGCATCACTCTTTTCATGTCCGGTTCCCGGGAGTATCCCGCCGACAACCCCTTCAAACACCCCCTTCAGGCGATGCGTATTTGCATCGTATCCGGCTTAAATCAGCCCTGAATTCACCCGTTTTTTTTATACGCCCAGGTACCACGAGCTCCTTGAACGCCTGGCACGCCAATTGCTACATTGTGGTACCGCGAGAAGAATGCAAGGGTGAACCGCAATTGCAGGGGCCTTGAAAAATAACCCCAAGACAGAGACCGTATTTACCGGTTTCCTGCAGCGGTTGATCACCTGAAACAAGCCGTCTCAGAGGGCTTGAAACCAGAACGTATACAATTAAGGAGTTTTTAGCATGAGCACCGAAACCACATTACGTCCTTCCGGTCTGACCGAACGTCACCTAGCACTTGGCGCCACCTTTGACGAATGGAACGGCATGAACGTACCCTTGGCGTATAAGCAGGACCTGAACGACGAGCACAAGGCCGTACGCACCACGGCCGGCCTGTTCGATGTCTCGGGCCTGAAAAAGATTTTCGTAACCGGTCCCGATGCCCTTGCCGTATGCAACTACACCGCTGCCCGGGACCTGACCAAGGTCTACCCCGGCAAATCCTGCTACACCCTCATCCTGAACAAAAACGGCAAGATCACCGACGACTGCATCATGTTCCACCTGGCCCCCAACAACTGGATGGTGGTCCACAGCTCCGGCGCAACCATGGAACAGCTGACCACGTCCGCACAAGGCAAGGACGTTAAGATAGCCTTTGACGATGACCTGCACGATATCTCCCTCCAGGGCCCCAAGGCAGTGGATATCCTGGCCCCCCACACCCCCATGGACCTGCACGCCCTGCCCTACTTCCACCAAATGCCCACAAGATTGTTTGGCTACAACTGCCTGATCTCCCGGACCGGTTACTCCGGGGAGCGGGGATACGAAATCTTCGCGAAATCCGCGGACATCGGTCCCATCTGGGACAATATCCTCGAACAGGGCAAGCCCCAAGGCATCATGGCTTGCTCATTTACCTGCCTGGACATGATCCGGGTTGAAGCCAACCTCATGTTCTTCGAATTTGACATGACAGAAAACGACACCCCCTGGGACGTGGGACTGGCCTTCACCATCTCCAAAAAGAAAGCGGCCGACTACCGGGGCAAGGATGCTGTCATGGCTTCCATGAACGAGCAGACCACCACCATCTACGGCCTGGTATCCGACTGCGACACGGCAATGGATCCGGATGCCGAGGTGTTTGTGGGCGACAAAAAAGTGGGCTATGTGACAGCGCCCCTGCTCTCCACCGTCATGAACAAGTCCATCGCCATGTTCCGGGTGGATCTTGAGTATGCAAAGCCCGGAATCGAGGTCGAAGTCCGGGGGGAAAATGTGACCTGTAAGGCCGTTACTGCTGCGACGCCCCTTTACGATTCAAAGAAGGGCAAACGTACCGCCTGATCCCGACGCTTGAAAAAACCATGATCCCATGCTTTCATGCCCCCGCCAGCAGTTTCCCGGGTGGGGGCATGGAAGAACGGCATTGCCCCTGGAGTGCCTGCCAACGGCCACACACTTGAAAGAACCATCTGTTTCATTTTTCACTGCAATTGAGTTTCCTTCTACTCAAAATACGTCGGCAGATCCAGCCAACGATGCTTATTTTCGTATGTCCATCGCTCTTCACAGTTCGTCTTTCCCCATCCCGATCATCACTGCCGATGAAACAGCAGGTCAAAGATTCGTCCTTGGGTGATGTATGGATATCGTCTTTCATGGGAAAAACTCCTTTTCTTTTATTCATTTTCGCTTCGGCAGACCTGAAATTTATTTCGGCAACCCGCTCGCCAAGCTTGAAATAAATTTCATATAAAACAAAAACACTACCACATACAAACAACTTTGCACATACCAAACTATAAAACAATAAAAGCCGGTTGGCCATAGATGGTCACTAAAAAACTTTCCGTCATTTTAAGCGAAGCTGCGCCCTGGCACGCCTTAGAGATCCTGGTCCGAGGTGCAGAGCCTGTTTCTCCCGGACTGCTTTGCCTGGTAGAGGGCGGTATCTGCACTATTGATCAACTGGCGGGTTTCTTTTATCGAAGGATCGTACTGGGCCTGGCCAAGGCTTATGGTGAGGCTGATCCCGATACCTGAATCCAGCAAAAAGGTCATGGATGATATGGTTTGGCGAATGCGCTCCAGGAGCAACCGGGATTGGGACATCGAAGTATGGGGAAGAACAATGCAGAACTCCTCTCCTCCGTAACGCCCCACACTGTCTGTTTTTCGAATCCCCTTCCCGATGGCATCGGCCACACGCTCCAGGACGATATCCCCGGCATTGTGACCATGAACGTCGTTCACCGCCTTGAAATTGTCGATGTCCACCAGACAGAGGGTCAGGGGATCGCTATAACGTGCGGCACGGTCCATCTCCATCTCCAGGACCGCCATGATTTTCCGGCGGTTGAACAGGCCTGTCAATTCGTCACGTGTTGCATGCTCTGTCAGCCGCTGTTCCGCCTTTTTCCGTTTGGTGATATCAGTTCCAATACCCCAGGTGTACCAGCCCGGAATGGGGGCGGTGGAGCTGGTGTTTGACCATGAGATCGTGCGTGTCTCACCGTTTTTGCATAAAAGATCAACGTCCCAGTCCCGGTAACTGCCGTTGAACTCAAGAAACGCTTCGACGTTTTTGGCACGCTGGACCGGATCTGGATAAAAGAGTTCCAGGGCATTGGGGTTTCCAACAATCTCCTCACTGGTGTAGCCGGTGATCCTTTCACACTCCTTGTTCCAGAAAAGAACCACACCGTTTTCATCCACGGCATCAAACATGATGGGCATGTTTTCAACCACTTTCCTGAACACCGACCATGGGATTTCCTTTTCTTCCAGCACATCCCGGGAGCCCTTGCTTTGCTCCGGACGTTCCCGCTCCTGATAACCGGAACAGCGATAAAGCAATCCGGCCAGCACCAGGGTGGAACAAATGGTCGCCAGGGTGAGAAACGGTCCCCAATGACCGTCCGGTAGGAGCAGCAGGAGGGACTGGCAACCCAGGATCAAAACAATCACAAAAGCAATAGAAGATCTGAACACTTTCAACATCGACACCATCCCCAAAAACGCACTTCCATAAAAACTTCTTTTAAGTAAAAACCATAAATAAAACAGGAAAAATGAAAAATAGGCAACAGCAAAATTCTAAAAAATTTCAATGGGTCAATGGAAAACCTGGTTCATGCCAGGTGTTTTTTAAAAATCAACCTTGCCGGCTTTGTAAAAAAAGGATAATGCAATGATCCTCAAGCATTGGCATTGAGGCTAACAACGATCTTTAAAGGGAGTTTACCATGGGTGGAACAACAGAGGAGAAGGGCTCGAGGGAACAACTGGCAACAGAGTACAATGCCATGCGAAAGAGCATCCTTCACACGGACAGGCGGTTCACTGTCAATGACAAGGGGCATCTCGTCTTTGACGGTGCAGACCTTGCCGAGATCCACCAGACCTATCCCACCCCGGTCTACCTCTATTCGGAAAAGGAGATCATCCGTAATTACGAAGAGATCAGGTCCGCCTTTGATGCCCGCCACAACGACACCCGCTGCTTCTTTGCCTCCAAAGCGTGCTCAGTGATGAAGATCCTGGACGTCATTAAAGACACAGGCTGTTCCGTGGAGACCAATTCCCGGTATGAGGTACGCAAGGCCCTTGAAATCGGCTTTACAGGAGACCAGATCGTGTTCAACGGCGTGGTCAAGACGGCAGAGGACCTGGAGTTTGCCATTGCCAACGATCTATACCTCATCAACGTCGACAGCTTCCACGAGCTTGCGCTCATCAACAAGATCTCAACCCGCCTAAAAAAGATTGCCAATGTCTGCGTCCGGGTAGAGCCCAGTGTCCCCTCGGCAACCCATCCAGGGCTTGTGACCGCCTTCCACGCCAAATCCGGCATCGATCTTCACGAGGCCGAAACCATGGTCCGAAGGATTCAACAGTTGCCCCATGTCCATGTCCGGGGACTGCACATGCATGTCGGGGATCAGGTACCGGAATCAGAGCCGTTCAGGCTTGCCACCCGAATCGTGGTGAACGAGTCCATGCGCCTGGAAAAACGCCTTGGGATCCGGTTCGAACTCATCAACGTGGGCGGTGGGATCCCTGCCCCCTACAAATACGGCGACGGAGACCCCCTGACCGACAACATGTACCCCGGCATCGGGTGTGACGATTTTGCCGAAGCCATTGTCAGCGAGGTCCATCGTTGGAGACGGGACATCCGGATCTGCATCGAACCGGGACGCAAGGTGACAGCCAGTGCCGCCGTTGTTCTCACTGACATCGCCTGTGAAAAGACCAAGACCAACTTCAATGAAAACCGGGAACCCGAGGAAATCGTCCACTGGAAATTTGTGGATGCAGGTTACAGCGTCTTCTGTGACCAACTCTACTGGAACTGGTACTTCAACTTCATGAACGCCACCCGGGCAAACCAGGCCCATGACCAGTGGATCAAGCTTGCAGGCCCCCTCTGCGACGGGGGAGACTACTTCCACCAGGGGGTTGATAAAGAGTTCTTTCTGATTCCCTCAAACACCCGGATCGGTGACACCATGGTGTTCCTGGATGCAGGCGCCTACACCATCGAGAGCCAGACCGTCTACAACAACCGCCCGAGAACCGCCGTACTCCTGGTGGACAAAAAAGGCCAAATCAGCAAGATCAGGCGGGAAGACACCTATGAGGACATGGTCGGCCTGGATATCTACTGAAGCGCTATCAGGCTTCAGTTAAATCGGCCACGAAAAAAGGCACAAACTCAAACAGTTACAATGACAGACATTTTTTCCAGCCCGCCCCCCCCCTGTGTCAGGATAGATGTCGTCCCAATGGAACAACAAACCCCAAGGGGCGACGAGGTGAATTATGGGATACCCTATCACAATGAAGGAAGCTGTGATAAAAAAGGTTTTAATGAGCGGCAGACCGCACCATGAGATTGCAAAAGAAGCCGGCATCGGACGATCAACTCTGACGTACTGGCTTAAAAACTACAAAAAAGACGGGAACACAACATTGACCCAAAAAGAGAAACGCCCCCAGGACTGGACAGCAGAAGAACGGTTAAACGCATTAATGGAGACAGGCACCCTGTCGGAAAAAGATCGTGTCTCCTGGTGCCGAAGTAACGGGCTGTTCATCCATCATCTGGATCAATGGAAAAAAGATGTCGTCTCATTGTTGGCCGCCAAAGGAAAACAGGGCAATTCTCATAAAACGAGTGCTTTACGAAAAGAGATAAGCGGACTAAAAAAGGACCTCAACCGGAAGGACAAGGCCCTTGCCGAAACGGCGGCCCTGTTGATCCTAAAAAAAAAGCCGACTATATCTGGGGGGAAGCCAAGGACGATTGATAAGTGTTGCGGACAGACAGAAAGCCTTGTCATTGATCAAGGAAGCCTGTGATGCCGGGGCGCGCCGACACCTTGCTGCCGACCTTCTGGGATTGACCATTCGCACGATACAGCGTTGGACCAGGAACGGGCTTAAAGATCAGCGCAAAGGGTCTCGTGCCGTACCCGGTAACAAATTGTCGCCTTCTGAGAAATCAAAAATAATAGAGGTATTGACCTCCTCGGAGTTTGGGGCAGCCAATCCCCATCAAATTGTTCCTCGACTGGCAGACAAAGGCGTTTATCTTGGGTCGGAATCCACCATGTACCGTGTGCTAAGGGAGGAGGGGATGAACCGGCACCGCCAATCCAGCCGAACTGCAACCCGAAAGCCTCCCGAGACCTTTACGGCCACAACCCCCAGGCAGGTGTGGTCCTGGGACATAACTTACTGTGCCAACCAGTGTAAAGGGGCGTTTTTACAATCTTTACATGATGATGGACGTTTATAGTCGCAGGGCCGTGACCTACCAGGTATACGATTGTGAATCCGGGGAGTTGGCGGCGGACCTGATCACCGACGCCTGCAACCGAGAGCAGATCCAGAAAGACCAACGGGTTCTTCACTCTGACAATGGCGGCCCAATGAAGGCTTTACCATGCTTGCAAAGTTGAACGATCTCGGCGTCTCAAAATCGTTTAGCCGCCCACGGGTCAGCAATGACAACCCCTATTCGGAGTCGTTGTTTCGAACGCTGAAATATCGACCGGATTACCCGAATAAGCCCTTTGAAATTCTTGACAACGCACGAGCCTGGTCAGATCAGTTCGTCCGCTGGTACAACCGTGAACATCTGCACAGCGGGATCAATTTCGTGACACCGGAAGACCGACATGCCGGAAAGGATGTTGAAATTCTCAATAAACGGCATCAGGTCTACAAGGACGCCAAAAACAGGCATCCCGAACGCTGGACCCACTCAACACGGGACTGGCAACACATTGATGAAGTCGCACTAAACAAGAGGAACCACTCGGAAAAAACAACAACCTGAGGGAATGATACCCAATACCACAGCCTATGCGTAACTACACATAAGCCTGTTTACTGAAGAAAGAGCAAAAAGTTTCTCATGGCTGAGAATGGGCCTGCTAATAAGCCCATCGGAAGTCATGAGAAGCTTTTGCGGGACCTACGATATTTTTTTATGTTTGGACGACAGTTTGCTTGACATCCACCGCTACCTCTTAGATCAAACTGTATACTTTTTACCCATACAGCTGTACCCAGGTGTAACCCAATTCTTAACAAAAAGGAGCCACAGCCAGCCAGAAACTAACGAATGGTGCGTTTTTTGCTTTGAACCCTTCAATGAATAATCCATCATCAAACAAATGACAAGAATGGGTATTAGAAAATGTTATTTTGGACATAAAGGATAAAAAAAACTATGGGCTTATTTATTGTTTTGAGGTATTAATTGCGGATATCATACCAAGGTCTGGATTTGTTGTGCTTGACAGTAACTTTGGTAAGAAAAAAAATACAATCTGAAATCTTGAAAAACTTTACGATCTATTGATGTTGGTTTATAAAAACCCCAAAAAACGAGGACAATAAAATGGCTATTCAATCATATACTAATTTTTTGCTGGGAGCGTTATTTCTATTATTCATACAGCCTTTTGCTGTTTATGCTGAAAGAGTCAAGCCATTAAATCCTGATTGTGCTGCCTGCTTAGTGGTTATTTCCTATGAAGGCAGTGAAGCCAAGGAAGTAGTGGGCACAGAAGGTCAGTCCTTGATTCTAAAATTAGACGCCATTTCTTCCCCCAAAAGTATCAAAATTGATCTGGACGGGAAAAAGAAACCAGGCCCAGGAGATAGTAACGATCCAGATTATGAATTGCTTGTGTATATATACCCGCATTTAATCGCAATAAATGCGATCAAGGATTCTTCTACGCTATCAATCAAAACAGATATTAAGAGTCTTAAATCATTTAAAGACCAAAACAAATGGAATCCTGAAATTCAAATTGCAACTTCTCAAGGACTTGATATAAGTCGATCTGACACCCTTGACATTGCCTGGCTGAAATGCAATGCCAGCATGATCTACGAGTATGTTAATGGCAATAGCGACCATAAAGAATGGAATGGGAATTTTAGAACCTTTATTATAGATATATTAAAGGTTGCTACCCAGCAATGACATATAGTTCCTTCATCACCCAGTCTAACCCTCTAAGAATAAAGATTTTTTCAAAAAAAGACGCCATGCTCTACAACGTTTTATTATCATTATTCATTGGATGACCGATGAAATAACATTGGCGGCAGTCGTTTTTTTGTTTGGGAGAATATCAGCGTTCTTTTCAGCCCCTGAAAGGTGTTCACTTTACCTTTCAGGGTTCATGACCGCCTTAGTTTTTTAAGCAACAAATTTCTCATACACCTTGAACTGGGTGTCACCCACAATTAATACGATCAAATTCATAGGGCCGGTGTAAGGATCTCTGTTTTCCGGGACTTAGAAATCAGCCCCTTATTAACCAGGTAAGCCAGTCCCTCTTGTAATTCCCGGTTATCAAGGTCTATGACATTTGCCGCCGTAAGATCTTCTTGGACGACTTGCGCCCCTGGATCCGGACTTGCCTTGATAGCAACTTTTTCATCAAAGGTGAACCTGGACCTGAAGTCATGAAGGGTCAGGATAGTCTGTGGGGCAACGATTTCCGTAAATTTCTGATTTTCGTATTTCATCCCGATTAAATCGTGATCAAGTGTCTCCAATTCAACAAAACCCTTCTGCGGTATTTCTGAAAAAAAGACCCCATTACAAATTTTATTTTCACCAAGCTGTGCATAAAAATACATCGTATCTCCTTATTTTAATTCAATCAGCTGCCAGTAGGCAGTTGCCACACTCTTGCTATAATCATCAACACCGGGACGGCCCGCTGAGAATTCAAGCTCCGTTGAAGAAAAGATTTTACCTCCGATTGTTAAGGCGGCTTGATCGTAATGGCCTGATTTTATGGATGTAAGCAAAATAGCTTTTGTCATATGAATTTCAGGTATGACGATCTTTATGCTACCGCCCGTCTATAGAATAACCTCACCCCGTAAAATCGGCTTAACACCGATGATATCCCCAAGGCCTTCAGCAATTGCATGAAGGTTGTCACCCACTTCCCAACCCGGACCTTTGATCTCTTTGAGGCCGTCGTCCGTGCCATAGCCAAAATTAAACTGAGTCATTGTTATGCTCCTTGATTATCTGTCTCCCAGGTGCCCCCCCCCCGCTCAACGGTCCACATTTTTTCGTCCACCTTGATCAGGGTGACGGTTGATTTTAATTGATTGGCTACCGTGTGTCTCAGGCATCCCCCAAGGGTGCTGTCAATAATGGTCTCCCCGTCCGGCGCCTGGATGGTCAAATCAAATTCTGCAAGCTTAACCACTGTGAACCGCATGCCCGGGGAGATGGTTGCATCAAGCAAAAAGGTTGATGCCCTGTCCGTGTCCCGGTTGGTCAAGATCTGTTCGTTGTTGGCATTGGTAACGATGTAATCTCCTAACTTGTGCCAAACCGTTGAGACCCTATGGGTGCCGCTTGCCACGGGTATGGAAAAGAACTCCATCCCCCGGGTAAGCCCTGCAAGGGGGGTCTTAAAAACCACGGTCGAACAGGTATCATTTTCCTTTTTATTTGAAGGCGGGTCCCAGTCAAAGCCACGGATGAGCTTGTTTCCGTCACGATAAAGAGCCAGATTTGGTTTCCTTGGGTTATAGGGCCAGGGCAAAACAAGGGTGGTGTTTCCATTGGCATTCTCCGCAGGAACACACGGTTACCAGGTTGATCACCTGTTCGACTGCCGTGGTGCCGCCCTTGGCCGGGATATAATCGGGATGCTCCCCGGCATAGGCGATGGAATAAAGAATCTCTCCCTCATCGGGATCATTGGCAAAAATTCCGATCTCCCGGATATAAAAACCGTTGGACAGATCCTCGTTGGTCAATACCGTGTTGAGCTGGGTGGTACCGTCCCCGATGACCTCGATACTCTGGATGGGGATCGATTTTCTTTCATTCAACAAGACACTCAACCTCTCCAGAGATCCGCCGTCCGGGAGAAGACCGTCACCCAGGCCCACCCGGGAGAATTCCAGTTTCACCCCGGTCTGGGCCTTGGCTTGAAAGGCCAATCCTGCATCTGTTAAAACTGTTCCTGAAAACAATGCCATTATATAAACTCCTTATGCAGCACCGATTGTTATAGTTGTTCCGATCCTGGGGACAATGCCAATGAACCTGTTCTCTTTTGGTTCCAGCCTGAACCCAGGGCCGATGGATATCATTTTCCGATCAATCACCCCATAGCTAAAATTGAGCTTTCCCGAGAGTCGCCGTTTGACCACTATCTTCTCCAGCCATGACCGGGTGTTTTTCGCCATGTTGATCGCTGGCAACAGCTTTTTTAAAAACGTATCCGGCCCACCAAGATCATGGGTGGTGGAGATCCTGAAGAAATACGGTTCGCCACCGTACTCGAACCATTCCAGGACCTCACCGTCTTGACCATGGTCTCAACGGCCATGGGTGTTCCCTTGATCCGATGCCAGGGAATGGACCCCTTGACCAGGTCGCGCTTGGTTTCAAGAGGAAGATTTGGATCCCAGTAGTCCACATGCTATTGTGCGACAACTACCTTGGCCGGTGACGACAATTAACTTGTCCGGTTGATCATGTGATAAAAGTCCGACATTT
>JAEINR010000093.1 GCA_016342325.1 Desulfobacterium sp.
ATTTGATAACAGATGGATTTTTAAATCAATTATTCTGAGGGGTTGTTTTCTTCCAACCGCCATTTGCGGTCATAGTTTGGGATATATACAATTATGATTCTCCAGTACCTGATTCAGTTCATGTCCCTGAATTGGTTTACGCGTGACCTTGGGTTATGATCATTCAGATTCCCAGATTCCGGCCTTTGATTATTGAAAATGAGGTTTTTTCAAAAGAAAATTTGGAATCGTCAGTTCAGTATTATCTGTCATAAGGAAAGTCCATTTTTGTAATATTTTCCATGAAAACCATACACTCTACACTCGATCGTGGCCAGAAGTGCCTGCTTTCAAATGAAGCGGAATAGTTATTTTTGGCATTGTGCCTTACGACTGATGTTGTCATTCTTTACCTCGTCAAGTGTTAGGAATCATTATACATATCGAGATGTGAAAGTGTAGTTTTGTTTGGGCACTATAGGGCGATTATATGGCCTAAAGGCTGCTAAGGGGTTAATATTGGCTAAAATAGCAATTTTTTTTACGTTTAATCTGTTTTATTGCGATATTCTAAATATTGAAATCTAATTCAAATTAACGAAATGTGAGTTGAAATTTGACAAGGGTTTCTTTGATCCGCTATATTGATATCAGAATTTTTCAATAGCCAACACAAAAAAATATGATAGATCTGGTGCGTGGTCAAATCTGCCTGATGTTCAAAAATTATCGTGGGGATTTTGAAGAATGAAACCTCAAATCTGTGAGCAGGAAGTTCACAGATTTTACAGAAATTTAAATCATCATTTAACACAAAGACTCATACGATTTATTACGGGGAATGTTTAATGGTTTGCAATAGTCATTGACCTATTCCCTTTAGATTTAAGGTTGTCAACATCCTAAATCCACCTGAAAGGCATTCGGGGTAATATGAATATATCAGATAAAACGGAACAAAACAGTACGGCTTGGATCAACCTGGCCCTGGGCAGCTTGTCTGACAGCATTGTCAACAGCATGACCGATACGGAATCCCAATTTCTCCAATTGGGTCAGTCTCTGCAGGATATATATTCAAACTCTGATGGCCTGATTGAAAAAATTACTAGCGCTGCCGAAAGATTCAATATAACCTCTGAGCAAAATATTATTCAGGCAATTGAACGGTCAATTCATGATGTCCTTGCGGAACTGACCGGTTATCCTGACAAAATAAGTTCAAGGTTGGGCCATATCAGTGAAAGTGGGCAACATCTTGAAGAGCTGTGCAATTTATCCATCCGGTTCAAAAATGCATCCCGTTTCCTTAATGTTGTGGGGTTCAATTTTGATATTGAAGGCTGTCGTTCCAGGGAAGCTATGGATCTATTTGACGGATTCGCTGCAGAAATTAAAGCGCTTTCTGTAAAAATTAACGAAATTACTGAAAAAATGTTTGTGGATTCGACAAAAGCGTTGGCCGGACAAAAGTCCGGGCTTTCCGGTACCAGCGAAAAAATCAAGGAAATTCAAGACCTGACCTGTGAGGCCCAGGATTCGGTAATCAAGACCATGGAAAATATTCAAAGCCTAGCAGATATGTCCTGTAAGACATTAGAACAGGCACAGCATACCGCACAAGCCATTCAGAAGAGGGTTGGCGAAATTGTAATGGCCATTCAATTCCATGATATCGCAAGGCAGCAGTTGGAGCATGTTAACCAGGCATTTGAAGATGTGGCACAATGGTTAAAAGAAAAAAAGGCGTCTGATGCAGAGATACAGACTACGGTGGCGCTGAAAATTCCTGATCAGATTATTTCCATCCTGAAAGTTCAATGTGAACAGTTGGCTCACGTGACAAAGGAAATAAACCAGGCCTATGAAAAAATCATGTCCTCTTTTCATGAAATCAACTCAGAGGTCAGCAATCTGAAACACCTTTTAAGTGAATCAGACCCATCAGAAAATACAAGCCTCAGTCTTGAAACTGAATTTGAGTCCATCGCCCTTCGGATGGAAAATTTAAAACAGCTTCAGGTTCAGGGACGAAATCTGGGAAACGACATGGCAATAACCATTCAGGAATCATCTGATGTCGTTTCGACGCTTTCTCAATATGCCGATCAGATAGACAATATTAATACAGGGCTCAAACATAAGGCCCTGAACGCCATCATTATGACCACGAAGCTGGGGGAAAAAGGATTTACCCTTGAGGTTCTGGCCAGGGAAGTCAGGAATATTTCGGTTGAATGCACGGGTCTTGTGGAAGCAGCGCTCAAGAATCTTGATTCCATCTCCGGAATGGCAACGCTTCTGAATTCAGACGATGATGAAAAATCAATTCAGTCTTTTGAAGGAATCCCGCTTGATGTCAGTATCAACCAGATTTCAGATCTCCTTGATGCCCAGAAAAAGGATTCTGATCATGTGGTTCATATTGCCCATGACCTGGAAGAAAAAATAGAACACACCGGAAAAGGACTTTCATTTTTAAATGTCTGGATCGAACAGCTCACAAAGGATGGTGCAGCCCTTAACGAACTGATTTCCACCCTTAAACCGTTTGTCAATATGGACACTCAAGATGATTCAGGTCGTATTGAGGCGCTTTCTAAGCGGTATACCATGGAAAGTGAACGAATTATTCATGGCCGCATTTCCGGAGAACTGCCTGAATCACTGTCCTCGGATGATTGTCTTGAACCAGCTACTGAACAGGGGGTGCCAGATCCAGAGAGCAAAGAAAAAGACGACGGCGACGGCGACGATGAATTTGATGATAATATCGAATTGTTTTAGACCATTAAAAAGGAATGCCAATGATTGAAACCATTGATGAAAAAGGCATTGTAGAGATTGTTCACCAGGGGCCGTTAACTGCTGTGCAGGTGTCGGCTTTGAAAGAAACGTTGACCCGTCAGTTCGTGGATAACACGGGCGTGAGGCTCAATTTTTCCGAAACCCAAGAATGCGATACTTTGGGGATACAACTGCTCTGTGTTTTCACCCGGGCAGCCATTGCGCAAAAAAAAACATTTATATTAAAAGGCGATCTGGATTGTGTGCTGGATATGGCCGTACGTACAGGACTGACGCCTGATGAATATTTTTTATTGGATAAAAAGGAAAACTGAGGATGTCTATATTAATCATGACTGCGGATGATTCCAGCAGTGTCGGACAGATGGTGAGCTTTACCTTAAAACAGGCAGCGTATCAATTTACCCCATCATCATGCTGACCACCGAATCCCAGCCGCAAATGAAGGCAAAAGGCAAGGAGACCGGGGCTACAGGATGGATTATCAAGCCCTTTCAACCCGAACAGCTGCTGGGGGGGATCAAAAAAGATCTCCGATAGGTTTCTGGAAATAGACTACAAATCATATTAATCTGTAAGCAATAAGGAAGCCTGTCATGTCTGAAGAAAACAAACTCAGTGAAGGATATCGTCAGGAAGCTCAGGAACTCCTGGTTCAGGTGGAGGAATCCATTCTTGACATTGAAGAAAATCCGGATGACCTTGAAGCAGTCAATCGTCTGTTCCGGGCCATGCACACCATCAAGGGGTCAGGTGCGATGTTCGGGTTTGATGATATTGCCGCATTTACCCACCATGTTGAAAGCGCCATGGACAAGGTTCGGGAAGGCCTGGTGCCGATCACCAAAACATTGATCAACCTGGTTCTGTCGTCAAGGGATCATATTAAACTGATGCTGGATTCCCCTGACGGGATCGGGCCTGAAAAAAAGAAAAACGGGGAAGCCATTATTGCAGCCCTTCGGGAACTGATTCCCGATGACCTGCCGCCCAAGGAAGAAGAAATGGAATTCTCCGTTTCTCCTCAACCGGACGAACCAAAATCAAACCTGCTCAATACCAGCTATAGGATACGGTTTAAACCCAACGAAAACATTTTTACAACCGGTATGGACCCTGTTCTGCTTCTGGATGAACTGGGCGGTCTGGGCGACTGCCGTATCAGTGCCCGAACAGACAACCTGCCGGAACTGGATAATTTTGATCCGGAACGATTGTACGTGGCCTGGGATATCACATTGACCACAACCGCCGGCATCAATGCCATTAAGGATGTGTTTATCTTTGTTGAAGATGACTGTGAAATATCCATATCCGTTATCCAGGAGCACGGCAGCACCGAACTTGAAGGGTCCCTTCCCAAACTGGGGGATATCCTGGTGGACAGAGGCGATATCACCCGGAAGACCATTACCAAAGCCCTTGACCGTCAGAAACGAATTGGAGAAGTTCTGATTGAAGAAGGTGATGTTTCAAAGGAAAAAATCAATTCCGCCCTCAAGGAACAACAGGCCTTAAGAACGGTTCAGCAAAGTACTGCATCCAGTTCGGTGCGGGTGCCGTCGGACCGTCTGGATCAGCTGATCAATCTGGTGGGGGAACTGGTCATCACCCAGGCAAGCTTAACCCAGGTGGCCACTGATATTGATCACCCAGATCTGGCAGGTCCTGTGGAAGACATTCAACGGCTCACCGGGGAGCTTCGCGACAATGTCCTGAACATCAGAATGATGCCCATTGGTGCCACATTTAGTAAGTTCAGACGTCTGGTCCGGGATCTGTCATCTGAGCTTGGAAAGGAGATCAACCTGACCACCAGCGGGGCGGAAACGGAAATGGACAAAACCATTCTGGAGCGGCTGGATGATCCTCTGGTTCATTTGATTCGTAACTGTATTGATCATGGCATTGAAACTGCCGATGTCAGGGAAAAAAACGGCAAAATAGCCGCCGGCAGTATTTTTCTCTCCGCCGTCCATATCGGGACCAATGTCATGATTACCATCCAGGATGATGGTGCCGGGTTGAATGTGGAAAATATTCTGAAAAAAGCCAGGGAAAAGGGCCTGGTATCAGAAAATGACGACCTGTCTGATAAAGAGATTTTCAAATTGATTTTTGCCCCTGGCTTTTCAACAGCCCAGACCGTCACCAGTGTTTCAGGCCGGGGCGTTGGCATGGATGTGGTCAAACGAACCATTGATATGCTCCGGGGCACCATTGAGGTGGATAGCTGCCCCGGAAAGGGGACCATTATCACCTTGAAACTGCCACTGACCCTGGCCATTATCAATGGGCTCCTAGTGACCATTGGTCAGGACTTTTTTGTTCTGCCGCTCATGAGTGTACAGGAGTGTGTTGAAATGGACCGGAAGGAAAAAGAGAAAGCAAAGGGGCGAAACATTCTCAATGTCAGAGGAGAGATTGTTCCGTATATCCGACTGAGGGATCATTTCGGCATTAATGATACCGCAGCAGACCTTGAGCATATGGTGATTGCGGATGTCCACTCAAAACGTATCGGATTTGTTGTGGACAACGTGATCGGTAGCCACCAGACTGTGATCAAAACCCTGGGACCGCTTTTTACGAATATCAATGACATTTCAGGGGCCACCATTCTCGGAGACGGCACAGTGGCATTGATTCTGGATACCAATGTGCTCCTGGAAAAGGTAGACCAGCGCATTAATTATTGACCCGTTGACGACTTAATAAACCACTTTTGCTAAAGTATTTTATATGACCCAAGGAGGAAATATGAGCGTTCCCGGTATAACCCAAACCAGTCAATACCTGAGCTTTATTCTGGATCAGGAGACCTATGCCCTGGACATCACACAGGTCCGGGAGGTGCTTGATTTTACCAAAATCACCAAAGTCCCCCGCATGCCCGACTTTATCAAGGGCGTGATCAACCTGAGGGGCGGCGTGGTCCCTGTGGTGGATCTAAGGCTGAAATTCGGCATGTCCCAGGCAGAAAAAACGGTGGATACCTGCATTATCATCATTGAAATCAATATCCAGGAAACCCAGACCCTGCTTGGCATCATGGCGGATTCAGTCCAGGAGGTCATGGACATGGAGCCGGATCAGATTGAACCGGCCCCCAAAATCGGTACACGGCTGAAAACAGGATTCATCAAGGGAATGGGCAAAAAAAATGACGAGTTTATCATTATTCTGGACAGTGATAAAGTTTTTTCAACAGATGAACTGACCATTGTCCAGGAGGTTGAAACAAATGTAGGCCCTGTCCAGGCCTAGGTTGTATGAACCAGACAGATTCTTCAGGTCTTTTAAAAAAAGTATAACATGAAAGGAATATCAATGAAATTTGCAGATATTAAAATAGGGAAAAAGATGATCGGAAGCTTTTCGCTGGTGGTTTTTATTTTTATCATCGTGATTGTCTATTCGATTTTCCAGCTGAATGCCCTGGGCAATATTCAGGATGACGGGGCCCAGAGAGCAGATGATGCCGTGGCCCTCCATGAAATAATGATTCATGTGGGCGATATTTATGGGGTGATGGCTGATGCTGTAATCAACCGGGATATGAAGGCAACCCACAGGGATTTCAAGGCGGCAAAACTTCAGGCTGAAAAAGACATGACCCTTACGGCCTCCCTGGTGGATACGGAAGAGGAGGTGGCCTGGGCTGAAGAATTCAGGAATAATCTGACCGCCTATCTTGCCAAATTTGAAACCCAGACATTGCCCATTCTGGACAAGGAAGAGTCCATCGAGAGCCGCCTGAATGATGCCCTTGAAATCAAGCAGATCGCCATCCGGGTTGAACAGGTCTATTCGGTGATGGCGGATGCGGTCATCAACCGGAACCTGGAGCAGACAACCCAAGATTATACAAAAGTAAAAACCGAGGCGTTCAAAGATATGGAACGGGTCAGGCAGTTGGTGGATACGGATGTGGAACGGGCATCAGCAGACCAGTTTGCTCAAAATTATACCCGTTACCTGGAGGTGTTTGAAACCCAGCTGTTTCCGGTATTAGAAATAGACGGGAACAATACCGGTGAAATCCGCCGGCTGGACGGCCTGATTGACGAGTTCCGGGAAAACGCCCTGACCCTGCTGGACAGTATCAATACCTCCCTGGAAAAAGAGGCAACAGATGTAACCCTGGATGAACAGAAAATAAAGACCCTGGATGGTGAAATTGACGATTTGCGCATCAGTGCGGTGACTGACCTATACAAGATTACCGGCTCATTGAAAAATGAAATGGTTGAAGCAGATGCCCATTATGACACGGTCCAGAAAAGTGTCCAGACCGTTTCTATAGTTCTGGCGCTGGTTGGTGTTTTTCTGGCATTCCTGCTGAGCTGGCTCATCACACGGGCCATTACCAGACCGTTGATTGCCGGGCTTGAAGCGGCGGATCGGTTGTCCCAGGGCGATATGACCGTGAGGATCCAGATCCCGGGCAAGGATGAGGTGGGACAGTTGATGCTGGCGCTTCAAACCATGGTGCACAAGATTAATGAAGTGATCACCGATGTCAAATATGCGTCGGATAATGTGGCATCCGGAAGTATTGAGCTCAGTTCAACGGCCGAGGAATTATCCCAGGGATCATCAGAACAGGCTGCCTCAGGTGAACAGGCTGCAGCCTCCATGGAAGAGATGTCTGCCAATATCCGCCAGAATGCCGACAATGCCCAGCAGACTGAAAATATCTCCATCCAGGCTGCTGATGATGCGGAAAAAGGTGGCGGGGCTGTTGAAAAAACCGTGGTGGCCATGAAACAGATTGCTGAAAAAATATCCATTATTGAGGAGATTGCCCGCCAGACCAATATGCTGGCCTTGAATGCCGCCATTGAGGCTGCCCGGGCCGGTGAACACGGCAAGGGATTTGCTGTGGTGGCGGATGCGGTCAGAAAACTGGCAGAAAGAAGCCAGGTCGCTGCAGGTGAAATCAGCAAGCTGTCTTCCACAAGTGTGGATATTGCGGAAAATGCCGGTAAAATGCTGACCAAAATAGTACCGGATATCCGCAAAACCGCAGAACTGGTGCAGGAAATCAATGCATCGTCTGCGGAACAAAATACGGGTGCCGATCAGATCAACCAGGCGCTTCAGCAACTGGACCAGGTGATTCAGCAGAATGCATCAGCGTCTGAAGAAATGTCGTCCACGGCCGAAGAGCTGTCTGCCCAGGCAGAGCAGTTAAAGGAAACCATCTCATTTTTCAAGATCAAGGAATCGGAAAAAAACCAGAGCCCTGACCGTCACAAAAAGACCAGAAAAAACGCTGTCCGACAGGATGACTCAAGCTATAGAAAAAAACCGGCAGGTTCCGAGGCTGGTTCCACCAGCGGCGGCCTTGAATTGGACATGGATGATGATATGGATGATGACAGTGGCTTGGATCGAGATTTTGAAAAATATTAAAAATAGATGCTGAAAAAATCCATGACTGAAGATTATCTTGCAATCCATACAGGTCTTCATATGTCGGACAGCACCTTTAAGATGCTGGGGGGATTTATTCATTCTGAGCTGGGCATCAAGATGCCCGGTTCAAAAAAACAAATGGTGGCGTCCCGGCTGAGAAAAAGGCTGATCAGCTTGAAGATGAAAACATACACAGAGTATTGTGACTATCTTTTCAGCCCGGGCGGCATTGAAAAGGAGCTGCCCGAGTTCATCAACCAAATCACCACAAATAAAACAGATTTTTTCCGGGAGCCCGGGCATTTTACCTATCTTGAAAACCAGGCGCTTCCTGCCCTCATAAAAGGTCTTCCCCCGGGCAGGCCCAGGTTGGTAAAGATCTGGTGTACCGCCTGCTCCAAAGGGCATGAGCCCTATACCATGGCCATGGTGGTCTCTGAGTTTGCCGCTCAAAATGCCCGGCTGGCCCTGAAATTTTCCATCCTGGGGACTGATATTTCTCCCCAGGTGCTGGCAGCCTTTCGCAAGGCGGTTTATCCCCATGATGAAGTTCTCTCGGTACCCCTGGGGCTGCGGAAAAAATATCTACTTAAAAGCAGGAACAGGAAAGATGACATGGTGCGGATTATACCCAGACTCAGGGAAATGGTATCCATCAAACGGTTGAACCTGATGGACAGACAGTTTGATATCAAACCGGATATGGATATTGTGTTCTGCCGGAATGTCATGATTTATTTTGACAAGAAAACCCAGGATGAATTGCTGGTAAAACTTTGCGATAAAATACGACCTGGCGGATATCTGTTCATGGGACATTCTGAAGTGATTCAAAGCCAGAATTATCCGCTGATACCGGTGGCGCCAACCATATACATGAAGAAAAAAGCAATAGATTGAACGATAAGGATGATGAATGAACAAGAAGATCAGCGTACTGATTGTGGATGACTCTGCACTGGTCCGTGATGCCCTGTCGGAAATTTTATCATCCGACCCTGGCATTGTGGTCATGGCCACGGCGTCAGACCCGTTTGTCGCAGCAGCTAAAATGCGGCGCCAGATTCCGGATGTGATTACCCTGGACGTGGAAATGCCCCGCATGGACGGGATCACATTTTTACGTAAAATCATGGCCCAGCACCCCATACCGGTGGTGATCTGTTCGACTCTGGCTGGACCGGGTACAAAAACAGCCCTGAAAGCCCTTGACTACGGCGCGGTTGAAATTATCCAGAAGCCCCGTCTGGGCACCCGGCAGTTTATTGAAGAATCCAGGATACAGATTACAGACACCATAAAGGCGGCTGCCCTGTCCAAAAAACAAAAAGTTATACCCTACCGAATCGTTGCACCCAAACTGACTGCGGATGCGATCCTGGAAAAAGCCAATCCCAACCGGGCCATGATTGAAACAACGGATAAAGTCATTGTCGTGGGGGCCTCCACCGGCGGGACAGAAGCATTAAGGGTTTTCATTGAAGCCCTTCCCTTGGATTCCCCCGGCATGGTGGTGGTCCAGCATATGCCGGAAAATTTTACAAAAGCCTTTGCTAAAAGACTGGACGGCCTGTGTCGGGTCAATGTCAAAGAAGCCCGGAATAATGACACCGTATTGCCCGGCCAGGTTCTTATTGCCCCGGGAAATCAGCACATGCTGCTTAAACGGAGTGGTGCCCGGTATTATGTGGCGCTTAAGACAGGTCCGCTGGTTTCCAGGCACCGACCGTCTGTGGATGTGCTTTTCCGGTCTGCGGCCCGGTATGCCGGGAAAAACAGTGTGGGTGTTATCATGACCGGTATGGGAGATGACGGTGCCAGGGGCATGCTTGAAATGAAAGAGGCTGGGGCATACACCATTGCCCAGGATGAAAAAACCTGTGTGGTATTCGGCATGCCCAATGAGGCCATAAAAAAAAATGCCGTCCATAAAATTCTGCCATTAGAGGCCATTGCAAGGGATGTTCTTTTGCACAGATAGTCATCATAAGGGAGAGGTGTCATGGAATTATGTAAAAAAGCAGTTGTTTATATTTTTGTTCTGCTGGCCGTTTGCCAACCGTGTGCAATGGCATCCACCAATGTCTCGCCGGATGAGGCCATTAAACTGCTCAAAGACGGAAACAGCCGGTTTGTCAAAGGACAATCCCTTCATCCCAGAACCGATACCGCCCGCCTGCTCCAGGCCGGAACCAAGAATCAGGGAAACCATGCCTATGCAACCGTTATCACCTGTTCAGATTCAAGGGTTCCGGTGGAGCGGGTTTTTGATGCCGGTATCATGGATTTATTTGTGATCCGGGTGGCGGGCAATGTCTGCGACACGGATGAGATCGGGTCGATTGAATATGGACTGTCCCATGTGAACACGCCAGTGTTAGTTGTGCTGGGCCACACCCAGTGCGGTGCCGTCACTGCTGTCACCCATGGGGTCAATGGCACCGGGCATGCCCTGGAACTGAATATCCCGCCGCTTGTGGACAATATTATCCCGGCGGTTAAACGGGCCATGACACAAAATCCGGGCTTGGGTGGGGATGCCATCGTTCCGCTTGCCATCCAGGAAAATGTCTGGCAGGGGATTGATGATCTTTTCATGGGAAGCCCTTCCACCCGGAATCTGGTTAAAAGCGGACGGGTAAAAGTGGTTGGTGCCATCTATGATGTGGGTACCGGCATGACCAGATGGCTTCCCGATTATCCGGTTATGCAGATCCTCACCCGGGTGGAAGCCAATCCCAAAAGAGAGATGAATGCCATGGCCGGAAGCGGTCACAACACCGTTTCCACAAGCAATTCCTCTACAGTCAGTGGGGCGGTCGGGCATGGCGGTTCTTCAATTGAAAGCGAGGGGTCCCATGCCTATGAAAAAAAGGAAGACAGTCGGAAAGCCGGTGATAAACGAAAAACAGTCCAGAGTCATACAACAGAAGAGATCGACAATGCATCCTTCCTGGCAAGTTACTGGGGATGGCTGGTGATTGGTGGAATATCGTTTTTCGTTATGATCTTGCTGCTACTGAAAGGGTCTGATCTGTTAAGAACAGTCAGTATGAGAAATCAGGTGATTGCTACGGTTAGCAGTTTGATTCTTTTGATGTTGATCACTTCTATTTTTTCCATTGTAAAAAATAACCGTATCGGAAACGAACTTGAACAGATTGCCAAAGAAGACATGCCCCTGACTATGATCATCACCCAGATCAATACCAACCAGCTGCAACAGGCCATATGGTTTGAACGGATGTTCAGACATGGCGAAATGCTTCAGCGTAATCCTGGGGCAATTATCGACCTGGAACATGCCAGAGAAAAATTCATGGCGTATACTGAGCTGGTTGATGGGGAGATTGAAATCGGTGAGCAGCTTGCCGGCAGAGCCCACAGTGCGGCACAAACCGCTGGGGCAAGAAATGAATTTGAGATGGTTCGCACCCATCTTAAGGATATTAAAGCGAAACATTCTCAATATGAGGAGGGGGTTCTTGGACTGGTGACGCTGTTAAAGACGGGTCAGCTTCAAAGGGCAGAAGCGCTTGCCGAGGGGATTGAAAGCAAAGAGGAAGCACTGAATGAGGAGCTGGAAGGATTTTTATTGTCGGTAGAAGAATTCACCCAAACCTCCATGAGAGTGGCCAATGAAGAAGAACACGGAGCGCTGATCGGGGTTGTGTTCCTTTCAATTGTATCCATCCTGTTGGGGGTGGTGGTCAGCATTCTGCTGCTTAAAAATATGCGACAAATTGTGGACATGATTTTCAGCAGTGCCGATAATGTGGCGGCAGGAAGCCAGGAAATGAGTGCAACAGCCCAGCAGATGGCCGAAGGAGCATCTGAACAGGCAGCATCTGCAGAAGAGGCATCGGCTGCCATGGAACAGATGTCGGCCAATATTGTCCAGAATTCGGAAAATTCCCAACAGACCCAGAATATTGGCACCAAGGCTGCTGAGGATGCCATCAAGGGCGGGGAAGCAGTTCAAAAGACCGTAGAAGCCATGCGGCAGATTGCCGACAAAATCCAGATCATTGAGGAAATTGCACGACAGACCAATATGCTGGCATTGAATGCGGCCATTGAGGCTGCCCGGGCAGGAGAACACGGAAAGGGATTTGCTGTTGTGGCGGATGCGGTAAGGAAACTTGCCGAGCGGAGCCAGACCGCCGCTAGTGAAATCAGCACGATTTCATCGTCCAGTGTGGAGATCTCCGAACAGGCGGGGGAAATGCTTGAGCGGATTGTTCCGGATATCCGTAAAACAGCAGACCTTGTCCAGGAGATTAATGCGGCATCAAATGAACAGAAAACCGGGGCAGAGGAGATCAATCTGTCCATGCAGCAACTGGATCAGGTGATACAGGCCAATGCGGCATCGTCCGAGGAATTATCCGCTACCTCTGAAGAGCTTGCCTCCCAGGCTGAGGTGTTGAAGAGTGCGATCAGCATGCTGGATAACATTGCAGGAGAATCTTCTCAAACCGATTCTTTAGCAACCCACCGGCAGTCCGGGAAAAGGCAAACCCATGGAAACGTTATGCCAGGGAAGGGGGGGGCTTCGTTGCAATCCAGAATCAAACAAAAGGAAGCCACCCAAGGTATCCATCTGAATATGAATGAGGATGATAAAAACGATCGCCTGGATGATGATTTTGAAAAATATTGAGTTCTTTGCCCGTCAAACCGGTGGTAAATAAACGGACAGAACGCGAATAGAGAACAGCCCGCAGGAGATAAATTTCATCTGAACTTCTCCGGCGGGCTGTCGCGCTTGGGCGGACTTAATTTTTATGGGTAAATATCCGGACTTCTCCTGAATGGGAAAACAGGTAAAGGGTTCTTCCCTTGTTTCCGCCGGTATCTTCGGCAATGAGTCTGAGATGATTCTGGTGAATCACGTCATGTGCGATCTCTATATTTTGTTGACCGATGGTTTTTATTGAGTGAATGGCTTTGAGCATATTGGCTCCGCCAAACAGTTTGACCTTGATCTCATGGGGTTTGATCTTCAGGTCCTTGAACTGTTCAATCATATATTGGGTTGACGAGGTCACATATTTAAACGGATGTTTTGCCTGATCCTTTGAACCGCAGGGATCAGGACAATGGTCATAGCAGTGATCGCTATGGGATTCCCCGGGCAGTTGTGCATGGGTTATACCGGATATACCCAGTCGTTCACAATAAAAAACCATGGATATGCAGGACCCCAATATGGTTTTGATTACTGTAGGTTTCTGTGCAAGATAAAGTTCAGCTGGCTTTAGATGAATATCTGTTTCCTGCTGCAGTTTCCGTCTGGCCATGGGGTCGTCTCAAAATTAATTTAAATCCAAAGCAAATTCTACAATACCCTGGGTGTGGCGTCAACCACGATCCCCGACACAAAAAAAATGATCACCACCTATTCACAGCCATGCCTATATTATGGGTAGCCTTGTCAAAATAGGAGGTGGACCAGAAGCAGTTAAGCCGCCTTCATTCAAATGGGTGAACACGGTACTCGGAAATCTCAAAAAATCAGTATTGGGAACTTATCATGGTGTTGGACCTAATCTCGGTGCAAAAGAAACAGTAACTGCATTGAGGGCAGCTTTGCTGATCGCCTAGGCTGCAGGTCCGTTCACGCCCTTGTCAAAGGCCCCCCAACCTGATGAGATGTTGATGATTCTCCCCCGGTTTTGCAAACAAGGTCCCCTGCACAATTAATTTGTTTTGCCCCGCCATCTGTAGTAAGTGTACGAGACAATATCATTAACGAAACATATATCGAAAGACGCACAGTCTTTTTTTACCATGAAGCGCATGAAGATAAAATCGTTAGACCCTTCATGGTTATTACTAAGATTTTTTCTTTAAAAACCATTTTCCTAGGATCAGGCAACGCCCTCCTTTGGTCAGCAAGGGAATCCCCCCAGAAAAAAGGAGCAAAACATGTTGATGCAGATAAAGTATAGGAACCGATTCATCCCATATATCATCACAGCTGTTTTGGCCCTGTTTGTTCTGCCCCCCACCGCCTTTGCCGATCAATCAAAACGGTTTGTCCCCCGGCCGGGCGGAGAGCTTGTGGCCAGCCTTTATTCAACGCCTCCCCACCTGAACACGGCCATTCAGTCCGGACTTGCAACGGCCTTCCCCGGTGCCCAGATCTTTGCCGGACTTCTTCGGTTTGATACCCAATGGAATCCCCATCCCTACCTGGCGCAAAATTGGGAAATTTCCAAAGACGGATTATCCGTAACCCTGAACCTGGTCAAACATGCGGTTTTCCATGATGGCGTCCCCATTACATCCGCGGATGTGGCATTTTCCATCATGACGGTAAAGGCGCTGCACCCCTTCAAATCCATGATGGCCCCGGTGGAACGGGTGGACACCCCTGATCCCCACACTGTCATTATTCGCCTGGGCAAACCGCACCCCGCCATTTTACTGGCCATGTCACCGGCCCTTTTGCCCATTCTTCCCAAGCATATATACAAACAGGTGGAAAATGTGAGCGGTCACCCCGCCAATATGCATCCCATCGGCTCCGGCCCCTTCAAGGTGGAAACCTTTGTCCCGGGAAAAGAGATCCTTCTCACAAAAAACAAAGATTTTTTTATCAAGGGCCGCCCCTATCTGGATCGGATCAGAATTAAGATTATCCGCAATACCCTGGAAGAAAGCTTGAGCATGGAAACCGGTGATACCCAGATGATGGTGAGTTTTCAGGATTTAAATGAATTAAATCATTTGCGGAGCCTGGATCATCTTATCGTGGTTAAAAACGCCTTCAAAGGTATCGGTCCCATCTATTGGCTGGCATTTAATCTCCAGCGCAAACCCTTTAATGATATCCGGGTTCGCAGGGCAATTGCCTATGCCATTGATAGAAAATTCATTGTGGACACCATGTTTAAAGGGGAAACCGTGATGGAGACCGGGCCGATTTCATCCAACAATCCCTTGTATTCATCCCGGGTGAATCTGTACGACCAGGACATCCAAAAAGCCAACCGCCTGCTGGACGAAGCCGGCTACCCCCGGGATGAAACCGGAAAACGGCTTTCCTTCCAGATGACCTACCTGCCCGAAAGGGCCGGTTACAACCGAAAACTCACTGAATACCTGCGTCAGATACTGATGCGGAACCTGGGGGTCGAAACTATTATTGTCCACCATGAACAACTGAGCGACTGGATTCAGAAAGTGGCCAACTGGGAGTTTGATATCACCATAGACGATGTGTTCAACTGGGGAGATCCCATGATCGGGGTTCACCGGACCTACCTGAGCTCCAATATCCGCAAGGGCGTTATCTGGTCCAATACCCAGGGGTATAAAAATCCGAGGATGGATGCCCTGATGGAAGAAGCCGGCTCAACCCTGGACTCTGAAAAGCGATATGAATTGTATGAACGGTTTCAACAGACCATCATGGATGACCTGCCGGTGTATCCGATTTTTCAACCCTTTTTTGCCTTGGCCTATGATAAAAACCTGGGCGGAGTCAACCAGAGTATCTGGGGGACGATGACCCCCCTTGATACCGTATATTGGAAACAAACGGCCCCATGATCATCTTAGGTAAACATATTTTCCCGGGCATTTCCCTTAAAGTGTCTTTGGGACTTGCCTTGATCGTCCTGGTTGCCTTTGTTTCCAATGGCGTGGCCAAGCACTATTTTGACAAATCCGCCGTCCTGTTTCATACCATTTCCACCCAGCAGATTCCCCTGCTGATTGCTGCGTCAAAACTGGCCAAAGAAGTCGAAGGGCTGATTTCCGAAGGATCTGCCCTGGTGCTCTCCGAAAACCCCCTCATCCTTGAATCGCTTTCACAAAACATCACCCTGGAATTTCATAAAATCCAGGCCCTCATCTCTGTGCTGAAATCGGCAAACCACCCCGGCACCCAGAATCTATCCACACGGATTCAACTCATTTTTGAGAATTTTAAGGCACTGGTGGGCCTGATCGACAGGGACATTGAAGTTTCCCATCGAATGGTTCAATTGTCACTTCATATGCGGCAGATATCGGAATCCCTCACCATGGAAAAGGAGGCGGACCCGGAAGCCGCCTCCCGCCGCATCCGGGACTTGTTTATTCTTATTTTTAGCCGGTTACGGGATATGTCCAATATTCCAGACAGCCAGCGGCTTGAAGAATCCAAAAACCAGATTTTTGAATTAAAAAAAAGAATCGATACGGCCCGGAACCGTTCTGATACCATTGCTTACAGGCGTCATTTTGAAACCCTGAAGCACCATAGTGAAGGAGAAAAGGGACTGCTGCACCTGACAAGAATCCATTTGCAGCAAAAAATTCTCATCCAGGACAGGCTAATGCAAATTACATTTTTATCCGATGACCTGGTCAAACAAACCGAGCAGGTCTTTTCCGAGGTCTCGGCATCCATCCAGGAACAAAATAGACAGGTAACAAAGGAGATAGACCTCATCGGAAAATTCTTTTGGCTGATTCCAATGATGATCCTCACCAGTGCCGTTTTAATTTTATGGTTCATCCGCCAATCGGTCATCGGTCGTATCCTGTCCCTTGAACAGAGCATGAAAGCCCAGGTAAATGGCGATCCCCACCCGATTCCCATTGAAGGAAAGGATGAAATTGCGAGCATGGCCCAATCGGTCTCCTATTTTATTGAAAAACGCAATGATTATGAAACCACCCTCAAGGATGCCAGAATGGAGGCAGAACGGGCCAATCAGGCCAAAAGCCTGTTCCTGGCCAGCATGAGCCATGAACTGCGGACTCCCCTCAATGCCATCCTGGGGTTCAGCGACCTTCTGACCCGGATTAAAACCCTTTCCGACCATGAACAAGAGTATCTGAACACCATCCGTCAAAGCGGTGAGCACCTGCTGGCGATGATCAATCAAGTGTTGGACCTGTCCACCATCGAAACAGGCCAGGTCATGCTCAAGGAATATTGTTTTGACCTCCACGGTCTGCTCAAAGAGATTGAAGATATGTTTCAAATCTGGGATAGCAACAAACACATTGACCTGGTATTTAAACGGGAAGACCGTGTCCCCCAATTTGTTACAGCAGATCCGGTAAAACTGCGGCAAATTCTCATCAACCTGTTGAACAATGCATTTAAATTTACCCGGAAAGGCAGTATCTCCCTTCTTGTAAGCGTCCAGGCGAGGGGTTCAGCCCCCCCTGGGCCGGGTTTCCCCCAGCGACTTTTTTTTGAAATGGCGGATACCGGTGCTGGAATTTCCCCCGGGGAACTTATCAAAATCTTTGATGCCTTTGAACAAACCGAAATCGGGCGCCGGGCCAAGGAAGGAACCGGTCTCGGCCTGACCATCAGCCGCAGGTTGGTTGAACTCATGGGCGGCCATATTCACGTGGAAAGCCAGGTCGACAAAGGATCCCTGTTTTTATTTAATATCAGGATCAAGGCCCCCCAGATGATGCCGGCCGAATCTGCCGATTCTATTGCCGCCCCATTGAGACAGACAGCGGTTCCCAGGAGGGTGGATAGAACAACTCAACCACCTGAAAAGACCACGAAAGCCCATGGGGAATCAATTAGATATGACGGATCAGACGAGGGACGAAAAGCGATGTCGTCCCTTTCGGACTCCCTTACAAAAAACCTGGAAGAGGCCGTATCCTGCGCGAATATGGCCGCCATTGATTCGGCCATCCGGGCGATCAAAGATCATGCTCCAAAGCTTGCCCTGACATTACAACAATGGGCATCGGATTTCGAATATGAAAAAATTTTATCCCTGATCAAAAAGAAGAAACAAGGAGTGAGCGAATGAGTATACCCCGAGGCGATATCCTGGTCGTTGATGACACCAAGGAGAATCTTAGTGTTCTGGTGGAGACCCTGGGCAAAGAGGGCTACACCGTCCGTCCGGCCTTGAGCGGAAAAATCGCCTTAACAGCGGCGCAAAAACAACTCCCTGATCTCGTTTTGTTAGACATTATCATGCCGGATATGGGTGGTTACCAGGTTTGTGAGGCATTCAAATCAGACCCCTTACTCAAAGAGATTCCCATTATTTTTATCAGTGCATTGAGCGACGTGACCGACAAGGTCAAGGGCTTTTCCGCCGGAGGGGTCGACTATATCTGCAAACCGTTTCATACCGAAGAGTTGTTGGCACGGGTGGAAACCCACATCAGCTTGCGTCGGTTAAAAAAAGACCTTGAAGCCCGGAATAAAAAGCTTCAGTTGGCATTGGATGAAATTAAAACCCTGAGGGGGATCATCCCCATCTGTGCCCACTGCAAAAAGATACGGGACGACCAAGGCTATTGGGAACAACTCGAAACCTATCTCCATGAACATTCCCATGCCAAATTCAGCCACGGCATTTGCCCGGAATGCATCAAGACCCATTATCCGGAGATTCACGATAAAGCGGACAAGCCCGGGACATAAAAATGAATACCCCCGGGATGCCTATTTCACCTTGGTATCGGCCACCGACGTCAAGGTGATCGAGACCCTGAAGCTCACCATGGGGAAAAAGGAGATACACCCACGGGAGTTATTCCCGAAGTTCTTGACATCATCTTCAAAGAAATTGGTATTACCTTTGAAGCCAGAAAAATGGGAAATGGGAAGCGTTTCCAATATGCCGCCAGGAAAGGCAGGGTTGATATATTCATGGCCGCTGTCATACATGAGGAAGACCTGTATGCCCCTATCTCCAAAAAATCCCGATACCTTAAATATCTGCCACAATACGAAGCAGCGTTGGAAAAACTCCGTGCTGATGGAACCATTGACAGATTAGTTGATAAGTACATGAAATATCTGCCCGCAGCCGAATAATTCGACAGTTTATGTTACGCAAAACCGAACAAAATTTAAACATGGATGATGCCGGAAAAGAGCGGCTGTGACGTGGGCTGGGAGGTCCGCCCAGCCGTTGACCATTATTACCGTTCATGGGGTGGGGTATCGCTACATCTGCCAATAGATATAGCCATTTTGACAAACCAGAAATAGATATAGTTGTTAAAATGTCTTGACAACTTGACAAGTCTACGATTGAATAGCGCCATTGAAATGGGTTTTTACTGACACACGATTGGAGCGCTTCATGTTGAATCCGCAATCCCCTATCCCCCTTTACCACCAGCTGGCCGAGATTTTGACCTCGGCCATCCGGTCCGGCGAGTTTGCGCCGGGAGCCAAGATCCCGCCCGAGACAACCCTTGCCGCCACCTACGGCATTGGCAGGCCCACGGCACGCCAGGGTATTGATGTGCTGGTTCGAAAGGGGCTGGTCCAGAGAAAGCGTGGTTCCGGCACCTTTGTGCTGGAAAAGGAGAGTGAGGTTGATCTCTTTTCCCTGGCAGGCACCTCGTCTGCGTTTCAGAAACAGGGGATCGCAACCGAGGTGAGGATCCTCGATCCCATCCGCCTGGTTGAGGTGGTTGATGATGGAGAGAATCCCTTTGGCGGAAAAGAGGCGTATCTGTTTTCCCGGCTGACCCTTGCCAAAAAAGAGCCGGTTCTTGTGGAGGATTTTTTCCTGGACAAGATCCTTTTTGCCGGCATCGAAACCATGGAACTTTCAAAAGCCTCCCTTGCCCAGGTGGTGTGGGATCGCTTTTATCTTAAGCCCCTGAGCGGCAGGCAGACCTTTAAGATCGTTACTCTGTCCGAGTCCCGGGCAAGCCTTCTTGGCATCAACGCCGGTGAGGCAGTGCTCGGGGTGAGGCGATCGCTTAATTTTCCTGGTGTGGAGAGCGGGATTTATTCCCAGATATTCTGCCGCACCGACAGGTTTTCATTTTCCCAAACCATAGGAGGGTATCCCAATGATTGACAGGGGGTATTATGGAACGTTCGGCGGGGCTTTTGTGCCCGAGATTCTTACGGTAACCTTTGACGAACTGGAGGCTGAGTTTCGCAAGCTGAAGAAGGATCCCGGCTTTTGGCAGGAGTATAGCGATCTCATGGCCTCCTATTCCTGCCGGCCCACGCCCCTGACCTATGCCGAAAACCTTACCCATTATTTCCAGGGGGCAAAAATCTACATTAAGCGGGAGGATCTCAACCACACCGGCGCCCACAAGGCCAACAACGTCATGGGCCAGGGCCTTCTTGTGAAGCGCATGGGTAAGACCCGGGTGATCGCCGAGACCGGGGCGGGCCAGCACGGGGTGGCAACTGCCACCATGGCTGCCAAGTTCGGGTTTGACTGCACCATCTACATGGGGGAGGTGGATGTGAAGCGCCAGCGGCCCAACGTGTTCTGGATGGAGCAGATGGGGGCGACTGTGGTGCCTGTGACCGACGGGACAAGGATCCTCAAGGATGCCATTAACGAGGCCTTCCGGGACTGGGTCTCCCACATGGACACCACCCATTACGTTCTTGGAACGGCCTGCGGTCCCCACCCCTTTCCCGAGATGGTGAGCTACTTCCAGTCCATCATCGGCAAGGAGGCAAGGAAACAGATCCTGGAGACGGAATCAAGGCTTCCGACCCGGGTCTATGCCTGTGTCGGGGGAGGCTCCAATGCCATGGGGATCTTTTCAGGATTTCCCGACGATGGGGTGGAGTGTGTCGGGGTGGAGGCCGCAGGCCATGGTCTTTCTTCGGGAAAGCATGCCTCCAGGCTCTGCGCTGATGACGCAAGCGTCGGCGTGGCCCAGGGCTACAAGACCTACTTCCTCCAGGACAGTGACGGTCAGATGAAGGAGACCCACTCCATTGCGGCGGGCTTGGATTATGTGGGGGTATCCCCCATCCTCTCCCAGATGCATGACCAGGGAAAAGCCAGGTTTGAGGCGGCAACCGATGTCGAGGTGATCGAGGCCTTGAAACTCACCATGGTGAAAGAGGGGATCATTCCGGCCCTGGAGTCGGCCCACGCATTTGCCCAGGCGTTCAAGGAGGCGCCCACCCTGTCCAAGGACGACATCATCATCATCAACCAGTCGGGCAGGGGGGATAAGGATATCTTCACCATTGCCGATGCCATTGGCGATCCCTCCTGGAAACAGTTCATCATGGAAAAGGCAGGTGAGTATCATGCTTGAAAACTATATCAAAGAACGGCTTAAGAGTAAGGAGATCCTCCTGATGACCCATATCGTCATGGGATATCCAAGCTTTGACGATTCCATGGCCATGGTCGAACAGATGGTTGAGGCCGGAGTTGACCTGATGGAGCTCCAGATACCGTTTTCAGAGCCCATGGCGGACGGACCGGTGATCCTGGGTGCCAACCAGAAGGCCCTTGACCGGGGAGCACGTGTGGAGCGCTGTTTTGAGTTTGCCCAGGAGGCGGCCGCACGGTTTGACATCCCGTTTCTCTTCATGACCTACTACAACATCCTGTTCAAGTACGGTGTGGAAAATTTTGCCGCAAGAATGGCTGCAATCGGCCTTAAGGGTGCCATCGTGCCGGACCTTCCCCCGGAAGAGGGGAAGGACTATATTGCTGCCATGGAGAAGGAAGGGCTCTGTCCCATCCACATCTTCTCCCCCACGACCACGGACCAGCGCATGGCCTATCTTTCCTCCCAGACCCAGGGCTTTGTCTACTGCATGGCTCGAAAGGGCGTTACCGGAAAAGAGACCCAATTTGCAAGCGATCTTGGGGAATATCTTGCCCGGTGCAGGAAGATGACTGAGCTTCCCCTGGCCGTGGGATTCGGCGTAAAGGATCGTTCTGATGTGGAGTTCCTTAAAGGAAAGGCGGACATCGCCGTTGTCGGCTCCCAGACCATCCGGGTCGTTGACGAAGAGGGAATCATGGCGGCCGGCCAGTTTGTAAAAAATTTGGCCTGATTATACATCAAAACGTTGCAAAAAGCGGTTCCGGTGTTATATTCAAGGTATGAGTTCTGTGGTTGTCTGAATCTTCTCCTGGTCTTCTTTACCGGGTATGTGCAGATCCTGATTCAGCAAGTGTGTTACAGTGCAAGTGTGTTACAGTGTAAGGGATCCCAAATCCACAGAACTCAAACCCATCCATCCATTGATCCGCGTCCACGTCTTAGGTTTTTCCGTCAAAGTAGATGTGAAAATAACGGGAGGAGGAGGTTCCATGGTAACGAATGACCTGGTTAAATGTTTTTCCGTTTTTTCAAAGGTTTCCGAGGAAATGATCTCACGGATTGCAAAGTGCTGTGAGATTATGGAGTTTGATTCAAAGCAGAGGATCTTTAGTGAGGGCGATATTGCCACGGCGGTTTACGGTGTCCTGGACGGCGAGGTGGAGTTGAGCATCATGGTCAGGGACAGAATCCTGAAAACCGAGATTAAGTATGAAGAGTCCCTCCAGAGCCGGATCGAAACCATTGAAAAAAATATCGTGGTGGATTCCATCACTGGGGGAGAGATCTTCGGATGGTCGGCCATGATAGAACCGGGCATCCTCACCTCGACGGCGATCTGCTCTGCACCAACCAGGTTGCTGGCACTGCCTGCCCGGGATCTGAAGACCCTGTTTGATGCCGATATTCACCTTGGTTATTTTTTCATGGAGCAGCTGGCACATATCGTATCAAATCGTCTCAGGAATCGGACCCGCAGGCTTATCGAAAGCTGGGGCCAGGCCTTTGCCGTGAACAAGATCGAAAATTGAAAGTTCACGTTTTCCTGAAGATATAGGGAGAGTCGAAACAGGGCTGGAATTTCAGGGCCTCCCTGGGAAGTTGCTCGTGGGAGCCCTTGATGAGAAACCCTTCGTTGGCAAGGGAGGAAATGATCCGTTGGAACACCCTCGCCTTTAATTCTTCGTTGCAGTACATGAGAATGCTGTTTCTCAGAAAGATAATGTCAAAACGTTCATCCGGGGGATCGCCGTGGAGGTCATGGACTCTCCAGTCGATCCCCTTTCTGTACCCCGGGAAAGAGAGACCCATTAAATCAAGTAGCATCTGGAATTCTCGATCGTCCATGGCTCTATCGCAAGGGATTAAAATTCAAACTTCAGCTTAAAAACAGCCTCTGTTTTAGATCCGTCTGAAGTAAAGCCGATGCCGTATCTTGCCCCCATGATCTGGTTGAGGGACCTGCTTATGATCTCGCAGTTTAACTCGTGGTCAAGGGTATCAAATCGAGTTGATATGGAAACCGGAGCAAACCTCGCGTTGAGCTCTAACACAGGGGTTGCATTGTCATCGAGTTTCCCGGAAAACGAAATTACCCGGGGCTTGATTTCCGAATCCTCTGATTCTGATGACAATTTCCCGGGAAGGGCAGTGGAGGCGTCGCCAGTGTCAAAATTTTTCCTGTATTCGAATTTGAATCGGTTGATCATGGACTGCTTGAAGCGGTTTAGTTTTTTTCCGGTTCGGGTCTTTTCAAGGATGTCGGTTGCCGACGCCGCAGCGATCTGTTTTGCCATCCCCCTTTCTTCCAGATCCCGGTCCCTGAATTCACCGTCATAGGTCTCAAAAAAGTCGTTTGCAAGGAATTCTTCCTGGTCGGCATGGAGCGGCAAGAGGAACAAGAGTAGTGTTATGGCCAAGGCCGTCATGGTTACTTGGAACAGTTTCTGCCAGGAGTTCATGGGAACCTCCTTTTTCGGGGGTGACAGCCTTGAATAGAAATTTATTCAGGTCCGTCCCGCGCCCTTTTTTTGGGTACACCGTTGATAGGGTTTTTCCTATTGCCACAAATAACGGTTGGCGTAAAATTTGCTTCTGATCCTATGTCTCTTTAGTTTGAGCCATAGCG
>JAEINR010000094.1 GCA_016342325.1 Desulfobacterium sp.
AACGGACCTTCGCCTGGTATTTCGGGCGGCATAAATTGCATTTCAAATTATCAGATGTCAGGAGCTCTGAAATTGAAATTCCATTGAATATTAAAAATATTTATCGAAATTTTATCTTGAAAATCTATTAGAAAGTTCGTACATAAAGGAACAAAAACTACCCAAAAATATGCCGTTTCAAACAATCTACTTTTCTCTAAAGCTTCCAATGATGTCCAGTTTGGAATGACCTCATACGTTGCAATTCGCTTGGCCTTATTATACGTTTCTTCCATATTAATGATCATTCATATCTAAGGGTTATTCTTTGATTCATGCTCAACCAGTTATTCACCAGTTTTTTTCCGAGTAGCATGTTGCTGCTGTATGTTATCCGGAAGAGTTATGTATTTAATTACCCACAACGGGACTTATTTCAAATACAACATGATCAAAAATATAGCAAGTGGGCTACCATTAAAATCAAAGTTTATTGGAGATGATCCACCCTTTGAACCTGAAAGACCTGAAACCACCCCCCATTGAATTTAATGGTCTTTATCCAGATCGATGACGATCATATTCTTTCTTAAATACGCCTTGTAAGCTGTCAGATCTTTTTTTGCCGGACCGTCTAAATACTTACCGTCCGGATTGAATCTGGATTTATGACAGGGACACACAATCTGGTTGATTTTTTCATTATATTGCACCTGGCATTTTTTATGGGGACAGGTGGGATCCAAGGCCCGGATCGTATCTTCCGAAGTCCGGATAAAGAGAACAGGCTTTTTCTTTATCTTTATCTTTAAGATGGCCCATCTCCCCACATTTTTCAATTTTTCGACCTTGTCAAGCTTTAACCCCAAGGGCTTTGCTTTTACCCAGCGAATCGGCCATGCGAACAGCACGCCGGCCACCATACCGGCCACCTTCAAAAACTGCCTGTGATTAAACATGGGAACCCCCCTGTATAGCTGTTTTACTTACCAACCAATAGACCATCCATGGAAATGGGTTGGAGGAGCAACCCTATATTCGCCCCCCAACCGATTCCCTAACCTGGACAAGCCAGAACCAAAGCGTTTTTCTAATTATCTTGCCAAAACAACCCAAACCCCAGAGATAATAGCCTAAAAAAACAATCCCAGGAATCCGTGAATGGTTGCCCCACAAAAGGCTGAATAAGCAAAGACCTTGTGCAGCTTCAAAAGCTGGCGAGCCCGGCCTTTGATTTTTTTTATATACCGGGTGGCAATGGTCAACACCATCAGACACCATATGATGGGGCCGGAGACACGGAGCCACTGGTATTTGGGCAACCCCAAAATAACCGACTCAACCGCTTGAACATCTTCAACGATCTCGATGATCTCCAAGGTCTCAATTTCTTCCGGTTCATTCTGGGCAAACCCAGCCCCTGCTGCCAAAAAAAGAATACATATGATAACAAAATGTCGCATACCCCCTCCTACCAAGTCAGTTCTCTTGTGATGGTAAAACCCAACACAGCGTCTCCAAAGTCATGTTCCGTATTACTCACCACCCCGCCGGCACTCATATATTGCGTGTTGGACAAAACAATGGCAAAGGTATGGCGATGGGTGAACAACTTCAAACCGGCCCTTACCTGGGGGTTATCGGAGCCATAACCGGACACGTTGGCGCTTATCTCCACCAAGGGCAAGGGTGGGACAAATCCTGTATTCCATCATCCCCTGTACGGCAAAAGATTCGTCATCATCCTTGTTTGTTTTAATTTCGTTGGAAGAATCCGAATGATACAAAAGCCCTGTGCCCACCAACAGTCGATCGAAAAAAGTCCGGCTGATCAGCAATTGGCCGAAGAATTCCAATGCGTCGTCTTCACCCTGCTGGGTGAACAGGCTGGCCCCCGGGCGGATGGCAAGATCAACTAAATGATCTTCCTGATTAAGGAGACGGTATGTAAATATCCTGGCCCAGAGGGCCAGGCTTTGGGGTTACCCCTTTAAGGGGATTAGTCTGCCTTGCCCCCTGAGGGGGCAAGGAAAGTTGTCGCCACATTTTTATCATTATCTAAACAAATCCCCTTCTTCAGCCCGCCGTTCTTTTCTTTCTTGATGTTTTACATATTTTCGGATCATATCCGCATCCAGTCCTACCGTATCTACACAGTACCCTCTGGACCAAAATTTATTACCCCAATAGGGTTTGTCCTTTAATTTCTTGAATTTATTAAACACCCTTATTGCACTTCTCCCTTTGATCGTGCCCACATAATCTGATATCGAGACCTTGGGCGGAACCATCACAAGAAGATGGACATGGTCGATCTGAATATTCAGTTCAACAATTTCGCACCCTTTTTGCTCTGAAAATGCCCTTATACGATTACCCACCTCGCTTGCAATTGCCCCATTCAAAATCCTATACCGGTATTTGGGAACCCACACGATATGATATTGGCAATGCCATATCGTTTGTGATAGCTTTCGAAATCGGCTTATTTGTTACTCCTTGATCATTTGTTGTGGCGACAACTTGATCATTGAGTAACATTGAGTCGTACAGATGGCAAAGCCTCTGCACTCTGACCTGGCCCTGAGGGCCAGGGTTTCTACGTTGGACTAAAAACCACCCGGTCGGAATCCGGGATTCCGCCCCCCGGTGGCATTGTACCGGACTGAATCCGGGCATTGGCCCGGTCGGCGAGGTTGACGACATTTTCGTAGGTGTCGAAATTGACCGTCAATGGTGCACCGTTGCGCTCCCCCCCTGCTTTGGTAATGGAGTGGCACCGGAGGCAGTTGGTTGCCAGGATAGGTTGCACATCCGATATAAAGTTGACCGCGACGACATCCCCATCACGGACAAACACCGGGTCCTGTTTATCGCCGTCGCATCCCAAGAGTATCGTAAAGCCAAAGAGCATCGTAAAGCGAAAAATCAGCGAAAGGCGAAAGATGACCGTAATAATTTGTCTCACACACTTGACTCATTCTCCTGTTTTTAAGGCGTTTGAATGGCATGAAAGTTATCCCATTGCTCCATGGAAATACAAAGCACCGTGATGATAGGTTCTCACCCCCCTTTTTTTTGCAGTACCTGTGATTCCAAATGGAGTTCACAGCAGCACCTATTTTAGTATGCTTTTTATCTATGATTATGGGTCATTGATTATGGGGCATTATTTTTAAAGGTCTGACTTGGGTATTGTCTTGACGACACGGCCATGCTAAAAAACAGGCTGTTTGAATTAAAAAAAAGGACCCACCGGATGGATCTGAACGTAAAAGACGAGGTTGCAGCACTTAACCTGGGGAAAAAGATCAGGGGGCTGAGAACACAGCAGGGACTCACCCTCCAGGTGATTTCCGATCGAACCGGTCTTTCCAAACCCCAGCTTTCCCAGATTGAAAACAATATTGCGGCTCCGCCCATTGCGACCCTGATCAAAATCTCCAAGGCCCTGGGGGTCAAAATAAGCCATTTTTTCCAGGACCAGACAAGTGAAGAGCGCATTGTCGTGGTGAGAAAGGACGAGCGCCACGGCCTTAAGAAACTCTCCCACCACGACCACGACTATTCCGAAATCGGCTATCGATACGAATCCCTGGCCTATCCCATGGATGACAAGCACATGGAGCCCTTTATCGTGGAATTCGCACCCCATGAAGAGAGCAAACACTTCTACAACAACCACAAGGGAGAGGAATTTCTCTTTATCCTGGAAGGCCGGTTGGAATTCAAAGGGGGCACGACCTCACAAATCCTGGAAGCAGGAGACAGCATCTACTTTGATTCCAGCATTTCCCATGCCCTGAGGGCGATTGATGTTCCAGCCAAAGCCCTTGTCATCGTCTTTACCCCCAAATGATCCTAGGAGTCGGTCCCTGGTAAACACCCCCTTACCCCCTATGTTTTTTTCTTGACTTTTCAAATCACACCCCATAAAGTTCCACCAAAATTAACTATTTTCAGTTTTACAAAACCCTGCGGGCATATGGAACAAGGCCCGTAAACAGGCAGTTATCATATGCAACCCTTTCCCCTGTTTGGTGTGGAACAGCAGGGGGCTCCGGTTGAAGCCCATTTGAGGATTGCCAAGGAGGATGTTTTTACAGAGAACAATGTTCGCAAACCTGATCATCCGATCGCCATGAGAGTATAGGACGCGGCCAGACATATTTGATTATAGCGCTTCGCATATCGATAGATCCCAAATTCGAGTGCAAACATTTATAACGGCAACAGCTTGCCACCCGGGGAGGAACCATGAAAACCGACCTGAAAGATGCCCCTATTCCCACGAGGGGCAGACCTGAAAATCCGGTACCACTCTTTATTCCAACGTCCAATGCCTCGTCCCGTCTCAACACGACCGATTCCTTGCGATTTGCCCAGCCGGGCTTCCAGAATCGAACCGCACCCTGCAGCGCATTCTGCCCTGCCGGCAACGACATCCCGAAAATCCAGCATCAGGTGGCATCGGGTGATATCCCGGGCGCCTTCACAACCCTGATGCAGGAAACGCCATTTCCCTCCACCTGCGGAAGGGTGTGCTTCCATCCCTGTGAAGGCGCCTGCAACCGGGCCTTTCAGGATTCCCCGGTGGCCATCCAATCCCTGGAGCAGTTTGTGGGCGATACCGCCCTTGCTTTGGGATTAAAGTCGGGGCTCAAGCCCCTCACGTCAAACACCCGAAAGGTGGCCATCCTGGGAGCAGGCCCGGCCGGGCTTTCTGCCGCATATTTCCTCACCCTTCTGGGTTTCGCCTGCGAAATATTTGAAGAAACAGCAGAGCCGGGCGGGGCCATGAGGTGGGGCATTCCCTCCCATCGCCTGCCCAAGGAGATCCTCAACCAGGAGATCCACAGGATACTCTCCATGGGTGTCACCCTTCATACCAACCATGCCCTGACCCCGGAATTCATAAAAGAAGCCCAGGGAACCTATGAAGGCATTTTCATCGCTCCAGGCCTCTCCCGGGTCAGGGACAGCATCGATACCCGTGTCCATGAAGCGTGGGCGCCCCGGAAGAATGTCCGGGAGATGAAGCTCAGCCACCTCACCCTCAGTTTCAGGGACCCGCTCCTGCTGTTCGGCGGAGACCCTGTAAACCAGAACCACAGTGTGGCCGACGCCATTGCCTCGGGCAAACAGGCGGCCATTGCCCTCCACACCTATATGGAAGGTGGACGGGGGCCCATTGAAGAGACCCTGGAAACCTGCCGGACAGGCAACGGAGACAATCTCTCCATGGAGATCTATCTCCTGGGAGCACGGAGCGAAAGAAGCCGCCAGGTGGTGAGCCCCGAAGAGATCAACCGGGATTACTTTAAGACCGCTTTGAGGCAAATCCCTGAAACCGCCACCCTGGACAGCGCCATGGGTTCCTTTGGGGAGATCGAAAAAACTTTTTCCGGGGAAAACGCCCTGGCCGAGGCAAGCCGGTGTTACCAGTGCGGATATTGCAACGGGGGTGACAATTGCAAGATCTTCTGCTCCGAGGGCACGATTTTCCGGGCAAAGGGGGCCGAAACAATTGATCTGGACGATGGCAAGAGATGGGGTATCTGTGCAGTGGAGTGTCCCAGGGGCGCCATCACCATGGAGTAGGAAACATGAGAACCGTTACTGAAGGAAGTCACGCCATGCCCGAAGGGGATCAAAGCTAAGAACCTAAATCAGGAGGTATCGATGGTAAAGTCTATTGCTGGATCGTTTAGTAAGATTGTTCGAAGATGGTTGCCGGATGCTTTTTTATTTGCCGTGATTCTCACCTTTGCCGTGTTTGTCTTTGGCATCATATTCCAGGGTCAGTCTCCGGTTGATATGGTGAAATTTTGGGGCCAGGGGTTCTGGAAACTACTCGCCTTTGCCATGCAGATGGTCCTGGTCCTGGTCACCGGCCACACCCTGGCAAAAACAAAGGCGGTGGAATCCATATTAATATCTCTCTCAAAGCTTGCCTCCACACCCAACCAGGCGATCATGGTGACCACCTTTTTTGCCATGGTTGCCTGCTGGATCAACTGGGGCTTTGGTTTGATTGTGGGGGCCCTCCTGGCAAAGCAGATGGCAAAAAGGATCCAGGGCATCCACTATGGTCTCCTGGTGGCGTCAGCCTACTCAGGGTTCATTGTCTGGCATGCCGGGCTTTCGGGTTCCATCCCCCTGAAGGTGGCCCAGGCATCTAAAAATTTCATGTCACAAATTACCGGGGGAGAAGTCATTCCCGTAACCGAGACGATTTTTGCCTGGCAAAATCTTCTGATCTGCCTGGTGCTCATGGTAACCCTTCCCATCATCAACAAGATGATGATACCAAACCCGGAGGATATCGTTGAGATCGACCCGTCCCTGCTTGGGGAGAGGGCCGAGGTAACCGAGGATCACCCTGGAACCACCCCGGCCGAAAAAATTGAGAACAGCAAGGTCGTTTCCATGCTGCTGGGACTGTTTGGCTTCTCCTATGTTGTCTACTATTTTACCCATGGCGGCAGCCTGGGACTCAACAGCGTGAACATGATCTTTCTTTTTGCAGGCATTGTGCTCCACGGCACCCCGGCCAATTTTCTAAAGGCAGCCAATGAAGCCATCAAGAACACCGGGGGCATCGTGCTCCAGTTTCCCCTCTATGCCGGCATCATGGGCATGATGGTGCATTCGGGTCTTGCCGCTTCCATCAGCCAGTGGTTTGTCCAGGTTTCCACCCCCATGACCTTTCCGTTTTTCACCTTTTTAAGCGCAGGCATCGTCAACTTCTTTGTCCCCTCCGGCGGCGGCCAATGGGCAGTTCAAGGCCCCATTGTCATGCCGGCAGCCCAAGCACTGGGGGTTCCCCTTGGGAAAGCGGCCATGGCCATTGCCTGGGGTGATGCCTGGACAAACATGATCCAGCCCTTTTGGGCCCTTCCCCTGCTTGGTATTGCAGGTCTCGGCATCCGAGACATCATGGGCTACTGCGTGGTTGCCCTGCTCTGGGGCGGCGGTGTGATCTCCCTGGCACTGATGCTTCTCTAACATGGATTCCATTTGCCACAAACCGGCATGGGAGCTTGTTCAACACATTGCCGCCGGGGAGCTGTCGCCCCTGGAACTGATGGAGGCCACCCTCCGTCGGATGGATGCTGTGAATCCCAAGTTGAATGCCTTTATCGCCCTTAACCCGGAAAGGGCCCTGGACCAGGCAAGGTCCATGACCGAGGCCATGGCTGGGGGACACGCCTTCGGCCCCCTGGCGGGTATTCCCTTGGGCGTAAAAGATCTGGAAGATGTGAACGGGATGGTCACAAGCTTTGGCTCCGTTCCCTTTAAAGACAATGTGGCCACCCGGGATTCCGTCCAGGTGGCCCGACTCAGGGCAGCCGGCGCCATTGTGGTTGGAAAAACCAACACACCGGAGTTCGGGTTTACCGGTTTCACCAAAAACCGGCTCCACGGCACCACCCGAAATCCGTGGAACCTTGACCTCACCCCAGGGGGATCCAGTGGCGGATCCGCCGCAGCCGTTGCAGGCGGCCTGGTTCCCCTGTGCACCGGATCAGATGCCGGGGGGTCCATCCGGATTCCCGCCGCCTATTCAGGGTGCTTTGGCATGAAACCGACCCTTGGCAGGATTCCCCTGGGTCCTCGTTGTTATCAAAGTTTCAGCGCCTTGGAAACCCTGGGGCCGCTAACCCGCTCAGTTACGGATGCGGCCCTCTATCTGGACTGCACCAGCGGGCATCATCCTTGCGATCCCCACTCCCTGCCCCGGCCCGAACATGCCTACCTGAAAACCCTGGATGATCTGCCCAAGAACCTGACCCTGGCATTCAGCCCGGATCTGGGATATGCCCGGGTGGAAAAAAATGTGATGGCCCGGGTGGAAAAGGCGGTCCAGGCATTTGAAGAGATGGGCCACACGGTTGAGTTAAGGACCGTGGCCCTGCCCGACGCCGGGGATGCCTGGCTTCGTCTTATCTGTACGGATATTTATGCCCAACTGGGTAAACACCTTGAAAGAAACAGGGAGAAGATGGGCCGAAGCCTCGTGGCCGCGATTGACCAGGCCAAAGGGATGTCAATAAAGGAACTCTCCTCCATCCAGGCCCTGAGATGGCGATTGAACCAACAGCTCATGGATCTCTTCCAGGGAGTGGACCTGCTGTTGACCCCCACCATGCCCACCAGTGCCTTTGCCGCGAACGGGCCGCCTCCCGTCGCCATTGACGGCCACCCGATCCCCCTTTTGGGTGCAGTGGCCTTTACCTACCCCTTTAACTTTTCCGGCCATCCGGCCGCCTCAGTGCCTGCCGGGCTGACCAAAAACGCGACACCGGTGGGGCTTCAAATCATTGGCCCCCGCCATGGAGACGCCCTGGTGCTCCAGGCGGCAAGGGCCTATGAAAAGATCCGGCCCTGGAACACCCATTGGCCCGATTTGTAAGTAGCTCCCTATTCTTTTCCCCAATAGAACTGAATGCCGGAGGTTCTCAAGTCCGATGTTCACTTCACCACAGGTCATGCTGGAGGGGGACTCCAAGCGGCATTTCCACTGGGGGTAGTTCTCATTAATGACTTTTTCAACATGCCTGGCAAAATCAGTTGGGGGTGCGTCAGCCATTGAAGAAGGTTGCCAAACCATGTCATATTTGATACCGCATGGGTGTTATCCGAGAAACGGAAATATACAGAAAAAAACTGCTCAACTTAACGTTCGGCGTCAACAACTCAATGATTCGAAAAAGGCTATGAATTATGCATAAAAGTATAATAGAAATCGAACAGTTACTTTATCGCTGTTGCCATGCTGTGGATCAAAGAAATATTGATAATATAATGAGCGTATTCCATCCCAATGCGACCTTGATAATAAATTGGGAAGAGACTGGTAAATATTCGGGGCATGAAGAAATACGTCAATGGTTCTTTAACTATACTCAAGTAATGAAATCAGCAGTGAAATATTTACGTCACAAAATAACGTGCCCAGTTATAGAAGTAAATGGTGATGAGGCTACCGCCTTTTCATATTTGGATGTAGATGCAGCACCAAAAGATGCCAGCCAGGTGATAATAACCGTTTGTCGCTATGAAGATAAATTTACTAAACTTGATGGGCAGTGGTATTTAAAAGAAAAATCAATATTCATGGATGACACCTATACAATAATGAAATAAAACACCGAACATAATTAATGAGAAGGAGATCTAATGATTCGACTTGCCGTCATGTCCGACATCCACAACGAATTCGAATCTCCCACCCATTCAGGTGACGATTGGTTCGCCTTGCGCGACGCCCGCAGGGCAATTCCAGATCACCCCGAAATAGGCCCACTCCTCGACGACCTGGCCGGCCAGTCCATCGACCTGGTGGTGATGGCTGGCGACATAGACCTGGAAGACCGGGGCATCGCCTATACTGACAAGGTATCATCCTACGTCGGCGCACCCGTCGTCTGCGTCATGGGCAATCGCGAGTCATATACCGGACGTGACATGGACGCCATCGTGTCGGATCTGCGGGCCGGGGCCGGGGCTACAAACGGAAGGGTCACCTTCCTTGAGAACGAGAAGGCAACCTATGATTTGCCGGCCGGTCGCCTTTATGTTCTCGGTTGCACGCTCTGGACCGACTACGCCCTCAACGGTGCCGAGACCGTCGAACAGGCAATGCTGGACTGTGCTGACCTGAACGACCATACGCATATCCAATGGAAGGGCGATCGCTTCTTGCCCGCCCACGCCCGCCAACTACACGAGACAAGCCGCCAGTGGCTGGCGCGGGAGGTCGGGGCGATCCGTGCCGCCGAAGGCGATGGGGCGACCATCATCATCGTCACACACCACGCTCCCATTCTGGACAGCATTGATCCTCAGTTCCGCAGCGGCAAATTATCTCCGGCCTTTGCGTCGGACTTGCACGCTGAAATTCGCGAGTGGAAACCGGCGGCCTGGCTGTTCGGCCATACCCATCATAGCGTTGATCTCATGATCGACAACACCCGCATGCTGTCGGTACAGCGGGGCTTTGTCTGTCAGGATCCCGGCGCCGAACGGTTCCGCCCGGTGGTCGTGGAAATCCACCCATGAAACTCGGAAGCAGGCAACAAGCCGTGGGTGCCACCACCGCCGACGTGGCCTGCCTGCTCTCTTCACACGATTCCGACCTTGGCGATCTCGTTTCAATTGACAGTTCTTATGCTTAACCCGCGGGGACACGCATTGTCTTTCGAATAGCGACTATAAACAAAACAGCAAAAATAAAATCGCCGGATAACAGCGCCAATACAGGCAGACTGCAACCATTTTTTGTCGTCCAATAGAGTCCGGTAAAAAACACCAATAGTTTTCCGATGACGCCCAGCTTGACGATAGGGATGTTTCCTTTAAAATCCCTTGATACCCAGTAATATCCGATCCCAAAGGTTATAACCAAAGCCACCACCTCACTTAAAAAGAGTGGAGAGGTGATGGCCTCGGGCATTTTAAGCAGCGGTAATAGTCTTTCATAAAAAAGACCGAGACTCCCTCCCAGGCCGATATTCCACACTGCTGCGGCTTGAAAAAGTCGTTTATATTCCATTCCGTATTCTTCCCCTATTTTTAAATCCAGAGTAGGGTACCGATTTTATTTCTTTGAAGCAGCTTCATCGTTCTTCTCCATCCACGTCACCCGGGGAAATTCCCGTCTGATCACATTATCCGTTTGGACAGCCGGATATCCCACGGTCAAGACAGTGGCAACATAGTCAAAGGGCCATTCAACGCCCAGGCGTTTTTTATATTTCCCAATGGTCCTGTCCATGTTCAACCCCGTGGATACAAACCCCACATAACAGGTGCCAAGGCCCATGGCATGGGCGGCCAGGACCATATTCTGGGCACAGATGCCCGCCCCGAAATGGGGGTTGGATATGCCCAGTCGGTTCTGGAGCAGGAAAATACTGGTCTGGGCACCGAAAAAGACATCCATTTTGCCCGTGCCGAATTTTGGGGTGTTCAACGCCTGCATGGCGACCATGGGCCGCTGGTCAATGGCCCCGGGTTTGAAAATCCCCAGCGCACCCTTGATCAGCCGGTGTATCAAGTGCTTTCCCTGGTAGAGCCGGGTGATCTTCCGGGACCAGGCCACCACGTCCCGATTCATTTCATCCATGAAGTCCCTGTCCCGGACAACCACAAACCGCCAGGGCTGACTGTTACCGGCAGACGGCGCAAACCGTCCCGCCTCCAGGATCCGGTGAATATCTTCCCTAGGCACCTGGTCTTTTGTGTACATGCGCACTGACCTTCGGCGGTAAATCACCTTTTCCGTGGGGGTGATGCGGGATGCCAGGGCGTCGTAATCCGGGGTATTTTCCTCCATGAAAGGATTGGGAAAACCCGTTACCCCGTTTTTCGGATAATCAAAATGGGTGGACCACCGCCCTTTGTTCACCCGATAGAAATGGGGAAATTCCAAGGCCTGATTTGGGCAGACGACTTCACAATTATGACAGGCCAGGCAGAGTTTGCCAAAATAGGGAAGACCGGTGAAACTGGACTTTTGACTCCCGCAGGCCAGGCACCGACGGCTTTCGGCCATGGCCTGGTCCGGGGTCAGGGAAAGGGCCACTTCCCTGTCCAAGGGATTAAACCGATCATCCACCGGCACCAACGGAGCCGTGTTCCGGTCGATGGCTCCAAGATCCGCCATGGGCATGCCCTTGTAAGAAATGTTCAGCTTTGAATCCGGGTCCAGTGCTTTGCCGTTCAGATAGGCATCAATGGCCATGGCCGACATCCGGCCCATGCCAATGGCCTGGGAAACCGTACCCGGGGCCGTGCCCACGTCCCCGCCTGCAAACACACCGGTCATGGCGGTCTGGCCATGGGGACCTGTTTTGATCCACCCAAGCCCCTCCATGAGGGATGAGATCCCGCCAGGATCCACTTCCAGTCCCACAGCCGTTATCAGGGTATCGGCAGCCATGGTAAACTCACTTCCCGGGACAGGCACGGGTCGGGGTCGCCCCCCTGGGTCATCCGGGCATAATTTCATTTCCGAGCAGGTCAGGACGATCCCGGCACCCGCCTGATTCCCGTTGATGCCCACCGGTGCCACCAGAAATTTAAATTCCACGCCCTCTTCCTCTGCCTGGGACACTTCATGGGGATAGGCCGGCATCTGGTCCCTGGCCCTGCGATAGGCCACCGTGACCCCGGCACCCATTCGACGGGCCGTACGGGCGGCATCCACGGCCGTGTTGCCGCCCCCGAGGATCACAACCTTTTTCCCCGGAGATGTTGCTTTCCCCTGGGATGCCTGGTCCAGGAAGTCAAGGCCCCCCAGGATTGCGGGACCGGTATCCTCCGCCAGCCCAAGACGGGAATCCTTTTGGGCACCCACGCCCACATAAACAGCATGGTAATCTTTCCGAAGGGTTTCAAGGGTGATGTCCTGGCCCAGCCGGATGTTGTACCGGATATCAATGCCAAGATCCAACACCCGGCTGATTTCCCTGTCTATGATATCCTTGGGCAGGCGATAGGCAGGAATCGCATCCCTGAGTTTCCCGCCAGGCACATCCTTGGCCTCAAACACGGTCACATTGTATCCGGTCCGGGCAAGGTGATAGGCACATGAAATACCAGAAGGCCCGGAACCGACCACTGCCACGTTCTTTCCAAGGGACAGGGGCGGCTTGTCAAACCCCAGGTTATGTTCCAAACCATAATCCCCCACGGCCCGTTCCAGTCCGTTAATGTTCACCGGTGTATCCACGGCTTGCCTGTTACATGCCCCTTCACAGGTATGGGGGCAGACCCGTCCGGTAACAGCTGGCAGGGGGTTGGCCTGGGTGATAATCTTCCATGCCCGGGTAAAATCCCCATCCTGGGTCAGAACCGCCATATACGCCCTCACATCCACACCGGCCGGGCAATCCGTCTGGCATGCCGGACGCTGTTTGCTTGAATACGTCCGGTCCACAAGTTCAATGCTTTGGCAGGGGCATTGTTTTACGCAGAGTCCACAGCCAATGCACTTGTCTTCATCCACAAGGATATGAAAAGGCGCCCCGTCCACCGGGGGATCATTCAAATGGGTATATTTTTCAAAGGACGTTTCCATCATTTAAACTCTCTTTTAGTTTAAAAGGGTTATAGCTCCTCGCACATGAACCGTTCCCATTTCTTATTACAATAGGTGATCCGGTATCCGTTTGAGTGCAGACATCTATACGACCAATTCAGATCCGAGATTCACTCAAGGTTCCGTCTGTTACGAACATGTTGCGTAAAATCCTCCCAAGCGGTTCTGGTGGAGTATGCATAGGCAAATCCGGTTCGGTCAATCAATTTATCCTGGGAAACCACCCAGGAATAGCGCATGAGATTCATACCCGGACTTGGGAACCGGGTGATAAACCCCAGACGCAGTTTCCAGAACAGCTGATTCAGGGGGTAGAGGAGACCCGTGGGCAACCGCATGGAAAAACCAACCCCCAGGATACGAACCATCTCCTCCGGATCAAGGATTCCCGCACCACCCACATTAAACGTTCCGGTAATCTTTTTTTCAATACTCAGCACCATAATCCGGATGAGATCATCCTCATGGACAAATTGCATGGGTGAGGTTTCACTGGGCAGAATAACAACTTTTTTTTGAAGATACCGGGCCAGGGGATTATCAAACCCAGGGCCTACAACAAAACAGGGACGTAAAATCGTCACGGTGATTTCAGGATTTTCTCCAATGAAATCCTTGAAAATTCCTTCTATTTCCCTTTTGTTTTTGGCATAGGTAAAGTCATGGTTCCCCCTGAGGGGACTGTCTTCCCTTAACGGCACATCATTGTCCGGGTGGAACCCATAGGCCGTGGCGGAACTTGTGTAAACCAGGTGTGAAACGCCCGCAGCCATACAGGATTCCAGGACATTTCGAGTCCCGGACACGTTGATATCTTCCATGAGCCCGGTGTCATGGATGGGTGCCAGGACGTAGGCCGCATGGATCACGGTGTCAATCCGGTGTTCTTTCATCAGGTCGCTTAACGGGTTTCGCACGTCGTGTTTAATAAAAATCAGTGTCTCCGGGCCGTTTTCAGGATGGCGGATATCAATGCCCACAAGGGCTGCCACCCCGGGATGGTCGGCAAGGGCGTGGGCGATTTTCATTCCAATGTATCCCGAAACCCCGGTGATGAGAATGTTTTCAGCCATAATTTTTATCCCTGGTAAATAATATCAGCAATCATATTTTGGCGGATTTCTCGGGTGAAAATGCCACCCATTTGGTGATCTGTTTGGCGGCAAAGGGAAAGGCCCAGACCAAAACAGAACTTAACCGTGTCATCAAACCCACCTGCCGGTGTACTTTTGTGCCATGGGCGGATTTCCAGACACTTTTGGCAACATCTATAGGTTCGATACGGACACCCAGTTTTTCAACGCTGACGGCCCGGTTACCGGCTTCCAGAATCATGGGGGTCCGCACATAGGCCGCAGCCACATCACAAACCGTAATACCCAGGGGTTCATACTCAATGTTTAACGCCTCGGTCAACCCGCGTACTGCAAATTTTGTGGCCGAGTATACCGCCAGCTCCGGGGTGCCATAAACCGAGGAGGCCGATGACATGTTGATGATGCAGGCCCCCTTGGTCTGCCTGAGCATGCTGAAACTTGCATGGATGCAGTTGAGGATGCCTTTCAGGTTGACATCCACCATTAAATGCTGGTCTTGAATATCCATGCCATGGTGGGGCCCCATTTTTAAAATCCCGGCACAGTTAAACAAAACATCCAATTGATATGACAATTGGGGCCCCAGGAGATCCATTGCCTGGGAAACGCTTTTGATATCGGCCACATCCATGACATGGAAACAGCAGCGATTCTCCCCGATTTCAGCGGCCAGATCCGCCAACAGCGGCCCCGCGATGTCCGTCAGGGCGACATACCACCCTTGTTTGGCAAAAAACAGTGCCGTGGCCCTGCCGATCCCGGAAGCCGCTCCGGTGATCAATATGGTTTTTCCGGTCTCCTGGCGCATTTTACTAACCCCTTATAATAATACCTTTGGCTTCTTGGCTCTGATTATCGTGTAATTCTGGCAAGAGAATCCCAGGCGCTTAAACCTTTTCCAGGATATGGATACACATGGCTGCCTCTTCCACACCAATATTGCCGCCCCCGTTTTCGGCAAGGCCCAACCGTGCGCCCTCCACCTGGCGTCTACCGCCCTCCCCCCGAAGTTGCAGCCCGATTTCGTATATCTGGGCAAGGCCGGAAGCGCCAATGGGATGACCGCGGCATTCCAGTCCCCCGCTGGTATTGACCGGCTGTGCCCCCCCCAGTTTGGTGGCCCCGGACTCGGCATAGGGACCGCCCTCCCCCATGGGACAGAACCCCATGGCTTCGGTCTGGTGGAGTTCACCATAGGCGGTGGCATCGTGGAGTTCAGCCAGGCTGATATCCCCGGGTCCCACGCCTGCAATATCATAGGCCTGTTTCACCAACCGCTCTCCGATATCCTCGCCGTCAATGGGCCGGTCCATGCCCGACCCCAGAACCGAGGCCCGGATTTTAACCGGCTTTGCATGGGTCAGTTTTTTCAAATAGTTCTCCGAACAGATAATGGCTGCGGCAGCCCCGTCCCCCACTGGTGCACACATGGAGCGGGTCAGGGGATAGGCAATGGGTTTGTCGGCCAGCACTTCCGCCTGGGTCATGTCGTGCTGGTACTGGGCCATGGGGTTCAGGGAGCCGTGGAAATGGTTTTTAGCACAGATGGTCGCCAGCTGCTCCTGGGTGGAGCCAAACCTGTCCATGTGCCAACGGGCGCCCATGGCATAGGCATCCATAAAAATACTGCGTCCCTGGCCAGGGGGTGTCTGCCCGGGGGGAAGCTGGAAATTCAGTTGCTTGTTAAAGGCTTCCATCTGATCCAGGTGGGCCTGGAAATTGCCCACATCCATGCAGGTGGCATAGGCAGACAGGGAAAGGGACTTGTCCGGATGGGTGATTTTTTCAGACCCCAGCACCAGGGCCACATCATACATACCGGCTTTGATTCCAGTGTATGCCTGATGCAGGGCCGTTGATCCGCCGGCACAGGCATTTTCCACATTGGTCACTGGAATGGAACCAATGCCCATGGACCGGAGGATCACCTGTCCCCGGATGGAGTGCTGGTTGTCAAACATGCCCCAGAAGGTGTTGGCAAAAAAAGCCGCCTGCAATGCCTCTTTTTCAATGCCAGCGTCTTTCAGGGCCAGCCGGGTGACCTCATGGGCCATGGTTCTGACATCCTTGTCCGGGTATTTGTTGAACCGGATCATGCCCAGCCCGACGATATAGATATTATCCATGATTGTCTTCCTTTACGGGTTAAAGAATATTTTCCAGATACTTGAGTTTCTTCATTGGAGTGATGCCGAACATGGACTGAATATGCTTGGCATCCCGGAATCTTTTTTCCTGGCCGAAATCTTTCATATAACCCACCCCGCCCATGACTTGAATACCGTCGGTGGTGAGGTTGCAGGCCATATCATGGACCTGGATGGCCCCGGCCCTGGCGCACGCCTCCCACCCGGACTCATTGTTCTCCATGGCCTGGCAGGCCCGGGATACGATCATTTCCGATGTTTTAATGGTGATGGCCATATTGGCCAGGATCATGCGCATTTCCGACCAGTCAATGATTGGTCTGCCGCCCTGGGATCTTTTTTGGGTGTAGTCAACGGCTTCCTTAAACGCCCCTTTCATGATGCCCAGGGCCATGGCCGCCCCTGCAACGGACAATTTTGACACCATTTTCTCAAAACAGGCCTTCCCCGTGCCCTCCTCCCCAACAAGAATTGCCCGGGCGTTCTCCAATACCAGATCCACCCCGGGGCAGGCATGGAGCCCGAGGCTTTCAACGGGTTCACTGATCTTCACCCCCTTTTCTTTAAGATCCACAAGGAAAAAGGAGATGCCGTCAACGCCGTCAACGACCCCGGGCACAATTGCATGGCCAGCAATGCCACCGAGAACAAGATAGTCCTGCCGGCCCTTCAATTGGTAGCCGTCCCCGGTTTTATAGGCTGTTACCAGGGGGGTCTGGCTGGACGGATCATTGAATACGGGTGCGGCAATGAGAAACGCTTCAGCCCCGTTACCATCTTCAATGATTGTTCCAAGTAATTCCGAAGCGTTTGAAGCAAAAAAGAGTTCATGGGCCACGGAATTGGTAAGCATGATACCGCCAAGGCTTGCGTCCTCCCGGCAGATATTTTCAAGCAAAATGCACAGGGAACTGATCCCCTGGCCGATACCGCCATGGGCCTCAGGCAGGATGGAATGGAAAAAATCAAGATCAAAGGCTTTTTCCAGAACAGACCCAAAAAAAGGGCCATGGGGAAACCGGTCGTTTTCCTCCCGGCCAACGGCCAGCTCCTTTCTTGCAAATTCACGGGCGGTTCTATCAAGAAGCTTCAGCTCCTTATCATTATTCGTAATCATGACCTGCTCCGTTTTTTTTAGTTAAAAAAGAATCACATTGGCGCCATTTGGATCAAACTGATCCCGGAGCACTCTTTCCAGGGGTTTTTCAGATATGGTTTTGGGTATGGCGTCAACCAGCTGGAAATACGACGGCTGGCAATTGCGTTCCAGTTCTTTTCTGCACATCCCTTTAATATCGTCAATGGCGATGTCATGGCCATGGCAGGGCGCCAGGGCCGCCACCAGATCACTTTCTCCCGGCGCCCCCGAGGATGCGGCGATGCCGTATACACAGACTTCCGAAACCGTTGGGTCGGATCCGATGATCTTTTCCACCAGATCGGGCTGGACAAAATCCCCCTGCCTGCGGAGGCCACCGCCTTTTCGGAAATCAAAAAACAAAAACCCCTCTTCGTCCCGGTGGCAGATATCTCCGCTCCTGAGCCAGCCCCCCCGGGTTTTATCCTCAGAGGCCTTTTCTTTTCCAAGATAATTGACTTCTGTCTTGCCTGAAACCATCCTGGAGATCAGTTCGCCTTTTTCATTGGGGGCAAGATCATTGTCCTGTTCATCCACCACCCGGATCTCCATGATCCCTTCCGGGGGCTTTCCAAAAGACCCCACCGGCCCGAAGCCCGGCGGATTATGGGCCAGCCCCCCTTCCACGGCCGCATACCACTCATGGATCCGGGTATCAAACCGGGTTTCAAAATCCGTCCATATGGCCCTTGGGGTTCCGGCACTGATCACTTTCCGGACCGGGTTATCCTTGTCCGTCCCTTTAGGGGTTTCATTGTAAATACCGGCCATCATCCCCCCCAGAAGAGAAAACGAGGTGCAGTTGTATTGCCGACAGATATCCCAGATGCTGCTTTTAGTGAATTGCTCACTGATAACGGCTTTGATGCCCTTGGCCAGGGCCGGTATAATCGTAACCGACTGGGCATTGCCGTGGGTCATGGAAAGACCGGTATACAAAATGTCATCGGGCGTGTACTGCCAGAGAAAATCCGCCATCATCCCGTAAATGAAAAACCGATCCCCTTTGAGCACCACGCCTTTGGGGTCTCCGGTGGTCCCGGATGTGTGGATGATCTGGGCCGGCGCATTCAGGTCCGGGGCTTCATTGCCGTCCACAGGGCTGGTGGAGGCGGAATCAAGGAGTTCACTGAGAACCGGATAATCCGGACTCACCAGAACCCCATGGTGGGATTTATAGCTGACACCGATGACGGCGGTATCTTTGATCTCGCTTTTGACCTGTTCATAGTTTCCCAGGAAATCATCTTCAAGGATGATCCCTTTGGATCGGGTATTATTGATCTGAAAGGCAAGCTTTCGTCCCTTGGATCGCGGATCCACAGGGACGATAACGGCCCCCACGGAAAGCGCGGCAAAAAGAGAGTAAATAAATTCCGGATGATTCCGCATGACCACTGCGAACCGGTCCCCTTTTCCAATGCCGGACCGTATCAAAGCATGGGAAAGCCGGTTGACATTGGTAAAAATATCTTCATAGGAAACGTTTTCATGGCTGCCGTCTTTGCTGACAAATACCAAAGCGGTTTTTTCGGGTTCTGTGATGGTTGCCCCCATGGCCTTGAAAGCCGGAAGCGCATTAACTTCATGGGTCATAATTTCCTCCATACCCGGCAACAGCCGGATGCATGATATAGTGATTTAATAATGATCTATAAGTTAAATTTCGATTATCTAAATATTTGACGGAGAAAACGCCACAGCCTGGTCACAGGATCTTGCAATCAGCCGTTTAAAGACGTTGATACGGTTGATTTCATTGGTTCCCTCATAGATCTGGAGCAGCTTGGCATCCCTCAGTATTTTTTCCATGCCCTGGTCATGGCGGAGACCGGCCTGGCCCATGAGCTCCAGGGCCATATGGCAATTCGTTATAGCGGCATCGGTGCCGGCCACTTTGGCCAGGGAGCCCCACCCGTCGATGCGATCGATTTCCTCATTCTTTTGATGATTAAAGCAGAGTTTCCTGAAAAGCCAGGTCATGAAAGGCCTTTCGCACAACCGGTTAAAAATCATATCCAACACCGGCGCCGGTGTGTAACGGATTAAATAATAAATGGGTTTGATGTTCAGGATTCGCCACAGGCCGTGCATGGCACACGCCTGGGTCCCTTCAGAACAAGCGGTTCTGGCCACTGCCACATTTATGTACATCCGGGCCAGCAGCCCCTGGCACCACTCCTGGTTGATCAAAAGGGTGCCGTCTACTTTTTGGACGGATGCAAACCCAAGGGCCTTTTCAAAGGCACCCCTGGCCGCTGCCACTCCCATATATCCAACCCCTGCGGCCCTTGAAGTGGACCAGATATAGGCAAAGATCTGGGCATTGGTTTCTTTGATAGAGCGTGAAAGCCGGTTTGTCTGTTCATTCTCAACACAGACATCCCCGGTCGGTACAAAGCAGTCGTTAAAAATCAATTCGCTTGCGATACTGCCTTGCTGCCCCATTTTCTTTTCCGTTCTGCCGAAGGAAAACCCTTTGGTACCGGTTTTAACCGCCAGCATGACCGTATTCTCCGCAGCCCGGTCAAGGTCGGTATAGGCATGGACAAGGTGCCAGGTGGAAAGGTGGCCGCAGGAGATGAAAATTTTGGTGCCGCTGATGGAATACCCCCCATCCACTTTCCGGGCATGGCATCCCAGGTTTCCCGTGTTCATAAATTCGGAATTCTGTGAATCCGTTCCGGCATTGGGCTCGGTCATGGCAAGGGACAGCAGGCAGGGCTTTTTACTTTTCTCACCCGCCACCACCTCCCGTGAAAGCCGGTTGATCATTTTCATATTCCATGATGCGATGAGTTTTATATACCCCAGATAATGCACACCGATGAGATTGCCCATGGCCAGACAGACCGATGCAATTTCCTCGACAAAAAACCCCACCGTGGAGATGTTATATCCCTGGCCACCGAAAATCCGAGGAATAAACAGGGTGTAGAACCCCCACTCATTGGCTTGTTGAACAAATTCCCAGGGCAGGTAATCATGGTCTTGGGTGATTTTCAGGTCCAGGGCCAGGGCATGGGGCCGGACCACCTCATCAGCGAATTTTCTGGCAATGGCAACCACGTCCCGGGCTTCATTGATAATCCCTTTTGGCTGGGATCCCGTGGCCCGCAGGCTGTTTGTAATGTCCTCGAAACAGGGTTCCCTGTTTAATAATTGCCGCTTTTCCGACGCTGAAATCATCCCGGACTCCTTCACTTTTTATTAGAATTGATAGATATAGGGGTTTGACGGCTCGAATCCTTCCTTAAGCAAACGGCGAATCACTTTTTCCGTAGGGGTCCTGGGTATTGACTTGACCAGTTGGAGAAAAGTGGGCCGGGCCGAAGCCGGCAATCGATTTGCGCAAAATTCAAATATTCCAATGACGTCCGGCGTTATGCCGGAACAGGGGATAATGGCCGCCACCAGGTCCTGTTCCCCGGCAGCCCCGGAAATGGAATCAACCCCGTAAACACAGACTTCTCCGACTTCCGGATGGTCGAGCAGCACCTTTTCCACCTCCTGGGCTGCGAAATGTTCCCCATGGCGCAGAAAGCCCTGTTCTTTTCTGAAATCAAAGAAAAACCAGCCCTGGGTGTCCTGGTGAACCATATCCCCGGTCCGGTGCCATTCTCCGGCACCAGGATTTCCCCCACCCTTTTTATCCACACAGCGAAACAAGAGTTCTCCGATTTCACCGGCCATGCATTCCTGCCCCTCTTTTCCCACAACTTTGAAATCAAAAAAGCCTGCCTCGGGTTTGCCAAATGATCCCACGGGGCCGATACCCGGAGGGTTGTGGGCAAAGCCCCCCTCAAGGGTGGCGTACCATTCATGGATGGTCACATTGAATCGTTGCTCAAAGACCTTCCAGATATGGCAAGGGGTACCGGCACTGACAACCTTGGTTACCGAATGCACGGCATCCAAGGCTTGCCGCGGCCGCCTGCATATGTCGGCGGCCAATCCGCCGAGGAGGGAAAAACTGGTGCACCCATGCCGATTACAAATATCCCAGATTCGGTCAGTGTCGAAATATCGACTAATCACCGCTGGAATACCCAGGAGCAGGGACGGGATCACGGTGACGGAATATGAATTCCCATGGGTCAGGGGCAATCCCGTATACAGACGGTCTTGGGGGGTGTATTTAAAAACTTCCAGGGCCATCACCACATAATGATGCAAGGACCGGGTTTTGATGCCGACCCCCTTGGGAATCCCCGTGGTCCCGGATGTGTGGAGTATCATGGCAAGGTCGTGGACCGGCGCTTTTCCCGGAACAACTGCTTTTCCCGGTCCATTTTCAAAAATGTCGTCAAGATCCGGATACCGTGGGGACCGGGACGGCCTTGGCCCTCTTCTTCTTTTTACGCCCAGGATCTTTATATCCCCTAATGCCGATAGCATATCCCCTGAAGAATCGGCTCCCTCTTCTGAAAAAATGATCCCACGGGCATGGCACCGGCGTAAAAGATAGGCCAGTTTCTCCCAGCCGAATCCGGGATCAAGGGGCACCATGACAGCGCCTGTGGCAAGGCCTGCGTATAGGGAAATAATGGTCTCGGGCCGGTTGCCCATGACCACGGCAACGCTATCCCCCGGAACCATACCCGCCGACCGAAGGGCTTCGGCAAGCCGGTTTCCTTTTCGGGCCAGGGCTCCATAGGTCAATATTTCATCCGGCTGTCCCTTACTTTCAAAGGTCAATATAGGAAAATCCGGCACCTTTTCCGCCATGGCAAAAAGTTGAAAAGCAATATTGATGTCAGGCGTATCGTTAAGCATGTTTTCCCTTGCCGCCCCCGGGTTAAAGGTTTTGTTGAAACCGGATTTACCCCTGATGCCGGGAAACCGATTTTTTAATTTCAAAAACACTAACGCAAAAACGATACCGTCAATCTCAACAAACAAGCAAACCACTGACAACGGCTTGATAATGCACAATGTTTTTAAAAAAGTATTTTTACGATTTTCCCAAAATCCACGTATTCGTTACAGCGTTATCCCTTTCCAATAAATAATGCCCATATATGGACACCTAATGTCGGAATACTGGATTTCGCCTTGACAACCGATTTCCAACTGGATAGCCTGTCTTGACACGTTCAGCACCGGAGATAATCCCCAAGGGAACATCCCCCTGATTTCAACCCGGCCCTTCATTTTTTCAATAAGGAAAAGACATGTCGAAAACAGGGTTTGATTTTTCGCCGGAACAATGGAACTTCCTGTCCGTCTTCCATGCCATGGGGGAACCGATTGCCCTGGATGTTGCAGGAGAGGTATCCCCCCTTTTACCCAGCCAGCTTCTGGACGCCCTGGAAAGAGCCCAGGACCATGCTTTGCTTGTAAAAATAAAAAACAATGTCTATTGCATTGGAAAGCAACTGCCGGCCAAGGTTCAGGAGCAGTTCTCCGCGATCAACACCGAAGACCATATTTCAAGCCTGCTGGCCCGGTTAAACCGGCTGGGGCTTGTGGATCAACTCTCCCTTGACATTCACTACACCCTGATCTGCGGCTCGACCCGGAAAAAAGGGGGACAGCTTGAAATTGACCTTGCCCAAAAATTCATTGGGACCCACCAGCCTGCAAAGGCGCTCCTGTTTTACAAAAAAGGGCTTGCCGGATTAACCTTAAAGGGGGGGGAGGCCAAAGATAACCGGGGGTTGATCGATCATGTTTTAACCTTTTCAGATCTGACATTTTCCCTGGGCAGGGAGTTTGCCGCGGCCCACCAATTTCTCGAAAAGGCCGCCGCCGCGGCTGAGCATCTGGGGGATCGCCGGGTCAGGGCCTTGATTGATCTCCACCTGGGCCGGCTTTTTTATATTGGCAACCAAAGACAAAAAGCCGTTGAATTGATGAAGCAGGCAGAAGCCGTTATCACGGATCTGGGGGATGAGGATATCCGGGTTCGGGCGTCTGAATTCCTGGCGCTATATTACTATATGCAGGGCCGTTTTGCGGAAGCCATGACCTATTTTGAGACAGGGTTCACCTCTTTTGAAACACGACAGGAAGGCCATGTGGTCAATCCGTCCGCCCCTATTTTTTATGGACACTGTGCGGCGTACCTGGGACAATTTCATAAGGCCATCGGTAATTTCGACAGCGCCTGGCGGAGCGCCCACCGGGAAAAAAACTATGGCTATGCCGCCACACTAAGGGCATCACTGGGTATGATCCTTCTCTTGATTAAAAAGGATAAAGAGTCATTGTGCCATCTTGAAGGGGCATTGGAAGACGCAGAGCGCCACGGGAATATCCTGGGCTGGTATTTTGCAAAGGGGTACCTGGCCTACCGGCAATTCCTGAAGGGTATAGTGGACCCAGGTTTTAAGACAGCAGTTTAAGTTGTGCATAACGAATCCATCCGCCTAAGGTTTGAACAA
>JAEINR010000095.1 GCA_016342325.1 Desulfobacterium sp.
GAACGGACCTTCGCCTGGTATTTCGGGCGGCATAAATTGCATTTCAAATTATCAGATGTCAGGAGCTCTGAAATTGGGCTGAAATAATTTAAAAAGCCAACTGCCGCAATGGATGCAGGAAGGCTGCTCAGAAGAATCAGGCTCAGCACGATCCTATTCTTAAAAAAGATAGAAAATATAGACTTGCCGGACAAGGACTGATGCTGTTTGACCGTTTTTTGCCTTTGGGGACGGATCATGGCACTGCCCATGAAAATCAATGAATAGCCAATAATCGAGTATAGAAGAATGGCCCCGATAAAGAAAACCCATCTATAACCAATTTTTTCAGCAAGAAGTGCCCCGGTAGCACCGCCACAAATGCTGCCGGCATATAGACCGGCGATAAACTGAGCAAATGCCTGGGCCTTGGTTTTTTCATCGCTAAATGTGATCACAAACCCCTGGCAGGCTAAAAGCGTAAGACCGTATCCAATTCCCACAATTGCACGTGAAATTATAAAATGAATAACATTGGGCGCCAGCCAGGAGTATAGAACCCCTGTCCCGGCCAGAAATAGACCTACAAGAAAGGGTTCATACCATCCCCGGCGATCATTCCAGAATCCGCAAAAGAAAATGGCAATCCCAACAAAAAAAAATTCCACCGAAATCGGAAGCCCCATGACGGCATCCTTTGAAAGTCCAAACATGGGGGTAATTAGTTTTTCCATGTGTAGCGGAATAAATGAAATGGAAATATCAATGCCAAACAGGAACAAAAATGTTACCGGCCGTATCAGACCGTAATGAACGGGTTGGGGCTTCTTGTCCCGGAAAATGGGTTTCTCTATAAAATGGAACATAAAAATCAATAGCTCAATTAGAAACAATATGGATATAATCACTACAGTGACGGCATTCAAGATAATATTAACCGCTTCCCGAACAAATTGATCCGTTGAAATCCCCAGGACCACAAACCCGGAAAACGTCTGTTTTTTTCCGTTGAAAATTTTCAGACGCAGGGTTTGATTCAGTAAAGGAATTTTCGAATTAAGAACGTCTCCCATTCGCCGGTATGCCCCAGAAAGCGCAACAAGTTCCTGTCTGGTTTCAAGTACCAGGTTGTCTTCATTATCCAAAATGCTCAACGATTCAATCAGGGGATGGGGTTTAAATGCGTCTATCCCGACTTCATCTGATTTTGCTGCTTCTTCAAGTGTTCGGCCTTGAACCAATAAGGATTCAACATCTTCCTTGGCAATCGCCAATGTCATCCAGGCCTTTTTCTGGCAAATTTCCAGATATTTCTTTGTGGCATCATATGTATTCAAGCTTGAAAAAAGCACCAGGCTTGGAGCAACAATTGAAAACATCGCAAGGGTGCATACTTTCTTTGGAAATTCCCGGCAAGGATAAGCCCTTGAAAAAAGAACATTCAGAACAATAACAAGTAAAATACCAACCGTCCAGAATATGACCAGACCTGAAACGATCTGTTTATTCAAATGGCTTTTAAATGGATTGTTGAGCCTGTTATTTTTATAAGAAAGGATAAGGGTTGCCACCCAATTGTTTTGGGCATCTTGAATGGGAAATTGTAAAAATCGAATCCCCTTTTTCTTGATTACGGGACTTTGTCTTACAAATGAGCGTTTTTCTTTTTTAATGGTATTGGGATCTTCAAGTGGAACAAAAGCCTCTGGCTTTAATTGTTTTTTATCCGTACTGTACAGCAGTTGCCCGTCAGGAAGATAAATGGACACCACTGCATTGCCATCAAAAAACAGGATCGCATCCGGACTTAGCCTGGCGGCTGATTCATAGGAAAAGCGTTCTATCCTTTGTTTTGCCTTTGTAAATTTTTCTTTGATTTCTGTGTTTTTTTGAATGCTTTGCCCTGACAAGAGAGATCCTTTGATCTCCCGCCTGAGATCTTCTCCAATGACATTAAATTTGAGTGCGGCATAATCCGTATACAATTTATCCAGGGTTGTAAAACTAAACAATGCATTAAATCCCAAGGCTACGGCCCAAATAGCCACAGCACAGAGAAATAGCCTCGCCTTTACAGAATTCACTATCTGATGTGATGCCGGAGTATCCATTAAATTATCTCAACCTTATATTTCACCGGACGCAACCTCACCTTCAAACAACATAACGGGATAGCCATGGATCCGGTAGCCGCTTTCATCCTCCTTTACATGGATCCTGGCATTGGAATCATGCAGCCTGCACCGATAGGGCAATGCGGTCGTATTTTGTGATTGAATTAAATTCAACCGCTTGGAGATATGAGAGACGGCAATAGCCCCGGTCCCACACGCCAGGGTTTCCCGGTTAATTCCCCTCTCAAAACAGCGATATTCCAATGCGTCGGCATCATTGAGTTCTATTCGTCTTGCAAAATTAACATTCATGCCGGCAGGAAAAAGGGTTAAATAGTTGCGGTTAATACTCAATCCGATCTGATCCACAAGCCATATGCCGAAATTAGCTCTTCTTTCAAAACTCTTTCCCGACGGATTATTATGGGATGATGAGGCAAATAGAACCTCTTTAAACGCATCAAGAAGACCATCCTGTCCCGGAAAAACAACCAAATGGGGCTCACCGGTAAAAACAAGATAGGCCTTTAAGTTGATAACGGTTTTATCGGAAAAAGGTTTTAAATCGTGGGCACGAAATGAGATTTCAAGGTCACTGAGAGAATGGATCTCATCATCAAAAGATTTGGATATCGGCGGTTTGAACATGCTATAAGGTATCTTACGGGGATGTCCAAGGTTAGCCCAGCTTGTACGATTCATGGATTCAGTACCGATATTTACTATTTTAGGGGTGCTACCGGGTATTTCCGTTACAATTCTGGCAGATTCTATCTTGTATGTCCGAAAAAGATAACTGGCAATACACATTAAACCGTTGCCGCAGGAAAAGGCCTCTGTTCCATCAGGCTCAAACATTCTGAAAACAAAGTCAGCATTATTAATTTCCGGTGTCTCAGTCCAATAACCACGGTCTTTGGTGATTTCTTCAAGTACATATTCAGTGCATCGTTGTATCACAAGAAAATTGTCAGAACCCACCCCGAAACTCATATTCGTAGCAAAATGGGCAAACCTGCTTTTTTCATTTTCAGAAAACAATGGCATTTCTATCTCATTGACGATGACAAAGTTATTTCCATAGGAAGTATATTTTACAAAAGGTATTTTTTTTTTCATGATATCTCCATGTCGGTACAGATAACCCAACGGTGGTATTTTTGTTACGATAAGGGGGGGGGGAAGAGATGAGGAACTGTAACTTTCAGTATTATTACTCAATGGGAATTACAACCCGAAAGGTACTCCCCTTTCCTTCCCCATTGCTCTCGACCCAGATCCTGCCGCTGTGGAGTTCTACTAATTGTCTGGTAAGGGATAGCCCCAGACCCGTGCCTTGAAATTTTCGACTTGCTGAACTTTCCACTTGTTCGAAGTGCCCAAAGATACGCTCTAGGTCATCGGATTTCAGACCAATACCGGTGTCAGTCACATCAATTTCTACAAAATCCATATTTCCATCTTCTGACGCTTTAACCTTTTTTGAGGCCAGGTAAATATTACCCCCTTTGGGCGTGAATTTCACTGCATTAGATAAAAGGTTATAGAGCACCTGCTTGATTTTGCGTTCGTCAACAACTATGGTTTCCGGAATGTCGACAATATCGGTTGACAGCTTGATATTATTCTTCATGGCCTTTTCTTTAATCATTACCAAGCTGTTTTCCAAGAGGATTTTCAAGTTGACATCCGCTGATTCCAACTCAAGCTTGCCGGCTTCCACCTTGGAAAGATCAAGGATGTCGTTAATTAATGCCAATAAATGCTTACTGCTGGTCAGCACATCATTGAGATATTCCTCCTGAATCTCGTTCAGATTCCCGAAGTGCTTATCCACCACCAGCTCGGTAAAGCCAATAATATGATTCAGGGGAGTTCTCAGTTCGTGGCTCATGTTGGCTAGAAAATCGCTCTTTGCCTTGTTTGCATTTTCTGCCGCCATTCGTTCGAGGCGCTCTTTGGCTGATGTGGACTCTATTGTCTTTAAAACATTTTTTCTCAATTCGTCTTTCATGAAAATAAAGGCTTCAGCTAGACGGCCGACCTCATCATTGTATTTTGAGGGCAAAGACGTTATTGACTGGTCTTCGTTTTCATCGTATTTGGTAAAATCCAATAAGGGCAATTCTTTGGCGTATTCAGTCAGCATATCAAGGGGCTTTGAGATTCTGGAGACAGTGTAAAACGCTGCGATCAGGCTTCCTAGGAAAATACTTATGATTATGATGCTTTGCCGGGACACCAGGATTTTAGCCGGTTCCTGGATCTCTTTAACTGGAACCGCTACAATCGTATACCACTCAAAGGCTTTAAAATAACTAACCTGGACTTCAATTTCAGAATTATTACCCCCTTTTTCCTTATATCGCATTGATGTTTTCTTCTGCTTGTAGGCTTCAATGAGGTCATCCAATAAAAGATTATCAGTATAACTGTTTACGATCTGACGAAATCCACTGTTTGTTTCGCCCCTGGGATGTATAAGCATCTCTTTTTTCCCATTGAACATGCAGACAAACCCTGATTTTGAAATTTGAATATTGGAAAATGTATCATCAAGACTCTTGATGATATTTTGCATTTTCATCTGGCTTTCCGATTCTATTTGTTGAAAATAGACACTGACTCCCAAAGTCCATTTCCATTTTGGAATAGGAAGAAAGAATCCTTTTTTTTGATTTTTAGAATTTCCCAAAGGGCTTATTTCGGAAAATACAGCCCAGTCTCCGGAGTTTTCCAAAATATCATAACGCATGCTTTTGCCCAATATGCGTTTTTTAATGTCCCTTATGGAAGCCATGGATACTCCCACAGATTCAGGATCAGAATGCCCCAGGATAACTCCGTTCTCCCCAAAAACAAACAATTGCTTCTTCTTTAGAGGTACACGATTCAACCATCCTAGCGAACGTTCCTGGGCCTCTTGCCGGCTAATTACGCCGAGTTCGCTCAAACGGATATATTCATTTATTATGGATATGCAAACCGAGGCGATGTACTGTAGTTCCTTGTCCAATACGGATAAGATTTCAATTTTATCATTTACGAGTCTATTGTAATCGCCCTGGATAATCAGACTGGTTAAGTGCAGAACGTTTTTTGTGGCAGTTTGTTCAACATCCATCATGACCCGACGGACATCCCTGTTGGTATAGAAAAGAATGGTGGCAGCTGTAGCGAACAGGATCAGAATAATAAGGAAAAAGATTTTCGATCTTAACGAGGATAACATCACGACTCCAATTAAAGGGATTAATGGGTCGGTTTATCTTTAAAGGAGGCACTTAGATTCTTATCTCTGATTTTCGTGTTATTTTAGCAAAAAAATCACAAAAACGCTTTGGTTCAGGCGTGTCCAGGTGAGGTAGAAGGTGTATGGCGAATCTTGTCAAGGGATGTACTTATATGAAAAGTACTTATAAGATCCGAACTTAATATCTTTAACACTACCAGGATTAAAAGTCAATAGGATTCCCACCTCACCCTGAAGAGGTACAGGCCCTGGAGACCCAGGGCACCGGGCTTACGCCGGGTGCCGCAAAAGAGTCATTAAAGCAGGCAGGCAGGCAAGGGCTCCAGCTATTGGGACGTGAATCCTTCGATGATGGCTTTGTGCTGGGGAAAGCGTTCCACCAGGGTTTTCTGCTCTGCAAGCTCAAAGTCGTTAAAGTCAAACCCCGGAGCTACGGTACAGCCGGCAAGGGAGTAGGAGATGGGATCGGTGCATTCCGCGGCAAACCAGCACCCTGCCGGGACCACCTGCTGGAACGCTTCGTTATTGCCCAAATGCTTTCCCACAAGCAGGGTTGAGTAGTTGCCGTCGGGATCGATGATGTGGATCCTGATGGCCGCGCCAGAGTAGAAATGCCAGATCTCGTCCGACTTTATTCTGTGGAAGGCGGATATCTCCTCCCCGGGCAGGAGAAAATAGATCGCGGTCGAAAAGGAGCGGGATCCGTCAAATTTATCGGGCAATCCCGTTGCCGGGATCTGCCCCTGGTCCCTGTAAACCTCTTTGAAGTAGCCGCCTTCGGGATGTTTTTCAAGGTCCAACGATTCGATATAGAATTGTGCCTGGTTCATCTGTTTCCTCTGTTTCCTATTATTGGTATTGCACGTGTCTCAATTGATCATATTCCTAAGCTGGTTGCCGAATTTCATGACGCGGTTAAAGGGAAGTTCCAGGTTGACATCTATCTTGATGCCCTGGAACTTCGATCCCGGGCTTGAGGCATCCACCCGGACAAAGCCGCCCATCTCTTTTTTGTAAACAAAGGGCAGGCGATTCTCCGGCTCCCCGTCAAACTCCATATTCACAAGCAGGGTCTCCCCTTTTGTGTTGAATGCGAGCTTGGCCCACTTGTACTGATAATCCTTCAAAGCCTCCCGGGCAAGATCGATCTGGGTATACTGGGGGGAGTCCTTGGGGATGCCTGCGGTGAGGATCTCGGTGCCCTGGATGCGGATCTTTCCTCCCCTGCCCGGCGTGGAAAAAAGAAATCCATTGTTAAAGGCGATGTTGCCCTTGGCGTAAGTGACGGGGATGCGGCCGTTCAGGGAGCCCTCCCCTTCGGAATGGAATGAGCCTACCTGGCGAAGGATCTCCGAGAGCTTGAGCCTGTCACAGAAGAGGGTCAGGCTGTAGTCCTCCTGGCTGGCAACGATTCGCATGGATTCCGTGGTAACCCGCCCGTCACACCAGTTAAACCCGGCCTGCTCCACCAGGAAAGAATCCTGGGATTCCAGGGTGTAGTTGAGTTTTGCGTCAAAGATGGCGATGTCGTGTATCTTTACGGAATCAACGGCCACCACCTGGCCGGGCCGGCTCCTGACGGCAAAAACATCGTCGAACCCGAGACTTGCGTTGATACCGTTGACCTGAACATTTTTCTCTTCGCTTGCCACCTGGCCCTGGGTGAGATTCATATCAAGCCCGCACCTGGCCTGGTTGTTCTCAAACACGAGCTTGGCAAAGGCGTCCACAAAGAATGAGAACTCAAAATCGGAGGTGTTGGACAGATAGCGGGCTGGGATCCTGCCGGAGGAAATCTCCTGCTTTTTAAAGTCTATCTCCGCCTCGATCCTGGGGGAGCTGTCCGGCGTAAGCCAGGCCCTCAGGTTGAGATCAAGCCCCGGGGCCGGGTCCGTTCCCAGGATGGGGGAGAGATCCACCCTGCCCCTGGCAATGGCGCCGTCCTTGGTCTGGTCAATGGTGCCGTTCAGCTGGCCGACGGGTTGCTTGTCATGGATGAGCCGAGCAATCCGAAACCTGCCGGTCTGGGCATCCTCCCCCAGGGGCAGGGAAACGGGAAGGGTGAATGAGATGTCCCTGGCCAAGACCTTGGCGGAAGACGATCCGGCCCGGGCCCCGGTTACCGTGGGAGTGACAGTCACCCTGGGCGTGAAATTGCTGTCCAGCACGAGTCTGCCCGGAATTGTCAACCCAGGCGCACTGGCAAAAAGATCCCCGGAGACAAACTTCACAGGGCCGGCCCCTGCCGTAAACGTGAGATCGAGCCGGTCATGGTCCCCCTCCAGGTCAAAGTTCCCCCTGGCATTGAGGGTTATGCCGGAGATCGATCCTGAGGCAGCGTCGATTTCACCACCGCACTTGCCCACCTTTGCTGTAAATTCTATGTTGCCCAGGGAGCCTTTTCCCCGCACGTTAAGGTCGAGTATGGGGTCCATGACCACAAGGGCTTTATCTCCCAGGACAAATTCATAGGCTTTGGGCTGGGGGTTGGCAGCTTTGACATCCAGGTTCCAGCCCTTGTCCGGGCCAAGGGTGGCGGTAAAATGGATTGGGACCGGCCGGACCATGGGCGTTTCAAGGACAAGGGCGCCTGCCACGGACAGGGGGGAGATTGTGGGAATCCGGCAGACCAGATCACTGACCGTAAGCGCCTGGGGCTTGTCCAGTCCCAGGCGGGAAAGGGTTACCACCCAATCCGTGTCCAGGGTTTTCGAGATGAGAAGATCGGTGGTCCCGTCAAGGGTGATCCCCGGGGCAAAGGCATCGGCCAGGGGCTGAAGATGGGCAAGACCGAACCCGTCCGCCTTGAGTTCAACGATCTCGAGCCCTGTTTCCGGGGTGGCCTGGACAGCCATTTCAACACTTTCGCCAAAGGGGAAAAGCGTCATCAGTACAAGGACACGGTTTTCCGTGTGCTTGACGGCCAAGGAGAGATCCAGCGGGAGTCTCATGTGATGGGCATCCATGGTCATGGAAACCACCGAGTGGGTCACCCGGATGGTTTCAGGCAGCAAGGCAAAGAGTTCCCCGACTCTCTCGGTTGCCGGTGGCGGGGCACCATTGGGATCTTTCTCCATGGAAAAATCAACAAACCGTGGTCCCTGGGGGGTGATCTCTCCCTTAAGATCAAGGCCTGCCACCACCACCTGTTCAATGCGCTTTTCCAGGAGCGAGGAGATGGTGTAATCCAGGTGAACGCTGTCAATGGACAGGCTTTCGCCCGTGGTGATCCCCTGGATGTCGGCGCCAAAGGGGCCGATGGATCGGATATGGAGGCTGAAGTTTTCAAGCCCCGGGATCTGTCTCACCCGCTCCAGCACCATCCGTTCGGCAAGGGGGGGCACAAGGAGATAAAACAGAACAACACCCACCAGGCCGCCCAGGAACAGAAAAGAGAGGATTCCTCTCACCCATTTTCTAAATTGCATTTTTAATCACAACGCTCAGGTACATGTCCCCCCGGTCCTTACCGGAAGTCCCCCTGCCCATGCCGGCAAGGCGCAGCCGGGTTCCCTGCTTTACCCCGGAAGGCACCTTTACCCGGTAAAGCCGCTTGTAAAACCCCCAGGGAATGTTAACGATCTTCCGGGAGCCGGTGAGGGCCTCCAGGGACGAGATCTCGATATGGCCCATCAGATCCGGGGTGTGCCCCACGGGCCGTGCCTGGATCACCTGGAGTTTTGGGGTCCGCTTCCGGGCCGTCATCTTCTTGAGCCGTATCCCGGCCCCGGATGCCGGTAGCCTGGGGCTGAGTTTCACCATCACCATGCCTGCCACGAATCCCCCCACATGGGCCCACCAGGCAATGCCGGAACTGCCGTTCCCGGCGGCGTTAAAGAACTGCATCATGAACCAGAATCCCAGGAAGAGAAAGGCCGGGATCTCCACGAACCAGGGGATGAAAATGATGGGAATCAGGGTCAGAATCTTTGACCTGGGGAATAGGATGAAGTAGGCCCCCATCACGCCTGCAATGGCGCCGCTGGCCCCGATGGTCGGAATGGTTGACACGGGATTGATCATGAAATGAAGGAGCGCCGAGGCAAGGCCGCTCAAAAGATAAAACCCCACGAACCTGAGGGATCCCAGGTGATCTTCCACATTGTCCCCAAAGATGTACAGGAACCACATGTTGCCGATGAAATGCCAGAACCCGCCATGGAGAAACATGTAGGAACCGGTGGAAAAGACAAGGTTTGACAGGGGAAACCAGGCAGACACCTCGGGCACGGTGTACTTTGCCGGGACAAGTCCGTACTGGTAGGTAAAGAGACCGGCTGCGTCAGGTGCAAGCCCCATCTGAACCAGGAAAACAAGGGTATTGAGCCCTATGAGGGTGTAGGTGACAACCGGAACCGTCCTGGACTGGATGGTGTCCCGGATGGGAATCATCGAACAACCTTCAGCACATGATCTTTTTCAAGCCGCTTCTTCAATTGTTTGAGAACCACCATGGCCGCATCTTCAATATCAAGACGTTCCTTGCCCTCTGCCTTGGAACACGCCTCAACAAGCGCCACGTTTCCGGCATCCAGGCCCAGCTTGACCTTCAGGTAGTCTGCCATGGAAAAGTAAAGGGAAGCGATGCGGGAATCCAGAGAATTGGCAATCAAACTGCGGGTCCGAAGATTCAGATCCTCGGCCAGGAACGCCACGGCCTCCTCCATTGTCTCGGCAACGGCTGAAGGTTTTCGCTCCAGCAGGATGAACTCCTCCCCCTTGAGGTCGTCCGGCTCCGTCTCCATGAGCTGCATGTAGATCACCGTCTCAAGGACAGCCTTTACATCCCTGTAGATTCCGGGATCTTTGCTGGCCCTGGGGCCTGCCACGTTCAAGACCAGGATGTTGTAATCCGAAATAAAAGAGTTGAGAACAATGGCTGCCTCGAATTCGTCGATGGCGGCAAGGTTGAGATGGCAGCAGGGCTTTTTAAAACGGGAAGCCAGTTTTTGTGTCAACAGCGACCCGCCGATAAGGGGGCCCCGGGAGACGATCAGGGTGCCGTGGGCCCCCTTGACGTTCTGCTCCGTGCGTTTGGGGTAACTGTCCGTGGGCATCTCCTCCATGCGGTAACGATCGGAAAGCACGCCGTCCTCTGCCAGCCGGCCCAGGGGAACCCATCCGCCATGGTCGATGTTGAATTTGATGGCCGTGTCAAGGGCCGCCCTGTCGGCACCTGTCTGGCCGCCTGAAATTATTTTTTTAATCATAATACCATCCAATGGCTTTATATAAGTGGATTATGACCCACCATACCAACATTCACGGCAACTTTGAATTTCTTTTTTAATTTACCGAACCTGGACAAGCAAGAACCCAAACAGCACTAAACCTGAGCTAGGAAGCAAAAACCCATCACAGCAGGTGGCAGGCGGCAAAATGGGTGTCATCCGTGTCGTTTATCGGTTTGAACAGGGGCTCCTCTTTTTGGCACACAGCCATGGCATGGGGGCAGCGGGTGTGGAAACGGCATCCTGGGGGCGGATTTTCAGGAGAAGGGATCTCCCCCTCAAGGATGATCCGCTGTTTTGAGGCAGTGGGATCGGCAATGGGAATGGCGGAAAGAAGGGCCTGGGTATAGGGATGGGAGGGAGCTGCAAACAGGTCATCCCGGTGGGCCAGCTCTACGATCCTGCCCAGATACATGACGGCAATGCGATCAGACACATGCTTTACCACGGAAAGATCATGGGAAATAAAGAGAAAGGTGAGCCCCATTTCCTGCTGGAGCTTGAGCAGCAGGTTGAGAATCTGGGACTGGACCGACACATCCAGGGCCGACACCGGCTCGTCACACACAATCAGGTCCGGGGCAAGGCTGATGGCCCGGGCAATGCCGATGCGCTGGCGCTGGCCTCCGGAGAACTCGTGGGGATACCGTGCAAGGGCCCTGGGACTTAAGCCCACGGTTTCAAGAAGGGTGACCAGCTGCTGGTCAAGATTCTTATCCCTGACCCCGTGGATCCGGTACTTCTCTTCAAGGATCTCCCGGACCGTATGCCGTGAGTTCAGGGATTCAAAGGGATCCTGGAAGATCATCTGCATCTTGAGGCGCATGGCCTTGAGCTGTCCACGGTCCCGCTTGGCCAGGGTGGTTCCCTGGAACCGTATTTTTCCATCGGTTGCGGGGTATAACCCCACAATGCACCGCCCAAGGGTGGTCTTGCCACAGCCGGACTCCCCCACCAGACCCAGGGTTTCCCCGGGAAAGACATCAAAGCTCACATCATCCACGGCATAGATCCATCCTTGGCGCCGAAGGAAGATGCCGCCGTGAACAGGGAAGTACTTTTTCAGGTTATTGACCGACAGAATGGGTTCCATTACCTCTCCTCCAGATTGTAACAAGCGGCAAAATGGCCGCCCCCCTGCTTAAACATTTGGGGAGGTGCAAGATTGCAGGGCTCAAAGACAACAGGGCAACGGGTGCTGAACCGGCAGCCCTGGGGCATGTCCTCAAGGGACGGCACCATGCCCCGTATGGTGGGAAGGATGCTCTTCGGCATTCCCGAAAGCCCGGGAATGGAACTTAAAAGCCCTTGGGTGTATGGATGGCAGGGGTTGGCGAACAGCTCTTTGACCGGTGCCGTCTCCGCCACCTGGCCGCCGTACATCACCACGGCATGGTCGCAGTTCTCCGCAATGACCCCAAGGTCATGGGTAATGAGAATCACGGCCATGGACATCTCCTTTTGCAGGGATTTGATGAGATCAAGGATCTGGGCCTGGACCGTCACGTCCAGGGCGGTGGTGGGTTCGTCGGCAATGAGAATCTCCGGCTTTGCAGCAAGGGCCATGGCGATCATCACCCGTTGGCGCATGCCGCCGGAGAGCTGATGGGGATAGGTGTTGAGCACCTTTTCAGGATCTGCGATCCCCACCTTGGCCAGCATGGCAGCGGACTCTTTCACCATCCGACCGTTGGAGAAATCGGAAAAGTGAAGCTGGTACACCTCCTTGATCTGTTTACCCACCTTGTGGACCGGGTTGAGGGCGGTCATGGGCTCCTGGAAGATCATGGAGATCCGTTTTCCCCGGATCGCCTGCATGGCCGACCTTGGAAGCTTGAGCAAATCCTCTCCCATGAACTCGATGGTGCCGGATTCGATGGTGCCGGCAGGTATGGGAAGCAACCCCATGACCGAAAGGGCTGTGACGCTCTTGCCGCAGCCGGACTCCCCAACAATCCCCAGGGTCTCCCCCCGGTGGAGCTCGAAACCTGCCCGGTCAACGGCCTTCACCCGTTTGCCTTCAATGGTGAAGCTGACAACAAGGTCTTTAATCCGTAATATGGTCTCAGGGTTCAATGGAGTACTCCAGGTTTAAACGTTTTATCCACAATGGTTTCCGGTTCAAAGGCCTCCCCGCTCTTCATGGCCGCCCGGGTCTGGTCATGCAATGCCGGGTCAAACCAGAACAAGCCACCGGAGGTGGAGTCAAAGGGGTCGAACAGGGAACTGGAGAATTTGGTGCCATGGGATTCAGGAAGCCGCATCCACCGCCAGAATCCCTCCCGGACATAGGGAACCATGAAGGTGGGCACAAAGGCTGCCTGGTCGTGGATCTTCTGCTGGATGGCACGGGACAGCGACTTTCGCTCATTTTCGTCCAGACTTGACCGGTATTGGTCAATGAGACGGTCAAGATCGGGATCGTCCGTGTTGGTGATGTTGTTGGTCTGGGTCTTGTGGGCATTATCGGAATGCCACCCCTGCCAGTAGGAGGGGCGCAGATTGGTGCTCCAGCCCATCCAGGCCACATCATGCTTTTTCTCAAGATATTTCTTAAAGGTCGCCGTGCTGTCGAGCTTCTGGAGCCTCAACTCCACCCCGGCCTTCAGGGCCTCCTCCTTGAGCACCACAAGCCGTGGGGTGTGCTCATCAAATCCATAGGTCACCTCCACGGAAAAGCGTCTGCCCTGGTTCTCCCAGATCCCGTCGCTTCCCCGGGTCCACCCGGCCTCGGTCATCAACTCCTCCACCCTTTGGATGCTGAACCGCCGGGGCTCGATATCGGGGTTGGTGTACTCCCCATACCCCATGAAGGCCTGGGAGAGCCTGAAATAGTCGCCCCTGAGCACTTTGTCGATCACTTTCTCCACGTTCATGGCGTGGCTGAAGGCGCTCCTGACCCGTTTATCCTTGAAGATCTCCTTGTCCTGGTTGAGCCACATACCCATGGGATTGACCGGGGTGTCATAGAAAAACCAGATTTTCTTCACATACCCGCGGTTGAACACCCGGGTATCGGCCCGCTCATACCAGTACTTGGGCATGGTCAGGGCAAAGACGTCGATCTCCCCCTTTTTAAAGTACTCCCAAAGCATGTTGTAGTCCCTGACCACCTTGAACATGACCGTATCCACGTTAAAGCGGTTCTTGAAGAATCGAAGATCCTGTGCCCACCATTCTTTCTTGCGCTTGAACCGGACATGCTTACCCTTCTTGAAATCCGAGAGCAGGTAGGGACCGGTGTTGGGCGCCACGGCCCAGTTGTACTTCTCCACAAAGGTCTCGTCCAGGGCGCCGAAGAAATGCTCGGGCGTGGGGGCGATCCCCAGCCGAAGATAGAGTTCGGGCATGGCCTTGGTGCTTTTCACGGCAATGGTGTGGTCGTCATACACGATCACCGATTCAATCTCCCGGGAGTAGTAATCGTTGTAAAAAGGGGCGATGATATGGGGAGAGCGCATGAACGCCAGGGTATAGGCATAATCCCAGGCCGTCACCGGAACGCCGTCGGACCAGCGGGCCTTGGGGTTAAGCTTAAAGTACATGGTCTTTTTGTCCGGGTCAAAGGCCCAGTGGGTGGCAAGTTCGGGAATAATGTTACCGGTGTTTGGGTGAATGCCGATCAAGGACAGGTTGTTGCTGCGCAAGGGCCCTGCAAAAGTGCCGTTTGAATCCGGTCCCACCACCCTGAAGGTCCTGGGAAAACTCAGGACGGCCGTATGGAACATCCCGCCCTTGACGGCCTTGGGGGAAGAAAAGACAGGATCACTGTCGTTGGTAAGCCATTGGATATTATCGGGCAGCGTTGCCGTCACCCTGGGTATGACAGGGGCTGATGCCAAAGCCGTTGACTTACCCTGGGTCTTTTCTGTTGATTCCGTATCGCTGTCGGCGCATCCAATAAGCAAAGCAACCAGAAAAATTACCGCAAGCCTTATGCTCGTTGTTCTGTTCATCATCCCTCCCAAACCAATTGACATTCTCTGCAAGGTTTTGATATACCACCTGACCCTTTTCATATCAAGGAGATCCTCTGACTATTCCAGCTAATTTTTCATTGACATCCTTGATTTACGGACATATGTTCCCGCCATGGACGACTACATTCAAATAAAACATTCCCAGATCGACTTTTACCATAAGATACCACTCTTTCATAAAACAGAAGAAAACGAGTACCTTCTCTACAAGGAAAAGGGGGAACCCATTGCAGAATCAAGGGTCAAGACCCATACGCACCCCCCGCTCTTTATCCTCACGAATGACAAAAGGGCTGCAGCCAAAGAGCTCCAGGAGGCCCTTAATATTGATCTTGCGAGGGAGATCGCATCCAAGGGAATGAAAACGGTTAAAGTGATACTGGGCCGGATCGTTAAAGAGGCCCTTGAGGATCCTTGCCCGGCAACCCTTGACGCCCTGCCCGAAACCATTGAGATCTTCTTTGCCGGGTATGCAAAAAACTCTGAACTGCTGAAGGCCATGGCCATTGTCGCTTCGGGCTCCTCCCTGATCGTCGACCACACGGTGAACGTCCTCGCCATTACCATGCGCTTCTGCTTCTGCGACCAGCTCGGCGAGGATAGGTCAAAAAAGATCGGGCTTGCCGCCCTGCTCCACGACATTGGCACCTCTGAAATAAGCAAAACAATCCTCGAGGCCCAGCGAAAGCTGACCGATGCGGAATTTGATACGTATAAAACCCACCCCCTGAAAGGGTATGAGATCATCACCGGCTGCGGCACCTTTGATCCCATGGCGGCTGAAGTCGCCCTGGAACACCACGAACGCATCGACGGCTCAGGCTATCCCATGTCAGCCACAAATCTCTCCTTTGAGAGCCAACTCATCGGCCTCATCAACAGCTACGAACCCCTGACGTACAGGGACAAGGACTTCCGAAAAGCCAGAAGCCCCTTTGACAGCCTGCAACTGATCAAGCAGGAGGTGCTGGGAGGAAAATTCGACAAAAGGATCTTCCGGGACCTCTGCTCCTGCATGACCTCCTAACCCCCTACCCCAAGGCCCCCCCCCTGGCTCAAGGATTAAGAAGGGTAAACCCCGTGGTTTTGTCCAACAGTCGCCGGGCATCCGTACCCACGATCTCCAGAACAATGACCTCCATGTACTGCCACACCACCACACCGTTTCGTGCACACCCAAGGGTGGCAGACCGGTCCCTGCCGCAGGCAATGTGAAGGTGAAGCACCGGCTCCCCTTCTCCATTGGGAAAGAGGGTTCCCACCCCGGAAGACTCGTGGACAGCGTCAAGCACATTGGAAAGAAGCGGCATTCCCGGCTTCAAAACATCTCCCTCTTCAGGTCCTGTCACGAGCCGGGTTCCCCTGTCTGCAGCGCCAAGGCTGATCACGGCCGCGGCATTCACCGACTTTTCCCGGGCAAAATCCTCAATGGCGGTATGAAGCACCTCGCCCTGTTCCAGACGAATCACAAAAACCCGCCCCATGCTCGCTTCCGAATATTTCATATCCTTAGTCTCCAAAGATTGTTAAATCGTCAAGTTTAACAGGAGCGACCGTATTTTACTAATAATTAATTCGCGCTTTATTTTACCCCCCCCCCTCCTTCGGGGGAAGGAGGGGGTAAAGCAGACAGGTCTTGCATGAAACCGACAGGTCTCCAAGGTGCCATGGACAGGATCAATCCTTGACCCGGACAGGATAATCAGATATTGGTAGAACGTTGTTAAGGATGTGCATGCATTCGTGCCTGCCTGGTGTGAACCGTTAAGCTGGAAAGATCCATGGATATAGCATCTCTTCTAGGTATTGTCTCAGGAATCTCCCTTATTGTCAGCGCAATCTTTCTAGGTGGAGACATTCATAATTTTATCAACGTTCCCGGCCTCATGATCGTTGGCGGCGGCACCGTTGCTACCACCCTTCTGACCTTTCAGTTCAGGGATGTTCTTGCCGCATTCAAGGCAGCCTACTTTGTCTTTTCCAAGCAAAAAGAGGATCCCAACGAAGCCGTGGCAACCATGATCAAGCTGTGCCACATCTCCAGACGCCAGGGAATCCTGGAACTTTCAAAGGTAAAGACCCGGTCGGGATTCCTGAAAAAGGCCTGCGGACTGATTGCGGACGGATCGACCAACGACGTGATCCGGGACGCACTGACCACCGAGATCGAATCCCTGAAGATGCGCCACTTCATTGTCCAGGACGTGTTCAGGAAGATGGGAACTTACTCCCCTGCCTTTGGAATGCTCGGCACCCTTATCGGGCTTGTGCAGATGCTCAGCAAGCTCCAGGACCCGTCCAACATCGGTCCTGCCATGGCCACGGCCCTGTTGACCACCTTTTACGGCTCACTCATGTCCACCCTCTTCTTTCTTCCCGTTGCAGGAAAGCTAAAGGCAAGAACCGTCATGGAGGTGATCAATCTCGAAATCATGCTCGAAGGTTCCATCTCCATTCTGGACAACAACAACCCCGTCATCCTCTATGAAAAACTCAGCTCGTTCATTTCAGCACGGCTTCGAATCCCGTTGAGCAAAATGGATGTAAGGCGGTAGCCATGGCAAAAGGAAAAATTGCAGACTCCCTTGTTGAAAACGATGAAGGGGCGGGATGGCTTGTCACCTATGCGGATCTCATGACCCTGCTGCTGGTCTTTTTCGTGCTCCTCTACTCCCTGTCATCCTTGGACAAGGAGAAATACAAGCACGCGGTTGAAGCCATAAAGATACGGATTGACCAAAAAGCAGAGCTGGTGGGTCTTATGGAGCTGCTGGAGATCCCCGATTCCATTGACACCAAAATCACCATTGAGGATATCACCGGGCTTCGCTCCAGGGAAGAGTCCCTCATCCGGGACATCAACAAGTTCATCGTCAGCAAGGAGAGCGCAAACACCATTGCCACCCATGTGGTGGACGGCAAAATTATTGTCAGGATCAACGGCAAGGCCCTGTTTTCTTCCGGGTCGGCAGACCTGAAAATCAACGCCGTTCCCATACTCGACCGCATTGTTGCGGTGGTGTTTGAGTATCCCGAATACAACATCAACATCAAAGGCTACACCGACGATATCCCCATCGACACCCCCCGGTTTCCGTCCAACTGGGAACTGTCCGCCATCCGGGCGACAACGGTGCTCAAACACCTGATTCAGAAAGGAATTATGCCCGAACGCCTCACAGCCACAGGCTATGCCGATATGAAGCCCCTTCTTCCAAATACGACTGCAACCAACAGGGCAGTCAATAGAAGGGTGGAATTTGTTCTAGAAAAAACATCGACCAGGTACTGACATGATCATCCACGAGACAGAGAACAAGCGGGAGGCCTTTAGATACAATCCAACGCCCCCCGATGCCCTGACCATTCACTTTATGGGAAAATCCATGGACCTCCTCGACATCAGTGCCGGCGGGGTCTCGTTCAAGAACCAGGGCTTTGCCAAAGGAGAGCGGGACAGAATAACACTTGCTTTACGGGATCCCGATCTCAAGCCGGGCCAGATACTCTCCATTGTCATAAAGATCCTCGATATCGATGCCCAGGACATCTGCCACTGCATCGTTGAAGACCCGAATGAGGAGCAGACAGAGGCGATCCATCGTTTTCTCCTGGTGAAGCAAAAAAAAGAGATTATACGAAACAGAGCAAAGTAACCCCGTGATTCTCCATATCGATATGGATGCCTTCTTTGCCTCAATCGAGCAGAGGGACGATCCAAGGCTTGCCGGCAAACCCATCGTGGTGGGCGGGCACTCCAGGCGAAGCGTCGTGGCTACGGCAAGTTACGAGGCAAGGCGCTTTGGCATCCGTTCCGCCATGCCCATGTTCATGGCCCTGGAAAGATGCCCCCATCTGATCGTGGTGCAGTCGGACAAGACAAAGTATGCCGCCGAATCCAGCCGAATCATGGCGATCTTCAACGACTTCACCCCGGTTGTGGAGCCGGTTTCCATCGACGAAGCCTATCTTGACGTCACCGGGTGCGAGCGGATCTTCGGTCCCCCCCACAATATTGCCATGGTGATCAAGGAACGGGTGAAAAAAGAAACCCGCCTCACCTGCTCCATCGGGGGTGCCCACTTGAGGTTCCTGGCCAAGATCGCCTCGGATGTGAACAAGCCCGACGGCATCTTCATCATCGAACAAGACCAGGTCCCGGAATTCATCGAAACCCTTGAGATCAAAAAAATTCCCGGGGTGGGAAAACGCGCCATGGAACAGATGGAGGCGCTGGGCATTCATACCCTTGGGGATATAAACCGGCTCTCCCCCGCCATCCTCCAGCACAAATTCGGCAAGTTCGGCACCCAGCTCAGAAACTATGCCCAGGGCATCGACCCTTCAATCGTGGGCACGGACGGGCCAAGGAAATCCATCTCCAGCGAATCCACCCTGGAAACCGACACCTCGGACATGGCCTTCATCAAAAAGCAACTCCTGGCCCATGCCCAACGGGTGGGAAGGGATTTGAGACGGCAGGAACTTCTGGCGGAAAACGTCACCATCAAGCTCAAGTTCTCAGATTTCACCCAGATCACCCGGCAGAACAAACTCACCGCCCCCATCTGCTCATCATCGGCCATTTACAGGGAAGCGGTCCGCCTGGTTGAAAAAACCGCCATAACCAAAAAGATCCGGCTCCTGGGCGTGGGGGTTTCCTCATTCTCAGATCCCGGCACCCCGGTTCAACTGGACATATTCGAGTCAACGGAAAGAAAAGAAGAAAAATGGGAAACCGTGGACAAAGCCGTGGATAAGATTTCCAGGCGCTTCGGCAACAACATCATCAATAAAGCCACCCTCAACAGCCCGGACAAACCCTCGTAATTCCCCATGGGTGTCCGGTGCTCCTTTTTCTTCAAAGAAAGTGTTGCGATTATGGTCGTTTTTTGGTACCCGGGGAAGATGCATTGATAAAAACTGTCACAAAAGGAAGAGCCATGAAAAAAATGGGTATTGCCCTTGTCTTCATTATACTGATTGCGGGAGTCGGATCACCGATTTTCAGCGGCATTATGATGGAGCGAGTCGTAAACAATTCGGTTGAAGAGATTAATGAAATGTATGCGGAAACAGGGTCTGATATTGCCCTGGAGATTATCCGGTATGATAGAAGTTTATTTTCTTCTGAGATAGAATGGAGAATCAATCTGGGGTCCATGACCACCTTTTACTCCACTAAAGACCTTGTGCTTGTAGACCGTGCCGATCACGGGTTTTTAGGTGTCACCTCAAAAACAAGCCTTGAAAATAACAGATGGTTCACCGATTGGGTGGAAGATAAACTTTCGGGTGACAATCCCCTGGAGATCGAAACCCGGTATAAGGTTCTGGGTAATATAACAACAACCCTTACCTTGAAAGCGTTTTCAATCACGGAAGATGATGATGTTATCAATATACTACCGGCACAAATGGCGTTTGAAACCGGTATGGACCTTCAAAATATCGCCGTCCATGGCCGCTGGGACGGGCTGTCTGTTCCTGAAAAACTGAACATTGATGGGATCGCCATTGAGTCAAAGCTGGACAAAATTTCCACCTATATCTGGCAGGGGGATACCTCGATTTCGGTGAACCAGGCCACAGTGACCGACAAGCGGAACCCTGTTGCGTTTTCAGATTTCAAATGCACCTACAACATGGATTATGATAAAGCGGAAAACGCAGTGTCCCTTGGAATGGAGTATGGCATTGCCGGCATCAAGACCCAAGAAGATGAGCTCCTTGATGGGTTTGTTCGGTTGGGTATAAACCGGATCGATGCCCAGGGGTATGAGGCGTTTATGAAATTGTATTCAACGGAAATGAACAATATCATGAAAACCATTGCCGGATCACAACAAACGCCGGATGAAATGAACGAGATGATGGAAGCCGAGATGCTCAGGATTGGGCCGCGATTGATCGGGCCGGCTGAGAAACTATTGAAAAAAGGATTGGAGATTGAGATTACAGGGCTCAAGGCCCAGTTACCCCAGGGAAAAATCAAGGGTGACCTGTCATTAAGCCTGAAGCAGGATATGACAATGGCTCAATTCATCCCCATTGCCATGCAGCCCGGGGCAGCCCTTGATATACTTTCCCTGAAGTCGGCTATCACGCTTCCGTCCGAGCTCACAGGGGACAATCCCCAGCTGCTTGCGCCGGTCTATCCCGGAATGCAGACCGGCTTGTTCATAAAACAAGGGGACAATTTGGTCCACAGGGCAGAGACCCGGGATGGCAAACTGTTTATTAACGAAAAGGAATTTTTGTTTAATTAGAAAACAAGCCGAACCGATGTTAAAGTGCTAACCTGATTTATCGCCCGGGGGTTACGGTTATCAGCACCGTGAGCCCTGGGCGAAATCGCCTATTCCTCCCCCATATACCCCCTGAAGTCATCCAGGTTGAACAGAAGATCATTCTCCCGGTAAGCCTGCTCCAGCTTCTGCTGATGATCCTTTAAATCAACCCCCTTTTGGGCCGCCACCTCAAGCACCAGATGGTTAATCAGGCAGGAAAGGGTCGTGGGGTTGCCGATGATGGGAAAATGGCGAGACGGCGCAATCAGCACCTCATGGGCAAACCGGTTGATGGGACAAAGGGAACTGTCCGAGATCACGACCAGTGTGTGGCCGAGCCGCCGGGCAAGCTTTCCCAGCTGAATCAGCTCATTGGGATAACGGGACACCGTCACGATCACCACCAGGCTTTGCTCGGGCGCGATGGTCAGCCGATCAATGGAAGAAAGATCACTGCCCTTGAGCATCTGACTGCCGGGCCTGAGCTTGGTCAGAGACCACTCCAGATAATAGGCAAAGGTATAAGAAATCCTGGAGCCGGCCACATACACCTGCTCCCGGGTCGCTAAAAGCGTTGCGATCCTGTCCACGGTTTCCGGGTCGATGGCGGTTGCCAGGCGCTTTAAATTTTCAATTTCCTCGGCAATCACCCGGTCCAGGCGCCCGCTCCCCTCTCCCATTGTTCCGGAAGAAAGACTCAGCCGGTCCTCAAGGGTCATGCCCGTGTCCAGGAAATCACGCAGGGCCTGTATGAATGCCCCATACCCCCCATACCCCAGCTGACTCACAAAACGGACAATGGTTGACTCACTCACCTTGCTTGAAGAGGCGAGCTCACGGATGGTCATGAACACCACATTCCTGGGTGCCTTTAATATATAATCCGCCAGGATGCGCCCCTTTGGGGTCATGCTGTCCAGATCATCGTTGATTCTCTGCATCAAAGGATGCTTCAGCTGCCCCTCCATCATAGTATCTCCCTTCTCTGATCGTAAATATGCCAGGATCACAGGCAGTCCCGTAAAATGACACTTGATGTACCAGATTGAAGGGATAAACACAACTTGAACCGCCAATAGTGAAACATATCATTTCATCTTGACATTTTTTGTTTCATGTGCGATTTCTCTCCAAAACAGACTTCGGCTCCCCCCAAGGGAGACGACACTGAATAAACGACACGGCGTGGAAATAAACCACAGCGTTTTTCTGATTCTCGTGGCACAAAAACACGAAACTCAGAGCGAAGAAGCTAAAAGGAGCAATAGATGACATCCAATAGATCAGTTGAGTTCTTGTACCTCCAGCAGGAAGATTGCGTCAAGGCCGGTGGATATGACATGAAAGGAACCATGCAGGCCACCGAGCGCTCGTTTTTCCTCCACGGCAAAAAGGACTTTATCCAGCCGGGAAAACCCGTGATCCGCTGGGGAGGCCCGGAAACCGAAGAGACCACGGGTCGTATCATGTCCATGCCGTCCTTTGTGGGCGGCGCCAAATATGACCAGGAGCTTCAGGAAAAGGGCATGATCGGCCAGGTAAACACCTCGGGCATCAAGTTCATCCCCAGCAAACCCCACAACCCGGAGAAACACAACCTGCCCCGGGCCAATGCCATCATCATCATCACTGACCCGGACACCCTCATGCCGGCCTGTATCATGGACGGCACCCTGGTCAGCGCCATGAGAACCGGCGCAGCCTCCGGGGTTGCGGCCAAATACCTTGCCCGCAAGGGTTCCAAAGTCATGGGTCTTGTGGGCGCAAGTGTCCAGGGGATCACCCAGACCATGGCCGTCAAGGAAGGGGTCCCCACCCTGGAAGCCTGCAAGGTGTTTGACCTCAACCGTGGCACCTGCGAAAAATTTGTCCGGGAAATGAAAAAATTGGGCGTGGAACTTGATTTCCAGATCGTTGACAGCGCCAGGGAAGCGTTCGAAGATTCCGACGTGATCTGCACGGCCACCATGGCCAAGGAACCCTACGTGAACGGCGACTGGTACAAGGAAGGCGCCCTGCACTGCGAAATCTCCTTTTGGGACACCCCGCCCGAAGCCCTGACGGTCATGGACTTTGTAGTAGTGGACGACTGGTACCAGGTCAAGCACCACGGGGTGGACGTTGCCTGGCGTGCGGTTCGCGACGGCATCATTCCTGAGGAAAAAATACTTGGCAACCTGGGTGAAATCGTGGTGGGAGAAAAACAGGGCAGGACCGATGACGCCCAGCGGATCTTCTTCAACCCCATCGGAATGGGTATCCATGACCTGTCAGAAGCCCACCGGGTGTATGAAAACGCAAAAAGAATGGGCATTGGCCAGCCCCTGAAACTATGGGACAACCCCGTCCTTGGATAATTCTCTTTGATGCCCCCTGCCCCGGCCGGCTTATGGCCCGGGACAGGGGGTGTGAAGGAAGAACTTAGAAGGCTATTGCCTTAATCTCTTTCTGTTTATTCCCCAAAACCCAATAAAGCCAAGACCGATAAGAACGAATGTGGCGGGTTCGGGTACAGGCTCGACAGGCAAGGGGGAGTTAATTGTACCAACCGCTATAATGGAGGGCTGCTCGAACATGCTTACTCTATCCAGCCAGCTATATACGGTTAAGAAGTCATCCATAAGTTGCAGTAAAAGAGAGCCCCCGGGACCAAGGGATACGAAATCGTTTTGAGATAAGTCATCAGAAAACCCCATCCCCCCGCCGGGATCGTTATCGTTCCCCCCTATATGATTAACAGGGATGTATGAATGCACAGTGTTTGTAAACGAAACGATTGTCCCGGATAATTCAATTCCTCCCATTGGAATGGCAAAAGCAGTCCCACTTACGCAAAAAGATAATAAAATCACGTACAATCGTATTTTCTTCATAGCAATACCTCCTTTAAAAGATACAATAAATAACGTATGGGAAGTAAATGTTCGGCTTAGTCATTCATGCTGTAAAATCTGATTGTTCTTCAAATCAAAAAACTACGGGACAC
>JAEINR010000096.1 GCA_016342325.1 Desulfobacterium sp.
GCGCTGTTAAAACACCGGGCTTGTCCAACAACCGGATAAGATCGTGGTTCGTTCCTCACACGATCTATCCTTATTCGCTATACCCTGGGCTCTTGCTGTGTCGTTCAGCGAATACTTCCGCCACCGTCTTCAACCCGCAAAGCCTGAAATCCGGAGGGTTTGGCAGTCAAAGATGGTTTTAGCCAAGGGGGCAAAGAATGTCAAGTTCGATAAATAGGGGCAATCGGCCACGCCTGACCCAAACGATGGCGTAGACCTGGACCGGGACATGGGAGAGCGGTGCTTTTTTTAGACCCTAAATGCCGAGATTCTGTCCCCATTTTTTTTATACTTTTGTTGACAAAAAGCAACTTCCCATTTAATCTTCATGAAGCAATAATAAATTCCAAAAAAAACATATTTTCGCGACTTCCCCAGGGCACCATTCGCCCACTTCTATTCGCGGTTCTGAACCAAGTTTTTTTCGTACGGCCTTAAAAAACAACTTCTTTTCACCCATTCAAAGTAGGTTGTTTATGTTAACCCAGAAAAACAAAGTTTTTTCGATAGAAACCCCACTGGGTAAGGACGTGCTTCTTCTTGACCGGTTTACCGGGCAGGAGGGCCTGTCAGAGAATTTTCATTTTGATCTGGATTTGTTTTCCGAACAAAATTCGATTTCTGTTGAAGGAATCATCGGAAAGAACGTCACCATCTCTATTCTCCTTAGCGATGGTAACAAGCGCTTTCTTAACGGCCTGATATCATGTTTCAGCCAGGTACAGGGCAATGACTATCGTGCGTCCTATTATTCCGCCACCATGGTGCCGTGGTCCTGGCTTCTGACCAGGACCACAAATTCCCGGATATTCCAGAACCTTTCAGTTCCGGATATTGTCGAAAAAGTTTTCCAGGACAAAGGGTTTATCAACTTTAAATTCAACTTGAGCGCGACCTATGAGCCAAGAGAATATACCGTGCAATACAGGGAAACTGATTTCAACTTTGTCTCAAGACTTTTGGAAGATGAGGGAATCTATTACTATTTTGAACATGGGCAAGGCAAACATACCATGATACTTGCCGACCGATCCGGAACAAGCAAACCCTGTCCAACCCAGGCGTCTGCGAAGTTCAAGCAAAGTGGCGAAAAAAACTTTGAAAATTAAGATAAGATATACAGCCTTGCCATGATAAAACAGATCCAGGCAGGAAAATACACCTTAAATGATTACAACTAGGAAATCCCCAACACGAGCCTGAAAGTCACCTCCGATACCATACATGCCCTTGGGCCGGGGGAGCGGGAAAAGTATGATTATCCGGGAGGGTATATTAAACGAAACGCAGGAGACACCTTATCCGTTCTTCGTATGGAAGAAGAGGAGACCCGCATCACCACCGTGAGCGGTATCAGTGATTGCCGGGCCTTTACCACCGGCCATCGCTTCAGGCTGGAGAACTCATTTCAGGATGATTGGACCGACAAGGACTATCTCCTGACCCATATAACCCATAGGGCGGACCAGGCGGCCACATACGCCAGCGAATCATCGATTCCCAAACCTGAAAAAATCTATACCAACGAATTCAAATGCATTCCCCATGACGTCCCGTTCAGACCGCCGCTTTCCACGCCGATCCCCGTGGTGGAAGGCGTCCAGACCGCGGTGACCGTGGGGCCTGCAGGTGAAGAGATCTACACGGATGCCTTTGGGCGGGTGAAGGTCCAGTTTCACTGGGATCGCGAAGGACAGCTTAACGAACATAGTTCCTGCTGGCTGCGTGTCAGCCAGTCCATGGCCGGTCTTGGTTGGGGGGCTGTAATTCTGCCCAGGATCGGCCATGAAGTGATTGTCGAGTTCATCGAAGGGAATCCGGACAGGCCCATTGTCACGGGCCAGGTGTATCATGGCACCAACCGTCCACCGTATGGTCTGCCGGGCGAAAAGACCAAAAGCACTTTTAAGTCAAACAGTTCCCCCGGCGGAGGCGGATTTAACGAGATTCGCTTGGAAGATAAGGCCGGCAGCGAAGAGATCTACTTTCACGGCCAGAAAGACTGGGATATTGTCATGGAAAACGATAAATCCCAGAAGATCGGTAACAACGAGACCATGGACGTGGGCAGCAACCGCACCAAATCCGTGGGGGTTGATCAAAGCGAAACCATCGGCAGAAATAAAACCATCAATGTTGGTAAAGACCACAACGAATCCATTGCCTCCAACAAAACCGAGACCATCGGGGCCAACAGAACCTTAAGCATCGGTGCCGACCGTACGGTGAACATCGCAAGTAATGAAAACAAAACCGTTGGCAGCAGTTCAAGTGAAACCGTCGGCAAAAATAAATCCGTTAATGTCGGCACGGCCTCCTCGGAAACCATCGGCCTGGCCAAGGCCTTGAGCATTGGCCAGGCCTACCAGATCACTGTGGGCGGTGCCATGAACGAAACCGTGGTGGGCCTGAAAGCCGAGGAGGTGGGGATCTCAAAGATGGTGGCAGTGGCGGGCGACTTTTCCGAAACCGTTGGTAACACCCATAAACTCAAGGCCAAAAAAATCGTCATCGAAGCCGACGAAGAGATCACCTTTAAAACAGGCGCCGCATCCATTGTACTGACAAGTGACGGCACCATCACCATTAAGGGCACCCAGATTTCCCAGAACTGATGTCTATGACACCTACACCCCTGACCCAGGAAAGAAAGAAATTCACCATGGCCCTGTGCGCAGAGCACCTGGACGAGGCCGCCTTTCTTTATGCCCTAAGCCAAAACATTCTAACCAAGCCGTCTGTCCCTTGGTCCAACGCTCAACAATTTGAAGACCGACTTGGTGCCCATCTGAACGCCCTGTCAATGGAAGGAGAACTTGCCATTGACGCCTGCCAACCCCGGACAGACAGTTCAGATCCCGGTGATTTCTACGTTTTGGCAAGGATTGCCTGCCGGAAAAATCAACCCGGCCTGATCGGCAAAATGTTAGATAACCTTGCCTTGGATAATGAAAAAAAAATCATGGCCCTGGGTAACGCCCTCATTGATGAGGCCCCCTGCCACCCGGAACGGGTCCTTGATATCCTTGCCACCCATGCAGCCCCTCCCCGGCTGGTGGCCAGGGTCGCCGGTGACGCCCGGTTAAAACACGCCTGGCCGCTGATCGCCTTACAGAATAACTCACCGGACACCCTGGCCCCGGTGCTCCGGTGGGCAGGGCGCATCTACAACACAGACACTGTTCCCCTGCTGCTGCAATCCTTGGATCATGATGATGGGGATGTTCAAGCAGAGGCCGCCCTTGGGCTGTTGCGCCTGGGAAATAACCAGGATGTCATAAACCACTGCCGGTCCCAAAATAAACCCATGCTTGCCCTGGGCCTGGGAGGCGGGAAATCAGCGGTTTCTTTTCTCATGGGGCTTGCAGAATCCGGCCCGATTACCCGGGATATGCTGATTGCCCTTGGCCTACTGGGAGATGTTTCAGCCATACCGATTCTTATTGACGGCCTCGGCCCTGAAGACTTGTCCGAATCGGCGGCCCAGGTCCTGGAACTCATCACCGGAGCCGGTATCAAGGAAACTATTTTTATTCCTGAAGAAATAGACAAAAAAGAGCTGTTCCGGGATGAGCTTGAAAAACTTGAGCGTGAAGGACGCCTGTTTCCGCCCGGAGAAGAGCCGGGGGTCATCGTCACCCGGATATCTAAAAATCCCGAGTCGTGGCGTGGATGGATGGATGACAACAGCCGGCGATTTGTCGCCGGGATCCGGTATCGGAACGGCAGGCCCTGTTCCCCGGAATGCCTCATCAAAAACATGCAATCAGAAACCCTGCCTGGACTTTTAAGGCAATTCGCCCATGAAGAAATGGTGATCCGCTATAAAAAGGATTTTCCCTTTGGAACAGACCGGCCGGCCTCTTTTCAGAAACAGGCCATTCAAAAATATGAAGCGTGGGCCAAAACAGCAGATAAGTCCTATCAGCCGGGCCAATGGTATTTTAGCGGCCTGTTGATGGCATAAGGAGCAGACCCCATGGAAGTGTTAAGTCAAATGACGGCCGGGGGCATGGCGATTATCCGGGGCCGGATAATCAACATGGGAAAAGACGGCACACTAACGGTAAAACCGGATGCCGGTGGCGTGACGATTCTCTGTGATTTTTTGAGAACAAGTGCAGGGCCGTTGCCCCGGTTATACCTTGGCACACCGGTTTTATGTGTCGCCGCTGGCACCCGGGGATATGTCCTGGGGGTTATTCAGCCCTATCTTCCCCAATCTGAGGAAAAAGAAGACCCGCCGGAATTGACCTTAAAAGCCAAAGACAGCATTGAACTGACCTGCGGCGAAAGCGTGCTGTCCATGGACAAAAACGGTAAAATTGTCCTGCGGGGGGAGAACATCACCACCCGGGCTTCAGGACAAAACAAAATCAAAGGGGCCGGTGTTCAAATCAACTAACCACGGGAATTACGCCAATGCTCTGGATCCGTAATAAAACGCCCTTTTCTGCCGGCATGACAGTGTGTCCGGATAAGGACGGCATTGATACCGTGATCGGTGTTGTCAAAGCAAGCTTTGGCACCCATTCGGACCGGATATGTCCGTCAAAGGAACAGCCCCCCGTGATCACTGCGGATCAGTACCATGGCGCGCCCGGAAAATCCTCCATCAAATACGCTTCTGAGATGAGTCTTCCCAAACCTGCCACGGATATTGTGATGAACTGTCATGCCCTGGCACCCGGGAACACGCCTGTTGAAGCACTGCAAGTCCGTTTAACTGTCGGTGAATACGATAAATCGGTGATTGTTTATGGGGACCGCTTTTGGAGACGTAAATCCGGATTTTACATCAAGACATCGCCTGAACTGTTTATTAAAAAACCCGTAATCTATGAAAATGCCTTTGGAGGTACGGACCCGGACGCCCCCAAAAGGACTGAGATCCGCAACCCGGTGGGATGCGGTATAAAAACCCAGAACCCGGCACCGGCACTGGCACTGGCATTGGCAAAAGTGCCTAATGTCGAAGATCCGGCCAAGCTGATCCATGGTCGCTCCCAACGCCCCGAACCTGCGGGGTTCGGTTATATCGCGCCCGACTGGGTTCAAAGAGCACAATATGCGGGCACCTATGATGAAACCTGGCAAAAGGATCGTGCGCCTTTTCTGCCCGAGGATTTTAATCCCCGTTTTTTTAACGCCGCCCATCCTGACCTGATCACCCGTTCCTTTCTTAAGGGCGGAGAAAATGTCCTCCTGATCAACACAAGCCCAAACGGTCCCGTCAGCTATACCCTTCCCAGGATAAACTTTGACTTTGTATTTCATATTGCCGGGCAGAAGACCGTTGTCCGGCCGGTCATGGATACCTTGCTCATGGAGCCGGACCACGACCGCTTTTCCATGATTTGGCGGGCCTGTACAACCTGTGACAAAACAGTGCTTCAAGTGGACACCCTGGAGATTCACGCAAGTTCGTCTGATGTGGCGCTATAGGAGCAAGAATGGCAGACACATACATCAAAGGCACCGCCATTATAACCCCCGTCGGGTTGCACACGGCCCAGACCTGTGCCTCGGTTCGTTCCGGCATCATGCGGTTTGCTCAATTGCCCTGGAAGGACAAAAAATACGACCCCTTTGTCATGGCAACTCTTCCGGACGGCTGCCTGCCCCTAATTGATACCGAAGAAAAAGAATGTATCCCCTTTGGAGACCGGGGCCTGAGAATGCTCAGGCTTGTCGGTGCGCTCCAGGAAGAACTTGCCCCAATCGTTCCGGAACAGGAGATCCCCTTGGTTGTCGGGCTTGCCCAGAATGATAAATTATCGATTGAGGTCACCGAAGGTTATCTAAGGCAAATGGCAGCCGTATCAAAGATCAACATAGATCAAAGCCTGAGCAGGCTCATCGCCAAGGGCCGGGCGTCCGGGATTTTGGCCATAATAGAAGCCATGAAAATTCTGGAATCCGGATCTGCCCGGGCTGTCCTGGCCGGGGGGTGCGATACCTATAAGGATCCGGAACTGCTGGGTGCGCTGGATGTGGAAACCAGGCTTAAATCAGAAACCAACCGTGACGGATTTATTCCCGGGGAAGGGGCCGGCCTGCTGCTTTTGACAAACCACCCTCCCCAGAAAAGCCAGGGCGCCACCGGATACCGTATCACGGCAACGGCCACAGGATTTGAACCGGGGCATATCCACAGCAAAGCCCCCTACCGGGGTAAAGGGCTGTCCCAAACATTCAAGTCCCTGTTTAAGGATTTTACCCAAAAAATCGGAACCGTTTATTCCACCATGAACGGGGAAAGCTACTGGGGCAAAGAGTGGGGTGTCGCAAGTATCCGGTACAAAGACCACTTTGCCGAGGACCACGGTTTTGAACATCCCGCAGACTGTTACGGAGATCTCGGTGGGGCCGCAGGTCCGGTTATGACAGCCCTTGCCATGGGCGGTTTGGCAAACAATTATAACAAAGCCCCGGTCCTGATCTATGCCTCATCAGATGACGGTGAGCGCGCCGCCATCATCATCGACAACGTGCAATCATAAGGAAACAACATATGCCACAGACAACCTTTGTAAACGGCAGGGGCATCGCCCACCAAACCAGCGGGGGGAGCAGCACCGTGTTCCCCGACGTTTGCAAGACGCCCGTGGGCAGCACCATCGTTCCCATCCCCTACTCCAACACCGGCGTATCCGCCGATACCATTAAGGGCCCGACCACAGTCACCACCGACGGTTCCATGCCCATGGTTCGGGATGCCGAATATGCAAAAACCACAGGGGACGAACCCGGCACGGCAGGCGGCATTGTCAGCGGCACGGTGGCAAACATCTGCCAGTTTGTAAACTACTCTTTCGACGTCAAGTTCGAAGGAAGAAACGTCTGCCGTGTGGGCGATCAGCTGTTTCATAACAAGAAAAACACAATGGGATAGGGGATCATGACCGAGGTTGGAGAAAGCTTTCTGAGCGTTCAAAACGAGGCCACCATCTGCCAGTGCAAGAGCGAGGGACACCCCATTGATGTGGCCACGGGCAAGGTGTTCACCGTGGCAATGGATGTTCGGTTTGCGTCTCCGTTTCCCATTGGCTTGTACCGCAACTGGCAAAGCACCCGGGCGAATATTCCCGGCCTGTTTGGCCTGGGCTGGAATAGCCTTGCGGATCAGTCTCTCCGGATATACCCGGATGAAATAATATTCAACGATGATTTGGGCAATGAAACCGCCTTTCCTCCTGTGGAGATTGATGATGCGTATTATATGGCCTGCGCGGGTAAGCACATCATCCGGAAAAAAGAAGAAATCCTAATCGTTCCGGCCAATGGCACGATCCTGACCTTCAAACCGGAACCTGGAACTTCCAACTGGCTGATCCGCAGTCTCGGTTCCCAATCGGGTGATGCCATAAGGATGACCTATGAGAACGGCCGGCTGTCCAGCATCAGGGATGCGTCGGACACCCTCTTCCAGTTCAGTTATAACGGGCAAAACCGGTTGGTGGAGATATACCGGGCAACATCCCCATTTACTGATAAAATCAGATTGAGACAATACCGGTACGATGGAAGCTATCGTTTGATAACCGTTTTTGACGAGTTCTCCCGGCCCTTTCACTACGAATATGATGCCGACAATCTGCTGGTAAAAGAAACCAATCGCAACAACCACATTTACCATTACGTCTACGATGAACAGGACCGGTGCACGGAAAACTACGGGCATAACAGGTACGCATACCGGCGCTTTGAGTATTCTTCTTCCCGGTTTAAAACCGTGGTAACATATTCCCACGGACAACAGGTGACATACTACTGGAGCAAAGCTGGCCTTGTGACCATGCAGGTCGGTCCCCTGGGCGCTGTCCGCCAATACCACTATAATAAAGACAATCTTCTCATCGGCCAGATAGATGAAAATAAAAACACCATTACCTACCAGTACGACAACAAAGGCCTGCAGGTTCGGAAAATCGATCAGGAAAACAATGGCTGGGAAAAGGATTATTCTTCGGACGGCATTCTTGAGACTAACCCTGAAGGCAACACCGTTACCCGTGCTTACAACACTTTGGGAAAACTGATCAGCGAAAGGGATGAAAAGGGTAATTGCCGTCGGTACCGGTACAACCCATACGGTCAAGTCGTACCCCATGTCAATGTCGGCACCCATATCGAATACAATCATTGGAATCGCCCCATTTTAAAACGGGACGGCAACTGCAATGAAACCAGGTATGAATACGATATCAAAGGACGTCTGATTATGGAGATTGACGCCACCGGCAGGCGGACCTCCCGCGTATACGATCCTGAGGGCAACCTCACTGCCATCACAGATTCTTTGGGCCATGCCAAACGTTTTACCTACCAGGGCTATAACCTGAATACCCATCTGGAAAATGAAAACGGTCACTGCATTGAATTTCAATATGACAGCGAAGGCAACATCCAAACCATTACCAATGAAAACAAGGAACAGCACCGGTATGAGTACGGCCCGGATGATCTACTAAAAAAAAGCATCGGGTTTGACGGGCAAATCCATCACTATGGGTACGACCCTGCGGGAAACGTCCGGCAAATCCAGGTTCCGGGCGGCAACCTTGTCCTGTCCTATGACCGGGCAAATCGGCTGACCCGGGTAACAGGCACTGAAATAAACGGCAGTACCTGCTGGACCGAATATGCCTATGACAAGGCGGGACGCCCCATTCAAGTCATCAACGAAAACGGCACGGTCGCCTTTGAGTATGATGCCCTGGGACACATCAAAAAAGAGATCACGGCAAGCCGAGTCACGGAAAGGGAATATGATCCCGTAGGTAACTTGACAGCCATCAAAACTGACGGATCTTCCATTGCCTATGTCTATGATGAGAACAACAGGGTTGCCGAATTTATCCTTCCCAATGAAGAGCATGTCACCTATGTACGGGACGCCGCCGGGTTCCCCAAAGAGCGCCATCTGCCCGGCGGTGCCTTTTCCCGGTGCGACCACGATGCCGCAGGCCGCCTAACCGGCCAGGAGATCATCTGCCGGAGTGAAACCCTGATCAGACGCGGTTACCAGTATGACGCAAACGGACGGCTCTCCAGCCTCACCGACAAAAACCGGGGAACCAAAAGCTTTGAATACGATCCTGGGGGACGGCTTGTAAAAATCGCTCAATCCCATGGCAAAATCGAACTTTTTGAGTATGATGCGGCAGGCAATCTTTTGAGAAAAAACCGGCAAGCCTGCGCAACCTATGACGAGGGTAACCGCCAGACGTCTTTCAACGACGCCGCCATGGCATACGATTCTCGGGGCAATCTAATCAGTAAAACCGGCAAAAAAGGCACCTGTCGCTATGGGTACAACCTGTTCAACCAACTGATCTGGTTTACCGGCCCGGATAATGTCAGAATCGAATTCGCCTATGATGCCCTTGGCAGAAGGATTTCGAAAAAGACGCCCCAGGGAGAAGTGAGGTATCACTGGAACCTTTTGAACTTGGCTCGGGAGGAGGCCAATGGCCGGAGCACGGAATATGTGTATTATCCAGATACATTTTTGCCCCTCTGTCTTATCAGGGATGACAAGGTATATTACTTTCAAACAGACCACCTGGGTACTCCCCTGGAGATTCTCGACGCCGACGGCAAAATTGTCTGGTCCGGAGATTATGCCACAGCCGGTTTTTGCATGGTCAGTGAAAGCTCCACCATAAACTGTGGTCTTAGGTCCCAGGGCCAGTTTTTTGACAGAGAAACGGGCTTGCATTACAATGTGTTTCGATATTCTGATCCTGACACTGGCAGGTATGTCACCCAGGATCCAATCAGCTATTTAAGCGGAGATTATAATTTATATAGGTATGTCCAAAATGATCCGATTAATCTAATTGATCCTTTGGGGTTAGCGTTTTCTGATATTATTTCTGGTATTCAAACATCTATTACAGAAGGTTTTAAAGGTGGAACTTATGCAATTGGAGAGGCCTCTAAGGATATTTATAATCTATCTCAGTATGGAGACCCTTATGTGAAAACTGTATTGGGCGTTGCGGCAGTAGGTGTTACAGCACCAGTACTTGGAGCAGGCGGAGTCGCTTCTTGGTTTTATGTTGGTTCCTCTGTTTATAATATCGCACCTTATTCGTTTATTCTTTATGATTTTACCGATGGGTTGATAGCGCCTGGAATACCTCCACAAACTTTCCCTGGATATTGTGGATGGGGTGTAAGACAACTGGTTGATATCGTTGATGTGGCTTATAAATCGCTAAATCAGGAAAAACCATAAAACAGTTCTTGTCCGTAATAGGGAATAATGCAATGAACAATTTAGTATGTCGAATTTTAGGTATTGTGTTGGTTCTTAACAGCATTTTGATCTGGTTTAATCCAATTATCCATAGCAAAAAATATAGCATGACATTTGATTTTACAGAAGTCAAACTCCTTGTGTGTTCATTTTTAATGATATTGGGAAGTGGTTTTATATGGACTACGTTTAAAGAAAAATAACGGCGATTTTTTTATAAAATCTCATTTAAGATACTGCTAAAAAGGTATGTTTTTTTGCACCATTCTGCAAGTTCGGAGGACAACTATCCTGCCACATAGGGATATAAATAACACGAGTTTGTGAGTTCGGGGGACACCTTGTTTCTCTCTGTTCTTGGGTAACGCAAACTGGACGGGTGGGTCCTGGGCCCAGAGAGGGTAATAAGCTAGGCCTGACCCCAACTGAGTGTAAGGGTGGTGTATAGCTGGGCCGGGACATAGGAGAGCTTTGCCTTTCTCAGACCGGGGATGCCGAGATCCTGCTCCCGGTTGACAAGGGTGCATCTGCCGGTGAGGTGTTTGGCGGTTTCCTGGTTGATTGCCTGGGAGACCCCCTTGAAGCCGTGGTCGGATTTCTCAAAATGGATGTCATGGGTGGAGGTGTTCAGGGGGCTGAAAACGGCAAAGGCCACCACGGCCTCATCCACCAGGATGGCGATGCCTTCAAGGTCTAGTGGGTCAAAATGGCGGAACGCCTCCTTAAGGGCCTGGTGCTCTTCAATATTGGTCTGGGAGGGGGTTCCGTTCTCCTGGTAGAGGCGTTTTGCAAAGTCCAGGCAGAGGGGTCTGACCTGGCTGGTCATGGGTGCCACCCGGGCGTTGGGGTAGTTTCTGTGGAACTGGGACACGAGGTTTCGCTTTTTGTGGAGCTTTTTTCCCTTCAGCTCAACCAGGGCCTCGGTGTGGTAGAGGTAGTCGGCAAAGTCCCTGTCTTCGGTCAGGGTGTAGTGGTGGCTCAATTCCGGGTGGCGCGCTGCATAGTCAAGGGGCACCAGGCTGAGGTTTCCGGGCTTTCCGGCTTTGATCAGGGCACAGGAAAGCTGGGAAAGCTCGGATGGTGTGGGTGTTGGTCCAAGGGGCATGAGGGTGTAGCCCTCGACCCCATCATGGATGAGCAGCCTGTCCTGGTGAAGGGTCCAGGAGAGGCGGTAGATGTTGCGCCAGCAGAAGAGGTTGGCAAAACTGTATTCGCAGCTCACGGGGGTGAAGCGATGGTTGAAATCCGTGATGAGCGCCTTGTCCGTGAGCTCAATGGGTTTGAATGGTGGGAGGGTTGTCTGCATGCCGATTCTTTATCCCCGGTAAACAAAGGGGATGTGCTCCTCCATGGGTTCAAACCCGATGCTTTCGTAAAAGTTTTTGGTGCCGGGGGTGCCGATGAGGCCGATCCAGTCCACGCCGTTTTTTTGCAGGTGCTGGATGATCCGTTGGACCAGTTGTTGCCCGATCCCTTTTTTCCGGAAGGGTTTGAGCACCACCACGTCCTGGATATAGGCGTCGCTCACCGTATCTGAGATGGCACGGCCCATGCCCACCAGGGTGTCCTTGTGGAAGGCCCCGGCAAAACAGGCGGAGTTTTCCACAAGGGTGTCCAGAAAACCGATGTCCTTGTCATACTCGCGCTTCCACCACCCGGCGTCCTTGTACAGGGCGATGATCTCAAGGGGGTTGGCCCTGTCAATGATCTTGATTTGGATGGCGTCGTCGGCGGACATGGGACTAGAGTTCCCTTGTGAGTTTGGTCATGAAGTGGGGTAGCACAAAGGAGGCTGCATGGATCTCGGGGGTATAGTATTCAAGCGCTTCCTGCATTTCGTTTGTGATGATCCGCGCCGGGGTGCTTAATTCCGGTCCCTTGGAACCCAGACAAATGCCAAGATGGCCGCCGGGATAGGAGGGCACCAGCATGTAGGAGTAGGCCTGGATGGGAAACAGCTCCCGGGTGATGGTGATAAGGTTCTTGACGCACTCCCTGTGGATGAAGAAGGATTCCCCCTGGGTGGCAACGATGCCTCCCTTTTTGAGGGCGGCCTTCAGGCCTTCATAAAAGGGCTTTTCAAACAGGGCCTCACCCGGACCGATGGGGTCGGAGGAGTCCACGATGATGACGTCGTAGGTGTTTTTATGTTCTTTGATGAACTTGCTGCCGTCGGCGATGTTCACCGTGACCCTGGGGTCGTCAAATCCGCAGGCCATGGAGGGCAGAAATTGCTTGGCCACGTTCATCACCTCGGGGTCGATGTCGCAAAAGTCTATGTTTTTTATGCAGTCGTGGCGGCCCAGCTCCCGGAGAACCCCGCCGTCGCCACCGCCGATCACCAGGACCCGTTCCGGGTTGGGATGGGCAAACATGGGCACATGGGTCAGCATCTCCTGGTAGGCAAACTCGTCCCGTTCGGTGAGCTGGATGATGCCGTCCAGTACCAGCATCTTGCCGTGGCTCTTGGTCATGTAGAGGTCGATCTGCTGAAACTCGCTGCGCTTGCTGTAGAGGGTCTCCACTATTTCAACGGAAAGGGCCATGCCGGGCCACATGGGGCAGATTTCGGAAAACCAGCCGTTCATTATTTCATTCATGGGGTGTGCTCCAAAGGGGAAGGGGTTATTGCCTTAACGCAAGGTGCATCTTATAGTTTGTGCCCTTGAAAAAGGCCAGGGAAAATTCAGCCACCTGCCGGGGGTCATAGTATTTGCACGAGAAAATATCGAGATAGGCCGTGTTGGAGGCGTTGGCAAAGTGGCCTGACACCAGGGAGGTCTCGATGAGCTGGGTCATGCTGAACCCTGAAACCCGTTCATCCTCCCCAAAGTGGACCACCTGGCACGGGCCGAACCGCTTCATTTCAATGAGGTCGCACAGCTCCGTCACATATCGCGTAATGGCGGCTTCATCCCGAATCAGGCCGGGATCGCAGTCGTAAAGGTCCACTGAGGTGAGTACGCCCCAGGGGGCTTTATCCTCCACCTCTTTTTTCCATGAGATGGGGTAGTGGCCCGGTGCCGGGACCAGGTCGTCAGCGGTTTTTTCCTCGGATGCGTAGGGGATGAGTCCCCGGTTTTTGTCCGAGGAGACAACCACGTTGTCGGACCCAAGGGAGTCGGCAAGGGAGTCCACCGCTTTTTTAAGGTCGATGCTGTCGCCGCAGGTAAAGATGTCCACCGCAGCATAGTTGTGCTCGGGCCAGGCATGGACTGTGAAATGGGACTCTGCAATGATCACCACCCCGCTCACCCCCTGGGGGTCGAACTTGTGGAACGAAGAGTTGATCACGGTGGCGTTGCTCGCGTGGGCCGCCTTTAGAAATATGGCCTCAACCCGGTCAGGATCGAGGAGGGCCTTGGGCTCACAGTCGTAATACTCGATGGTGAGCTGGCGGCCCAGGGCAAACAGGTCTTGCTTGGGTTCGTCGTCGGAATTTTTATCGTTTTCTAACATCAACAGTCGTGGTCTCCACGGTTCCAGGTGCGGTTTGGGTTTCAGCCGGAAACTCGGCTCTCCCTGTCCAAGCGTGCCCCCTGTATTATATGCCCTATCCGGGATAGGGCAAGGGGGGGATGACAAAAAAAAGCCGGACCGCTGCTCCGGATACGCTAATCCGTTGCCATTTGCCGCAGCAGATTTTTCTTGATCTTGCCCGTGGATGTCATGGGCAGCTCGTCAACAAAGATGATTTTCTTTGGCACTTCAAACCGGCCCAGGTTCTTTTTGCAGACCTGGATCAGCGCTGCTTCGGAAAGCTCGCTGTTGGGGGTTGTGACCACAAAGGCGGTCACCTGTTCGACCCAATGGGGGTGGGGGGTGCCCACCACGGCCACCTGCTGAATCCTGGGGTCTGCGAGGATCACCCGCTCCACCTTGATGGAGGCGATATTCTCCCCGCCGCTCTTGATCATGTCCTTTTTTCGGTCCACAAAGAGCAGCAGGCCCTGGTCGTCGATCATGCCCAGATCTCCGGAGTGGTGCCACCCGAATTTCCGGCTCTCGGCCGTGGCCTTCTCATCCTTGTAATAGGATTCCATCACCAGGGGGCCCCGCCATACGATTTCACCCACCTGGTTGGGGGGCAGAAGCCTGCCCGTATCATCCATGACAGCCGTGTCCAGGGTCAGGTTGGAGTCCCCCCAGTAGTTGCCCTGTTTGTCCAGGCGGTCCGAGGCCCTGAAGACGTTGGTTGGGGGAAAGCACTCGGTTTGGCCGGTGCCGTGGATGAAATCGGCCTTAAAGACCTGGATGCATTCCTCAAGGGTGGGCTGGTCCATGGGTGTCATGGCATAGACACAGGTGTGAAGGTTCTCAAAATCCCGGGTCTTGATGTCCGGGTGGTCCAGGAGCATGCGGTACATCATGGGCAGACAGAAGGTGAGGTTCACCTTTTCCGCCTCAATGGTCCCAAGGAACTGTCCCGGATCAAACTGCCGCATCACGGTCACGGTTCCCCCTGCGTTGAGGGTGGCGTAGGTGAGCACCTGCTGGGCGCAGTGGAAGATGGGAAGCACCATGGTGGTGGTGGCGCCGGATGCCATGTTGAACTCGATGGCAGAGGAGAGGGACGAGATGTAAACCGAGAGGTGGGAGACCAGTACTCCCTTGGGCCGGCCCGTGGTGCCGCTGGTGTAGAGGATCTCGAAGATGTCCCTGTCGTTGATGATCACCTCCTCATTTTCCTGGGTCAGGCCCCTGGCCATGAAGGCGTCAAATTCAAGATAGGCTTCGGGAACGGTCTCCGCTTCTGTTTTGATGACGATCATCTGTTTGACGGTCTCAAGGGTTTCCTTGATCGCTTCCACCAGGGGAACCAGGAGGCTGTCAAGGACAATGCAGTCTGCCTCGGCATGGTTGAGCACATAGGCGATGTCCCCCGGGGCCATGCCCGGGTTGATGGGCACTGCCGTTAATCCGGCCTTGGCCGTGCCGTAGAGGGCAATGAGGTATTCCGTGGAGTTGAGGCCCAGGAGGGCCACTTTTTGGCCCTTCTGAAGATCCAGGGTGCGTGTGGCATCTGCAAACCGGTTCAGCTCCTGGTTCAGTTCCCAGAAGGTGATGGTCCGGCGCTCTTTTCCCCTGTGCTCAACCACGGCGATCCGGTTCGGGGTGTTCCTGGCTCTTTTCCTGAAGACATCTCCGACGGCGATCCGCTGAATCAGATTCTTTTCCAATGCACTGTCCATTGTTGCCTCCTTCTTAAAAGTGGGTCGGTTTATCAACGATGCAAGCGCTTATTAAACGGCGAAATTCGGGGTGAAACGTTCGGGGGGGGATGGGGGAAGGGAAGGGCCGGCACCATGGCCTTGTTCAGGAGATGGTGCCGGCTTTGTATTGCTAATCTTTTATATGAAACGCCGGTCAAAGCGATGCATTCAGTGAAGCTGGTTCCGCGTCTTCGACCTCTTTTTTATTGTGGCCGAAGCGCAAATACCATGCTCCGGCCCTGGCGGTTATTCCATGGTGGACTGGACAAAGGCCAGGGTGTCCCTGACTTCTTTTTTAAAGAAGCAGTTCAGCCCTGGGTGCCAGTCGGTTTCCGTGAGCCGTTTTTTGATCTGTTCGCCGGTGGCGTGTCTCAGCTCCTTTTTGAGACCTATGAAGGGGCGTGCCGGGGTGTCGATCCAGAGGGAGACCATGAACTTGGCTGTGTCCATGAGCTTGTCTGCGTCCACGACCTGGTCGACGATCTCCCGCTCAAGGGCGGTTGTCACGTCGATCATTTCGCCAAAGTACATCACGTCCCTGAACCGCTTGTCGCTGTCAAGGCCGAAGCGCATCACGGCGCTCTGGGCCGTGGAAAGGGGCACCCCGATCTTGACCTCGGACATGCCGACCTTGATCTTGGGATGGTCGGTGATGATCCGGTAGTCCGACGCCATGGCCAGGATCAGACCGCCTGCGGCCGAATGTCCGTTCATGGCGCAGATCACAGGCTTGGGGCAGAGAAAAAGCGCCAGGAGCACCTGATCCGCATAGGTCAGGAACTCCACGGCCTGGTCAAGGGCCTCAAATCCCAGGAACGTGTGGAGGTCGAACCCGCTGGAAAAAAACCGGCCATTACCGGTGAGGACAAGGCCCTTGATGGACTCATCAGTTGTTACCTGGTCCACGGCCGCCTTGAGCAGGTCCAGGGTCTCACGGGTGATGGAGTTTGTCTTACCGTTGGTAAGGGTTGCAATGAGTATCTGATCATCCAGTCGCGTTTCCAGCATTGTTAAACCTCCGTAGTATAGATGTTTGCATTTGAATGGATGCCTGCCTTAACGATTGCAATAAGAAACGGGCCTTAATTCATATGCGATAAGCGCTAGTGTTGTTAGGACATAAAACTCCAAAGAACGCCTGCTGCGATGGCAGAGCCGATAACACCGGATATGTTGGGTGCCATGGCGTGCATGAGCAGAAAGTTTGTCGGATCTTCACGCTGACCCACCACCTGGACCACCCTTGCGGAGTCAGGCACGGCAGAGACGCCGGCTGCGCCTAGGAGCGGATTGATCTTGCTCTTCAGGAACAGGTTCATGAACTTTGCAAAGAGAAGGCCGCAGGCCGTTGCCACACAGAAGGATAGGGCGCCGAGGAAGAAGATACCAACGGACTTGGTGGTGAGGAACACATCCCCCTGGGTGGAGGCACCCACGGTAACGCCGAGCAGGATGGTCACCGAGTCGATGATGGATGTCCTTGCCGCAACCGCAAGCCGTTCCGTGACCACCGCTTCTTTCAGGAGGTTACCAAAGCAGAGCATACCCAAGAGGGGCAGGGCCGCAGGCGCCAGAAAGCAGCAGAGCAGGAATGCGATGATGGGGAAAAGAATTTTTTCCCGTTTGCCGACTTCCCTGGGCTCTTCCATGCGGATGAGCCGCTCTTTTCTCGTGGTTAACAGTCGCATGATGGGCGGCTGGATTACCGGTACAAGGGCCATGTAGGAGTAAGCTGCCACGGCAATGGGGCCGATGAGTGTGGGGGCAAGCTTGGCTGTCAGGAAGATGGCTGTGGGGCCGTCTGCACCGCCGATGATACCGATGGATGCGGCCTCATGGGGGGTGAATCCCAGGGCCAGGGCGCCCAGAAAGGTGATGAATATGCCGGCCTGGGCAGCTGCGCCCAACAGCATGAGCACGGGCCGGGCAAGCAGGGTCGAGAAATCGGTCATGGCGCCGATGCCAAGGAAGATCAGGGGCGGATAGACGCCCTGGGTTACGCCCAGGTAGAGATAGTGAAGGACGCTGTTGCTTTCATAAATGCCAAGCCCCAGGCCCTTGAACACCGGGATGTTGCCCATGAGCATGCCGAATCCGATGGGCACCAGCAAAAGGGGTTCGTAGTCTTTTGCTATGCCAAGATAGATAAAGACCATTCCCACAAGGATCATGATGATGTTGCGGTAGTCGCACAAAAAGAAACCTGTGTTTTGAAAAAAATCTAAAAAAAGAGTCTCCATATGTTTGCCTCTGGTTCCTACTCGGTTGAGTGGTTTTGTCTATGAAACGAATCGATCAAACGCTTCGCTGTTAAAAAGATGGTGACCCTGGTGATCGGGTTCGATGATCCTTGCCTTTAGCAGATGGTCAAGGCTTGCATGGGGGCGTTCAAGACCGCTGATCTTCGCCAGATGGAGCAGCCGCTGAAGGGAAAACGGATCGTCCATGGTGCTGATCAGTAGGCGGAACTGGCGTGCCGACGCCTTTTCGTTGGGTGTAAATGGCGGGAGTTCCGGTTTCGGGTCTTTTACAACCTTTTTCTTGAACAGCTGGATGTTATTTCGGTTGTCCCAGAGGTCCAGGACCTTATGGATCCGGGAGATGGACAGGGAGAGGAGCACAAGGCCGGTAAAGACGATGGATACGCCCACGGCTGAGATCGCCCACCCGTTGTATTTTGCGATTGCTTCTATTCCGTACAAGTTTTTACCTCCGCTTAGTAGTGATACTCGGTGTCCGGAGACGCCTCTTTTTCCACAAAGGGAAGGGTCTCTGTCAGAAAAGAGTGCCACTGGTCCATGATGGTTTCTGCCAGGGCCGAGTCTTCTTGGATAAGATCGATGAAGTCGTCCCGCTTGATGGCCAGTACTTCGCCCCGGGTCAGGGAGATCACGGTGTTGATGTATTCCCCCTTTGACGAAAGCAGCTCCATGCCGATGAAATCGCCGGGGGTTTCCATTACCGCGGTTTTTCCGTCATCCATGGCGATAAGCAGGGTGCCGGATGCCAAAATAAAAACCTGGGTCGCCTTTTCACCCCTGGTTGCAAGTGTCTCTCCCTCCTGGATATCCCGTGTTTCCATGAGTGATCCGAGTCGTTTCAGATCGTTTGGTGCGAGGGAGCTGAAAATAGTGCCTTTTTCAAGAATCTTTAATTCTCCAGACATAGTTTCCCCATTGTTGATAGAATGGTGTTACATAATAAAATAATCTTTTAACCATAGATTTTTTCTTTTGTCGATAGAAAGTTTACTTATGTTTCTGATAAATTTAGAAAAGGAATCACGGGGGTATGGTTCGAATTCGCCCAGTTTTTTGTCGCTATTTCAGATCATTATGGTTGACGGAAACGGCTATAATATCGTATTAAAGGAAATTTTATTAAATTAAATTTTTGAGGAGTGTTCAAAATGCATTTGGTCAAGCGTTTGTTGGTGTTGTGTTGCTGTCTTGCTCTGTTTTCAGGGGTTGCCCTTGCCAAGGATAAGAAGCTCAAGGCGGGATTCGTTTACGTGGGTCCTGTGGGGGATTACGGATTTACCTATGGCCATGACGAAGGACGGCTGTTTGCCGAAAAAGAGCTTCCCTGGCTTGAGACTACCTATATCGAGTCTGTTGCCGAGTCTGACTCCGCACGGATCATCGACCGGTTCATCCAGGAAGAGAAGTGCGATGTGGTTTTCACCACAAGTTTCGGCTACATGGATGACACCATTAAGGCGGGAAAAAAATATCCCAACAAGACCTTCATGCATTGTTCCGGGTTCAAGAATGCCAAGAACGTGGGCACCTACTTTGGCGATCTCTATCAGATCTACTACCTGAACGGCCTCATGGCCGGCGCCCTGACAAAGACCAACAAGATCGGTTATGTGGGTGCATTCCCCATTCCTGAGCTTGTGCGCCACATCAACGCCTTTGCCCTTGGCATCAAGGCGGTTAACCCCAAGGCCGAGGTGGATGTTCGCTGGACCTATGCATGGTACGGACCGGACAAGGCAAAAGAGGCTGCCGAGTCTTTGATCGGAGAGGGATGCGACACCCTGGCCTTTACCGAGGATACCCCGGCTGTGATCGAAGTGGGACAGGATCACACGGAAAAGGGCAAACAGATCTACTCCTTCAGCCATTACAGCCCCATGCAGCCCTATGGAAAGGATTCGGTTGTCTCAGGCCAGCTCATGAACTGGGGCGGCATGTATGTCAAAATCCTCAAGGCGATCCAGGACGGTACCTGGACCAACGAGGATGTCTGGTGGCTGGCCGCCGAAGATGCCGCCATCCTCGGGGGCAGCAAGACCGAGATCATCAACCTCAAGTTTGTGGATGAACTCAAGTCCATCAAGGTGGATGCCGGGGATTTGGGAAAACTTTCCGTGTATGACCTGGTGCTGAAGCGGTATGCCCAGATGAAACAGGGTGTGGAGGCGTTTGATCCCTTTGAGGGACCCATCTCCGACAACACCGGCGTACTGAAGATCAAGAAAGGGGAGCGGGCATCCAAGGGGGATCTCCTCAGCATTATGTATTTTGTGGACAATATCAAGAGTTCCATCCCTCAATAGGGGATGACATCAACGGGGCCGGGAATTGTTTCCCGGCCCTTTGTTTTTCAGGAGAAATATGAGAAAGATCAAGAAGCTTGAAATGAGGGGAATCTCCAAGTCATTTCAAGGCAATCCAGCCAACCGGGATATCAACCTGACGGTGAAATCCGGCGAGATCCTCGGGCTCCTCGGGGAGAACGGTGCTGGAAAGACCACGTTGATGAACATCCTTTATGGATTGTACCAGCCTGACAGCGGCCAGATACGGATAAACGACGAAGAGGTGAAACTCACCTCTCCCCTTGACTCCATCCACCACGGCATCGGCATGGTGCACCAGCACTTCATGCTGATTCAGAATCACAGTGTGCTGGAGAACATCGCCCTGGGATATGAAAAAACGCCGTTTTTCTTCCCAAAGATCCGAATCCGGGACAAGGTGGTGGCGTTTGCCAAGCGGTTCAACTTTGCCATGGACCCCACCATGAAGATCTGGCAGCTCTCTGCCGGGGAGCAGCAGCGGGTGGAGATCATCAAGGCGCTGTTGAACGGGGCCGACCTTCTGATCCTGGATGAGCCCACATCTGTGCTGACCCCCCAGGAGATAGAGGACCTGTTCCATATCTTGAAGGACATGAAGGCCCAGGGCCACATGGTGATCATCATCACCCACAAGCTGGATGAGATCATGGATATCTGTGACCGGGTTACGGTGATCCAGAAGGGAACTGTGGTTGGCAGCGCCGATACCGCCACCATGGACAAGCGCTCCCTGGCCCGGATGATGATTGGCCGGGAGGTGCTGTTTAACGCGGAGCGGGAGCAGCTGGCCCAGGGCGCCGCGGTCCTTACGGTGGATGGCATCACCGTGAAGGGGGACAAGGGAACCCCGGTGGTGAAAAACATGAGCTTTGAGGTGCATGAGAACGAGATCTTCGGCGTGGCAGGGGTTGCCGGAAACGGCCAGCGGGAGCTTGGCGAGGCCATCACCGGCATCCGGGCCATTGAAACCGGTCGGGTGGGGGTAAAGGGGGTGGATACCACCAACATGTCCCCCAGGCGCATTTACGACGCCGGCCTTTCCCATATCCCGGAGGAGAGAATCCGGTTTGGCATCGCCCCGGGTCTTTTTCTCTACGACAACTCTATCCTCAAGCAGCACCACCTCAAGAAATTTTCCAAGAAACTTTTTCTGGAGTACAGTCAGATTCGGGATCATGCAAAGGCCTTGGTGGAAAGCTACCGGGTCTCCACCCATTCCATTGATGTCCAGACAAAGAATCTTTCCGGTGGTAACATCCAGAAGCTGATCCTGGGCCGGGAGATCAGCGAAAAGCCGCCGTTGCTGGTGGCCTCCCATCCCACCTATGGTCTGGACGTGGGGGCCACCGAGTACCTGAGGGAGGAGCTTCTGACCCGGCGGCGGGAGGGGGGCGCCATTCTGCTCTTTTCCGAGGATCTGGAGGAGGTCATGAAGCTGTGTGACAGGATCGCCGTTATGTTTGAGGGCGAGTTCGTCGGCGTCCTTGATTCCGGGGATCCCAGGCTTGCCGACATCGGACTTATGATGGCCGGTTCCATGCGGATTTAGTCACCCATTGCAAAGCAACATCATTATAGGCAGCCATGGAAAGTCCCATGGGTGTTCATCAGGATAGAAATCATATGTTTAGAATAAAAGTCAGCGACAGGGAGACCACCACGGGATTGCGGTCTTTCATGACCAACATCGCTTCCCTGGCGGCAGGACTCTGTGCCATCGGCATTATCTTTGTTGCCTGCGGGGTCAATCCCTTTTACGCCATCTCAAAGATATTTATGGGCTCCTTTGGCTCCATGTACGGGTTTAAGGAGACTGTTACCAAGGCGATTCCCCTCATCATCATCGGCGGCGGACTCACCCTTGCCTTCAGATCCCGGTTTTGGAACATCGGGGCCGAGGGCCAGCTCCTCATGGGAGCGATCTTCAGCACCTGGGTGGGCCTCGCCTGGGGACCCCATCTGCCCTCCTGGGTTATCGTGCCATTGATCTTTGCCGCGGGATTCCTGGGCGGTGCCCTGTGGGGCCTGATTCCGGCCATCCTCAAGATCCGCTTTTCCATCAACGAGGTGATCTCGACCCTGATGCTCAATTACATCTGCGCCGAGTTCATGACCCTTCTCATTGTGGGCCCCTGGAAGGGACGGTCCCGGTTTGGGTTTCCCGGCACGGACAATCTGCCGGAATCCGCCATCCTCGGGGTGATTTCAGGCTCCCGGATTCACTATGTTACCCTGATTTTAGCCATCGTCTTTGCCGTCATCCTTGCGGTGGTGGTCTACAAGACCCGGTTTGGGTATGAGGTGAGGGTCATTGGAGAGAATCCCGATGCCGGACGGTATGCCGGCATCAACTTTTTCAAGACCTCCCTGATCGTCATGGCCATCAGTGGTGGAATGGCCGGCATTGCCGGGGTCGGCGAGGTGGCGGGCATCCACCACTATCTTACCTATCCTGCCTCCATCTCCTCCGGGTACGGGTTCACCGCCATCATCGTGGCCTGGCTTGCCAAGCTCAACCCCCTCTATGCGATTGTGTCCGGGCTCTTCTTTGCCGGTATCCTGGTGGGGGGCGATGCCATACAGATTTCCCTGGGACTTCCGGCCGCCACGGTGCAGATCGTCAACGGAACCCTGCTGGTCTTCCTCATCATGGGAGACTTCTTTTTTAAGAACAAAATTACCATACAATGGGGTAGATAGATGGAAGATATGATTATATCAGTAGTTCAGCGCACCATGATCGCAGGCACGCCTCTGCTTCTGGGAACCGTGGGCGAGGTGATCTGCGAACGTTCGGGAATTCTCAACTTAGGGGTCGAGGGGGTGATGAGTGTGGGGGCGGTGGTGGCCTTTATCGTCACCTATACCACGGGCAACCCGTGGCTGGGGCTTTTGGCGGCCATTGCGGCCGGCATGCTCATCTCAATCATCCACGCCTTTGCATCGGTCACCCTCCAGGCCAATCAGGTGGTATCGGGCCTGGCCCTCACCATGATCGGCCTCGGCCTCTCCGGCATGCTGGGCAAGCCCTATGTTGGAAAACCCCTTGCAGTGAAAATGAATGATGTGGCCATTCCCTACCTCTCCGACATCCCCGTGGTGGGCCCCATATTCTTTAACCAGACCCCGTTCTTTTACATGGCCATACTCCTTGCCTTTGCCGCCTGGTTTTTCCTTGAGCGGACAAGCCTTGGCATCAAGGTCAGATCCACGGGGGAGAATCCCAGGGCCACCGAGACCCAGGGCGTCAACGTCACCCTTGTTCGTTACATGAGCGTGATGATCGGCGGGGGATTTTCCGCCATGGCCGGGGCTCATCTGTCCACCTCCTACTCCAAGTCTTGGATCGAGGGAATGACAGCGGGCCGGGGGTGGATCGTCATTGCCCTGACCATCTTTGCCCTGTGGAATCCGGGCAGGGCGATTTGGGGCGCCTTCCTGTTTGGCGGCATCTTCGTGCTCCAGTACCTGCTCCAGCCCCTTGGCATTTCGCCTAATTTCCTGGCCATGCTGCCCTATGTGTCAACCCTGGTGATCCTATTGGCTGTGAGCCTCAAGGACAGCAAGCGGCTCAACGCACCGGCCATGCTGGGAGAACCCTACAAACGGGGAGAGCGTTAGCAATTGAGCATTTGGGGACGCCCATAAAATTATATTGCGTCAAGATAAATCCGAAGCATCGGGAAAGGAGTAAGTGAACTCCAGGAA
>JAEINR010000097.1 GCA_016342325.1 Desulfobacterium sp.
GATTAAAACCAGTGCCGACAATGCTGAGTTCCTCTATTGACAACTGTTTTACTTTGTTCCATAAGAGCCGCACCCTTAAGAATTCAACAAAGTGAAAAGGTCCATGTAATGTGACAAAATCTCAAGTTGTTCCAAATAATCAGACAATACAAGTTAAATCAATGTGACAATCAACAATACTTCTTTTTTGCAATCCTTATTTTGTAATATCGCATGCCAGGGTTATTCTTTTTTTTCCAAGCAGACAATTTTGTATTTTGTGAAATAAATATCGCAGGGTTGTGGTTAACTGAAGATATGGATAATGCGGTGTCTCAATTTATCTGAGCACAGGCGTATCAGTTTAAGTGAGTGCTATAGCTCTGGCTCCGAGGGGATTACATCAAGGCCATCAAGAAGACCCCGGCAATACGGTTGGGACTGACAAAGGGCAAGAAAAAGACCGCTGATATTCAGTCAGCGGTCTTATCTCACTTTTCTTCAACACGTTAAGCAATCGGCTCGCCATTTCGGGCCATGCCTTTTTACAGTTCATTTTCTGGAAGAAGCTATTCGATCGTTACCTGGTACCCTCCGAATTCATAAGCAGACCAATCTCCACCTGTTGGCTGCAACAACCAATAGACTTGCCAAACGCCTTTTACAAACTGAAATTCATTGTTATTTGTGAATGCTGCTGACACGCCACCTATGGTATTGGATTTGTATGCTTCCAAATTCTTAACAAGTACTCCATTTGAATTGGGATAATAAGCATTGCCGTCAGGTGCAATATAGGCAATAAAAAGATCAACAGGTGTTAAGTATTTTGGAAAATTGCACACAAAATTGAATTTCTCCCCGCTGTAAGAACTCGTTACGGGTGCAGCTGCTATCTTTTCAGGTGTTGTCAGATAAACCATCGTCGGTTCCGAGGGAGCGTTGCGAATTTCAGGAGCAGTATATAATTTCTTAAACCCTGTATAATGGACCTCATCAATGCCCATGCCCCCGGTGTCGTTTGCGCCTTTAGTTGTAAAGGTAAATAGATTTCCATCCGAGCCGACAATTCCTTTTCCCCCTTCACCGATGGAAATCGTAATTTTCCCATCGCTGTTTACGGAATATGTGAACGAAAAAAGTTCATCATCTCCATCAATTTCAAGAACTTGTCCATTCCCATTTCCGTCAAATGACAATGTCACATAGTCTGTCCAGACATCTGCCACCGATCCATCAACCATCTGTTTGCCACCAAAAGTCGTCATTACGTATGTGCCGTTTAAAGAGGCGTTGGACATACCCGCAGACGTCTTGGTCCCTGTATAACGAACCTCATCAATGTCCCCAGTGTTGTTTGCGCCTTTTGTGGTAAAGGTAAACAGATTTCCATCCGAGCTGACAATTCCTTTCCCCTCGCCACCGATAGCAATCGTAAATTTCCCATCGCTGCTTACGGAATATGTAAACGAAAAAAGTTCATCATCTCCATCAATCTCAACAATTTGTCCATTCCCATTTCCGTCAAATGACAATGTCACATAGTCTGTCCAGACATCTGCCACCGATCCGTCAGCCATCTGTTTACCACCAAAAGTAGTCATTACATATGTGCCGCTTAAAGAGGCATTGGACATACCCGTAGACTTCTTGAACCCTGTATAATGGACCTCATCTATGCCCCCGGTGTTGTTTGCGCCTTTGGAGGTAAAGGTAAACAGATTTCCATCCGAGCCGACAATTCCTTTTCCCCCTTCACCGATAGAAATCGTAAATTCCCCATCGCTCTTTACGGAATATGTAAACGAAAAAAGCTCATCATCTCCATCAATCTCAACAATTTGCCCATTCCCATTACCGTCAAATGACAATGTCACGTAATCTGTCCAGACATCGACTACTGCTCCATCAAACTCCTGTTTTCCACCAAAAGTAGTCATTACATATGTGCCGCTTAAATAGGCGTTAGACATATCAACGGCACTCAAATTAGCTTGAAGATTCGTGCCAGCAGTTGTTCTTGCTATATTTGATACACCAGGACCTGCGGCATAAGCATTATTGAGAATCGCCATAATGGTCAACATCGTCAAAAAACAAATTACCCGTTCTGTTAATTTTAGCCTCACTGTGATTTCTCCTTTTTTTGTTATGGCCAGCTGTAATTCCGTTGTCGTCGCACCACTCATTCACAGAGCATTTTAAGACAGATGCAGAAGAGAGCCCTCCTCCGTATTTTTGTCCTCCGGTTGCAAAGGATAATTCTACGAACTCGGACAGATTCCCGGTCACCTTAAAATGTGACACCCATTCGATAACCACCGAACTCATAGGCCTGCCAATTGCCTCCCACAGGATGGATGAGCCAATAGACCTGCCACTCTCCATCAATCTTTGAAAGGTTGGAACAATCAAAGGTCGATGCCTGGGGATCAACGACGTTTGACCGATAAACACCAAAAGAACCATCGCAGATCAATCGGCCATTCGTGTTCGGGTAATATTGAGACCCGTCAGGGGCAACATACAAAAGAAAAATATCCACTGGAGAAGGATAGCTTGGGAAAATGCATCTCAACTGTTCACTCCCCGGAGTCGAACCTGACCCCTGAATCTTCACCGGCGCATTTGCGATCTCTTCCGGGGTCTGGGGGGTAACCATCATCTGCTGGGAATAAAGCGAATTTGAAGTACCAGCACCGGGATCATGGGCAGCTATTTCGAGATTGGTATCTTTCAACTCAATGGTTAAGGGCATACCGCCATATTGATATTGCCCAATGCCCTTTATCATGCCGACCCCCTTTGCGACCCAGTAAACGACTTCCATCTCATTGGAGCCTGTAGCGGCCAGATCGGGAACCAGTGTGTTGCGTTTTACCTTCACCACATTTTCATAGGTCTTTCCCTGGACTGTGATGGAGTCTAATTTTTCGATAATTTCCCACCGTTCCGAAGAATGGGCATAGGGCAGATCCAGGCGTTGGGACCCATAACCTGATATGGAAACAGATCCTTTAACATCGGCACTCACATCACCATTAAAGACATAACCGATGGGAAGGGTGTCCAGATCGCTCCGATCAATAAACCACTCTACCGCAGGAGAAAAATAGACGTTAAGATCAAGGGTCATATCTATGGATTCACCATAAGCAGATAATGAAAGCTCCATATCAAACGACGAATTATCAACAAGCGAGGAGCCGGCAGATGGAACCAACCGCTCAGCCACGTTTACAGAAAACCTTCCCCTGGCGTCACCTGAGACAGTGCCGCTGAAGTACGCCTTTCGGACCTGGGCTCTTGAACCAACCGAGATCTGAAGATCACTGAATTGAAAATTCAGGCTAAACCCATTCTGGTTGACTTCAAATTTCTGCCCTTGGTTTATCGTATAGGTCCAAACAAGCTCTTCATCACCGCCTCCTTCCTTGGTCATATCGACAGGAAAAAATGACCCGCTGTTAACGCCGGCATGGGATGAAACAACCGAAAGGAGAAAAACAAGCACTCCAATCATAGATCCAAAGAATAGTTTTTTCACAACCTCCCCCTTACGATAGAACTAAATAAAAGCCACGCCTGAAATTTTATTCGATATGATCAGAACTACTCATAAAGGGAAAAATTGTCAACCGATTTCGTATGGATTCACTATAGATAGAAGAAACAAAAGAATTTTTAGAACGATTTACCTTAAAAATCAATAGACGCCCCAGGAGCCATCCTGATAGTAGCGTAGGAGAACGGGTTTACCGAACTGGACAGCCCCACTCAAGCTGCTTACTACGCATTCTTGACCACGATGATCCTTACAGGACTCCTCGCTGATGCATACAAGAGTCAGCCGGAAATAAGCGTTACACTTGATGAATTATAGCCTTAGGTTCAAGAAAGAGGCCTTAAAGGAATGGCGAAAACTGGATGACAACCTGCGTTCCCAGTTCAAGAAAAAACTGAAGGAGAGACTTCAAAATTCCCATGTTCCGGCTTCAAGGTCGTCCAGAAATAAGAATCGATTCAAAATCAAGCTTCGGAATGCCGGCTATCGCCTGGTTTACGAAGTCAGAGACACAGAACTTGTCGTTGTGATCATAGCAAGGCAAACGAGAATCGAATACTGTCTATGAGATAGCCGCGACCCGTTACTCCCTCCTTTTTTTTGACATCTATCGTTTCAAATCCCTGTAGAAGTTTTCATGGGACCCCAAAAGTAGCAACATACGAATTTCCGGGTCATATTCATAAGCCAATAATGTCAACTTTCCACTGCACTTGAATTTATATACAAATACACCTGCCAAGTCACCTTTTTTGGCTTCACCAAGGGTCGGATCATGCACAATTTCGGCAATAGCTTCATCAACATCAGCTTTTTGCTTTAAATGCAAGCGCTTATAGGCACATTTAAACATAGACGTCTGTAAAACTTCGACACGATCATCTATCAACACGACGACCTTCAGCAACAAACGGTGACGCTAATGTAGGTCCTTCCGAACGAGCAATCAACAAGTCTCGTATAAAATCTATCGGAAGGTCCGGATTGTCTAAAGCCGTCCGACCCACCATAGCCCAGAATTCTATTTGCCCTGCTATGGTGCGACGTTCTGCTCGTGCTTGTGCCCTTGCCTGGCCGTACAATACATCATCAATTAGTACCGGCGTTCCCATAAAATCACCTCCATTCCGTTAAACTACTTTTATAATATATGGTAGATGATAAAAAAGTATAGCGCCACTATTTTAAAAACTAAACCATCAGCTTAGAAACCTATCCCCTAACCTGGACAAGCCAGAACCAAAGCGTTTTTCTGATTCTCTTTCCAAAATAACACGTAAACCAGAGCTAAGAAGCTAATAAACACCCCAGGAGCCCTCCTGGTAGTAGCGCAGAAGCACGGGATCGGAGATCCTGTTTATTTTGATGGAATCCGCATCTTTGGAATCAAACAACCCTTTTCCGAACTGAACCATGGACACCATGGCATCGTGGTTGAGAAACCGGGTCTCGATATCATGGAACTCAAGGGAAGCGGCAGCGAATTTGAGGCGTTCCCGGGTGATATCGCCTTTTCTTGTTCCAAGGACCCATCCCCACTCCCCAAGGGTCGGCACCTGATTGTGAAAGGGAAGCGTGACAAGACCTGCCGATTCCATGGTCTTCAGGATACACAGGTAGGCTTTTCTTGCAAAAAAGGGACTGGACGCCTGGGTCACCACTACCCCGCCCCTGGCCAGCCGCCTTGTAAGATCCGTATAAAACCCCTTGGAATAGAGGTGCATGAGGTCCATGGAGTCGGGATCCGGAAGATCGATGAGGATCACGTTGTAGAGGGAATCGTCTGTATCGAGAAAGGACGAGGCATCCATGTTCAATACCGTGACCTTGGGATCGTTCATGGACTCCTTGTTAATCGTGGTAAACAGTGGATTGTTTTTCGCAAGATCGGTCATCACCGTATCAATATCCACAAGGGTGACGGTCTTAACATTGCTGTGCTTCAGCACTTCCCGCACGGCCAGGCCGTCGCCGCCGCCCAGGATCAACACCCGGGAAGGATCGGAGCAAAGCTTCATGGCGGGATGGACCAGGGGCTCGTGGTACCGCTCCTCATCATAGGTGGAGAACTGCTCGTCCCCGTTGATGTAGAGCCAGAACCAATCCTTCCACCGGGTCATGACGATCTTCTGGAACCGTGTCTGTTCGGACAGGACCACCAGGTCCTTGTATTTTTTTTGTTCACCATACCTCACAATGGGCTTGACCGTGACGGCAAGGGTTCCGAGGAGTACCAGGACAAGAACAAAGAGGACAGCCACCCGGCGTTTAGCCACCACAAGCCCCCTGAACCTCAAAAAGAGAAACGCGGCCACGGCAAAATTGATGCTGCCGAGGATGAGGGGGGTATAGGTCAGCCCCAGAAAGGGCAGCAGCACAAAGGCAAACAGAAGCCCCCCCAGGAGAGACCCGAAATAGTCCATCTCCATGACCGCCGAGATATTAGATCGCAGCTCCTGGTACTGGCTGTTGATCCGGGTGGCAAGGGGGATTTCCATGCCGATGAAAAGCCCCACCACAAGGGCCAGGGAATAGATGATGAATATCCTGGCCTCGGTGTAGGCGGCAAACCCGAACACAATGGCACCGGATGCCGCACAGGAAAGAGAGAGGCAGAACTCGATGAGGATGAAGCTGTCCAGGAGGTTTTTCCTGAAATTCCTGCTGACCCGGCTGCCCAGGCCCATGGAGAAGAGCATCATGGACATGACAATGGACCACTGGAATATGGCGTTGCCAAGGAGATAGGTGGCAAGGGTGGAAAGGACATACTCGGCAACGATGCCTGAGCAGCCCGTTGCAAACATTGCCACCTGCAGGGTTCTGGTCTGGGCGGATGCCACGGCTGTTTTTTTCACGACCGGGGATGTCACGACTGAATCTTTCACGGCTGGGGATGTCACGGTTGGGTCTTCCACGGCTGGGTCTTTTATGATCAGATGCACCAGTAGATGATGAACGCCCCTGCAATATAGGCAAAGGCCTCCACATAGGCGGCCCCCACATTGGGCCCCCGCTCCTCTTTGGACTTGTCCGGACGAAGCCCGATGATCTCATCGGAGAGCTTCACCCCGGGGAGCAGAAGCCTGTCGGTAAGCAGCCTTAGAAAAGGAAGGGAAACAAGACCGATGCAGGCATAGGTGACAAAGGTGGGAACATTCTCTCTCCAGGAGATAAACTCCCCCTCGGCAGCAAGCCCCACCACAATGCCCATGGCGACCAGGGCGCCTGAAAAGGCGATGCCTGCGGCCACATTATCCTTTTCGATCTCTTTGTGAATGTCAAAGGGGGTGATGACGTTGTAGATCAGGGCCGCAACCACCAGAAGTACCTGGCCGAGGCCCCAGAAACCCATGGCGGTCCATACCGTACCGCCGCTTCCGGACACGGATCCGAAGATGACAAACCCCGAGGCCACAAGCACACCGAAGATGACTGCGCCGGTCCCCTGGTTTCTGTCCCGCAACAGCTCGTCCCGGACGTTAAACTTGGCCAGGATAACCCAGTCACAGAGAAAAGAGGAGATGTTCAGAAGGACGATACTCAAAGTGCCGTAGATTAAAATATCCATGACGTCCGAGGCAAGCCCTGCCGAGGGCCCGACAACGGCGGCACCGATGGAGAGGACAAGGCCCGCATAGTAACCGGTGACGGCAAGGCTGACGGCAGGATTATCGTTATCCACCATCTCTTTGTTGAGATCATACTCCCGGTGTAAAAGGTTGTAGACCACCTTGCCAAGGGCAAAGAGAAGAAAAAAAAGCGCAATATAGATGAGGCCGATCAAGAGATTATCAACATTCATTTCCCAGCACCCCCCGACCTGCTTCTGAAACCTGTTTTTGTCCTGCCCACCCGCTTGGATGCCTTTTCCTTGAACGAACTCTTACCGGCATTGACCCCGGCCATGCGACGGGAGTAGAACCCGGGCCTCTTGGTTTTCACGATTTTGCCGGAGGATCCGAACTCCTTGTTCCTGCCGAAGAACGGTTGCTTCCTTGAGCGGTGCTGGTTGTACATGGAGTAGTCACTGCGGTAGACCGGGTGGTACCAGCCCCCGAACAGACTGGAGAAAAAGGCGTACTTGCCGTAGAACTCCCAGAACGATCCCCCCTGGGAATCCTCCCGCCACTGACCGTACTTGGGGTCCCCCACGAAATTATACCCCGGCGGCGACACCTGGGTGTCCTCAACACCGTCCTTCTTAGAGGCAAGGGCCATTCCCAGGAATCCCTGGGTCTCGTTGTAGTAGGACTTGGGTACCTTGAACCAGTCGGTCTTGTTGGAACCGTCCGGCTCGACCACCAGATATTTGTGATAATAGGTTTTTGAAAAGGTACCCTCCTGCTTCATATCCTCAAGAAGGACTGAATAGGTCGGCTCCTTGGCCAGGTCAGCCTTGATCCTGTTCAAGGGAATTCCTTCCGGGGAACCGCCGCCGCAGGCGCTGACCACAAGAACCATGATCAGGCAAAGGGCCGCAACCAGTACTTTTTTATAACCCTGATATTGATAATAATTATAGGCTCGCATAGTCCTGCTTTAGCACAAAGGGTGGGATACGGGCAAGGGTTATCCTGAAAAAATCACAGAGACCTGGGCCCGACGCTCAAGAAGCTTTCGCTTGGAGGTCTTGTTGGCGTAAAAACGATGCTCCCCGGTACTTCCAATCTTGAAAACCGAGGGTTTGAGACCGTTCCTCACCAGTTCGTGAACGATGTTGGCGGCCCGGGTCGCCCCCAACTCGAAGTTGGAGGGATATCTGGCCGTATGAATCGGATCGGTGTCGGCATACCCATCAACATGGATGCGGACATCATAGGGCTTTAAAAACCTGGCAAACTTTTTAAGGAACACCTTGTACTCGTTTACAAGATTGGCCTTTCCCGAGGCAAAGAGGATGGGAAGCTGATTTTCGATCCGCACACAGGTTCCATCCCCCACCACATCGACCCAGTCCTGGAGGCCTGCCTTCTTAATCGCCCCTCTCAACTCTTCGTACCCAATTTTTGCCCCCGTGGCCCCACCGGAAAAGTCAGTTTCATGAATCCTGGGCGGGGTCATCACTGAAGGGGGCATTGCTGAAGGCGCCATTCTTGAAACCGGGGCTTTATCCATATCCTGGGAGATCGTTTTACCCACTTCCCCCCTGGCAATTGCCAACGCTTTCTCCGCATTGGCAATGGCCAATGCCTGTGCAGCCTTGGCACGGGCCAGTGCCTCTTCCGCAAGCTTGGCATTCAGGCGCTCAAGCCGCGTCCCATAATCTACGGCCAGAATCCAAAGGCGCGCCCGCTCCTTGGAAACGGCGGCCAGGGTACTTTTCTTCTGTTTCATGGACCGATAAATTTCGTCAGGGACGGCCCTGGCGTAATCGGTAAACCGCTTGATTTTCAGATTAAGCCAGTCTATCTCAGCCTGGATCGACAACTTCTGGTGGTCCAGGGCCCCCACATTCTTATTGTTGAGTTGGATCAGTTGAGCCAACTCGGCCCTAGTATAAATGGTTTCAGAACCGGCAGCAAACGAGGAAGGGACCACCAGGGTCAATCCGATCAATACCAGTAGACAACCGAACAATCCGCGACCCCACGGGCAGACATACTTCATGACAACCTCCGGAATGGTGTTACTATTTGATGGATGATTCAGGACTACGGAATGCCGGGTAGTCCTGGCTGTTCAAAGCCGTCCGAACCGGCTTGGCCCCGGAGTCAATGCCCACGGGCCACCAAACCATTCCTTTTTTGGCAAAATTCACCCGAAGCCGCATGCGGGCCTCGGTGATACCGTATTCCGCCCGGGTGAGCTCCATGACGTCGGTGCCCCTGAGCCAGGACTGGGTGTGGACCTGGATGGCGTCATAATTAACCTCCCCGCTCCCCGCCTTCATCTGGGCTTCAACATAGACCCCCCTGAGTTTTTCCACCAACTGCCGGTAACCGTCGGCCACGGCCGCACGTTCGGCCATGAGCACAGCCTGGCCCCGGGTCAGGGCGGTTTCGGGTTCAAGCCCCTTTCCCACGACATAAAAGGTGACGACCTTCTGTGACCGGTTTCCACCGTCCGGGGTTCCCAACACATTGCCCGGGGATCCCTGGGATGCCGTTTGATACTGTCCGCCACACCCGGTCATCACCAGCACGCTTGCCGTAAGCCCCAATAGCGCCATAAAAATTCTTTTCATTTTTTTCACCCTTGCACACTGTTATTAAGATCTAAAATCCGTGGATCAACCGAAAATGAAATGCTAAAGATTGATTCCTGTTGATACTTCATGATAATGTCTAGCATCGTCATGAATGACGATTAACTTTAACTGAAACTTAGCGCTTAACGCAACAAAAAGATCATAGATACAATAACCATGCCACTGATTGCAAAAACAAATAGTGTTTTTATCGTCCTCCTAGGTTTACTGACGGCCCTGACCCTGATGCCCACTGAATCGCGGGGCAGCGAAGGAATCAGGGTCTACTACCTGAGATACGACATAAAATCGTCCAACAACCGGATCGTGGACACAAACCTCCTCATGGTTCCGGCAGATAACGACTTCAGGGCGGAAAATTTTACCACCGTGTCCACACGGGGGTCGGTAACTGCCGTACCCGGGGATTCCACCCGGGAGCGGCTGGACCGTGCCAGGGAAAACGCCTTGAAACTACTGCTGGAGGAAAACGGATTGAAATCGGTTTCAACGGTTTCATCGGTCTTTTCCAACAAAACAGCCGGCATCGATACGGTCTTGAGCTATGAAGGGGCCGTGATCCCCCCCATGGAGACCCTATCCAGCAGCTATGACCCCCAGACCCAGTGTTTTTCCGCTGTTTTCAAGGCCCGGTTCACCCCCCTGGCTTTTCCGGACCGATGGAAACGGCTTCAGATAAAAACAAAGATAAAACAAGCGTTACAAGGTTTTATCTCCTTATTTTAACATTCCAAATCTAAACAGGGTTCATTATGAACAAGAAAGAGATCGAAAAACGAAAAAAACAGCTATCAAAATCAGACAAACTGGTCTGGGACGAGCTCTCGGCCACCGACACCCAAAAGGCGTTCAGCCTGGCCGAGGACTATAAACAGTTCCTTGATACCTCAAAAACCGAACGGGAGGCGGCAAGGGAGATCATCAAGCAGGCCGAGAAAAACGGCTTTGTCAGCATTGAAACCGCCCTTAAGGCGGGTTCGGCCACCCCCCATCAGAAGATCTACGCCCTGAACAAGGAGAGATGCGTTGCCATGGCCGTGCTGGGAGCGGACCCCATGGTTGACGGCGTCAACCTCATCGCTTCCCACATTGACTCCCCACGGCTCGACCTCAAGCAGAACCCGGTGTATGAAGATACCGACCTTGCCCTTCTAAAGACCCACTACTACGGCGGCATCCGAAAATACCAATGGCTGTCGGTTCCCCTGGCCCTCCACGGCCGGATCGTCAAGGGCGACGGAGAGAGTGTGGATATCGTTATCGGCGAAGAGGCATCCGACCCTGTCTTTGTGGTCTCCGATCTTTTGCCCCACCTTGCCGGCAAGCTTCAGGAGAACAAAAAACTCTCCGAAGCCTTTGAGGGAGAAAAGCTCAACCTCATTGCCGGAAGCCGCCCCCTGGGCAGCGACACCGTGGGCGACCGGTTCAAGCTCGGACTGCTGAACCTCCTCCATGAGCGCTACGGCATCACCGAGACCGATTTTGTCAGTGCCGAACTCGAAGCCGTCCCTGCAAACAAGGCCAAGGACATCGGCCTTGACCGGTCCCTGGTGGGCGGCTATGGCCAGGACGACCGAATCTGCGCCTTTACCCAGCTTGCAGCCCTTCTGGGGACCAAGACCCCCAAACGGACCGCCATCGGCCTCTTCTTTGACAAAGAAGAGATCGGAAGCGAAGGAAACACCGGTGCCCAGTCGGCCTTTATGGAGGACTTCATCTCCGACCTTCTTCTGCTCACCCAAGGAACGGTTGACGACCGCACCTTGAGAAAAACCCTGATCAACACCTGGGCCCTGTCCGGTGATGTCAATGCGGCTATGGATCCGGACTTCAAAGAGGTCCATGAAAAGATGAATGCGGCAAAGCTGGGCCACGGCATCTGCATGACCAAGTTCACCGGCGCCCGGGGCAAAGCCGGTTCCAGCGATGCCAGCGCCGAATTTGTCGGCCAGGTGAGAAATCTGTTTGACCGAAACAAGGTCGTATGGCAGACCGGAGAGCTTGGAAAGATCGACCAGGGCGGCGGCGGAACCATTGCCAAATTCCTTGCCCAAAAGGGGATGGAGATCCTGGATTGCGGCCCTGCACTCCTCTCCATGCACTCGCCCTTTGAGATCGCCAGCAAGGCGGACATCTACATGACCTTCAAGGGGTACAAGGCGTTTTATGCCTAGGTCCGAAAAAAGCACTGCCAAGGGAACGGTTCTCTTCCGGCCGTCCCCTTTTTTTCTGTGTTGCCTCTGGGGTCTTGCGATCCTCTTTTCCATGGTGACCACTGCCGGGGCCGGCGAAGATCCAAGGATCGGTTATCTCCTGGCCGATGCCCAAGGTAAAATTCTTGCCTCCCGGAACATCGACCAACAGTTCATACCGGCCTCGACATTCAAACTGCTCACCTCCCTTGAAGCGATCCACCATCTGGGAGAACACTTCCGGTTCAAGACCGATTTTTTCTTAGGACACAACAACACCCTGAAGATCCGGGGGTATGGAGACCCGTTCCTCACCTCGGAGGTGATCCGGGCGCTTTGCCGGGGGCTTGCATCAACCCTGGGGCACAGGGGGATTTCAACAGTGAGCAACATCGAGGTGGACAACGGTTTTTTTGACCCCAATGTCGAGATTCCCGGTACCGGCACCTCCGCCAACCCCTATGACGCATCCGTCAACGCCGTGGGCGCCAACTTCAACACCGTGTCGTTCAAGTTCAACAAAGAAGAGAACCGCTATACCAGTGCCGAGCCCCAGACACCCCTGCTCGGCTTTGCAGAGAAGCAGATCCGCGCATCACGCCTCGACCATGGAAGGATCGTTCTGCCCAGGGCTGAAAGCCGTATCTATGCCGGACGGTTGGTGAACTATTTTTTAAAAAAAGAGGGACTGGTAATAACCGGAGCGATCCGGGAGGGCCGGGTCACCCCCGGGGATCAAAAGATCTATACCCACATCTCTCCCTACACCCTGGAGGAACTTGTACAACGGCTGCTTCAATACTCCAACAACTTCATGGCAAACCAGATTTTTCTCACCGTCGGGGCCAGGGCTTCCGCTTCCGCCGCCACCCTTGAGAAAGGTGTCACCACCCTTAGCGCCTATGCCACCGAGGTCCTCGGCATTCCCGGAACGATCATTTCGGAAGGCTCCGGGCTCTCAAGGAAAAACAGGATCACGCCAAGGCAGATGCTCACGGTCCTTATGGCGTTCAAGGAACACCATGGGCTCATGAACCATAAAGGAAACGACTTTTACAAGACAGGAACCCTGGGCGGGATACGCACCCGGGCCGGATATTTTGCAGACAAAAACGGCAGGCTCCACCCCTACGTGATCATGGTGAACCAAAAGGACCGAGGCTATGGCAAGCTCAAAAACCGGTTGCAGGCCATGGTTAATAAAGAAGGATAAAAAAAAGGGCCGCTTTACTTTTGATTTAAACGATCAAAAGTAAAGCGGCCCCAAATGGTAAAAAAACGCATCCCCTGACCTGGACAAGCCAGAACCCAAAAAAAACACTAAAACCCGAGCTAAGAAGCTAAGGTTTGGAGCCGTTTTCGATGTAAGCGTAGGCGCTGTGGTTGTGGATGGACTCGAAGTTTTCGGCGCTCACCGAGAACCAGGTGATGTTCTCATCCTTTTTCAGGATCTGGGCCACATCCCTGACCACGTCCTCGACAAATTTGGGGTTTTCATACCCCCGTTCCGTTACGCACTTTTCATCCTCCCGCTTGAGTACGGAATACACATCACAGGACGCACAGCTTTCCACAAGTTCGATCATGTCCTCGATCCAGATGAGCCGCTTGAATCGGGCACTGACCAGAACCTCACCCCGCTGGTTGTGGGCCCCATACTTGCTGATCTCCTTGGAACAGGGACAGACCGAGGTGATGGGAACAGCGACCTGAAGCACCAGGTCCCGCTTCTTGTCCGGATCCGAGGAGCCGAGGATGGAACAGGTGTAGTCCATCAACCCCTTATGACCGGTAACCGGAGCGGACTTTTCTATAAAGTAGGGAAAGGTGATCTCGATGTGGGAACTCTGGGCCCCCAGGGTTGCTTTCATATCCTCAAGGATGTTGGTGAGGGACTCAAGGGATACCTGGGCACGGAACAGGTGAAGCATCTCCACAAACCGGCTCATGTGGGTACCCTTGCACTGGTGGGGCAGATCCACAAACATGCCTATGGTAGCAATGGTGGATTGCAATCCTTTGCACTTGTCCATAACCTTTATGGGATATCGAAGACCCTTGATTCCCACCTTGTCTATCGGGATATTTCGGTAGTCACGCTGCTTCTGGATATCAATCATAATGTCTGCTTTAAAAGATAATCGGTTTTTACCCGGCCCATGGATCTGAATATGTTTCCCTTTATGTGACTGTTCTCTTTGTACAACTCCTCAAGCACCCGCTTGACGGTATCCCGCTTTGTGGAACCGGCACTGGGACAAGGATTCTCGAACGTCGGGGATTTCAACAACCTGGACAATGATACAATGTTGCGCTTTTCAACATAGGAAAGGGGCCGAATAATCTCGATCTCCCCGTCAAAAAACGACTGACGGGGTTTCATGGTCCCGATGCTTCCTGCATAAAACATGTTGATTAACAAGGTTTCAATGAGATCATCCTTGTTGTGACCCAGGGCTATTTTTGAACACCCCTGGTCTGTTGCGATCTCAAAGAACCGTTTTCGTCTAAGACGAGAGCACAAGAAACAGGGATTCTCCCGGTTCTCCCGGCTATGGGCAACGATTCCGTGGTCGGTGGGATCAATGATAATTCTGCCATAGTGTTCACGGACCCAAGCTTCAAGGTCACTTGCAAATCCCGGCTCAAATCCGGGGTCCACATAGACCGGCAGAAGATCAAATTCCAGGGGGGCCCTTTTTTGTAGATCAAACAGCAGCCGCAACAGGGTCATACTGTCCACGCCTCCGGAGACCCCCACAAGGATTTTATCCTTGGGGGAGATCATGCCATAGTCGTTCATGGCCTTTCCCATGGCACGGTTGACGCGCTTATAGGCTGCCTGCTGCTTCAAACCCCTTTCATCTCCACGGATCGACCCTAGTCCTCGTCCTTGACGGGCTTTTCCTTGAGAACCACCCGGTTGGCTGCGATCTCCCTCAAGGTTGTTACAACATCCTCATTTTTAGAGGATTTAACCAGGAGGGGAGCACCCTCCCGAATCTGCCTCACCCGCTGGGCAGCCATGTGCACAATCGCAAAGCGACTGGAAACATTCTTTAAACAATCTTCAATGGTAACTCTTGCCAAAACGGTACCTCCATTATTGATATAGCAACGATCTTCACTAAAGTATCTCAACGATCTCATAACTTCTCTTACCGCCGGGCGCCTGGATCATAATCTCGTCTCCGGGCTTCTTTCCGAGCAGGGCCTGACCAAGGGGAGAGGAGACCGAAATCTTTCCCATGCGGATGTCCGATTCCTCCTGGCCAACTATCATATATTCTACCTGTTCTTCCGAGTCAAGGTTCTCTATAAGAACCTTTGAGGCAAACCGGACACAGTCCTTGGGTACTGAATCAGGATCGATCACCTTTGCACTGGCAATCTTGTACCCAAGCTCGCCAATTCTCCCCTCGATAAAGGACTGCCTGTCCTTTGCCGCATCAAACTCGGCGTTTTCGGAAAGGTCACCATGGGACCGTGCAACCTCAATGGATTTTATGTTTTCCGGTCGTTCAATGGTTTTCAGTCTTTGGAACTCTTCCTTAAGCGCTTCAAATCCTTCTATGGTAATTGGTATTTGCTCCAAGGTCTTTTCTCTCCATATGATATAAAATTAAAACTGCCCAAAATGGGCGGACCCAAAATTGAACAGACTGTTTACAAATAAATGTCGGCCGGAATTATAATAATCCCAACCTTTTTTTTTATGACAGCCCCTTTGGAAGCTGTTGAACATAAACTGGACAAGCCAGAACCAAAAAAGTTTTCTGAGTATCTTGCCAAAATAATGCGAAAACCAGTGCTAAAAAGCTAAATGGTCAGCAGATCTCGGTCTCCTCGTCCTCCCGGCGATGGGACATGCTAAAGAAAAACAGGGCAGGGCCTGAAACAACGTAGGCAAGGGTTCCGACAAACAGGAAGATGTAGGGTTCATATGCCAGGGCGACCAGAATCAGGACCAGGGCGACCAACCTGTTAAACTTCATGGATTTAAAGAGCCCTGCATTTTTGAAGCTGTTGTACTTCACGGAACTGACCATGAGAAACGAGGTGAGGTAGAGCATCACCAGTAAAACGAACCGATAGAAATGCGGATCGATGTTAAACCGTGAAAAGAACAGGATGGCCGCAACGTTAAGGCCGGCCGCTGCGGGAATGGGAAGGCCCTGGAAATAACTTGAAGCGCCGGTGCTGGTGGCAGCCATCGTATTGAACCTTGCAAGGCGCAGGGCGCCGCAAATCATGAACAGGAACCCTGCCAGCCATCCCAGGCGGCCAAGGGGCTTCAAAGCCCATAGGTACATGAGGAGTGCCGGGGCAAGGCCGAAGCTGACCAAGTCGGAGAGGGAGTCGTACTCGACCCCGAATTGGGAGGTTGTTTTGGTGGCCCGGGCGATTTTCCCATCCAGAAGATCAAAGATTCCTGCAATGAGAATGGCAACGGAAGCATCTACAAATCGGGAATCAACCGCCGAGACAATGGCATAAAAACCACAGAAAAGGTTCATTGATGTAAAAAGATTAGGAAGTACGTAGATGCTTTTTTTAAAATCCTCTTTTTGCATGACCGGTAATCCTTTTACTTTAGGTAGCCGATAATGGAAGACCCAGCACTCACCTTTTCACCCAACTGAACTGCAAGGGCAGTATCTTCGGAAAGATAAAGATCAAGGCGGGAACCAAAACAGATCATTCCATAGCGGTCACCCCGGGTCAGTGTTTCACCTTTTTCCACCTTGCACACGATCCTTCTTGCGACAAGGCCTGCAATCTGAACCACCCCGTAGCGCTTTCCCGCTTCAGTTTTGATAACCAGGGCATTCCGCTCGTTGTCCTTTGAGGCCTTATCAAGGGAAGCGTTGAAGAACTTACCCGGAAAGTATTGCGCCCGCTCAACCACACCGGTAAAGGGAACCCGGTTCACATGGACATTAAACACATTCATGAAAATGCTCACCTGGAGGCAGGGTCCTTCGACATAGTCGTTGGTCTCCACCCGCTCCGCCACGATCACCCGACCATCGGCCGGGGAGACAAGGGCCCCCTTTTCCTGGGGAATCACCCTGTCGGGGTCCCTGAAGAACCAGCAGACAAACGCTGCAACACAGGAGGCCATAACGCCCGCAACGGTCCAACCCACAAGAAAAAGCAGTCCTGCCACCATGCAGGCTGCAGCAATATAAACAAAACCAGGCCTTGCAAAAGGAAAATCCGCTTTTGCAGGCCACTTAAGATCATTCACGTTTTTCATTCCCATACAATTATCAGAGAGTGACCACCTTGTCAACAAAAGCGGTCCGGATGTTTCTCATAGTTAATCTCAGCATCCGACCGCCGGATGTAGACGGGCAAAATCGAAGCCGGGTCATCGGATAAGCGTCCGGTATCCTGGAACAGGGCGTGGGCAAGCGCAACAGCCCTCACCTGATTCTGAAATCCGGGCACAAAACAGGCACTTCCCTTGCCCAACCCATGGATATGCGCCTCGATAAGCTCCCTGTAGACCAGGGCACCGGAGCCCGCAAACACAGCCGACCCGCCGGCAAGCGCCACCGCCTTTTCAGGAGAGACGCACAGTTCTTCGGTCTTCTCAACCAATCTTCCGTTGGAAAAACCATAGCGGGCACAATAGACCTCGCCCCTTTTGGCATCCATCATGACCAGGACGGGTCTATCGGCCCAGGCCATCTGCCAGGCAATGCCGTCAAGACTGGATATGCCAGCAACCGGCTTTGAGGTGGCATAGGCAAGCCCTTTTACGACGCTGATGCCGATGCGAAGCCCGGTAAAACTGCCGGGCCCCCTTGCAGCAACAAACCCGTCCACCTCAGCCACCGAAATCAGGGCCCGCCTAGTGAGCATCTGCTCCACCATCTCCATCAAAACCCGGGAATGGGTAACCCTGCTTGAGAAGAACTCTTCACAAACAGGCATCCCATCTTCGACAAGGGCGACACTTGCGCTTGTCTCGGCGGTGTTGACGGCAATTATTTTCATGGCTTTTTCCTAGAGACCTTTTTTTTATCAGACTCAAAGGCGATTTCAAGCACCTCGTCGAGTTCCTTCACACAGAAGAACTCGATCTTCTTCTTGACGCTCTTTGGCATCTCATAAAGATCCTTTTTGTTCTTTTCAGGGATAATGATCTTCTTAATCCCAACCCGCAACGCACCCAGGGCCTTTTCCTTGAGACCGCCAATGGGAAGCACCCTTCCCCTCAACGAGATCTCACCGGTCATGGCCACCTGATTGCTGACCACTTTCCCGGTAAATGCCGAGATCAGGGCCGTTGCCATGGCAATACCGGCGGAAGGACCGTCCTTTGGGATGGCGCCTGCCGGCACATGGATGTGGATATCCTTCTCCTCAAAGGCCTCCTTCTCGATACCGAACTGCTCCATGTTCGCCTTGGTATAGGTCAGTGCCGCCCTTGCAGACTCCTGCATCACATCCCCAATCTGGCCCGTCACAGAAAGCTCACCCTTACCGTGGCACAGGGCCACCTCAATATATAGGGGCTCCCCACCAACCTCGGTCCAGGCCAACCCGGTCACGAGACCTGCCTGGCTCTCTTCCTGGTCAAGCTCGGTAAGGAATTTCGGTGGCCCGAGATAGGAAGTGAGACTCTGCTTTTTAATGGCGTACTTTCCCTTCTGTCCCTCGGCGATTTTCCGTGCAATCTTTCGGCAGATGGCCCCAATCGTCCGTTCAAGCTCCCTGAGACCCGCCTCAAGGGTATACTCGGATATCACGGACTCAAGGGCACCGGGACTGATGGTGATATGACGCCTGCCAAGTCCGTTCTGCTTCAACTGGCGGGGAAAAAGATGGGTATTTGCGATCATCAGCTTCTCCTCCCTGGTATAACCGGGAATCCGTATCACCTCCATCCTGTCTAAAAGGGCCGAGGGGATGGTATCGGTCATGTTGGCGGTGAGGATAAACAGCACCTTTGACAGGTCAAAGGGCATGTTGAGGTAGTGATCGCTGAATTCATCGTTCTGCTCCGGATCCAGGGCCTCAAGAAGGGCTGAAGAGGGATCTCCCCGGAAGTCGTTGCCAAGCTTGTCGATCTCATCAAGCATGAACACAGGATTGTTTGTCCCACACTGGCGCAGCCCCTGGAGGATCCGACCCGGCATGGCACCGATATAGGTTCGGCGGTGTCCCCTTATCTCGGCCTCGTCCCTGATGCCGCCAAGGGAAATGCGGACAAACTTGCGCTTCATGGCCTTGGCAATGGCCTGACCAAGGGAGGTTTTTCCAACACCCGGAGGTCCGGCAAAGCAGATGATCTGCCCCTTCAATCCCGGGTTGAGCTTTCTAACACTCAAATACTCGAGGATCCGCTCCTTGACCTTATCAAGCCCGTAGTGATTCTTATCAAGCAGCTGGGCCGACTTTTCGATATCCAGAAAATCCTTTGTCGACCGTTTCCACGGCAGCTCCACAATACAGTCGAGATAGGTCCTGATGATGGAAGCCTCTGAAGAATCCGAATGCATCTGTTCCAGCCGTCTCAGCTGCTTGAACGTCTCGTCCTCGGATTTTTCCGGCATCTTTGCCTTTTTCATCTTGGCCTTGAGCTCCTCTATTTCGGCAAACTTGTCATCCCCGTCCCCAAGTTCCCTGTGGATGGCCTTTACCTGCTCCCGAAGGAAATAATCCCTCTGACTCTTGGATATTTCATCCTTTACATCGGTCTGAATCCTGGCCTGAACCGTAGAGAGTTCAAGTTCACGGGCAAGAAGGTCGTTGATCTTTGCCAGCCGTTTTTCAGGATCCGCCGTCTCCAGCAAAACCTGGGCATCCTCCACCTTGAGCCTCAGATTGGAGGCAACAAGATCCGCCAGCTTGCCAGGGGATTCAATATGCTCAAGGAGCAGCCCGACATCTCCGGAGAGCTCGCCCCGCAACGCCAAAATCTTCTCACTGCTCTCCCGGACATTTCGCATGAGCGCCTCGGTCTCGATGGAGACCTCGTCAAGCTCAACATCCTTCACCAGCTCGACTTCAACCTGGAACCAGGAACGCTTTTTCACATAACGGACAACCCTAGCCTTGGAAATTCCCTGAACAAGGGCCTTAATCCGGCCGTCGGGAAGCTTGAGCATCTTCTGAACCCGCCCCACCGTACCCATTTCATAGACATCATCGGATTTGGGATTCTCGACCTCTGAATCCTTTTGTGCGGAAAGAAAAAGATAGCGATCCGTCTTCACAGACGCTTCAACGGCCTTAATGGACTTATCTCGACCCACAAACAAAGGCAGAAGCATATCTGTAAAGATAACGACATCCCTGACAGGCATCATCGGAAGTGTCGAGGGAATATCATCGAGATTCCCCTCTTTTTCTATAATTTCGATAAGGTCATCCATATCGGTCTCTGCCATTTGAACTCCTTTTGGTTACTCTTTGATTACGTTGACACTTACAATAAATCATTTTTTGCAGTTTACAATGTCAATCCCGTTTTTTTTAGCACAAAAACATCTCTTTTCCCGACTTGACTTCAATACAGGAAAAAACTATGAAAGGGAAACAGACCGTTGTATGAATATAGGGTCAAGCATATAAAACTCAGGTCAAAACGTTGTATTCAATGGAATGGGTTCCGCGTCTTGGACCCATTTTCCGTTGTGGCCGAAGTGCAAATACCATACTCCGGCCATGCCGGTTATTAAGGAGAATAGAATGTCCATACCCGTAAGCGCAAGCCTGATCATTTTTTTCACAGGTGCCTGCATCGGCAGTTTTTTAAATGTCTGCATTTACCGGATTCCACTTCACCGATCCATCATCTATCCGGGTTCCGCATGCCCCAACTGCAAAAAGTCCCTGCCCTTCTACCTGAACATCCCAATTATAAGCTACCTCCTGCTCAGGGGCGCATGCCGTTTTTGCCGCACCCCCATCTCCCTGCGATACCCCATGGTGGAAGCCTTGACCGGCCTTCTGGCCCTGGCCCTGACGGTGAAGTTCGGACTTACAGCAGCAACCCTCTTCTGGTTCACCTTTACCGCCACCCTTGTGGTCATCTCTTTTATTGATATCGATTTCCAAATCATACCGGACACCATCTCCCTTCCCGGCATTGTGGTGTTTGCAACAGCTGCATGGTTTGTTCCGGGAATGCGCTTTACTGACACGCTCATCGGCATCCTGGCCGGGGGAGGAACCCTCTACCTGGTTGCTCTTTTTTACTACATACTCAGGAAAGAGGAGGGCATGGGGGGCGGAGACATCAAGCTCCTCGCCATGATCGGTGGGGCCGTGGGCTGGCAGGGCGTCTTCTTCACCCTGTTTGTCGGCTCGCTCCTCGGTACAGTGGGAGGAATCGTCATCATGGTGCTCACCAGACTTGTGGATATCAAACTAAGAATTCCCTTTGGCCCCTTTCTCTCTGCAGCAGCCGTTCTCTACGTTTTCTTCGGAAACACCCTGATCCACTGGTACCTTGCCATGTTATAAACCCTTCAAGCAAGACAGGGTCGAACAACCGTACCTATTCCAGATAACACACTTCAATGACCATGCTCCCCTTCGTCGTTGCAAACGGAAGGGCAAGTACCGTCCCCCCCTCAACGTGGTCAACGGTGTGATTCTTACCCGTCCTGACTTCGGCCAGTTTCACCCGGACGGATTTTCCCATCTCAGTCATCTTGGTTGTCACATGACCCGATATCATATTGCTGATCTCGCCCACGGCGTCGTTAATCTCTTCATCCATGTCCGTCATCTCCTCACCGAACATGGCCGAAACGATACCAAGTATGCTCTTTTCAGTAAAACTCACAGAGGCCGACCCGGTGAGATCTCCAGCGATGGAAAGGGTTCCTGAGATATCCCCCATGGCCTGGGAATCCTTTTTCAAGTAAGGCGAACCGGCCTTGACCTTCACAGAGGCCGTAGTATCAAGTATATACAGCGTTCCCTCTATAAACGGGTTTACCATTGCAGCGTCCATATCAACTCCTTTGTTTCATGCATTGTAAGCCCATTTCACGGGCGGTGCAACCCATTATTTACAAAAAATCCCAATAAATACTTGACACCATCTTTCCAAGCACGTAACGTAACGCAAAAAAGCTGGTATTCAGCATCAATACTGTATTCCAGCTCAATTTGTCAAAATTAACCCGTTACAAGTTATATAGTAAACAAGAACTCAAGTAACCCACTAGAGAAAAGCTGAGACAGACTAAGCTGTTTTGCTTAATATTTTATATAATTTTGGTAACCTGCTAATGAAAAAAGGAGTAAGGAACAATGAACAAAGGTGATTTGATCAACAAGGTAGCGGAAGTACTCGACAGCAAAAAAGATGCCCAGGCAGCGGTAGACTGCATCCTTTCAACTGTAACCGAGGCCCTTGCCGAAAAAGAATCTGTAACGCTCGTAGGCTTTGGAACCTTTAAAACAGCCGAAAGAAAAGCAAGAAAAGGAAGAAACCCCCAGACAGGCAACGAGATCGACATCCCGGCCAAAAACGTGCCTAAGTTCATCCCTGGAAAAGCGCTTAAAGACGCAGTAAAGTAGACTTCCTGCAATTTGTGAACAACTGATTCAGGCAGCACTTTGCTTGGCAGGGTGCTGCCTGAAGATCATCCACCTCTGAACACCCCTATGACTATGACCCATACCATTGAAAAAATATTTGCCCCATCCGTTGGAGTGGAGATCGTCTTCAATTTAAGCTCCCTCAACCCTTCTTCCATGCCGTCGATCATCTACGATGTCGACCACGCCCGGCAGAGAATCGTCATTGCCCAATCCCTGATTCCGATCAAACCAAACACAGTCTCAAAAGAGGTTCACCTGACAACCCTCATCAAGGGTAAAAGCGGTAACAAGCGGGTGGGAATCAAGTGCAAGCCAATCAAATTCGACAACAGCTACAAGCTGTCAAGCAATAACACGGTCGGTGCCATCACCTTTGAGTACGAACCCGGCGTTGTCGACACCAACATCCGGGCGGGCTACCGACTCCCCTTGTCTAAAAAGCACAAGGTCGGAGCAAAGCTGAATTACAAGGGAGTCAACTACTACTCGGCAAAGGATTTTTCTATCCTGGACATATCCCTGAGCGGCATCGGCATTGTCATCCCCAGAACGATCGACAAGGGCAAGCGCAACCCCCTGAACAGCATCAAAAGGGGTGAACATGCAAAGATAGGCATCATCCTGACCGATGAAGAGTCGGCTGAACCCAGCATCACCATACCATCAATAATTCAAATCGCAAGGATCAACAACAACCACACCGAGACAAAAATCCTTGCAGGCACAAAATTCGTCGGACTTAAACCGACAATGGAAGAAGATCTTAACAAATTCATCCACAAGGCACAGATGGAAGACCTGAAACGACTCAGTGGGATCTGAGCAACGACTCAGTGGGATCTGAGCAACGACTCAGTGGGATCTGAGCAACGACTCAGT
>JAEINR010000098.1 GCA_016342325.1 Desulfobacterium sp.
AGGATTCAAAAATGAACTGGCAAGCAGACGCAATAAAGGCACAAGAAGCAGTTAAGGCGCTGGTAGATGACGGCATGGAGCCAGACCAGGCTATTGAACAAGTGAAGCAATCAGAGGTTTGTAATTGCCGTCGACCCATGCGGTGGAACGGCAAGTTGTGGGTTTGTGACGGGTGCAAGAATTCGAGGTTTCCGGGGAGAATGGCGGGATGATAAGAAGCTGCGGCGAGTGCGGAAAGAGGGGAACGGAAGAGTGTAAGAATCCTGATCAATGCGTCCAAGGGGGCTATGAAGATTTCAAGGACCCCCATGATGATCATTCGAAATTTTGTGAGCTTTGTGGGAAGAGGTTGACCAGGCCGTGGAGTAAGAAAGAATCAAACGAGTGTTGGAGAAGGCCTTTGCAATGTTCCTCTTGCGGCATTGTTGGTGATCTTGAAATTCAGTATGTGTCCCGGGTTCGAAACGGGCAAGTTAATTAAAAATCCTTCCTGAAACCCCGGGCAATCCCCGGGGTTTTTCATTCTTTCAGCTATCCCCGATCTATCTAAAAAATCTTTCTATCTTGGATTAAGAAATCCAAGCCGCCGTTTTGTTGCGCTCAATCGGAACCCGCGCGACAATGAGTCATACAGTAGGAGTGCAGTATGTCCCATGAGATCGAGACAACCGAGGAATTTGAGGAGCGCGGCGGCGTTATTGAGCGCCTGCCGCGTAGCCTTGGGTTTGAGGTTGAGCCGGTTGGGCCACAAGGTGTGGCGATGGGTGAGGGGTGTTATTGGGTTTCGAGCGGTGGCGGGGAATCGTGAAAATGGTGATTTTTCAAGTTGCTGGAATTGTTGCTGAAAATGAGGGGTTGGAGGGGGTAGAGTATCGACCGTTTGAAATCGCGGGTCCTTCTTGGAGCTGACCTCATTTACGGTTACTGCCAGCGCCGGTTTCGCCCGCCTGTGGTCAAAATTCTTCACTTCCGAATTCCGTTGGTAGGGATGACGTAAAATGTTAAGGAGTAATAAATAAGTTTGATAGTAACCACCACACAACTCTCAGATTTTTTCAGCCTTACTGACCGGGCAGTCCGGATGTGGTCCGACAAAGGATGTCCCAAGGCTGGCCACGGCAAATGGGACCTGAAAGTCGTGTTGAATTGGTGGCTCGAAAATATCTACCAGGCCGAAGAAGACGGAGAAGCTCTTGCCGAGGCAAAGCTCGAATACTGGCAGGCCAAGGCCAGAACCGAAACCGTCAAGGCCGACATCGCCGAAGACTCTGTAATGGTGATCAAGGATTTTAAAGACGCCTGGCTCTGGCGAGTATCCGAAATGTCAAGCGGCCTGGGGTCGCTCCCTATGAGGCTTGCCCCCCTGGTAACCGGCAAGACCGAAGCCGAGGTTAGAAAGGTGCTTGACGCTGAACTCTGGACCATCCGTGACAAATTCGCCCGGACCGGTAAGTTCACCCCCGAACCCAAGAAGAAAGCCGCAAAAAAAACAGCAAAGAAAACTGTCAAAAAGGTCAAAAAAACCGTCAAGAAGGTTAAGAAATAATGACAGTTTCCCGCGAACATAAATGGTTCCCCGAGGAGCTGGCATCCGCCAAGCCTCCCGAGAACCTCACTATCTCTCAATGGGCCTGCAGGTATCGGGAGCTCGGAAAACTCTCCGCTATTACCGGTCTTTATTCCCTGGAGATGACCCCGTTCTTTGGCCCCATTATGGATCGATGTGCAAGCCCGGACATCGACCAGCAAGCCACATGCAAACCGGCTCAGATCGGCGGCACTGTATTCCTTGAAAACATTGTTGGGTATTACACCCACCAGGACCCATCCTCCATCATGTTTGTCCTGGCAGACGAGGACACCGCCGAATTTGTTTCCACCGAAAAGATCGCGCCCATGTTCCGGGATTCAGCCGCCCTGACCCACCTATATAATCCATACAAATTCAACAGGGCAATAATCGACACACCCAACGGTGGACACATAGATTTCGGCTGGGCCAGCTCAGTCGCCAAGATCGCATCTCGGCCCGAGCGGATCGTCATCGGTGATGAGGTTGACAAGCCCGGGTACTACAAAAAAAGCAAGGAGGCCTCTGCCCTGTCTCTCATCCGGGAGCGGACAGAATCCTACCCCCGGGGATATTTCAAACACATTTGGACCAGTACCCCCACAATCGAAACCGGCAATATCATTGTCCTCCTCGACACCTCCGACTTGATCCTTGATTGGCATTGCCCGTGCCCTAAGTGTGGGCAATATCAACCTCTCCGTTGGTCCGGGGAGCACTGCCATGGATTTAAAAATGGAGAATACCGGGGTGACGATGGTCTCATGCACCCCTTTGGCGGTGTCGTTTGGGAAGGCGGCCGGGAGGCAACGCTCTCTCAGATCCGGGAAACAGCCCGGTATAAATGCGGGGAGTGCGGGGCGCTGTGGACCACCGAAGAAAAAAACGAAGCGGTCCGCCAGGGCAGGGAGGTCCCCAGGACCAAGCCGACAGGCGACGAACGCAAGATCGGCAACCACATAAACCGGATCTACTCCCTGTTTGATTCTGGGAATCTTGCCATTCTGGTGGAAAAGTGGGTGGCAATTTTCAGACAGCCGGCAGAGCGAAAACAGAAGGAGCTTCAGGGGTTTGTCAACTCCGCCTTGGCCGAACCTTTCAAGCAAGTCATCCAGGTCACCGACGAATCCGACCTCATGCAGGCCAAGTGCAGCCTGCCGGCGCAAACCGTTCCCCAGGAGGCCGTGGCGCTCACATGCTATGTCGACGTGCAGAAATACGGTTTCTGGTTCTGTGTCCGCGCCTTCGCCCGGGATCATACATCCTGGAATATCCATTATGGGCACCTCATCACCTGGGATGATGTCGAAAACCTCCTCTTTGACACTTTTTACCCTGTCCAGGACAGCGACCGGACCATGAAAATCTGGAGAGCCGGGGTGGACACGGGCGGCACGAAGAAATACGAAGACATGTCCATGACCGAGGAAACCTACTGGTGGTTGCGAGAAAACGCCACTGGGCGAGGGTGCCGGGTCTGGGGAACAAAGGGGGCGTCAAGCCCTTTCCCTGGAAAGATCCGGATAGGAAAACCCATGGATAAGACCCCGTCTGGAAAACCAATGCCCGGCGGTCTCCAAATTATTCAGCTGAACACCAACGATTTGAAAGACGCTTTTCACTATCGGTTAAGACAAGCCATCGAGGGAGGCCCCCAGGCGGCATACCTCCACGGAGACACGGATGAATCATACATTAAGCAGATCACGGCAGAAGAAAAACAGATCAATGAAAAGGGGGCAGTGGCGTGGGTTTCTATCCGTGATGACAACCATTATCTCGATTGCGAATGTGGCTGCATAGTGCTTGCCAGCCAAGAATGGATAGGTGGTGGAGTTGATCTCGTCCCCGTCTACGATGAAACCCCGAAATCACAAACCCGGCCCGTGCGCCGCTCAAATTGGATGGGTAGATAATGGCATACACAAGCGATGATCTCACGGCTGTCCAGGGCGCAATCGTCGAACTGGCGACAGGTAAAAGAGTGGTCAAGATATCATTTTCTAATGGGCAAAATGTTGAATTTGGGGCGGCTGGGCTTGCAGGGCTAAAGACACTCAGGTCCGAAATTCAAGCCGAAATAAGCGCAGAGGCCAACACTAAACGGTATTTTCGCACAGTAACCAGTAAGGGGCTTTAATGATAGTCGATCAAACCGGGAGACCATACGCTTCAACGACCTATGAGGGTGCCAGTCAAGCCCCGCGAATGTCGAACTTCATGGCGCCCACAATCGGCCCCAATACGGCAATCGGTAATTCCCTTACATCTCTCCGAGGGCGATCCCGGCAAGCGATCCGAAACAACCCCCATGCCAAGTCGGGGCAAGAAACATATACGGCCAACATGGTTGGGAAAGGTATTACTCCCCGGTTTAATTTCCCAGGAGCTCCAGACGGCGTAAAGGAACAAGTGCAGGAATTGTGGCTTGACTCAGTTCCCGAGTTTGATTGGGATGGGAATGCCAATTTTTACGGCATGGAGGCCACTGTTGCCTACGCTTTGTTTTCCGATGGCGAAAGTCTGGGGCTTATTCGGCCCCGGAATCGGTATGCTGACCTTGCCGTGCCCCTGCAGGTCCAACTCATGGAAGCGGATCACCTTGACGTGGCCTATTCCACGACCCTACCGAGCGGCCGCAAGATCAGGATGAGCATCGAGTACACTAAGTCAGGAAAGCGGGCAGCCTACCACTTATTTAAAGATCACCCGGGTGAGATGTTTATGAATGGCGACATGGGCCGGGTCCGGGTCCCCGCCAAGAACATTACCCATGTTTTTGATGTGACCCGCCCGGGACAGCAACGGGGCCTGCCAGCACTAAGTTCAACTCTGGTAAAACTCCATGAGATTGATCAGTGCGTGGATGCCGAGCTTGTCAGAAGAAAAACCACGGCCATGTTCGGCGGATTTATCAAACAAATTCAGGAATACAACCCCGAAAACTCCAATATGCTCGGATCCAAAAAAACAGTCAGTGGGATTGATGTCGTTGCCCTTGAGCCCGGGACGTTCCCGGTTTTAAACCTCAACGAGGATGTTGTTTTTTCACAACCCCATGATGTTTCTGGGTCTTATATCGCCTGGATGAAACAGCAGCTGATGGACGTTGCCCAGGGCATGGGGATCACATACGACCAACTCACCGGGGATCTATCCGGGGTTAATTACTCCTCTATCCGTGCAGGGCTCCTTGAGTTTCGTCGGGCTCTCACCATGAAGATGCACAAAACCCTAATTTTTCAGTTCTGCCGGCCAGTCATTCAGAGATGGCTCGACACGGCGGTAATCACCGGCAAACTCATTATTCCGGATTACCTGCAAAACAAACGCCGGTACTACCGGGGGATCACATGGCAATCCGACCCATGGCAATGGATTGACCCTTATAAGGATATGTTGGCTGAGATTCTGGAGATCAGGGGAGGCTTGAAAAACTACACTCAGGCCTTGGCCGCCCGGGGACAGGACATCGAATCATTTTTTGCAGAACGTGAAGGAGAACTCAAGTTGGTTGATCTTTACAACTTTGTTTTCGATACCGACCCCAGAAAAACCACGGCAAAGGGTATTTATCAGGGTATCGGCGAAGCGGAAGGAGATAAGAGCAATGACTGATCTTTTAGGAAGCCCATTCTTGATGGCCGAGGGGGATTTCAACGACCTTGCCAACCTCTCCCCGGAAGCGTTGGAGGCGAAACGGGGCCAGCGCCTGGAACGGACATGGACAGTGCAAAAGCGGGATAACGTGGCGATCATGGCGGTCCACGGTGCCATTTCTCGGTATGACAGTTTTTTGAACTGGATCCGGGGTGGCACCGCCCTGGAAGATCTTGCACTCGATTTTAAAACAGCCCTCGATAACCCGGAAGTAAAGGCCATTGTCCTTGATGTTGACTCTCCCGGCGGCGAGGCAGCGGGCATCAACGAGTTTGCCGAAATGGTCCAGGCCGCAAAAAAGCCCGTTGTCGCCTACGTGGGTAACTGCGCGGCCTCGGCGGCCCTGTGGATTGCCTCGGCAGCGGACGAGGTGGTGGTCAATGAGACAGCGGAGCTTGGCTCCCTTGGTGTGGTTTTTGGCTACCGGCCGTCGGAAAGCAAGATTGTGGAAATAGTTTCCACGGCCAGCCCCAAAAAACGACTTGACCTCGGGTCTAAAGAGGGTAGGGCGGAGATCCAGGGCCGGGCCGATGACCTGGCAGGAATTTTTATCTCCCAGGTCGCAAAGTACCGGGGAGTAACAGAAGAAAAAGTAAAAAGCGATTTCGGCCAAGGCGGAATAATGATCGCTCAAAAAGCCATCAAGGCCGGAATGGCTGATAGATACGGAAGTCTGGAGGGCGTGATCACAGAACTCCAGGCCAAAAACACAACTTATGGAGGAACCCAGATGGGTCTTACCACAGATTTACGCGCACTCGTTGCTGGGAAAGATGATTCTGAAATCGAAACATCTTTTGCCGCCCTTGGGTATACCCCGAAGGCGTCCGGCCCCGCTCCCGACATGGAAAAAATCAAAGCCGAGGCTATGGCCGCCGGGAAAGCCGAAGCGGTCGAGGAAGTCAAGATAGCCGAGGCCGCCCGGGTCACCGCCGTCATGGAGAAGGCGCAGATCGCAGGCGTGACCAGCGCCAAGTTCACGGCGGAACTCCTCGGCATGACCGCAGAAGAAGCCGGACAGAAGATCATTGACACCCAGGCGGATGAGTCCTTGAAATCAGCGGTTTTTTCGACCGTCAACCCCATGAGTGACGGCGGCCCCAACGCCCTTGTTGCTGATGCAAAAAAAAGAGCTGGAGGTAAATAATGGCAGCTTTCACAGAGCCCAATAATCTTGGTGATGTCCTGGTGTGGGAAGAGGATCGGGGGTATTCCAGAGAGGAAATCACCATCGTTTCCGGCACAGTCCTCGTTCCCGGGCAGGTGATCGGAAAAGTTACCGCAACCGGCAAACATGCAGCTTTCGACCAGGACCTGGCCGACGGGACCGAAACCCCCGTGGGAGCATCCACCGCGAATTATGATGCAACCGGAGGAGATATCCAGGGTGTCATGATTGCAAGACATGCCATTGTAACCACTGGTGGCCTTGTGTGGCCGGATGATATCACCGCTGGCGAAAAAACAACCGCAACCGTGACCCTTGCCGGTCTCGGAATTATCACAAGGGAGGAATCTTAATCATGCTGAACCCCTGGGCAAATGACGCCTTTTCTATGGCGTCCCTGACCGATGCAATCAATATCCTGCCGAACAACTACGGCAGGATCGAAAGCCTGAATCTTATGCCCATTAAAGGCGTGAGGCTCCGCACTATCATGATCGAGGAAAAGAACGGTGTCCTCAATCTCATCACTTCGAAACCTCCCGGGTCCCCTGGCGATCAGAACAAGGCCGGGAAAAGAAAACTCCGCTCTTTTGTGGTCCCCCATCTCCCCCTGGACGACACCCTGCTCCCTGACGAGTACGAAGGGATCAGAGCTTTTGGGTCTGAAAACGAACTTGCCCCCTACACGGCGGTCATGAACGACAAGCTCCAGACCATGAAAAACAAGCACGCTATCACCCTGGAGCATTTAAGGATGGGCGCCCTGAAGGGTATCATCCTCGATGGTGACGGCTCAGAGATGTACAATCTTTATACAGAGTTCGGCATCACTGCAAAGACCATCTCTTTTGCTCTCGGCACCACGACCACTAAGGTTCGGAGCAAGTGTCTTGCCGTTTCCAGGCACATCGAGGAGAACTTGAAGGGCGAAGCTTCCAACGGCGTTCACGTTCTTTGTTCCTCTGGTTTTTTTGAGGCCCTGATCGATCATGCGCTCGTCAAGGAAGCGTACCAGAATTACGGTGAGGCAGCGGACCGGCTCGGCGGCGACCCTAGGAAGGGCTTTAAGTTTGGCGGCCTGACCTTCGAGGAATATATCGGGAATGCTCCCGATGCCGACGGCACCACCCGGAAGTTTATCGCTGACAACGAAGCTCATGCTTACCCGACAGGGACCATGTCCACGTTTCAGACCTATGTTTCTCCTGCCGATTTTACGGAAACCGCCAACACTCTTGGCTTGCCGTTCTACGCCAAACAGGAGCCCAGGAAATTCAACCGCGGTGTGGATCTGCACAGCCAATCCAACCCGTTGCCCCTGTGTAAGCGGCCCGGTGTTCTTGTGAAACTGACGGTATCATAAGGGGGTGTCCCTATGAGCGCAAAATCACTTATCGACCGGCATCCCATAACCTTTACCTCCTCGGCAACAGAGTTGGTTATTCCTGATGGCACCAATCTTATCAGGATCCATAAATTGTCCGATGGTGCCGCGCTGACAGTGGAGGTTAACGAACAGACCGGCACCCCGGCGGTCGATGCGGAGATTTATCAGCTCACCAAGGAGGATTACTCCGCATTTCTACTGCCGTATTACGAGGAAATGGAGAGACTTTTTCTCTCTTCCTCGGCGGGGGCAACATGTGAGTTGGAGTTCCGGCGCCGATGAATTACGCCGAGGCCAAAGCTTATGCCATGACCAAACTGTTTGATCTGGAAACAGGTGCCGTTGAGGTGTTTTACAACGGCAGCGAAACTTCTATCCCCGCCGTTATCGAGTATGGCGGCGGGGGTAATTTTAACGCTGACCATGGGACTATCACGGTTCAAGTGACAGACGTTCCAAGCCCGTCTTACCGGGACACATTCACCGTTGGTGGCGTTGTTTGGCGCATTGTCCGTGACCCCGGAAAGGGTAACATTACCCGGGGTAATGGCGATACTTGGTTGATTGAAATCAGCTCAAAAGAACGGTTTGGAGGTATCAGGTGAACATAAACGAGCTGATCGAAACTATTACAAATGCTGTGGCCGACCAGGAGGAATTGAACGCCTGGAGCACCATTGAGTATGATCGCGGTTACCGTGTATTTGAGAACATCGACATGCGGAATCCCCCGGAAGAGGAGGACTGCCCCCTGGTGGTGGTCCGCCCGTCTGAAAAGTCCGGCGGCATGAGTCGGTCTGTCAAATCATTCACCTTGGCGGTGGATTGTCTGGTTTTTGACGATGGAATCCCGGAAGAGATCAATGGAGTGATTCGGTTCAAGGGTGGTCGTCTGGTGGAGGAATTTCGAACTATGGTGTTTTCCCATATCCTGGCAGCGATACCGTCAGATTGCCACATAGCTGATATAGAGGTCCAGTACGATACGGTGGAGCAATTCCCCTACATCTGGTGTGGCATGGGGATCACCATCGAACAAGGACAAATAATAGGGGTCAACCCCTACGAATAAGGAATAATTATGGCACAAGCAACAGGTGCAGCATCAAAAGTGTTACTTGGCTTTCAGGCGGATGCCACAACGGTTGCCACGGATGGCTTTGTGATGCCGGTCAACAAGTCAAATTTGAAATCTAACCGGAATCAGATCACCCCGGCCACGATCCGTGGGAATCTCAACCCCACCGAGCCTAGTGATGGCAATCTCAGCGTGTCCGGTGGAATTGATATCCCTGTGGACAGTATCGCCATGTGGTATTGGCTTAAAGCTGCCTTTGGTGCGCCCACCACAACGGGGGCCGGATCTCCATTTACCCATGTTTTTAAAGCCGGAGACCCGCTGGCGCCCAGACCCTATTTTACCATTGAACATCAATTTCTCGATCTCGCCATTCCAGAGTATTTTTTGTACACAGGCTGCAAAATCAATTCCATGTCCCTATCTATGGGCGCGGACGCCGAACTGGTCGCCACACTAAACACGGTGGCCATATCAGAAACACCCGGCATATCAAGCTTTGACGCTGCTCCGACCACGGTCACTATGAGCCGTTTGAAGAATAATCAAATGACTCTGAAAGAGGGCGGGAGCGCAATAGCAAACGCCAAAACGTTGGATTGCACCATTAGCTGGAATTGCGACACGGACCAGTACGTTATCGGCGGTGGCGGATCTCTCGGGTCTGTGCCGGACGGAGTCATGACTGCTGAGGGGAACTTATCTTCTCTATTTCAAGACATGTCCTTGCTCACCAAGGCGATGAATTCCACAGAATCCAGCCTGGAAGCAACTTTTTCTGCCAGCGCATCCTCTTCTCTGGCGCTCAAATTTCCGGAGATAAAATACACCCGGAATTCCCCAGGTATTGAAGGACCCAAGGGGATCGTTGTCAACCTGCCTTATGGTGCCTATTACGACAACGCTGTGGAAGGAACAAGCGTTCAAGCAACCCTTATCAATACGGAGGCACACGCATAATGAGAGAAGTTAAAATCGGCGATAAAGTCATTGAGATTCGATCCTTGACAAAAAAAGAAATCAAGCAGTTGAAGGAACACGGGTACACCTATTTGGGATGTCGGCCGAATATGGACAACCTGGAAGGCGTGATTGATGATGCCTTTGACGTAGTGCTCGACAAAGAGACCATCAATTACTTGGACGACAAGCCCATGTCAGACACCAAGAAGGTGTGGGGTGCAATTCTCAAAGAGACATACGGGGATCCGGGTGAGGAAAAAAACTAACAGAGCACTGGCGATGGTACAACGATCGTCAGCGCATCGAATTCTGCAAAACCTGTATAGATGAAGACGACCCCGGAAAATGCCGGGGTTGCGAATGGGAATTCCCCCCTGATCTCCTACCGGGTAATAAAGACGCCTGGATGCTCTGGCAGGATATCAGGACCCAGCTAAGGGCAGGAGGTATGGGTATTATCGGTCTGGATTATGCTGAGGCTCGGCAGGGTGCCCGGGATCTTAACTTGACTTGGTCCCGGGGATTGAAACGAAAAATGCAAGCCATGGAAAGGGAGTTATTGAGTGTTCAATCTCGCAGCAGAACTGACGACAGATAGCCTGGGATCAACACTGGACGCTCTGGACCGTGGGCGAGAGAAAGCGGATAAGGCCTTGAATACGGCGGTCAAGATAACCGCTTTTAGAGCTAAAAATCTCCTCCAAAAAGAGATCAGGGGTGGAACTGTTGGCGCTAAGAAAACTGAACCCCTCTCCTATATTGCCAGGCGCCTGTGGGGCCGTTCTCCAAATCGCGCCCCGCTCCGTTCCCTGGCCACGGGTGTTAGGTATGCGGTGCGAGACAAAAAGCCATACACCATGGCCGTTGGCTTCATCCCCGAGCGATCAGGCGGCTGGATAAAGACGGCTGAAAAGCATCAAAAAGGTTTCGAGAGGACAATCTCCCATGGACAGCGAAAACTCATTGTCGGTCGTGGGGGTAGATTGGGTGTGGCAGAGGGAAGCAACACTCCGTTTTTCCTCAAGCGATCCACAAAAAAATTCAAGACCCCGGGACGTCCCCTGGTGGCTCCATTTTGGGCTCACCATCATGATCAATTCCAAAAGAATATAGCAAAAAATTTCAAGGCAAAAATGGCAGGGAAAAGGATATAAAATATGGGCTCCGATGCAAAAATGGAAATCCTACTCACGGCAAAGAATGTCACGGATGCAGCTTTCGCCTCGGTAAAATCCCAATGTAAGGAATTGACCAGTTCTGTATTTTCCCTGAACACTGCCATGGGAACCTTGGCAGGGGTGGCTGGAATGGGCGCCATTGCCAAGGTTTCCATGGATGCCACGGCAGAAATGCAGAAAAATGCCACCATGGCAGGGGTCAGCACTGAAGCTTACCAGGAACTCACTTATGCTGCCGGACAGTACATGATTTCCCAGGACGCTCTCACCGATGGTTTAAAAGAACTTTCCCTCAGAACCGATGAGTATGTCCAGACCGCTGGGGGCTCGGCCAAGGAAAGCTTTGAACGCCTTGGGTTTACCCAGGCAGATCTCAACAAAAGACTTAAGGACACCCCGGGCCTGCTCCGCGAAGTGATTAAGCGCATGGAGGACCTGGACACGGCGGCCCAGATCCGGATTGCAGACGAGTTGTTTGGCGGCACCGGCGGTGAGCAGTTTGTGGGAATGATTGATGCCGGAACAAGGTCCCTGGACAAGTTCCGCAAGGAGGCGCAAGCCCTTGGTGTTGTCATGGATCAAGATCTCATTCGAAACTCGACCAGGGCAAAACAGGAGATTGATTCTCTCACCTCCGTTATGAAAGCCCGCTTTCAGGTCGTTGTTGCTGATCTGGCTCCTGACATTGCTGATCTGGCAGGCACTATGTCAGATTGGATGCAAGAAAATGACGATTTGATCAAGCAGAACTTGCCTAAATATTTTAGATCGGTGGCGTCATCTTTAAAGTCCGTTGGTTCAGCCATGGGGTGGGTTTATGATAAAGCAACCGTGATGAATGATGCCTTTGCTTTTTCAGATACAACATCTCAAATTGCCTCGATTGAATCCAGGTTGGCGTCTCTGCAGGGGATAAACAAAGAAGAAAATACACACAACAAGCTCATAGAAAATAAAAACAAAGCCATGGCAGAATACATTGCTACGGTTCGGCAAAACGGCGGGCTCCAACCTGTAAAAACAACAACGCCGTTGGGTTACGGCAATGTTGACCACAGCAACCTGGGGAAAATCTCAACGGAAATTGAAATTGAAGCTCTTACAAAAAAACTGAAAACCCTTAAAGAGGTCGAGCGGGTTGAATTAAGAGCGTATACCGAAAAGGTCAATCGGAGCTATTTGAAGTCGTTGGTTTCCTTCGAACCTGACAATCCAACCCCATCCCCAATGCCAGAACCGGTAGATAAAGAATCTGAAGCAAGTTGGTTGAGAATGCAAAAAGCCTACATGCAAACATGGGCAGAAGAGCAGGCACAGGGGTGGGGGGAATATCAGCAGGGACTCAACGACAGGAAGATTGCCCTCGAAGAATTCAACACGGATTACAAGCAAGCAACAATGTCCACCTTCGATTTTGAACGGGATCAGCTCAAGGGAAAACTCTCACTCTACGACGAATATGTCACCGACAAAAAGGCCCTGGAAGAGTGGTTCTCGGCTGAAATGGTCGATATCGGAAAGCGGGAAGCAGGGGACGTGACAGATAATCTGGAAGTAATCAAGAACGCGACCACGGATGTCTTTGCCTCTATGGAGGAACAGTGGGTCTCCTTCTGTACCGGCGGTGCCGTTTCCTTTTCTGACTTCGCAAAGTCGGTTGTTGCGGATATTGCTCGGATTACCTTTCAGGAAAATGTGACACAGCCCATGGCTGGGGTTGTTAGTACTTTCGTGGGCGGCCTTTTCAACGCCAATGGCAATGCCTTTGATCAATCAGGTGTGCAAGCCTATGCCCAGGGCGGTGCATTCACAAACCAAATTGTCAGCGAGCCCACCATGTTTGCCCACGGTGGCGGCTTTGGAGTAATGGGAGAAGATGGACCGGAAGCAATTGTACCTCTGAAACGCATGCCAAGTGGCAATATGGGGGTTGAGTTTCAGGGGGCACAAACTCAAGGTCAGCAAGTCATAAATCATTACCATATCACCGTCAACGCCCTGGATGCTTCCAGCGTCCAGGCATTACTACTGGAGCATGCTGAAACAATCGGGGCGGCTGTGGTGATGGATTACAAAAACGATGGAGTGTCAAGGAGTGGTCTGAATGGCTGATTATCCCGCAACCCCCCTGCCGGTTTACACCTTCACGGCGGGTGTTGAATTTAAAACCAATGTGTTCGAGGCCGAGAACGGCAGCGAACAGGCATCGAGCAAATGGGCATCCGGGCGGCGCAGCTTTACCCTGGTTTACCAGCAGCAGGATACCGATACAGTCTGGGCTTTTTTCAAAGCCAAAAAAGGCCGGGGCATTGCCTTTACTTTTAACCCTCATGATTTTCTCCCGACAAAATACGCCTCAGAACTGATCACCTGCCGATTCCTGGAGGATAAAGCCGGGCGAGAGTTTAAAGTGCTTGATCGTTTTGGAATCAGCTTCATAATCCGGGAGGTCAAGTAATGCACCCCGATTTCCTGGCCGAAAAAAACAAAGCCTCCGTCTCAGACATCAACCTGTACCAGCTGCACATGTCACCCTCAGATATCATCTACCTTGCCGAGCGAGACGAGGACGTCATATTTGATGGCCGAACTTACCTTGCCAGTTCGATCAAAAGGCAAGACATCGAGTCAAAAAAAGACGGCACCCTCGGCAAATCCTCCGTCGTCGTGCCGGACATTGACGGCGTGACATGGGCCCACGTCCTCAACAATAAAGAGATCATCAAAAAGATGACGGTCACGATCCTGACTGTCTGGGCAAACCACCTGGACCAGCCTGACGCCTGCCTGGAGGACTCGTTTTCTGTGGTTGGAGCAAACCGGAGTTATAACGCTGTCACTTTTGAACTCCAAAACCCCCTTGTCTTTGATGATCTCCTTCCCCGGCATTTCTGGAGTAAAACAAAGTGTCGTCATAGCTACGGTGACATCTACTGCGGCCACACCGGCGGGACCTGCAACAACACGCTCGGTAACTGCAAGACAAACGGCAATCAACCCCGATTTGGCGGGACTCCGATGATGCAAAGGCGGTGGCTATGAACACTGACAAATACCTCAACATCTCATTTTCTGAATGCGATTGTTTTGCCTTGGCAAGCCGGATCTACCGGGACCATGGGATCGACATCGGCCATTACTCAGACCTGGATTTTTCGGATCGGTGGGAACCGGTTTCAGACCCCAAAAAAATGGATTTGATCTATGTGGATTTCCCGGGTCAAGGGGATCATGTCGGGGTTTGTATCGGCCACGGCAAATTCCTTCACGCTTTAGAAGGAAAAACACCGGTGATTGCGAGCATTGGCTTTTGGAAACGACATGTAAAAGGAATCTACAGATGGCGGAAATAACTTTCAAACCCAACCCGTTCGAGCCCGAAAAAATATGTCTCACTCTGCCCGGGGCGACCATCGAGGAATGCTTGAAAGAGTTCGTCTCCATCCGCCGTGATCTGGCCCCGCTGTTTCTCCGTGGGAAATTTCGGGTCACCCTGAACACGGTCGAGCAAAAAGACATGACTGCCCGGGTTGTGCCGCAAGATAAAATTTTTATCGTGCCGTCGGTTAATGGTATCACATGGGCAGCGGTGGGGGCATTCCTACTGAAAGCCGGGGTCGCCGCAGCAATCAGTTATGGCCTCAATGCAGCATTCGGCAAAAAAGCATCCGCTTACGACGATCCGAAGTCATCACCAACCTACGGCTTCGAAAAAGCGCCGGTAATGGTTGAAGGTGATCCGATCCCCCTGCATTTCGGTCGGACACAGGCAGCACCGGCAGTAATGTCCGCATACTTGGAAAACATATCAGCTTACGAATTTGAGCATGTTAAAGCCGGGGCCGAGACTTTTACTTTTTCCAATCAGGCTTTTTCGGGATGGAGGAACTCTTTCACGGTCACGAAAAACCCGGCCATTGACGACAAAATAAAGGGAGTCGAATTAGTGTTTGATTCTGTCATTATTTCTGAATATGTGGACGGCGGTGGCGGGGGCGCCGATCGCAGTGGGCCGGGTGGGGCTGGCTCGGATTCGGAAGGTAGCAGGGATTCCATGGGATCTAAAACAGGGAGTACCCACGACGTATAATGTCAACAATTACGCACAAAATGCCCCTGGTAGTAAAATTCCGAACACAGCAAGACGGCGGAGCCTGGAGCGATTGGGCCACAGCAACGACTGACCGGGACGGGAAACTCATGATTTCCGGTCTAAATGCTGATGCGCTCAAATTTGAAACTGAGATCCTCAACGTAGATGTTGCGACAGGTAGGGAGAATCAAAAAAAAGAGATCAATAAAGAAATGGAATCGGTCCTTTTTGGTCAGGAATATATTGCTTGGGATTCTGTGACTGCCAAATTGCTCCAAAAAGATCTTGCCGCCGAGGAAGAGCAGTATCTCAATTTACTGCTCGGATGGGGATACGGAGAGATCAAAGCTGTTGAGCAGGTCACAGTCAACAATCAGACGATTGATTTTTATGTCGATGAAGAAGATGCCGACAAAAAAAACGTTGCTATAGCGCACAACTTGGGGACAGTTGGCCAAGTCGCACTCCCTGGGTTCGACGATATGATTCTGTCCGAAGAGTCAGAGTCTTTCCCGTTTGAAATGGCCCGCGAGGGTTTAAGCTCTGCGACTATCACAACCGCAGCCGCAACCGCCGATGCCGTGACGGTAGGGCTTGCCGTAGTGCTGTATAAATCGGGGGAGTCCATCGGGTACGGAACGATTGATATCACCATTGAGGCCATGCCAGCAGCATATGATAAAACCGTGGCCGGGAACTGGACAACCTACAGTGATTATTCCCGTGAATTTGTGTTAAAGAGTAAAAACACGAATACCAGTTATAAATCAATAAAAATATCTACGATCCCGCAAGGGGCGCACCATGTCAGAGTCACTCGCACCGGTGAGAATTGGGGGAGCGATTACGACCAATCCCAAATGGTTTGGCAGTATTGCAACACTCATACAGCGATAGGATATCGTTATCCCGGGATCGCTTGCACAGCTTTGACTCTCCTTGCAACATCTAAGCTGTCCGGCTCGACTCCAGATATCAAAGGGACACTCAAGGGCTTGCTCTTAAAAGTCCCAAAACTCACAATCTCGGGCAGCCAGGTTGAATATTCAAACTGTTTCTGGGATGATTTTTCAGAGTGTTACCGATATCAGGGAGACAATGTAACCCCATGGGGTATGGTCTGCACGTATGACACAGCAAACATGATCGAGCAATGGAGCCCTAACCATTTCTGGATTTATTATAATTGTTTGCTTAACAACTTCTGGGGCCTGGGTGACAAGGTGTCAACCGAGCAAGTCAATTTCTCTGACATCCTGGCCGCCTCCCGGTGGGCGGACGAGCTTGTCAAGATCAGTGCGGATTCCTCCTATATTTTTGATGTGTCAGCCAGCAATATCAATTCGATAACATACACGGCCACAACCATCACCACATCAGCCACGCCCGTAATAGCATGGGATCTCGGGCTCGGCAAAGACAAGTATATCGAAATCCTTTCCGGCGCAGGACAGGGGCAGATAAGAAAAATTTCCGGGAACGATGTCACCGGAACAATCACCGTGGCCCTGGCCATGTCTCCGGTCCCGGCTGCAAATGACAGCTTTGTGATTCATCAATTTATGCACAAACGGTTTGAATTCCACGGGACTATTGATCGGTTCATGAGAGTTGTTGACGTGTTCAAAGATTTGCTTTTCACCGCTCGATCTCACCCGGCAGGAGTCGGCAAAACCTACACCGTGATCACTGACCGAGATAAACCGGTTTCCGGCATCCTTAATATGTCAAACACCATTGCCGAGTCCTTTTCCGAATCCATGCCCTTCGAGCGCCCGACACATTTCAGGGCTGATTTTTCTGACCAGGACAACGAGTTTGAAACAAGCACGTTTGAGTTGGTGGATTACTATTCGGCCAACAACCAGGGCGGATATCAAATGGGAGATAAGCGCACGGAAACGAGCTTCCAAATGTGGGGAGTTTCCACGCTTGCTCGGGCCGTTGGGCTGCTCACATATCTCAAAGACAAAGCCCGGCATTGTTCCCGCACGGCATCCTGCTCTATGATGCTCGACAATATCACAATGCTCCCCGGCGACGTGGTCCGGCTCCAGAACGACCGGCCCGGGTGGGGAGATGGGGCCAGGGCAACCGCCGTGGGCAGCAATTACATTGATATCCCAGATTCTGTTGAACTCTTCAACGGGCATTCTTATCTGCTCAAAATGCGAATAGCCAACGTTGACACGGAATATGAGGTGGACGAGGCCACGAGCATCACCCATGCCGCCGGCGGCGACATCGCCCGCCTGTATATCACCGGGACCTGGATCACCGTGCCCACGGTATACGAGGACTTATGGGTTCTGGAAGATGAAACAGATGGTGTGGCCGGGAAGCTCTTCACCGTTGAATCGGTTCGACGCAAAAACAACAACAGCGGAACCGTTCAGCTCCTGGAGTATAACGAATCCGTTTATGATGACCTGCCCGTGGTCCCCACAAAAGTAGTTTCATCGGTTCCCCGGGTGCTCCCTCCTGCGCCGGAATTAATATCCCTTAAATTGATCTGGAAAAAGTCCATTTCAAACATTTGGGAGGCTTATGTTTCCGCAGCGTTGAAGTTTCGGAATTACCAATCTATTGGGAAAAACTCTTTTGATATCCTCCTGCACACCGAGGACGGGGACACCACGGCCACGATCATGGCGCCCAAGAACTACGAGTACAAATATGGGATTTCTGACCGGAGTTTTGAGGTACCAGCGCAGCAGTTTAATGAACAGACAATCTATGTCTCCGCAGCCGCCGTCTCCCCGGCGGGACTCACCGGGGCTCATTGCCCACCGGCCCGAAAATACATCACCACGTCACCGGCGAAGATCATAGCAGCAATGCAGGGCACGGATATCACGGGCGCGACGATGTACTACACGCTCCAGCCCGGCCTTGCCCTGCTCCGTGATATTGCCTGGGGGTATGATTTGTCTGTCAGAATTTCCGGGTTCTGCGTGATGATGAGGTATCAAAAATACCGGTGGGGCTGGACATTGAACGGAGCGTGGTCTGACACGGCTACCACCTGCCCGCCCATTGACACAACCTCCCTGGGCGGGGCCTCTGCCTGGGCCGATCTCAAGGCGGCCATGACAGGCTTTAAATCGACCCTGGAACCGGCCTGGGCCTACTGCTATTTCCACGTAGACAATGGCACGGCCCATGAAATCATCCGAGTAGATCTCGCAGCCTCAGTGATCGAGGGCGCCTGGGTTATAGACCGGGCACAGGAAGGGACCACGGCCATTTCCTTTTCTGCTGGGGCGGTTTTTGAGTGGGTTTGCTCCCCGGCCACCGACGCAAAAAGCTTTTTGGATGACCCCGATCAACGGGCCTATTCCTGGGATACGGACATGCCGGTCAAGCAGTGTTTTTATGCCGCCATTGCTCCATATCTCAAGCTGGCCGATGGCGGATGGGATCGTGGCAATATTTCATTGTGGGCAGCACAGGAGAAAAAGTAATGGATCAACATAGATATTCCTCCCTAAATCTCGATTTCTCAGACCTGCCCGACATCATCCTTGGCGGCGGCGGGTATTGGCTCAGCGATGATTACGACCGGGCCGCCGATAACTATTCGGGCATTGCAATAGACCCGGACGGGGATGTCATGGGCGCGGGGAACGAGGGGATTACCGGGTGGAAAAATGGTGGGAAATATTTCCAGCTCATGCCTACTGGTGAATTTGCGCTTGGATCTTTGTCCGGGAATTACTTGCAATGGCTAAACGGCGAGTTAAACATGCGTCTCCGTGATCAATCGGGGCTTTATATAGACACTGGAGTCAATGGGAAAGGTCTTGTGATCGGTGATTTTTCCGGTGGTGAAGGCGTAAATATGAATAACAAAGGCATCTTTTCTTATTCTTTTGGCGTGCCTCTCCATGCCTCCTGCAACTATGAGGGTGTTCCTTGGCAGACAACGACTGTTGGTGCTTTCATTCCAATCGATTCCGGATTTCAGTTGGGCGCCGGGGACAGAATTACTGGGGCGTACAATTATAAAAATGCGGATGGCAGTGCTGTTGGTGGTACTTTTTGGGATCAGTCTCAGAAAAAATATACTGTGCGCGGGGCAGTCATTGAGGAATGTGATATCGATTACAACGCCCTCACGGGGGATAAACCCCCTGCTAATGCCGACAACACAGCAAACAGTCAACAATCATGGGCTTGGCTTTCTGGGGCAAAGCCTACCCAAGATGCCGATAAAACCTCAACGGCGTTTGCAAATGAAACATTAAATAAAAATGCTGGCAGCGTGGTTCTCGGGACGGGTACAGATTTTCGGTTGACTTGTGCATATGGTGTACAGGCAACCCTGGATTTTTGGAAAAGTGGGGAGGCGTACCCGTCTTTACAAATTTATCAAAGTGATGGGGATAAAACTTTTTACATTTCTCCATATGCAACCGGCAAAACATTTAACCTATCGTTTGGAAAAGCCGGTGGGTCTATTGGGTATGATGTCGTTAGGATGTACGCTAATAATACTTACATCAACGGGAATATGGCTGTAAGTGGTGTCCTCACGAAAGGCGGAACCAATGTCTCATTAGATGGGCATGGTCATTCAGGGTATTGTTCCAGCACTGACTATCGTTTGACTAACGCCAGAACGCCCACCACTCACGGTCATGTATGGACTGATATATCTGGTAGGCCGGAGTTATATTCATACTCTAATTACATTAGATCTGATAGAGGAATTAAACCGAATGCAGGAAATTCTCATGCATTAGGGGATAGTAGTTTATATTGGTATTCATCTCATACAAACTACGTTTATCTCAAAGTGTACAATACGTTTGATGATCAGGACGATCTTGATTTGATTGAAAAATTCAAACCGGCCAAGTCCGCGAACGGGGAATTTATTACTGAAAACGGATTTCAACAAATTGATCCTTCCTCAATTCCTGATATGTTCACGAACAAAGCTGAGTTAGCAGATGAATTTGGGATTGATCTTGAGGAACTTCATGGGATTCTCGACGGGGAATCCCATGAAGTATTATCAGCTAAAGATGTGCAAGATAGGTTGTTCATTGATGCCGGTCGTATGCAGTCCTTGTCCGTTGGAGCAATTAAACAGCTCAATAACGAAGTCACAACAGATGTGATGGAACAACTCAATTCTGTCATGGAAAATATAATTTCACGAATCACAAAATTGGAGGCAGCATGAAAAAATTGGTTTTGGCAGTAATAATGGTAATGGCAATGGTCAGCATATCCACGGCGGCAACGGGTGTAATCGTAGAGTGTTCCGACGATCAGTCCGCAACAATCCGCATCGGCCAGCAATATTGCCATGTCGAAAACGTTGGATTCTATCCTCCCCAGACCCGCGTGGAAATCATCGTCACCGGAGAAAAAGAATATCCGGATGATGAGGCTCGGGCCGCTGACTACACCCCGCCGCCGAACACGGAGGAGGGTATGAACGAAATGCTCACCTATTTTTTATATCTGATCCGGGGAGGTGAATAATGCCGCAAATACCACCCCAAGAAATGATCATGAAAATCGGGCTACAGGCCCTGGAAATCGATGCCTTGAAACGTGAAATTATGGGCCTACGTGTCGAGCTGGAGAAAGTAAAACCCGAGGCAGGCAAGGACAAAAAAACCCCGGCGGCAAAGAAATGAAAGGCAACTTAATGTGGGATAAAGTTCACAAAGGGGTGTGCTGATGTCTATATATTATCTGAAAAAAACAGGCTCCCAGTGGGAGTATAAAGAGGCTGAATGGCCGGACGGGGACGGAACTAATGTTACCGATATCCAGGCCGCTTTTGATGCACTTGACGGGGCAGCACCTGCAAACACAGTTGTGATTTTTCCTGGTACATATTCGGGTGCTGATTTAGATTCAGACGGCAGTATATCTTCAGGGAATATCAATTTAATTGTAGGTGGACCGAATGTAGGTCGTGATGGTTCAAATTATGTCCCAGGAGATGTTATTTTATCAGGTGCCGAAACTACGAACAATATTATACGGATCATGTTTGCTGGTTGGGCGCTCAGAGATATGAAACTAACAGATAGCAGTGGTAATTACTATTGTCTTCGGTTGGAAGTGGGTACCGATTTAGACGACATTGAACTATATGATGGCACCAGGGCTCTCCATTCAGAAGCTGGTGGGGACTTTACCAATCTTTATGTGCATGATTTCGATAATGAAGACGGGGCTGTAATTAATTTGCCTGGGAGTTCAGCAACATTCAACAACCCCATAGTAGTAGACAATAATGGGTACATTTGGCACCAAAACGCCGCCACTGTTACTTACAATAACGGAATCCTGTTTAATAACCAAACGATATACGGGAGAGATACATTCAGCGGACTTGTCACGCTGAATAATTGCATCATAAACTCCCAATTTCAGGACAATACTTATCTTGTTACAAATTTAGGTTCCGGGTCATTTGTTCTTAATAACTGTTTAAAAAACAAAAACGCCCACGACTGGGCTGATACATCGGGAAACGTTACATCCAACGATTGTATCACAGGTTTTTCAAAATGGATTGCCCCGGCAAGGCAAGGGCGCATTTTCCTTTCAATTGATGACTCTGCTAATTGGGCTGATTTTAAGACTCTGGCTGATTATGCCTGGAGTGCTTACGGGTGGAGCCTTGGGTTTGCATATCAAGCCGGGGTCACAGAGGATAGTGAAGGTAACCCTATCACATATGAAGAATTAGCAGATTATATATCAAATAAGGGTGCAGATATCGCTTGTCACGGATGGTATTTGTTCGAAGACCCTGATGATGCAGGTAGTATTGAGGCATTCACAGTTGACGGGAATGCGGGTGATACGGTCACCATTTCAACCGTGACTGACACAACTGATCCGGCCACAACGCCGTCTATCGGATGGTCCGGCACATTAGACCTTAAAGATAGCGGTGGGGTAAGCTACCCTGATTTTCCTCTTGATTTTGGAAACTATGACACCCTGGAAAAGATTATTGTCAAGATTAATTCCGTTTCGGGGATCACTTGTGTAATCACTGATATCACGGGGAAGCCTGGGGTTAAATCCGTTAATCTTGCAAATTGCACTGGCGTAGATGTTAGCACCGTGACAGGCTTTGACCTCGATAAAGATACATGGTGGTGGCAAGAAATTGTCGAATCAAAATATATTATCGAGCAGGGGGTGAATCAATATATACCGGGATGGACCTGCGATACCCTGATTTATCCCAGAGGGAGGGCAAGTTTTGCCACTGGTGCATTACGTGACTATGTGGCTTCGAAGGGGTTCAAACAGGCCCGAAAAACGAATTATTGGCGTGGAGACAGGAGTTGTTTGCAAGCCGCCATTGACCCATTCTATGTCTATTCATCGTCCCATGCAATAGCAACTGGAATATCTGATGATCTTCTCCGGGAACATGTCGCTGACGTTATAGCTGCAACGGGGCGTGGGCTGATTTTAGGGCTTCACGCTCACGGTTTCTATGGCACCACATTCGATCAATGGAAGCTGGCTCTTGCTGCATTAAAAGAGGCTGAGAATATCAGATATATTTCCGTAAAACCTTTCCGGCAACATTTAGATGATCTTAGGTTTAACGCAGATCATCAAGATCCAGATGGGTTCATATATGCCTGTATCGATGAAACCTACCTATGCACCCCAGATACTGCCGATTATAACCTTAGTGCAGGTTCCCCCTGTGTCAGCACAGGGAAAATAATCCCCGGCATCCACGACCAGCCAACCCCGGCCGCTGACATCGATGGTAAACCCGTGCTGTTTCAGCCAAATATGGGACCGCACGATGGTCGGGTGACCGAGATCATCACCGAGGACGATTGGACCCCGGCTCGGTGGACGTTCCGGGAAGGTGGTGCGGCGACGCTCAAGGGTGGTGGGCATGTCAACTTAGGCAATCTGTCCGCAGAGAACGAGAATATCACATGCAAGCTGTCTGGGAGCGCTGAGATCACGCAGTTTACGCCAGCCGGGAGCAACACCAAGCTCAAGGCTGTTCCCGGCTCACCCCAGGTCTTCAACCTCGGCGGTGGCCACGGCATTTTCGGATAGCCAAAACGCAACTTTATAATGTAAAAAGTTGGATATAGGAGAGTTGTTATGTTGGTAAAAGGTATTGATTTTGACGAGA
>JAEINR010000099.1 GCA_016342325.1 Desulfobacterium sp.
GGATGTATCCTCTCAACAAAAAATTTAGGGTGTTGTTGAAAAAATAAATTCTGAATGACTAAGCCGAATATTTACAACGCTTCTAAAATGCCACGGCCTTAGGCATCGGCTCAATTATTTTGTTCGGTTTGTGTTGCAAACCATTTTTCTAAGCTTTGAAAAAGCGCTTCTCGAGTATCAACCAATTGGTCAAAACATAACGTTAGCATCGGATTCAATTTCGACTTGATAAAGGCTGCCCTGATATCTGTATGCAACCCAATTATGAATCGTCTCCGTCCTGTCATTATTTTCTCTGTATATGCCATTCCAAGTTCAACACATGCTCCTTCATCGGGGATTCTTCCATCAAGAACAAACAGAAAGATATCAGACTCAAGGATCTTATCCCTATCCAATTCAAACATAGTTTTTCTACGCTCTTCCCTGGACATCTTATCGTAAGGTGGTTTGTTTGTTTCCACACCATCTCTTTGGGGGAGAAACACATGGAATCCAGTGTTCTCAAGTTGATTAGTGAGATCACTATTAAAATTACGTTCAGCCTCACTGAATAATGGACCTGCAAAGTAAATTTTCATCATATGACATTCAACCGAAACCCAATTACTCAACAGTTTTTTCTGGATAACATGTTGCAACGGAATGGTATCCAGAAGGGTTATTTATTTCATTACACACAACGGGGCTTATTTCAGATACAACATGATCAAAAAGATAGCAAGGGTGCTACCATCAAAATTAAATTTTATTGGAGAGAATCCCCCCCCTGACTGGGGGGATTCAGGTTCAGATGCGCTGCAACGGGATATCCCATTTTTTCATATATTTCCAGATTGCAGCCCTGCTGACCCCCAACCGACGGCCAACCTCCGCCTTGTTCCAGTCGCTGGCCTCGAGAACTTCCATGAGATACTCACGTGTGAGTTTTTTGCGGGAAGTTGTATCAAAAGCGCTGCCCCTTGTGTCAGCCAACGGCGATCCGGAAGATACGGATGGGTATTCCATCTTTCGTATTTCAACGGGCAGATCAAAGAGATCAATATGCTCAACATTACACAGCACAAAGGCGTGCTCAATTGCATTCTCAAGCTCACGAACATTGCCCGGCCAATTATAATCCAGAAGAAGCCTCATGGCTGACCGGCTCACTCCGGCAATTCGTTTACCGGTTTTTCTGTTCTGACCATCGATAAAATGGCTTATCAGAAGCGGAACATCCTCTTTCCTATCCCGTAAAGGGGGCATGCTGACGGGAAACACCTTTAAACGGTAATACAGGTCTTCACGGAAAACGCCCTCTTGAACACACTTGTACAGCTCCCTGTTGGTGGCGGTTATCACCCGGATATCAAGTTTACGTTTTTGTGATTCCCCAACCCGCTCCACTTCACGTTCCTGGAGCACGCGGAGCAATTTCACCTGGATAAAAGGACTGAGCTCTCCGATTTCATCGAGAAACAGGGTTCCGCTCTGGGCTTCTTCAAAACGTCCTTTCCGATCCTGTACGGCACCGGTGAAGCTCCCCCTGGAATGACCGAAGAGTTCACTTTCAAGAAGGGATTCGGAAAGCGCGCTACAGTTCACAATTACAAAGGGCTGCTCCCTGCGGCTGCTGTTATAGTGAATGGCGCCGGCCACAAGCTCCTTTCCCGTACCGCTCTCCCCTTGGATGAGGACTGTGGACTCGCTTGTTGCCGCCGCCTTTATGGAGGCAAACACCTGCTGCATGGAATCACTTTTACCGATAATATTGTCAAAACAATAGACTTCGCCCAATCTGCGGTTTGCCTCTTCGGCTTCATGCCTGGCCTTGTGTAATTCGGTGAGGTCGGTGACGGTTTCCACCACCCCTTTGACCTCTCCATTTTTATCTTTAACGATTCTTGCGCTTTTCACCACCGGCACATGGTTTCCTTCTTTATCCCTGAGAAAACACTCCTTGCCGTCAATGCGTTCATATTTAAAGATATCGCACTCTCCGGGACCCGTGGGACAGGATTTGCCGAAACAGCGGTTAAAATTCAGCAGGGCACAGGAAGCGCCGATGGCCTCTTCAGATCCATAGCCCGTTATACGCTCCATGGCCCTGTTCCAAAATGTGATAATGCCCTTCCCATCAAGGACAAATACCCCTTCGGCCATGGCTTCCAAAATCAGATTGCCGAGGTCCGGATCTGGCATCCCGGGCATGGTTTCTTTCATTTTTTCTTCCCTGGCGGCTTTGTGGCAGCCCCCCACCCCTGGTTGTTATCGTAGCGCTACGGTAGCGCCACAGTAGCGCCACCTTTCTATTATATGGGTAACGCCAGCCCTGTCAACAGGTTTGTCCCATTACGGCATCGAACCCCAACAAGGCCCATGGAAGCGCCCCCTGGGATTCAGGATGGATAATCAGGTGATTTTTTCTATCTTGGCATGAATATTGATCAACAGTACGAACACGGATGGATACTTTTTTTAAACATCCACCCCGGAGAACCGTTTAACCGCAACCGTCTCCATGGTCGCCAATGACGATCATGGAGAAGATAAAACAAAGGAATGTTACCATGTGGACACTGCTATCAAAGTTAACAAAACACCTGACCCTTGCCATTCCCGTGATGATGATCTCAGGATTTCTTTTTGGAATTTCATTTGATGCAGACTTTCTCAAGTGCCTGATAATGCCGTTCACCTTTCTCATGGTTTACCCCATGATGGTGAATCTTAAAATACAGAAGGTTTTCGAGGGGGGAGATCTCAAAGCCCAGCTCCTGACCCAGATGATTAATTTTGGAATCGTACCGTTTGTGGCCTACGGTGCCGGGCTGCTGTTTTTCAAGGACGCCCCTTACATGGCACTGGGTCTGCTTCTGGCAGGACTGGTCCCCACAAGCGGTATGACCATCTCATGGACGGGGTTTGCAAAGGGCAATGTTGAAGCCGCAGTAAAGATGACCGTGATAGGACTTGCCCTGGGCTCCCTTGCAACCCCTTTTTATGTTCAGTTCCTGCTGGGCTCTTCCATTGAAGTAAATTTCATCAAGGTGATGACACAAATATTGCTGATCGTGTTTCTACCCATGGCGGCAGGTTTTTTCACCCGCAAGGGACTTGTGGCAAAATACGGACAAAAGACGTTTCAGCAACACCTGGCGCCAAGATTTCCTGCACTTTCAACCCTTGGCGTTATAGGAATCGTCTTTGTTGCAATGGCTCTCAAGGCAACGGCCATTGCATCCGCCCCCCAGATTCTGATCAAGATAATCATCCCCCTTGCACTGATCTATCTGTTTAATTTTACACTCAGCACCGTTGTAGGAAAACTCCTCCTTCCAAGGGGGGATGCCATTGCACTGGTATACGGCTCTGTGATGCGAAATCTTTCCATTGCACTTGCAATAGCGATAAACGCCTTTGGAAAAGAAGGCACAAGCGCAGCACTTGTGGTTGCGGTCGCATACATTATCCAGGTTCAGTCAGCGGCATGGTACGTGAAATTCACAGACAGAATATTTGGCAGGAGTAATTCTGAAATTAAACTAAAAGCGTAAAAACAACAATAACCATACAAGGAGAAAACATGGACAAGAAAGAGAAAATAGTGATCATCGGCGGTGTGGCCTGTGGCCCGAAAGCTGCGTCAAGGATCAAACGGTTAAATCCCGAAGCTGAAGTCACAATACTTGAAAAGGGCGAACTCCTCTCCTATGCCGGATGCGGTCTTCCCTTTTACATTTCAGGGGAGGTGGAAAGCCATAATGAATTGATGGCCACCCCCACAGGGGTTGTGCGTGACACCCATTTTTTCAAAATGGTAAAGGATATCAATGTAGAAAACCATACCCTGGTAAAATCCGTTGACAGGGAACAAAAGATTGTTCATGCCGTCCGACTCGATACCGGCGATACCGCTGAATTCCCCTATGATTCCCTTGTACTTGCCGTCGGCAGCACAAATCCGAATCTTCCCATCGAGGGAACCGAATTGAATGGCGTAAGTCAATTGCGAACCGTCGAGGACGCCCGAAGAATAAGAAATGAAAGCGGATCTCTCAAAGGTAAAAATGCCGTGATCATCGGTGCCGGCCTCATCGGGCTTGAGGTCACCGAGGCGTTCAAGAAGCAGGGCATGAACATCACCATGATCGAAATGCTTGATTCGGCCATGGGGCAAATGCTTGACCCGGAAATGGCATATCATCTTCACAACGAATTAAAGTCAAACGGTGTGACGTTAAAACTGAACGAATCGGCAGCCAAAATCGAGGGTGATGACAGGGGATGTGTAAAAAGCGTTGTTACCGATAAGGGCACATACCCTGCCGATATTGTTCTCATCTCCGTGGGTGTCCGGCCCAATACGGACCTTGCCGAGCAGATGGGGCTTGAACTCGGAAAAAGCCGCGCCATAAAGGTGTATCCCGATATGCGCACCTCAGATCCGAATATCTATGCCGGCGGCGACTGTGTGGAAAACCGCAACCTGATAACAGGTGGGCCCATCTATGCCCCCATGGGGTCCACTGCAAACAAACACGGTCGCATCATTGCCGACAATATCTGCGGCAAGGAAAGTCAATTCAAAGGGGTCATTGGTACGGCAATATGCAAAGTGTTCAATTGCAATGTTGCACGAACAGGATTAACGGAGAAAATGGCGAAACAAGCGGGATATGATTATATCACAGTGCTTACCCCGGCACCGGATAAGGCCCATTTCCTTGCTTCTGCCAAAATGATCATTATAAAATTGATCGTGGACAAAAAGACAGAAAAGCTTCTTGGGGCCCAGATCGTCGGCCCGGGTGATGTTGCCAAACGCATGGACATGGCTGTGGCCAATATTATTTCCAACGATTCCGTTACCGATATCGCCCAGTATGACCTGGCATATGCACCCCCCTTCTCCCCGGCACTGGATAATATCATCACTGCAGCACATATTGCAGAAAACAAGCTTAGCGGATTCAGCCAATCATACACACCCGCCCAGGTCCAGGAAAAGATCGATAATGGCGACGATTTTATACTGCTTGATGTCCGGTCCCCCCAGGAATTCGAGCAGATGCGCCTGGATGATCCAAGGGTAAAACTGATTCCCCTTGGGAAACTGCGGTCCTGCCTTGATGAACTTCCCAGGGACAAGGAGATCGTTCCGTTCTGCAAGATTTCACTCAGGGGATATGAAGCGGAACAGATACTGCGCGGCAAGGGGTATACAAAGGTTAAATATCTGGACGGCGGTATCGTATGCTGGCCGTACAAAAAAACAGTAAACTGATCCATCCAGGGATCCGGTATTTTCCATGACCGGTATGGGGCAAAACCGGTGTTTGCCTGTGTGATTTTCTTTTTAACGCAATTCCAGGCAAACACCACCCCAATACCGGTCATTGCCGATACAAAAAGAGGTTCTCTGATTTTCTCGCCAAAACAACACGATAAGTAAAGCTAAGAACCTAAGTTCAGAAAATGTCCCTAATCGGATAACAAGCCTTGTCTTTGAGCTTCATACCATACAAAAGGAGAGTCTTTTTTCAGCTTCCATGCCGGGACACCGTTCAGGTATTCATCAAAATGCCCGGTTCTCATTCGTTTGGTCTCCGGATCATTCAATTTCAATCGCCGAATGGTCTCCAGGGCCTTTTCCTGTATTTCTTGCAAAAGGTCCTTGTTCGGTTTTATTTCACCTGAAGCCAGATTCAACACAAAGGTATCGGAATTAATTTCAAAAGGATCAAGAACATCGTCGAATCTGTTCTTTTTTCGATTGGCCCCCATACAGCTCAGCCGATAGTTTGCCCATTCGTAGGTTTGACCGGCATGACTTGATTTTGCGATAAAATGATCTGTCGAATGAGCTCCTGACGCCCATTCAAAGAAGATGCACAAGTAAGCACAAACGCCACCATAAGATTCCCATAGTTCTTTTTGGGTGTGACGCCAAAAAGAGGGAAGTTTCGATGGGTCCGGCGGCGAATCACCAAAGGGGATATTCTGTTCTTCCAGCCATTTTCGGCCGGGCCTTCGCACCTTTTCATCAAAAAGTTCAGGTTCAGATTTCGGGACAACGGGAATCATGAGAATAAGCCCTTTCGGGTGCAGATGCTTCGCCAACGGAGCAAGAAACTATCTTTTGGGTTCAGTTCCTTGATCAGTCGCTGATGCATCGCTTCAAAGCTCTCCTTGCTGGGGTTGGGGTCATCCAGAAGGGCAGCGGCCTTATCCAACAAGTCTGCCATTTCAGTACTCCGGGCACTTGGCAAATCAAAGGCTTCGCTGGTCAGCCAGTTTGATACATCCCCACGGGGTTCAAAGGGCCTTTGGGTCAACAGAACTTTCTGATCCGAATCCGCAACATAATCCAGATCAAACCATGCATCTTTATCTGCATCAAAGTAAGACTCAACCGATGCCAGGACCAGTGGGGAATGGGTTGCTGCAACAAGCTGAATTTGAGCTGAAGAAGCAAGCCCCTTCATCACGCCGAGAAGGGATCGTATGATTTTAAGCTGCCATTTGGGGTGCAGATGGGATTCTATTTCATCAACAAGAAATATAATTTGATCCGTGGTTGACTCGCCAAGAAATTCACTGGCCTTTCGATGTTCTTCCCAGGCCCAGACCAAAACATAGGCCAGGGAAATGATTCGCCTCATACCCGAAGATGCATGAAGAACCGGGACATCCTGGCCATAGGGCATTGAAAGGGTCGGTATATCACGCGCATCATCAATGCTGATGCGTCTGAGCCTGCCAGGAGAAATGGACTCGGCTTCAGAGGGCGACAGGGAGCTGAGCACCGTCTTCAGATGGCCAAATGCCTCTCCCTCTTCTTTCTGCCAACCGGCCCAATCCTGAATAAGGCCGTTGCAGACGGGATTTCCATCCTCACCTTTCAGGCCGTTCCATATTTCAGATGGATTGAATACATATGCCGGGCGACGGTCCTGAACATCTAAACCGTTTTGGGTTTTCCAATAGTTCCTGGCCGGATCCCAGACAGCAAAGCTTCCGTCAGCCATGGCATAAAGAACCAAACCAGGGTTTGCAGGCCTTCCAGGTCTGCCGGTCCAGGCTGAATCTCTTCTGTCATATGCGCTTTCGTATTCTTCCGTTTTGCTTTTACCCATAAAGGAAAAACGAATCATTGAATCGCCGGGAGCTGCCGGAAGCGCTTGTTTTCCGGTAGTCAGACTTGAATTGATCTCTGCCGGCCATTTCCGGGTCAACGCCCACCAGGCAATATCAAGAAGAAAGCTCTTGCCAAGCCCGTTATCTCCGGTCAAGAGATTAAGGCGTGGGGCAAGATCCAGAGTCATAGATGGTGCCGGGCCGAGATTGCTCAATTCAAGACGCTTAAGCATGTTCGTTCTCCTTGAAAACCTTATCCTTATCAGAAATATTCATTTGTAATGGTATCATTAAAAATTATTTTGGCCAACCTCTCCCTAGTTCATATGGTAGTAATGCGATAACATGGACCTTAAAATTCAATCAGACAATTCTAAGATAAGTGCAGGTTTCAGCCGTTGATGCTGCTGTATGATATCCAGAAGGCTTATGTATTCCATTACCCACGTTTTGATACAGCAGCACTGAAAAAATAGCAAGGTCTTTACATTGTTTGTTTTCAGGAGTAGAAGGAAACCTTCGTGGATTTATTTATTCTGTAAAAGAGTGAAAGGAAGATTCTTGAAGAACTGGAAACCCTATCTTGCCGGGATGTTGGTGGTGCTTATATGGTCAGGTTGGATAACCATCTCCCGGTATGGGGTGCACACCCTGCTCACCCCGGCAGATATAACCCTGCTTCGGTATGGTACGGCTTTTATAATCGTTTCACCCTTTATTTTCCGCTATCCGTGGAAAAAACACTCCCTGTACCAGTACCTGGTAATTGGTCTGGGTGTTGGTTTTCCGTATACCATGGTGTCGTTCTATGGTCTTATGGAAATTCGAGCGGCCCATGCCGGGGTACTGGTAAATGGAATGTTGCCTGTGTTTGGCGCCTTTGCCGCATGGCTGTGTTTTAAGCAACGGGTTTCCGCTGTTCGCTATGCTGCTATTGCGCTTATTTTTGTGGCAAATCTTGTCATGATAGGGGGAATTTTTTTTTCATCCGAGCACTTTCTTGGAATTGTCCTGCTGCTCAGTGCCGCTGGTATTTATACGTTTCACATGGTGGGCGTGCGACTATGGGGATTCACCTGGAAGGATGTTTTTGTGGTCGTTCCGGTTGTAAACATGGTGCTGTTTTTACCGCTTTGGTTCTTTTTCCCGTCAACGGGTTTCACGGTACCTGTTTCTGAGATCGTTTTGCAGGCAACATACCAGGGAATTGTCGTAAATATTGTGGCGCTTTCCTGTGTTGCATATGCAATACGCCATTTAGGAACGATTACGGTCTCGTTATTCATGTCATTTGTTCCGGTTACCACTGCAATATTCGCCTGGCTGCTACTGGGAGAAAGCCTTACCGGTCAAGAGATTGCAGGGATCATTGGTTGTACTGGCGGACTGCTTATCTATAGCCGGGGATAACCCCTCCAAACCGGGGATTGCCTCAAAAGAGGGGCTGATTAGAGACTCAGTCTGTTTTATATCCTGTCCGCACTGCTTTTTCCATCATTGGCAGTTCATCATCGGTGAGAAAATCAAAATGAGCAGATCTTTTTCCCACGGAAAGCCTGCCATTATTTTGCAGGCAAAGTTGAATGAAAAGATCGATCATGCGGTCAGGCATATCAATAATTTCCTGAATTGCCTTTTTGGTGGTTTCATAGTTAGCGAGGAAATTGAGTTCTTCCACTAACTCGTTTTCTATGGTCAGGCATACAAAATCATATAACGCTTCTGCCTGGGAGGTCATGTCAATATAGCGATACCAGCAGGCGGTATCGTTGTGTACTGTCATTTGCCCAATATCGTCCAAGGTATATTCCATGAGCGTCATCAGGGGACGTGAGAAGGCCTCCAGGGAACTGTCGTAGGTAACAGGATCTTTCAGCATTGCTGCAGATACCGGAAACATGAGTCCTTTGGGAATCATCCCCTGGCAAGACAGGATATTGTGGATCAGAAAACGATGAATTCGCCCGTTTCCGTCTTCAAAGGGATGCATGAACACAAACCCATATGCGATTGAAGCGGCATGAACCAGGGCCGGGACCCTACCATCCTTCATTTTTTTATGTGAAGAGATCAGCCCGTCCATCAGTTCCGTCAACTCGTCCGGGCCAGGGCAGACATAATGGATAATCTCTTTTTGATATGAGACGGCTTGACCTATATAATTCTGGTTTATCCTGTAATCGCTATCCTTAAAACGGGGGTCAACGATGCGGTTTTGCAGATCTATCAGCATCTCTTTTTCACAGAAGTCCTGGTGCTCTGCCAGCTCAAGCAGGCCAATGAATCTCTCTGTTCTCGAAGCACTGGGCTTTATGTGTTCGATTTCAAAGGAGGATTTCGTCTCTTTTGTATACAGATAGCTTAACGCCCGCCGGAGCAGTTCGGGCGGATAGGAGGTGACGAGATCTTCACAACGTTTGCGAAGGTCTGCGACATCCATCTCCTGAAGCTTCGCGGTACGTCTGATGACAGGGCAGAATTTTCTGTCACCCAGCAGATTGTTTATGATTCGTTGACGTTGAACCCGCTCTCCAGGGTCAATCGTATAATAATGATCAGGTTCCAGGACCTCTACATAATTGCCTTTTGTGAGTTTCCCGATGGGCAAATCTCTGCCAGTCAGGAATTCAAACAGGAACCAGACACGACGGGTATATTTACCGGTTGGCCTGGAGTTAATATATCTCAGCAGGTCGTCTTCATCAGCAGCATCAAAAATTATGAACAGGTACCCCAGGTTCACTCCGTCATATTTTAACGCAAACTCCAGATGGTCTCCCACACTGTCACCGGGCCAGTAAGAATGCGGATAAATATCCTCAATGAAGCCACCCTGGGTATTGGAGCGATGGATACTGGCTGTTGAGACCAAAGACCGATGCCAATGGGGTATCGCATTCAATTGAAATTTTTCCAGCAGATAAGCGTAGCCTGCTGGCCTGATATTTACACTGACCATGTCATCTCCCCTCATAAAACTGTTACAATCTTAGAATTATAGTTATAAAAGGGGACAATGTCAAAAAAATCATTACAAAACGTGCTTTTCATAAAAAAACAATTACACCATTCGGACAAATTTCCTAATTCACTAAACTTGCAGTCAATCTCAATATTCTTCTTTACTTAAATCGTCTTTATAAAAATCGATCGTTGTCCATCCTACGATAAAATCAAGCAACTCTCCTGGATTAAAACCTAATCTCATATTTATAAAAACGCCTGCCACCAAATCTATTTGAGAATAATATGGCCATGGATTGTGGACCCTTTGGAATTTTTTTACTCTTTCTTTCCATTCAGGTTTTGTATTTGGATTAATGACATAAGAAATTGGGCCTATCTGCATTGCTGAAAAACTTTTACCCCGCCGATTAGATTTGAGAGAGCCTCCAAATCCTTCCACGCCAACGATCACCCCAACAAGATCTACTTTAGCAGGCGTATCATAGCCCCTTGGCCAAAAATCTTTGACACCTAAAAAGTCCCCTCCCCTGAGTCCTCCCAATCCAACATCGAATAAAAGTCCTGTCTGAAGAGGTCCGATTCGTCCCTTGCCTCCTAGACCATAGCCCACTTGGATTGAAACGATATCAAGCGCGTCATCGTATCTGTCTGATAAATAACCTGCAAAAGAATATTCATATCCGGTTAGGATTAGAATTATCGAAAAAAGAAATGTTTTGAGAAAATGCATCATATAGTTACCTGTATGGGTTCCATCGCCTATTCGGTCAGGCCCTCAATCTCCCCTTCAATTTCAAGATACTCATCCCGAAGGCGTTCCTCCATGTCCGGTTCAGCCTCCCACATGCCCCTTGAGATCGCTTCCAAAAGCTTGTCCAGGATGTTTTGCCGGGCATGGGGATTCACCTTGTTCATCCACTCTTTCATCTTCCCATCAAGGGCATACTTTTCCGCCATGCGCTCATACATCCAGTCATCCATCACCTCTGCGGTGGCATCCCAGCCAAGGGCAACATCCATCATGTGGGAGATGTCCCCTGCCCCCTTGTACCCGTGGCGCATCATTCCGTTGAGCCATTTGGGATTGACCAGGCGTGATCTCAACACATGCTTTGCCTCTTCTTTGGTTGTCCGCATGATGATTCTCCTTGGATCTGAACTGTCCCCCACCAGGGAAAAGGGCAATTTACCCCGGACTGTTTTGTTTGCCACGATCAAGCCGCCGTAGTAGTTGTAATAGTCGGTGCAGGACATCATGTCATACTCCCGGCTGTCCTCGTTTTTCACGGTGACGTCCATGCGGGAGAGCACCTTCCTGAATGCTGTTGGCTTCTGACTGCCGTAGCTTCCCTCACCATAGGCATGGCTTGAGTAGCGGATATAATTATTACCAAGATCCTCCTGGGTTTTCCAGTTCTTTGATTCCACAAGTTCCGACACACCTGCACCATAGGAGCCGGGCGGGCAGCCAAACACCCTGAACGAGGCTTCCCTGAAGGCGTCTTCCTCGCCCATCCCGTCCGAACGATAGGTCGCAACGTCCCTGAACACATGTTTTCTGATCAAATTGGACTCCATGGGTTCGTCCAGCAAAGCAACCATTCTGACGGCCTCATCTATCCGTTTCACAAGAATGGGAAAGCTGTCCCTGAAGAACCCCGATATCCGCGGCACCACGTCGATTCTTGGCCGACCAAGCTCGGCCTGGGGGATGACCTCAACCCCCAGGACCGCCTGGCTGGTTTTATGCCATACCGGTTTGACACCGAGAAGATAGAATATCTCGGCAATATCATCTCCCTTGGACCGCATGGTGGACGCGCCATACACGATGATGCCGACACTTTCCGGATATTTCCCGGTCTCCTCCCGGTATCGGTCCAGCAGGGCATCACCGAGCCGTTTACCCGTCTCCCAGGCACCGGGGCTCGGGATCTTGTTGGGATCAACGGAATAAAAGTTCCTGCCCGTGGGCAAAATATCTGCCTGGCCCCGGGTGGGAGCCCCGGACGGTCCGGGCAGGACAAAGCCACCGTTCAAGGCCGTAAGGGTTGACCCAATCTCGTCCGTCACCTTTTGAATGTTGGGCACCAGGTGCTGGGCAATATAGCCAAGGCACGCTTCAACATCGTCAAAGGAGTTTCCCAAACATGAGACAACGATCCCCGTGATGCTCTCTGAAGAGAAATCCCGGGAAGCAAGCCCCTTAACCATCTCCAGGGCAAGATCATGGGCAGCGGCAATGATCTGTCTGCCCGTCATCCCCTTTTTATGGTCAACAATGCGCCCCTTGTTTTCCACGACCGCGTCATGGTCATACCCCCTTGCATTGATGATCGACGCCCTGAGGGAGGGCACCCGGCCATTCTCAAGCCGGGTGAGCTGGACAAGGAACTCGATCAACCGCCCTTGTTCAGGAACACATCCCAGCACATGGAGACCGTCATTGATCATGGTATCGCTGAGTTCTCCAAGATAAGAGTGAAGCTTTTCCAGAAAATGGTCAAAATTTTCAAATGCCGTTTCCCGGCTGATATCCAGATCCTTGTCAAGGTTTGCCTCCTCAACCGCCTCCCATATCATGGGTCCCAGGATATCGAGCTTGCCCGGGTCTTCCCTTTGGGCCTCTTCATACTCCCTGACGTGGTTTTCAACCCGTGAAAGTTCTTCATAGAGATCCGCATTGGTCATGGAAGGAATAAGATGATCGATGATGCAGCAATAGGACCGCCGCTTTGCCTGGGTGCCTTCACTGGGATCATTGATGATATAGGGATATATGTTGGGAATATCCATGATGGAAAGATCAGGATAGCAAAGATTTGAAAGCCCCAGGGCCTTTCCGGGCAGCCACTCAAGGGAGCCGTGCTTGCCCACATGGATGACGGCATCGGCGCAGAATGTCTCCTTGATGTATCTGTACTGGGCAAGATAATGATGGGGGGGCGACAAAGACATGTCGTGGTAGGATTTCTCAATATTTTCAAGCACCCCCCGGGGGGGCTGCACCGTGATGAAGAGATTGCCGTTCAGGGTGCCGCTGAACATCATTTCATCCTTGTGAACAAAAAGATCGCCGGGCATCTCATTCCAGTCATTCACCATTTTTTCCCTGATGGCTGCCGGCAGGGCATCATGCCAGGGCATGAAATCCGCCCTTTGAGCCCGGGCTTCCGAGCGTTCATACATCTGTTCCGGCAAAAGCCAACGGCTGTCGCACGTCATGCCCGAAACAATCTCATGGGCAAGTTCATCCCCGTTTTCATAGGTTTTCCCGACCCCATACCCCTCTTGCTCCAGGGTGTCCACAAGAATCTTTACACTCTCAAAGCTGTCAAGACCGGCAGCACAACCGATCCTGTCGTTCCTCGGGGGATAGTGATGAAAAACAATGGCGATTTTCTTCTCATGATTACTCTTTTTCCTGAGCCTGGCCCAGTTCAGGGAGAGGCGCACCATCTTGTCCACCCGCTCCTTGATGGGCATGTTCCGGGCAATCAATGCACCGGTCAGGGCATCGATCTCATCCTGTTCCCTGGACGCCACGGGAACGGTGATCAGGCAGCCGTCAAACTCGGGCTGGGCAGCGGAATAGGACACCTCCATGGTGGTCATGCCCTGGTCACTCTCCTGCCATTCCTCAACCGGTTGCAGGGTTGTCATGGCCTGGATGCAGGGCACATCAAGCCTTGGATAGAGATCCTTGTAATCCGGGTCGGCAAGGGTCATGGAAAACATCATGGGATTGATGAGCACATCAATGATGGGTTTTCCATGGTCCATGAAAAAATGATCCACGATATAGTTCGCACCATGGTTGCCAAGGACAGCATCCTTGTACCGAAGATGAAACACGGGGATGATGTTTGCGTTCATTCCTTCCACGGCCCGGATGATGGCGTCGATAAAGCTGACATTATTATTCAGCCAATAACTCTGGTTGAACCACAGCCCAACGGTAATACGCCCGGGCACACGCTTTAACTTAAGATACGCGTCAAGGGCGGGAACCCCGGGAATATCCGGATGATAGATGCCTTCATGGGGAAGCTCCATGGGCGACTCAACAGGCATTTCCCAGCCATGGCCATTGACCATGGCCTGGAGATGGGTGAGAAGATTTTTAAAATTTACAGCCCCGCCAAACTTTAGATAGCGCTGTATTACGTCCCAGGCGTTTTCCCCAAATCCAGGGGAGTGCAGCCGGGCAAGCTCCAGGGCATCCTCATCCCCGCCGGTGGGCTGGATGTGCAGCCAGGGAATTTTTCCATTCTTTTCCTTTAAATCGTTAATGGCCCCCATCAAATCGTCAAAGGCGGGACAGGACTCTTTTCCGCCATGGAGGGTGATGATGATCACATCCGAGGCCACGGCCCGTTGAACAAAGGCGGCAATCCTTTTCCCATCAAAGAGCTGGGTTCTTGTCCTTGCATGGACCCGGACCTTTCCCCCGGTCCGGTTGAACGCCCCAAGCCCCTGGGCAAGGCAGGATATCTCCATGGATGTGGCACTGTAGTAGCATAGGTTGTAGGATTGCATGATCATCGCCTTTTATGGGTTTAATGTCTGTGATAGCGCAAGCGTCCGGTACATGACGCAGGCCAACTGCACCGGATCCTGCCGGTTATAATGCAGCCTGCTGGGGCACTCCCCAGGACAGTTCAGCTTCAGCACACAATTGCCGCAATCGTTCCTGCCCGTAGAGTTCTTCAGGAAAGCGTTTTTAAGGGAAACGTCCGGGTTTAAGGGCCTGGGATCATCCAGGGTGCCAAGGCAGAAAAGCGGGTCAAAGGCTGTCTGGGTGCAGGGATAAAGGGTGCCGTCCGGGGTGACCACAAGGCTTCGGCCTGCTGCGGCCTGGCAAAAGCATGGATTTTCACGCCCCAACGCCGAATCCCTTATCCGTGACAGCTCCCTTAATTGAAGCCCCTGTTTTCTCATGTTGTTGACCGTATCAAGGGCTTGCACCAGTTGCTTCAGCGCATTTTCAAGCTGGTCCGGTTCAACAGGCTTAACCGCCATGCCCTTTTGGGCATTCCCCTTGTTGATCAACAGATCCAGCCCGATCCCCCTTGCCCGGGAATACCCACCCAGAATAAGGGGCAGCTTGTACAAAGAATCTGCGTTTTTACGGGTCACCACCGTGGTAACGTTAAAGAAAATGTTGTTTCTTTCCAGGATCTCCATGCCCTTGAAGGTTGCCGCAGCAGCCCCCCGGGTGCTGGCCTGGATCTTCGGAGGCCCGTCAAGGCTGATGCCCACATCGATCTGAAACCGGGCCATCATCCTGGCCATTTCAGGGTCAAGCAGGGTGGCGTTGGTCTGTAATCCGATGGTGGAATTCGGACTTACCGCCCTGACCTTTTGGGCTGCATGCTCGATCAAATGGGGAACCAAGGTCGGTTCCCCGCCTGAAAGCTGCACATGAAAGGGCTTGCCGGATGCTGCAACATGGGCAATGGCGCGATCGATCAGCCGTTCATCCATGGGCTTTTGTTCCTTGTTATCCCCAAGATAGCAATAGGAACAGTCAAGGTTGCAGGCCCCTGTGAGCATCAGTATCAGATAGGAAGGGACAGGCATTTTACCATTTCAACCAGATTGGATTCGCTTGTTGAAAATTTGATGGCCCCATACTCCCCGGGCGTGTAGAGCTCCCGGCCGGATCCGTTTCGCATGCTCAGCACCGGCTTGCCCATGGAGACCGCGTCCTTTAAAAGGTCAAGATTACCTGCGTTGATGGTCTCCAGCTCAAACCCCGTATCAATGACACAGTCACAGTCTTTCATCTCAACCCTGGCTTTTTCCATGTTTTCCTGGGAGATCCCGTCAAGATGCGCCTCGACCAGGCAGGCAGCCCCAAGGGATCTTGCCACATGGAGATCAATATCATTCCGGTGCAAAACCCCTGTGACGATGCCATACCCTTTTTTAGAGAGCAGCCGGTAAAGCACGGATGAGCTGCCCATACCGCCCACAACAAACACCCTGCCCCGGTCCACCCAGTTTTCCATCTCAATGGTGCCAAGGACCCTGCTAAACCGTACATTACGAAAATCGTACAGGTCCGCCACCGTATCGTCCAGCAGAACATCTTCGGGGGGACCAAACGCCCGGATCTCTCCATCCTTGACCAGGGCCACCTTGTCTGAGATCTTGGCTGCGATCTCCACATCGTGGAGGGAGGCAACCACACAAATGCCCTTTTCCCGGCACAATCGCCGGAGGATGGACATGAGTTCCATCCTGTGTTTCAAGTCAAGGTGCATGGTGGGTTCGTCCAGAAGAATGATTTCAGGCTGCTGGGCAAGGGCCCTTGCCACATCGACCTTCTGGCGCTCACCATCGCTCAGGGTATCAAGGTCCCTGTACAAAAGCGCCTCGGCCTGGACCATTGCCACGGCCTCCATGACCACCTGGTCATCTTTTTCAGTCAGCCTGCCCCGCCAGCCCGTATGGGGATACCGGCCCATGGCCACAAAATCAAACACCCGTAACAACGGCGGCACAACTTTTTCCGTCAACACGACAGACATGGTTTTCGCAAGATCCTGCTGGACGATCTTTCCAAGGTCAGCGCCCCCCAGAAGCACCTCTCCCCCAAGGGGGGCAAGGTGCCGGGACAAGGTTCTTAACAGGGTGGTCTTACCAGCACCGTTGGGGCCCAACAGGGAAATGAACTCCCCTTTTACGAACTCCAGCCGGACATTTTCAAGCACGGCTTTTTCCCCGTACCCCACGCAAAGATCCTTTGCAGATAAAACAGCCAACGCTTGATTCATATCTTTGTCCTCCGTTTTAAAAGCAGGCTTATGACAATGGGCGCACCGAAAAACGCCGTGATGGCGCTGATGGGAAGCTCCACCGGGTTAAACACCATCCGTGCGATGAAATCACACAAGCTGATCACCATGGCTCCCACAAGCACCGCCCCCGGGATCAGTACCCGGTTGTCGGAGGTTGCAAAAAGAAGGCGCACCATGTGGGGCACGGCAAGGCCCACAAATGCCACAGGGCCTGCCATGGAGGTGATCATACCGGCAAGGGCACAGGCACTTACCAGTATCAGCATCCTGAAGAGTCTGATATTCACCCCCATGGATGCCGCATAGTCCTCTCCAAGCAGAAAGGCGTTCAAGGGTTTTGCCAAAAAGTACACCAGTACCAGTATCAGGCCGCCCACGATGCAGAGGATCTCTATCTCACTCCATTTAAACCCGGAAAAGCTGCCAAGCTGCCACAGGACAAACCCCTTGATTTTCTCCTTTTCAGCAAAGGCAACCAGCACGCTTGTGACCGAATGGCAGAGATATCCCATCATCAGCCCCACGATCAAAAGGGTCACCCCGTTCTTGACCCGGTTGGCAATCAAAAGCACGATGAGCATGGTTCCGTAGGCACCCACAAATGCCGCCAGGGTACACATGAACGGATTCACCAGGGTCATTCCAATGGTCACCGAGGTCAGCATCACAATGGAGACCATCAGGGTTGCCCCGGAGGAGATCCCCAGGATAAACGGCCCCACAATGGGATTCCTGAAATAGACCTGGAGCAACAGCCCTGCCACCGCAAGACAGCCGCCCCCCAGGGCCGCTGCAATGGCCCGGGGCAACCGGATCTTCCAGACGATAAAGCCCTTGGTGCTGGCCGTGTCGTGGTTGATAAGAATATCCATGATCTCTTTGAAGCCGATATCAATGGAGCCGACCAGTACATTCATTGCCATGCACACCAGAAGCACGGCGCCTGCAAGCAGAAAAACCGTTCTCTGGCGCTTCATCATCCCCGCCTGGTATTGAACCGGGGTCGCTGTTTCAACAAGGGTAGTTGCCACGTTTTTTTTTATCTCTCCTTTAACCTTAATTATCAATTCAAGCCCCGGGATCCCTGTCCGGCAGTTCCCTGAAATACCGTGACACATGGTCCGGGTAACACTTTGGATGGAGAATGGCGGCAATGTCCGTCAATATTTCGTCCAGCTTATCTCCCGACTGGGAGTAGCTGTTATAGGGAGAGTAGACCCTGCCGTCCTTCAGGGGCTTTAACCCGGCGATCAGGGAGTTTGCCCTGGCAAGCGCGGCCTTGGAGGTCGCCCCGTTTTCAGGCGTTCGATAGGTAAAGAATATTTCGGCATCCTCGCCGCTGTAGAGAAAGCGCTCAAGGGAGATCTCAATACACGATTTTCCAATGACATCATCAAAGAGATAGTCACTCTGGGCAAGGGAGACAAGCTCACCCACCCAGGCGTTGCCCGGTTCCACAAGCACCCGCTTCTCATAGATATCGCCCCAGATCACCTTGGGGTTTTCAGTGGCGTTCTTTGTCACTTCCCGTATCCTGGACAGGGAAGCCGCCACCTTGGCAAAATACGCCCGGGCCTTTTCCTCCTTCTTGAAAAAAGGAGCAATGAAGCTGATAAATTTCATCCGGGCGTTGAGACACATGGCAACAGGCGTGGCGGTGATGACACAGGGAACCCCCATCTCATTGAGCATGGGAATGATGGACATGTCCCAGGTAAGGACAAGTTCCGGCTCCGACGCCTTGAGCCGTTCATAGTCGATGGCATTGTAATTGCCAAGATAGGTAATTCTCTTTTCCTCCATTCCCCTGACCACCTCGGGAATGGTCCAGTCCTCCTTTTTGGTGGTGACTCCCACCAGCACATCCTCGATCACGCCAAGGGCTTTTAAAATAGAGATATCAAAGGAACCATAGGCTGCCACCCGGCGAACGGGGATCTCCACCACCTGCCATGGCTCATATCCTTCAGGGGGCGTTTCCCCCCGGGGAATCAGCACAAGGGCTCTGCCTGCACCGTCCCGGACCTCAGTCCATCCCGAGTCAATTTTATTCACGGCAAAGCTGCCGATGCTCATGAAGCTCGGATCATCGTCCACCTTGTCTTTTCCGCATCCCAAGATCATCAAAATGCAGCCAATCATAAAAACCATCAATTTTGTCTTCACGCTCTATCCTCCTGCCGGGTATGCCTGGACAATTTATCCCAAAGATACATGAAAAGCCCCAGAGTAAAGAGAATCATGCCGCTGAAATAAAACTTCATGCCCGGATCATTTTTAATAATAACGGTGATATATTTTCTCCGCTCCATCCCCCCCTTTTTCTTGGGAGCAAATTTCTTCAGATGTATGCTCAAAGGGGAGAACCTGACGGGACTGTTAAAAGAGAGTACTGCGGTTTTAATCCTTGTTTCGTCCTCAATCTTAAGGGTAGCCCTCACGTCCATGGCCCGCCCGTCCATGTGGATCATGCGCCCACCCCCATAGTAATCAATGGCCAGATCCTCAAGGGTGATGGTGCAGCAAGGCCGGGTAAGAGCTATGGATTTCCCCGGCAGCAGCACCTTTCCCATGTGGGTCCCTGCCGAAAGGTAGCTCACAAGATACCCAAGGAACATGATGAGCATGCTGTAATGCATGATGTGGGGACCAAACCTGAGTAAAAACCGCGATGTGTTGGAAAAGGCATGCCGGCTCTTGATCAGCACAAAAATCCGCTCGGTTGTGCAGACAAAGGTATTAACAGAGAGAATCCCAAGAAGCCCCACCAAGATGAACAGCCAGGCCGTGTTGGAAGGATAGTGCCTGCCATAGGTCAGGGCCCAACGGTAAAATCCCATGTCATTGATAGGATCAAACAACGCAGCATGGAACTTAAGTTGGTTGTAGCCCAACAGCAGATCCACCACCATCAACCCGATGATCCCCATGAAAAGGTTAACGTGACCCGAAACATGCCATGTTTGTTTTATCATTTTCATAACTTGATCCCCGGCATCATAAAAATTCCAAGTTCAGGAACCAGATTGAAAAAGAACACAAACACAGCCCCCAAAAGCGTCAGGAGCGCCCGTGATCTCACGCTGTTCAGCCGGGTCAAATGAAGATGGAGGAACAATGTGTAATAAAGCCAGGTGGCCATGGTGGTTGTCAAAAGAGGATCCTCCCACACAATGGGCGACCCCCATCCAAGGTAGGCCCATACACCCCCTGAAAAAACCGAAAGGGTCCAGAAGAAGTACCCCCAAATCACGTAATTGCCCATTTTCTTCACCGTATCCTTCTGATCCTGTTTCACAAGGATGGTCACGGCCCATGCGCCTGACAGCAAAAACAAAGCCTTGCCCCCTACCCCCAGCAGAAAAAAGCCATGGGCAAACAAGCTCTTGAACTGCAAGAACGGCAGGTAGAAATCATTGGGAAAAAGAAGGGCCGATCCGGCCAGGAACACCACCAGCAGCGCATGAATAACGCTGCCATCCCCTTTAAACAGGGATCTTGTACAAAAGAGCCCCACAACAAAGGGAATAAAAAAAGCCCCCTGGTAAAGGGGCAGCAGGGGAAACGAACTCCAGTAGCGTAGGGCCAGGGAAAAACCATTGCACAGGCAACCTGCCCCCACAAGTCCTCCCCCCACGCCCGGCCGCTTCACGAGCACAGCACCCAGGCCCGCAACATACAAGCAGGATGCAATAAAGAAAGAATTTTGAATCAGATTAAGTGTTGTAGCTGTCGTCAATACATACCCCCACAAACGCAAAAAATCCACAAATTGACAAGTATCAATCCGTGGATTTCCCTTTTTTATCCATGGGATATAAACCGGGGATTCTGCCTACCCTGGCAGCGCATCCCCTGAAACCGTCAAACAATAGTCAGCAGCGTCCAACCGCCCGACAGCTCAAACCATGAGCATTGTTTAAATAGTTCATCTTCACCAGGCAGGTCTTCTGACTCTCGGATCGTCCTAATAACTGCGCCTTCCCGGATCAAGCTCAAACGGCTTCTTATCCAGTGACATATTTGCAGTTCTCGTCCCCGATTACAGCGGCGGGCCCGCTCCCGATTTTCACGGGATTCCCTTTTCAGCAAATGCACCTGGTAAAACAGCTTCTTTGCTATATAATTACAGCCAATATGTCAAGGGAGATTTAAGATCACAGGCATTTTATCACAATGGTGTCCGGTTAGGTTTTTGTATGGATTTTTCTTTGTGACTTTTGTTTTTTAACTAATTTTAAATTAATTCTTTCGGCTCTTTGCCATAGTTACTCATTATTACAAACTATTTTTTCCATTCTTCTTTTTATCAACTGCATATAAAGACAAAATAAAAGCATTTACTTATCCTTTTGACGCGGTTCTGTTTTCATGGCATCAGCGACCATCGCCAGCAGATCAAAAGCATGCCTGAAGGTCTCAATCATTTTATTGTTGGAAATGGGGCCAAATTCAGCATACGTGATTGTCTCTCGATTGATCTTGATTTCCCATTTTATGGCACCCTGTTTCTGACTGGCAAGTACCCTTTCTAATAGGTCCTGTCCAATCAACTCAATGGCTATCTTCTTTTTAGCAACCCATTTGGGATCGGTTTTGTTTAAATTCAAGCTTATGTGCAGTGGTTTTTTTAATTCAATTGGCGGAATGGTTACCTCCAACAGGCTTTCTGTAATCATTTTTTGATATGTGTATCCCTGCAGTCTTGTCTGATGAAGTCTTAAGGTAAATTCATTCCCTTTGTAAGTTCCCATGAGAAATGGGTGGTATAAGAATAAAGGCATTGCCCCCTTTTTTGAAGAAAATTGCAGGCCGACAGACTGTGCCAATTGCTTATAAAAGTCAACCTGCTGACGTCCTTTCCAAACGCCATAACCATATACAGGTGTGGCAATAATCAGAAAAAACAAAGTAAATCCAAATCCCTTGATTCCTTCCCGGACCACCATTATAGACTGAAAAAAAATCCCAAGTCCGATAAGACTATAGATGGCACCTTTTCCAATCCAATCCCCAACGTCAATAATTGACGGTTTGCCTTTATGTTTTGCCACGATCCCCCATAGTTGATCATCATTATTTACTTCAGCGACCGATTCCATACCGACTGTGACCAGCTCGGGCTGAGATTTTAGATCTATGTTGAAGGTTTTATTGATACGGGGAAAAAATCGATCGCAACGTGAATCAAGGGCATATGCTTTTGCATAAAAACTAACGAAAATTTCCTCACGATTGCTGCGGCTGTCAGATGCCATTTTGCTGTGCATGGCATACATGCCTTCCAGATGTTTATATTTCTGGTCTTCGGAGAGGGTCTCATAATGCAGCGGTCCTCTTTTCTGTTTAAGCACGGTGATCTGCTTCATATATGCCACTTTTCTGTCCGGGTCATTTTCCCGTCTTGCAGAAATTTCAAGTCCGGCAATCTCATTATCTATCCGGTGCAGTTGATCAAAAAGTAGTTTCATGTTTTTGTCCCAGAGTTATCTCAAACCTGACATGCCAGGGCCGAAATCCAAAAAAAGCGATTGGTATAAAAGTTGTTTCTAAACAATTCATTTTAATTTGTTAATTTCAGAGCTCCTGACATCTGATAATTTGAAATGCAATTTATGCCGCCCGAAATACCAGGCGAAGGTCCGTTC
>JAEINR010000100.1 GCA_016342325.1 Desulfobacterium sp.
GCGATGATTGTGGATAAATATCCATGTGCAGCTTAAACTAATTGTTTTTTTGTCTTGACTCAGGGGTCCACTTTAACCAACCGTCCGAGCTTTCTGTATTGCTCCTGGCTGTGGGAAAGAATCAGCAACTTGTTCCGGGTATGAAAATCCACAAGCCCGCCCAGGGTTTGGTTGGTGTCCACCAGATTTCGCCACCGCTGGAAGGAAAACAGGTTTTCAATGAAATTTTCCCGCAGTCCAGGATCATTGAGCCGTCCGGCCTCTTCCACTGGGATTCGGGGAAACCTGTCCGTAAATGCCCGGGCAAAAAGACCCCGGCCGGTTTTGCGCACCGTTCCGTCGTCCCCATATACCTTGATCCGATAGAGTCCGCTGCTGGGGGATTTGCTCCTGAAAATAAATCCGCAAAGATTTTCCTTTTCAAGGTCCTTTAATCGCCCCTCGATCCAGGCCTTCATCTGGTCGGTCTTGTCAATCCCTGTTTCCCGGGTGACAAGCCGTGGGTTTTCAGGAGCCCCCACCAACCGGACAGATTCCCGGGGCACGGGCATGCCGCATTCCACCTCCGGGCAGACCGGCACATATTCTGCGAAAAGGCCCAACGTCTGGGTCAAAAACCGATCATGGCTGTGATTGCCGTCATAACGCACCCTGTTGCCGAGCAGGCACGAACTGATGCCGAGTTTGATGGGTTCCAGCATTGACTCCTCCCCTGTTCATGAGTTTTTGACTTTTTTTAATATCGTTTGAGGAACAGATGGCGATTGACATTATCGAACCCATTATATAGGTATTAAGAGTCATTGAAACCTCTTTTTCATTTAAATACGATTTTTCCTTGGGACATGGCCCGGCAGTACTGCGGGAACGTCCGCACAATTTAACTTTTTTGAGTGTTCCTCAAACGGTTGGTCCAATGGTGAATACACTGGGTAATGGAAAAAATATAGACACAGAAAAGACCGTGCTTGTAACCGGGGCAACCGGATATGTGGCCGGACGGCTCGTTCCCCTTCTACTGGATTCAGGTTACCGGGTTCGAACCATGGGCCGGTCCCTTGATAAAATGGCCAGCCGGGCCTGGGGCGGTCATCCCCGTGTGGAACCGGTCCGGGGCGACATCATGGATGTGGCCTCCCTGGAAAAAGCGGTACGCGGGTGCGGCACCATCTACTACCTGGTTCACTCCATGATCTCCCAAAAAGGTCAATACAGGCAGGCCGACCGGATCGGTGCGAGAAACATGGCCCGGGCAGCGGCAGTGGAAAGGGCCGATCAAATCATCTACCTCGGCGGGCTGGGGGATATCGCCCATAGGAACATCAGCCGGCATCTTGTCTCCCGGAATGAAGTCGGCGAAATTCTCCGCCAGGGTCCTGTTCCCGTTACTGTGCTCAGGGCGGCCATGATCCTGGGTTCGGGCAGCGCCAGTTTTGAGATTTTACGATACCTGGTGGAACGGCTTCCGGTAATGATCACCCCCAAATGGGTGACCATGGAAACCCAGCCCATTGCCATCACAAATGTGTTAGGCTATCTCAAGGGCTGCCTGGAGCATCCGGAAACCCGGGGGAAAACCTTTGATATCGGCGGCCCGGACATCGTCACCTACCGGGAACTGTTTCAACGCCATGCGGCCATGGCCGGCCTGCCCCGACCCCGGTTGATACCGGTGCCGGTGCTGACCCCCCGGCTGTCGGCATTGTGGATCAACCTGGTAACACCGGTGCCGGCAACCATTGCAAGACCATTGACCGAAGGCCTTAGTATGCCCACCCTTTGCACGGAGGATTCAATTACCCGGATCATTCCCCAGCACCTGATCAATTGTACCGAGGGCATCCAAAGGGCCCTTGCCCCCTGTGGGGCAAATCCGGACATCAGGCGATACCCGGAATCACCCCATTGCGGGGATGCGGATTATTCCGGCGGCACCATTCTGCAATGGGGCTTACAGGCACAAGCCCGAGGGGCCTGCCCGCCCCTGGAGACAGCCATGGAAACCATGGACCGAAAGTGCTTGTACAATTCTGTGCTCTGGAAGGTGCGGGGGCTTTTTTTAAACCGGAAGAAACGATCAAATTTCTGGCGACGTTTAAAGATCGAAGCGCCGTCAACACTATTGTTCCAGGATGAGATGCCAGTACCCGGCAGGGCATTGCTCACCATAGGATTCCATGCCACCGACAACCACCGTTGCCGGTTGACGATCCTATACCGTTTTTTCCCCAGGGGCCTGATCGGGATAGCCTATTGGTATCTGCTCTATCCGTTTCACCATCGAATGTTTGCTCACATGTTCAAAGGTATCGTAAAAGAGACCGATCTGGAACTTCTCTCGCCGCCTGAAAGGTTCACCCCGGAAAAAACCATTTCCTGAAAAACGGCAGACACATAACCCAATGAGGACCGTCCATGGATACCCGAAAACAAGAGGCCCTGAACAAAATCGAAACATTGTTTGACACTGAAACCCTGTCCGTATTATCCACCCATAACAACGGTCAGCCCTATGCCAGCCTTGTGGCCTTTGCCGTGACCCCGGATCTCAAACAGATCCTTTTCCTGACCCCCAGCACCACCAGGAAATATGACAATCTCACAACCAACCCCCGGGTGGCAATGCTCATCAACAACAGTCGGAACAAAACCGAGGACATTTACAACGCCATGGCCGTCACTGCCACGGGAACGGCAATGACCGCACAAGACCACGAAAAGAAACCCCTTTTAAGCATTTATCTTAAACGGCATCCCCATCTTAAAGAATTTGCAATGTCTCCCACAACCGCCCTGGTCTGTGTGACCGTGGACACCTATACCCTGGTGAGTCGTTTCCAGGATGTGATTGAAATAAGGATGAAAGAATGAAACCACTCCTCCTTGATGAAGTTAACCCCGTTGCGGAACAGGTCCCATTTTATATGAAAAACACCCTCTTGTTAACGGATAAAACCTTTCAGGCCGACTTTAATTTTCAATTCGATCCTGTCAGCAGGCGTTTCTGCCATGGCCTGGTCTTCAGAATGGGCTTTTATTTCAACATGAACTTCATTGCAAAGGGAACTTATGTTTTCAACCACCACCCGGTCTCCCAAAAAAAAGGAATCAACATGTGTGATTGACATATTTTCAACATCCTGGACAAACACGCCCATGTAATAAAAAACACCCGATCCCTGATTTGAAACAGCAAAAGGGGCGACAAAATAAATTTGAGACATTGAATCTGCTAGATTAACGGTGGTGATTTTCATATAATCCAACATCACAACCCCCCTCTCCTCCCCGGCCGTGTAGGACCCTTTTGCCACCTTAAGGCGCCCTGTTTCAGCAAGATCGGTAAGTTTGCATGTTGAACCTGTTTCCGGTACATTCACCATAAGATCATTGGCCGTCCTCATGCTGAAAAGCGTGAGCATCACCTCTGAGGAATATGCCATCCCATCTTGTTCAGCTGCATCATACTTCACCATCTTTCCGTCTTTATTACTCACATAGATATCGTCATTGGTAAAATTAAATCTTATTATTCCTGCAATGATGATCATTGCAACGAGTCCCACTACCGCAAATACTATTTTTTTCATGTTTCATCCTGATCAAGTTTTTTTTTAGTTTACACACAACGGTTTTCACAACATTCTTCAGCCATGCTGTCACGTCAGCCTATCCATCCGGCTTTACCCCATTTTCAAACCATTGGTCAAGCCATGATCCCTTTATATCCGAAAACAGACGTTGGCCATTGTTGCCCTGCACTCTTTTCGCCTATTGAGAGATTGCAGTTCAGGGATGTTTTTTGTATTGCAGAACCCCTGTTTTTGTGGTTTGTTCCGATGCATGAAATGTATCAAACAAAAACAAGCAACCTTCCCCTCCCCTGTAATCGTTTTAATCAAAAACATGGACATACACATTGAAAAACCGGAATAACATATCAGCAATCATTCCCGTGGCCGGTCTCTCTTCCCGGATGAAGGCGTTCAAACCGCTTTTACCCCTGGGAAAGAGATCCATCCTTGAAACCGCATTGAATTTATTCAAGCAGAATGGGATAGCCGATATTATCGTTGTCACCGGCCACAGATCCGTGGAGCTTGAAAATCGTATTACAGCAATGGACGCCACCTGGATCTATAATCCCGACTATCACCAGGGCATGTTTTCAAGTGTTTTAACCGGGGTAAGGCATTTATCAAATGATTGTGATGCCTTTTTCCTGCTGCCGGCGGATATTCCAGCCATCCGGACCCACACACTCCGGGAGATGCTCAGGGCCTACCAAAGTGGAAAGGAGAAAATCATTTACCCTGTGTTTGACGGTTTAAGGGGCCACCCTCCCCTCATATCAACCGAATTTAAGGAAAAAATAGAACACTTCAACCAGGGGGGAGGATTAAGGGCTTGCCTGGCCGATTTTGACACCCAGGCCATGGATCTCAAGGTCTGTGACAGGGGCATTCACATGGATGCTGATACCCGGGAAGATTATGAAGCGATCCTTAAGAAATCTGTGGGAATTAATGTCCCGGAGCCGTGCGAGTGCATCTGCCTGCTTGAGAACAGCCCCATGGCCGATGACAACATCGTGGGTCATTGCAAAAAAGTCGCGGAAATATCGGTTAAAATATGCGCCCACCTGGATCACAACCCGCCCTTGTTTGACATCCATCTTATTGAGGCAGCAGCACTTCTCCATGATATCGCGAGAAAGGAACCGAACCATGCCACAAAAGGTGCCGAAATTCTGGAAAATATGGGGTTTCCAGATGTTGCAGCGATTGTTTTGGCCCACATGGATTTAAAAACAACGCCCGACACCCCTTTAAATGAAAAAGAGATCGTCTATTTTGCCGATAAACTGGTCGTAAATGATCGGCTTGTCCTGGATTTTGAAAAACGGTTTAAAGAAAAGCAGAGCCGTTATAAGACCAATCCCGGTGCTGTTGAGGCCATTGGGGCCAGGCTTGAAACCGCCTGCATCATCAAGGAGAAGCTCTCAAGGGTGTTAAAAAAAGATTTGATGGAGGTGCTTCAATAAAAGATGATCTACTTACTCAGACACGGTGAAATAACCGGCGCAGCCACAAAACGCTTCATCGGACAGACCGATGTGGGCCTGGCCCGGACAGGCCTTGACCAGGCGGGTTTCTGGCAAACGTATTTTTCAGGAATTCACCTTGACCAGGTGTTTGCAAGCCCCCTTTCAAGGACGGTTCACACGGCCAAAATCGTATCCGGCCTTACAAGGGAAGAGATCACCCTGGTGGCGGAATTAAAGGAGATCAATCTTGGGGAATGGGATGGAAAGACATTTAAAGAAATAAAAGAAACGTTTCCCGACCAGTGGAAAAAAAGGGGCCGTGACCTGACAGGGTACCGGCCGCCCCTGGGGGAGAGCTTTTCCGACCTTTCCCAGCGCATTCTTCCGGTGTTTCAAAGGATATCAGCCGACAATCCAGGCAACATACTCATTGTTGCCCATGCCGGGGTCAACCGGATGATCCTGTGCCGCCTGCTGAAAAAGAAGCTGGAAGATCTCTTTGCCATACCCCAGGCGTACGGGTGCTTGAATATCATTGATAATGGAAAAAAAGAACTCCGGGTTCAAGGGATCAATCTTGTTCCAGGAACACTCTAAATTCCCGTCATCCCGGGACAGATAGCACTGGTTTTAATGACCTGGACCCAAAACCATCCTAGGGTCAGGATCTTTTAAAACTGACCACTGAATCCGTTTCCCCTTTACGATTCAAAGTGCCTTCATAGAAATAAACACGCCCATTCGTAAAAACACGTATTTTATACCGGGTGGAACGACTACCACTGAAAAGTTTTACTTTTACTTTATATTGTCCGGGAAGAGAACCACCCGACGGCCAGTAAACATTTTCCGGACCATAGCCATTTTGATCATCCACATCTAGAATCCCGCCTGATCGACTTTTCTTGTTATTGTAGTTTATTGATTCTCCATTGGGATCAATAACATACAGGTCAACATCAGTGGCATTATTCCAGGTTAATGTGATCTGTACGTCCCCTCCTCCCAGTGTAAGGCCAGCCTTTTTTAATTCTTTTTCAAATTCTTTTTTCAGTTGTTCTTGTTTTGCCCGTTCTTTTGCTTCATGTATCATTTTCGTGCTTGCAATTTTGGCAAGCCTTACTCTTTCTTTTTCTGCTGCCTTTGATTTTAAATAGTCATCCATTGCAGAATTTTTTGAGATGGACCAGAAATCGTCTTTTTCCCCGGTATCGTTATCCGCCTCTAATTCGCTTTCTAATTCTTTCTCTTTCTCTTTCTCTTTCTCTTTCTCTTTTTTAATTTTTCTTTCAGTCGTGACAACCTCGAAGGATTCAACCATAAATCCACTTTTCCAAAATGCTTTGGCAGAATCCGCTGAAAGGTATTGTTCACTGTTCGGGCGTGTTTGAATGAGGGAATTCCAATTGGGAGAACCCGTGGTATTATAGCCATATCCTCCAGCAGCCTTGGGGACGGCAGGGGCCAATTTAATATAGCCATAATGGGTTGGACCCGTTGCTATCTTGATGAACAATTGGGTTGAATAACTCAAACAATCAACAGGAGTGCCTTCGTTGCCTTTCCATTTAAAACTACCGGCAATGGTAGGTTCACCAAGTAAATTGCCAAATTTATATTTTACGGTCATACTGGCAATTTCACAACCGCCTGCAACAAAGTTGTTTTTGGTTAAAGTCCCTTTTTTTTCCAAACCATAGGCAAGGTTGGAGATTAAGACAATACAAATACAGACCATGGCGCGTTGAAACGTTTTGATGAATGTGCTTTTCATATAATTATTATTCCCAATAACCGGCATGGCCGGACGGTAAAAACCGATACCATCAAAATTATCCGAAAGTGATCTTTTACTCCGGATATCGCAAATTAGTTTTAAGGAAATATTGTCTTTTGCATTCTGCTATGCAGGCCACACATTCGTCAGCGGTTCTGGTATAGGCATTCTGTACACAGGTTTTTGCATATTCATCAACCGTTGTACCAGTATCGAGTATCCCCAGCGTTGCAAATTCAAACAGCTCACCCACCACCTCAACTGGACTTGCATCGTCACTCCTTGCCGCAGCATAACAGTTGGCATAGGCCTGATTGTATTTTTCTTTTCTTTTTACCTCGCACTCAGATTCACAATCTTTGCAATCTGCCAGCGCCCTTCTCAAGGCCAGTTGGGCATCCCGTTTTTTCTTTTCAGCAGCCTGCTTTGCTATCTGTATCCTCTCTTCTTCTAATTGCTTCTGTTTTTCCAAATCAAGTTTTTTCAACTGCAGTTTTTTGGATTCCTCAATTTCCGAATACAACACGACCATTTCATTATATTGTTCACTCGCTGATTCCGATTCCGGCGTAACATTGAAAAACATTTCCAACGACTCAAGGGCCTTGTCAAATTCATGTCCCTTATAGTAAGCCTTAACTAAAAGGTATTCGATCCGGCTCTTTGTCTCCCCTAACAGTATCTTTGAATTGGTTGCATGCTCAATTGCCCCGGGAAAGTCATTCTGATCATATGCTTTTTTGGCAAGAATATATTCAGACTTCGCTTTTACAGACTTTGGGATTGCAAAGGAGGTAGACTGGGTAAAAACGACGACACAAATCACGAGCATTACAAGTCTCAATAACTTCATTTGGTTCCCCTATCACAGATAAATGTTTTAAACTTTATAAAGATAACGAACCAAATCAATATGATATAAATACTATCCCATGTCAAGGCCGGGGAATATTCACACGGACAGAAACCGGGCCTGGATCAGCTCGGACACAATGCTCACCGCTATTTCTGCCGGGGTCTGGGCCCCGATGGAGAGGCCGATGGGAGCATAGACCTGATCCAGCTGCTCCTGGGTGACGCCCTGGGTAAGCAGGTAGTCATAAATCACCTTTTTCTTGGATTTGCTGCCGATCATACCGATATAGGTGGCAGCGGTTTCCAGGGCCTGCTCCAGGATGAGACGATCGTATAGATGTCCCCGGGTCATGACCACGATATAACTGCCATGGCCGATGGAAAATCGATCAAAGCAGTTCTCAAAATCGTCCACCACATGGACTTCAGCCATGGGAAATCGTTCTGCATTGGCAAACGCTTCCCGGTCATCCAGGACGACAACCTTAAATCCGGTGCCGTGGGCAAGCCTGGCGGTTTCAATGCCCAGGTGCCCTGCCCCAAGGATATACAGGGTTCCGTTGAACTGGGCCGGTTCCACAAAGAAGGTCCCCTCTTCAATATTGATCAAGCCGGGGGAGCGCATCAATCCGGCCTGCTCTGTCAGGTGGGCCACCGTATACTCGCTGAGCTGCAAAACGCCTGTCTGTTCCCTGTCGGAAATAATACAGCGCTGCATCTCAAAATTGTCACGGCTTTCCTGGCTCAGCCGGCTGACCATAAAACCGTCCTGGTTTTGGCCAAGCATATCCAAAAGCGTTGAGAACAGTCCAATATTGTCTTCACTGGCAGGCAGATATTCCAGGAGCAGGGTGACATTGCCGCCGCAGACCATATCCATGTCCGCATACGCCTTGGAATCCAGGGTGAATTCCCGGATGGAAGCGCCCTTTTGGGTCTCAAAAAATTCCCGGGCAAGGGTTTGCACATGGGCTTCCACCCAGCCGCCGCCAATGGTGCCGGTGATATGGCCGTCTTCATGGACAAGCATTTTGGTCCCGGCGGATCGGGGGGCAGACCCCTGCTTGCTCAATATGGTGGCCATGACCACCGGTTTTCCCTGGTTCAAACAATGATGCAGCTCTTCAATGTTCTTGCGCATATGACTCTCTCTTTATTTTGCGTTTTATCGGGTTTGAAAAAAGTTTATTACTGGAAGAAAAGACATTATTCAAGCTTAAAATGCCCTGGGCCCTGGCCTGGTTCAGGCCAGGAATTTTACTGAGTTTTTCCCGGATGGCCAGGTCAAGGCCATAGTAAAAACCGCCCCCCGGCACCGCCCAAAACCCAATGTTCATCAGGTATTTATTGTCTTGCCGCTGTATGCTGACCTCAAAATCCAGGATGTCATCCAACTGAAATATGGCCTCATCCATCTCGTCCAGGCGCAGCTCAATCCCTTCCAGTTTGTATACACTGCGGCCCCGAACCCTGTCCAGACGTCTTAAGTTGGAGCCACAGGCACACCGTTCCGTGAGAAACCGGGACACATCCCCGGTCCGGTAGCGAATCAAGGGCATGCCCCTTCGGGTCAGGGTGGTGAGTACGATCTCTCCCTGGCAGCCATCTTCTACAGGCCTGCCTTGGCGGTCCACAATTTCAAAATAAAGATCCGCCTCTCTTAAGTGGCATCCATCCAGGGCCTGGCACTCAACCCCTCCCCCAAGTCCTGTTTCAGTAAGACCGTAATGGTTGAACACGGGACAGTTCCAGGCCCTGTTGATGGCCTCGGTTATGGACCGGGGCACATAATCCCCACTCAAGAGCACGCTTTTAATTTGGCCCGGAGCAATTTTCCGGGGCCACCGGGCAAGGCTGAGCACCTGAACCGGCAGTCCGATGAGGCAATCAATACCCAGGTCATTGATCTTTTCGATCACCTGCCCGGGATCTTCCACCAGCCCGTGGACCACGGCCTCACATCCGATTCGCCCAAGGCCCGTGGCCACCCGTTCCCCCACAGAGCCCAGATTGGGTCCGGGCATGAGCACCATCACCCGTTGCCCCGGCTTGACCAGGGCTTTCATGCCCTGGGCAAAGAAATCCGCGGTCAGTTCCAGGTCGTCCAAGGTAAAATAGATTCGCTTGGGGGTGGCCGTGGTGCCGGACGTCTGAAGGGTTACGACCCTTGCAATCTCACCCTGGGAGACACAGAGCATCTCCAGGGATGAGGCTGCCAGATCCCCGGGAGAGGTGAACGGCAGACCGGTAATATCTGCCATGGATTTCAGGGCATGGGGATCCACGTCCCTTAATCGGCGTTGGTAAAAAGGGCTGTTTTTCCGGGCCAGGGCCAGGGTTTTTCCTAGCATGGCCAGCTGATAATCCTGGAGGCTTGCCGGGTTCGGCGCATCTTTCCCGGCAAGGCCGATTTTAGCGGCCATCCATTCGTCTAACGGGGTCATCTCCATGGTCATGTTTTCCTGTACAGGCTCCTGCCCCGGGCATCGGTGAGGTTATACATACAAAACGGGATCAACCCACCGTCCGGGGACAGCACATGGATGCAGCAGTCCCGAACCCGTTCAAGATCCAGATTCCACACATCCTGAAAAACCATGCAGGAAATGGAAAACATATGGGTCTTCAACCGGCTCAAAAACATGTCCAGATCCACCGGTTGACCAGCTCCTGACGAAACAAACGCCATGGGCTGGAAAGAAAAGCCAGGCGTTGGCTGAACCGTGTTTCCCGATTCCCGGATAACACGGTTCCCTGTTTCCCTAGGATGTTGATCGTCATTCTCCTTTACCAAAGGAGAGGCCCATTGCCTGGCAGTAAAATCGATGGTTTTGCTTGCGCCCGTGTGACCGTTCTCAAGTTCTGTGCCGGGTTGGTGGCGGGTCAGGGGGTTCAGCGTTCCATCCGGCATAAGCACAAAATTACCATGGAATGAGCATAGGGCGTTTTCTCAGCCAGGGGGGCGAAAGTGCGCAGCCTTGATCCCGGTCTGGTCTTCCAGGCCTTGGATCACCTGGGGCAATGTGATTCGGTCCGCGTCTCCAGGGGGCTTGGGATAGCGGCCAAAATAGCTGACCGGCTGGAAATGCACCCCCCGCACCTGGGGACAGTTTTCCAGACCAAAGCGGATGATATCGCCAATCTGGTGATCGTTTACCCCGGGGACCAGGGTGGGCACCAGCACCACCCCCAGATTATGGGACCGGCAGTTGGCAATGGCCCTTTCTTTTATAGCTTGAAGTTTTCTACCCCGGAGTGCAAGGTGAACCTGGTCATCCACCCCGTCAAACTGCAGGAACACACTGTCCAGTCCTGCCTGTTTCAAACGGCCCGCAAAATCACCCTCCTGGGCCAGGCGAAGGCCATTGGTGTTCACCTGGATAAAGCCGAATCCCATCTCCTTACCCATGGCGATGATCTCGGGAAGGTCATCCCGGACCGTGGGTTCTCCCCCTGAAAGCTGAATATTGCACCCCCCACCGGTACACTGCCTGATCTCTTCATACCAGGCCCGGATCCGGTCAAGTCCGGGATCTGGGACAGCATCGCCGCTGTCGGCAAAGCAGACCGGGCAGTGGAGGTTGCAGCGCCAGGTGATCTCCAAAAGCGCTGTGCAGGTGCGCTGTCTATGCCCAGGACACAGGCCGCAGTCAAAGGGACATCCTTTTTCCACAGCACGTGAATGGATTTCCGGCCCGGCCGGGGTTTTACCCCGGGTCCAGGTTTTCATATCCGGCTCACCCCGCCAGATAATGGTCTCCATGGGTCCGTGCTCCGGACATTCCTTGACCAGAAAGACCCCCGCTTTTTTCTCGACCCGTGTTGCGGACAGCTTTTTCAGGCAATAGGGACAGAGGCTCTGGGTGTGGGCCGGAAAAGCGACAGTGTGCTCTTTATCAGTCGTCATCTCTGGCCTGGCCCGGATCGATTTCATGGGCCACCAACAGTTCCATCACCTTGTCATAGGCATCGGCAATGAGCTTTCCGCAACGGGGGGCCATTTCTACGGAACCGGCCTTGTTCTCTGTAATCTGATAACAAAGGCTGCCCCCATACCCTTTCGTCTGCTCGTCAAACCATTCATTCAATTGATAGAGCATGGGTTTGAATGCTTCCAGGGCCTGCTCATCATCCCCGCCCTTACCGGCATAAAGGGCCAGAACGCAGGCCCCGCCGCCCATGGCGCCACAGGAACCAGAGCAGTCACCCAGGCCCTTGGCAAGTCCGGCCATGGCCCGGACCAATGCCGGGTTCTCCCTGCCCTGCTCTTCCAAAGCCAGGATCATCATCATCTGGCTGCAGGGATAGCCTTTGGCCTGTAACGGCACTAGGCGCATTATGGTATCGCTCATATCTTCTTTTCAACTCCTCTCAAACTATTATTTTCCGCAATGATCCTGAAATACCCCGGACGGCTGGCCTTGATGGTTTCACAGGTCTCCCGGGCGGTTTTACCGTCCTGGCCAAACACCCCGGCCCAGAATTTTTCCAGGGAACCGTGGTCAAACACGGCCTGGCCTGCCAGCTGGGTCAAAACCGGGGAAAGGTCCTCCCATATAAGATGGTCAAAGCCTGCCCCGGCCACAAGGGCTTCCATCTCCTCCCGGGCCACGGCCTTGCGGAACCCGCAGGCCAGGGGAATGTTCTTCATCCGGTCGCTACCGTTTGTTTCCCTGGGATAGATATCGCACAAGACCAGTACCCCCCCGGGTTCAAGCACCCGCTGGAACTCGGCCAGGGTAGCTGCCATGTCGGGGGTCAACGAGAGCACGCACTCACAAAACAGAGCATTGAAGCTTGCGGACCTGAACGGCATGGTCTGGGCCGTGGCCTGGACCGCCGGGATATCTGAACCGGAACTGAGCAGCTCAAAGTCCCTGTCAAGCCCAAGGGAGCACATGGAGAACTCCCTTGCCAGCATTTCTGCGGCTGCGCCATACCCGCACCCCACATCAAGGACCCTGTCCCCGGGTTTAAGCCCGGCTTTTACGGCCGATTCCCGGGTGAGCCCAAGCCCGCCCGGCCGGAGCACCGGCCCAGTCAGATCCCGAAGAGCACGGCTTTTATACAGGGGTTCTTGCACCCCGTGCCTCCCGCCCGTCATCAACGTTATTTATCCTCCAGCAATTTTTCCACTTCCAGCATCTTGCCAAGGGCAATCTCTTCAGGCACCAGCGCCATGCCGCATTCTGGGCAACAGGGAAGCTCAACCGTAAAACTGCCGTTCATATAATCGATCCTGACCTTATCAAGCTTGAGGAGTGCATCACAAGAAAAACATTTCCACTCTGTGTTCTCCCCTATTCCCAGGTTTGTTATCATGGGTTCTCCCTTATTATCTGCATACGGTGACAATAGCTGTTGTAAATATGGTATCCGTTTTCTGCCAATGAATATTCGACCCAAAAGGTTACCATGAGCGGCCGGTGACTGGCCAGAAAATGACCGTTCACCTGGCTTTGCATTTTGTGCCCGGTTTCTTCGCCATGGGCAATGGTTTCCCGGATATCTGAATGCAGGATTCGCCGTTGGTCCAAGGTTGCCTGCACCTCCGGAAGGATGTGGAGCATGCTCTCGGTTCCTGTTTCCGGGGTTTCGTTCCACACCTGATCCAGGAGGTCTCGCTTGAGCCTGGCCCTGTTTTCCCGGCTGTCCGACAGCCCGGTCTTGACCCGGGCGGCAGGATCAGCCCCCACCGTGGCCTGGGGAAAAATGAAATCCAAAAGATGGGCCGTGGGCTTGCCCGCTCCCTTGAGGCTTTCCCTGCACATGGCGCAATAGGCCAGATAATCAAGATCACTTTCAGCGGTTCTGCGCTCAAGTTGTTTTTGGGCAAGTGCGGGATTGGCATTTTCCATGAGGCCGCCAAATCCGCAGCATTCGGTCTTTTCCCGGCTGAACTCAAGCTCCTGGATGGGAATGCCAAGCGTTGCGGCAATACGCCGGACCGCCTCCTGGAGTTGGGGATCATGGCGGGAGGTGCAGGGATCATGGAGCGCCATGGGGTTTTTTGCGGCATCCACGGGTTTGGCGGCATCCACGGGCAGTTCGCATCGGTCCATCACCTGCCACAGGGAAATGACATCGATACGGGGCAGGTAGCGCCTGAACATATCAAGACACGAGGAACAGGCCAGGATCATCCGGGGCTCCCCCATCTTTTGCCAGTTTTTTTCAAGCAGCGACATGGCTTCTTTGGTTTTGGCCTCGTTCCCGGACCAGTGGGCCGGGGCTGCACAACACTGGAGCATGAGACCGGTATCTTCCGCCCAGTTGTTGCGTAAAAAAGAGTAGGTTTGGATCACATGCTCCGGGTTTGATCCGCTCAACTGGCAGCCGGGAAAGAAAACACACCGGCTCGTTTCCCGGTTTGGGGCGTGCCGGGCGAGCAAGAACGGTTCTGAATTGCTGAACGCCATATCCTGGAGGGCAAATTCATGGGCGGACGGCGGCATTTTATCGCGTTGAACAAGGTCCCTGCGGGCGTCCAGGCAGAGGTCTGCCATGGAAAAGTTTTCCGGGCATATTTCCCGGCACAACCCGCACAGGCTGCATGTGTTCACCATGAGATTGGCGGTATGGTTGCCCATGACAATGGCGGCGTTGTTGTAGATTTCCCGGGCATACCGCTTGGGATAGCCCTTATAATAATCCAGGTAAGGGCACACCTTTAAGCATTCCAGGCATTGGCACTGGATGCAGCGCTTCGCCTCGGCCCGGGCCTCGTCAATGGTATATCCCTTTTCCCCATGGACGGGCAGAACCCCGGGCAAGGGCTCGATCTCTTCAATATTGGTAAACAGCCGGGTGGGGTGCGGCCCCTCGTCCCGGCGGCCTTCCACCAGGCTGACCTTCTGGGTAAACCGTTCCATGGAAAGGGCCGCGGCCCTGCCCTGGAAACTCTGGTGCACCGGGGACAGGTGGCCATGTTCGTCACAGGTGCCACCGGCAAACACGCCATCATTTCCCAGGGCAAAGGTCTTGTCCAACGGCTTTTTCTCCTGGGCCATGCGGGCACCATTGGGGCTGTCCAGGCCAAGATAGACCGCTGAAAACGCTTCCTGCAACGGGGCGAGCAACCCTTTGCCCATCTTCTTTTTTTCAACCTTAAGTCCAAGGGTGTGGAGGATCACAAGCTCCTTTTCCAGGACATCCTTGGGAAGGGTTTCATCGGGAAGCGCCCACAGGCTTCCTCCAAGTTTATCCAGGGAGCTAAACAGGGTGACATCATATCCTTTACGCAAAAGTTCCAGGGCTGCCACCAGGGAACTCAAGCTCTCTCCCACCACAGCCATGCTCTCGCTTTTTTTCGGTATGGGAATCACCCGGATCCTGGGCTTAGGCTGGTTCACGCAGGTTTTTTCCAGCTCCCCCATGCGAATGCCGCCGCCAAGGGTGCTCCTGAGGCAGCTATCTTCACAGGGATGGTCACAGATTCGGCCCAGAATGCCGGGAAACGGCAGGGTCTTGTTCAGGGTTTTCCAGGCATCATTCCATTTCCCCTTCCCCACCTGAAGGACAAAGGTGCGCACATCCACGTGCAGGGGACAGGCAGACCGGCAGGCCGGGGCCTCCTCCTGAATGCAGTGTTTTTCCATTTGGCGCAATGTTTTCTGATCCATTTTTCTCCTCTTCTATCCTCCTCTCTCCTCAACCAACAATGGGCGACTCCGTCGGATGCCGGAGTCGCCCTTTGCTGGTTGTGTTATGCTCCGTTATAACTATCCGCACTCGAACGGATGCCCGCTAACGGACTCTCGAACCAATGCCTGGGAACGGACTCTATAGATATACAAAATCCCACATGCAAACCAGAGCATATGGTCGGCAACGCCGGTTACTTGGGCATGGCCGCCAACACCTTTTCAGGACGGGCAGGCAGGTCCCTGACCCGTGCGCCGCAGGCATTGTAAATGGCATTGATGATGGCCGCATGGGGAGCGGTCAATGGCATCTCGCCGGTACCGGCAGCGCCAAAGGGTCCACGCTCACGGGGAGTCTCAATGTACATGATCTCCAGATTGTCCGGAATCTGCTTGATGTAAGGAAAACCCGCTCCGGCCAGTGTGGCGTGCTTTTTGATGTCCTCATAATCTTCAGTAAGCGCAAGGCCGATACCCTGGGCCACACCACCGTAGATCTGACCGTCAACCACCAGCTTGTTGTTGATGGACCCCACATCGGCACCCACCACCATGGACTCAACCGTGGTTTTACCGGTGGCAACATCAACCGCAACCTCAGACAGAAACACGCCGTACATGTAGCCTGCCAGGGGATCACCCTGGGCATTCTCATCACCATCGGCACAGGGTGCCGACCATTTACCGTGGAACTTGGTCCCAAGGCCGTCGGCTTTCATCTCATCATAGTTGCGGAATGTGCCGTCTGCCTTCTGGGCACCATCCAGCAGGGCCTTGCAACCATTGAGGATTGCCTGGCCGATTACCATCTGGGAGCGACTGCCACCGGCGGGACCGCCAACAGGGCAGAGGCTGGTGTCGTTCATCACCAGCCGGATCTGATCCGGGGTGATCTTCATGGGCCGAAGGGCCTCATGGGCAGTACCCAGAACCCCCTGGTCAGCACCCTGGCCATGATCATGCCAGGTGGCAAAAACAGTGACGGTATTGTCGTCATTGAGTTCCACATCGATCTCAGCCGTATCCGGGCCGTCCAGACCGGAACCATAAACACCCACGGAAACACCCACGCCGCGCTTGATCTCGGGTGTGGAGTCGGCTGCAGCTTTGGTCTTTGCCGCTTCGTACTTGGGACGGATAAGGTCGATCAGATCCGGCAGGGAGTAAGCATCGGGAGCACATCCCGTGGGGGTGGTGGCGCCTTCACGATACACATTGATATAGCGCAGCTCCAACGGATCCATGCCCATTTTTTCCGCCAGCTCATCAATCAGCACTTCCGAGGGAAACTGGCTTTCAGGTGCGCCATAGCCACGGAACGCAGCACCCCAGCAATGGTTGGTACAAACGGTGCGGCCTTCACCGCGGATGTTGGCAATGTCATAACCGGCACCGATGAACTGGGCGCCCCGGAGGGTGAGTAGATCCCCAAACTCGGAATAGGGACCATGGTCAACGGACCAGTCGGTCTCCATGCCCAAAAATTTTCCATCCTTATTGGCGGCCAGGCGCACATTGGTCAGGAACGGAGAACGCTTGCCCGTATACTGCTGCTGCTGCTTGTAGGTATACTCAAGATAGCAGGGACGGCCTGTGGCCAGGGTTGCAACCCCCAGCAGGGCTTCCATGGTGGGGCTGAACTTGTAACCAAAGGTACCGCCGGTGGGATTCTGGATCATGATCATGTTTTCCGGCTCAACACCCAGACCCGGAGCGATCATATACATATGAAGATGCAAACCAATGGATTTGGACTGGATAACCAGTTTGCCCTCTTCGTTCATGTAGGAGAACCCCACATCCGGCTCAATGGGCAGATGGGGCTGGCGACCCACATAGTAGTCGCCTTCGATGACATGGTCTGCCTTTTCAAATATGGGAGCGGTCTCTTCGCCCTTGGCAATCTTCTGGACATAGTAAATATTGGGCGTTCCGGGATGGATTTCAATGGCATCATCCGCCATGGCTGCCGGCGCACTCATGTACTCGGGCAGCTGCTCAAGCTCGACCTTGACCATGGCTGCGGCCGCGTCTGCATTTTTCTTGGTATCGGCACAGACAAGGGCAATGGCATCCCCATACTGGAACACCTTTTCATCACAAAGGATGGGACGATCCCAACCGTCACCCTTGTTGGAAGGGAAGGTGATGAGCCCTGTGATACGGTTCTTGCCCTTGACATCCTTATGGGTCAGAACACTGTGAACCCCGGGCATCTTTTCAGCTTCAGCGGTATCAATGGAGAGGATGTTGGCATGGGAGACTTCCGCCTGAACCATGGCGATCTTCAAGGTCTCCTCAGGCATGAGCACGCCCTGATCCGCGCCAAACATCCATGTACCGGTCACCTTTGCCACGGATGAGGGGCGGGGCATGCTGCTGCCCCAGATGCGACCGTCTTCAGGAATCGTGAAGGCAAGCTCTTCAGCGGTCATTTCGCCCCGAAGCACCTTGCCGGCATCAATGACTGAATCCACAAGCTGTTTGTATCCGGTACAACGGCATGCGTTTTTGTATTTCTGGAACCAGTCGCGAATATCTTCACGGGAAGGGTTGGGGTGGGCATCCAAAAGCGCTTTGGAGGAAACAATAAATCCAGGGGTGCAGAATCCGCACTGGGCGCCGCCGTGGGCGATCCAGGCAAGCTGGATGGGGTGAAGATTATCAGGCGTACCAATACCTTCAATGGTGGTGATGGCAGCCCCCTCAGGCACACGGGTCATCTTGGTGATACAGGAGCGGATCAGTTTGCCGTCCATGATAACATTACAGGCACCGCACTGGCCTGCGTCACAGCCGACCTTGACACCGAGCACCAGCAGTTGCTTGCGTAATACAGTGGACAGGGTATCTTTGGTATTGGCCAGAACAGTTCTGACAACCCCATTAACATTGAGTGTTTTTTTTAACATCCTAGGTTACTCCTTTATGGTTAAAACGATTTTTTAGATGGAATCAGTAAGGCCCAATTGGGCTTCTGAACGAAATGACGATATTTTTGCCCCCCGAACAACGCCCTAGCTCTTTCCAAAGGGACAGGCAGGGTAGTGACACTCGGGACAGTTTTCGCAGAATCCGCCATGGCCCAACTCCACGATATCCTGGCGAACCACCTTTTCTCCTGCCACCAGTCTGGGGATGATCAATTCAAAGATAGTGGCTTTGTAGTACATGACGCACCCGGGAAGCCCAACCACAGGCACATCCCCCAGATAGGCAAGCATGAACATGGCGCCGGGGAAAACTGGCGAGCCATAGGTCTCCACCCGGGCGCCAGTGGCGCGGATAGCCGCCGGGGTCTGGTCATCCGGATCAACGGACATGCCCCCCGTGACCACAATCATGTCCGCCCCTTCATCCACCAGTTCCCTGATGGCACTAACGGTCATGTCAACGTCATCTGAAGTTAAAATCTGGCGGGTGACGGACCCGTTGAGGCCGTCAAATTTTTCACGGATAACCGGACCGAAACGATCCTCGATACGGCCATTGTAGATTTCACTGCCAGTGGTGACCATGCCGATCTTACAGGCAATAAAGGGCTTCACCTCAACGATGGGAAACGCCTTCCGGCAGATCTCTTCCACCTGCTCGATCTTTTCCTCTTCAATTACCAGGGGCACAACCCGGGTGCCGGCCACTGCACGTTTTTTACCCACCTGCTGATTGGTGTGCAGGGTGCCGAACACCATCTGGTCAATGGCATTAATCCTGTTCAGGGCCTGGACATTGATTTTCAACAGCCCGTCGGTGTCAGCGATAAAGTTGATGCGTCCCTCACTGGGTTCGGTCAGGCATATCCCAGGGCCGGATGCCGCGATGGCAATGCGCCTTGCCGCCTCATTTTCATGGACAAACCCGTCGGCCACCTCCCAGACATAGAGATTCTCCTTGCCCATCTTCAGAAGCGTCTCAACATCATCTTCCCCGACCACATCGCCTTTTTTAAAGGCCCTTCCCTTAAACTCTCCCGGTACAATACGGGTTAAATCGTGACACAACACCATACCCACTGCTTCTTGAACTGGAACAGTCTTCATGTTCTCTCCTCTATGAATCAATAAACCGGCTCTTTTGTTCAGAAGAGTCTGTCATGAAATTTCAAGGTCCATCCAGCACAAACCCTTTTTTTGCCTTAATAGACCCACGGTTATCGTTTGTCAATCCTTAACTATAGAAACCAGAACTCCAAGAGACAAGTAACCAACAATAACCAAAAACAACCCTCTGAATGGGGTCAGGCTTACCTTATTGCCCTTATTACAATCTGAGCATGAACAAATAATCCAGCCCCTGTCCTTCAAAGGTGAAGTCCAAAAGCGTTCCAAGGCAACGAATTATAATTAGAATAAGATACCGACAGGATAGAAACCGCTAAGAATTATGATCAGCGGGTATGGGATTGGATAATTATGACATGGGGATTATGAGGTGATGCGGACGGTCCTGTTCTTTATATGCAACCAGCTACCCGTCACAGCGATTTCTCGAGCCGCGGGTATTTGCCATGTTATCTTGCATATTTGTGCATATGAATCAGAGGCACCCTCTGTCCATTTCGGGTTAGCCGAACTTCCATATCAACGGGCACGAAACCCAATTTGCGATACAGAAGCAAGCCTGGAGTGTTGGCACTAAAGCATGAAATCTTGAGATAATTTCCGCATCTGATGATTCAAGGGTTCTATAACTAAACATCCTGATACTCCTTGCAACATAACGGTTGAACCACTCCCGGGTGTAATGCAGAAAAAAGGTCAGTCATCTTCTTCTGTTTGAATATATTCCCACATGTCATTCTGATGAAGCCATATTGGATCAGCATTTTGTAGAATGTATTCGTCAACACCCATTCCGTCTATCGTGGGTGGTCTTTTGACCCTGACCTGCTTTCCATTCATGAAGACCCACATATACTTTTTGTGTCTTTCAGCTTTAGCTTTTTTTCTGGCACGCTTTTGTGCGGTAGTGAGCTTCTTTTTCACATTTCCCATCCATCTATTATCTTGTGGTGCTACACCGATAACGTTTTATCAATAATAGCTCACTCCACTCTATCATATGACGTTAGACTCATTGGCATTCAATTCTTTCATAAGCTCCTGTTTTGGTGTCATTTCCCACCCCCCTGAAAATCATTATTCACAAAACAAAAACCTGCCGGTGCTGGGTGGGTGGTGTCAGCTTTCATTTTGCCCGTAAGTGTCGGAGCGGTGGCATTGATCTTATACGTAAGTTTTGTGAAATCTTCAGGGTGACTCGGGAGAATGGAACGCACCCAGTACCGGATACGTCCAAGACAAGCGACATTGTTTACGAATGGTGGTTTGATAAATTTAACAAATGGCGCATTTAAATTGCTGAAAAGAAGTTAGAGTTTCGATTGGAACGTAAATGGGTAAATTATCGTCTTTCTGGGTTATGCCCTTAAAATCTTCAATGATGCTGTTGAATTCTTCCAGGGGAAGGTTCTTAACGTGGGCATAAATTATTCTGACAATACGATCGTGGGATTTGTCTATTTGCTGTTTTCCGGTTTCCCATCTCGATACCGTTGATTTATCCACGCCAATATATTCTGCGAGAGCATTCGCATTCAACCCAACGTTCTTTCGTAAGAATTTAATTTCTCTACCATTAAGTCTGCTACGTTTCTTTGCTATTGACCGGCCAATCATTTCATTCAGCTTGACAACTGCTGGGATTGACGCAAAGGATTCACCGCAATCGCATTTATACACACAAACATTTGTGATATACACATTATCAAGTCCGGATTCCAGGTAATGGTAATCCTCACGTACTTCTGTCATTTTACAATTGCACCCATGGCATTTCATAACACGTCCCCCCTCAAAATACCGTTATACATCGAACTGTATGGCAAGACTCATAGACTTCAGCGACAAAGACAAGCTTCTCGCCGTCAATATCTTTGCCAACGACTTTGCTTTTCCAGCTGTCATGCGCTTCATTATATGTCATTTCTGTGACTCTTCCCCACAATAGGACATTAAGTGCATCATCCATTGTCTCGCGTCAATTACTTTGTCCGGTTCGCGTCAATTATCTTGTCCGGTCGAGATAGTGTTTTAAAACTAAATCG
>JAEINR010000101.1 GCA_016342325.1 Desulfobacterium sp.
TATCCTCTCAACAAAAAATTTAGGGTGTTGTTGAAAAAATAAATTCTGAATGACTAAGCCGAATATTTACTTTTTACGTCCACTGATTTTACTTGGTTGGAGGATACTTCGATCTTGTATTTATCTGGCTTCATTTCAATTAAAACAGACTTTAGAGACCACTGAGCTAAGCGATCAAGCTTCCCTTCTTCATATATCTGCTCGCAGATTTCCAGAACCTTGGGATGCCTTTTGCAATTACTCCGTAAAGACCTCATTGCGGTTGTAAATAGTACTTCGTTTATTCTTGCCCACTTTTCGTCTTTAGTCTCGGGCTTCGGATATTTTTTATTTGAACCTAAAAACGATGCAAGTTCCAGAACTGAGGTAATGTTTATTATCGGCTTTTTAGCACCCGAGGCCAGGAATCGTCCCCACTGAATATCAAGACCCCCCCAGTATTTATCAATTGTATCCAAGCTCGGCGGAAACTGGAGTCGTTGGGTCTGAAGGTTAAAATAATTATGTGTTTGGAGCAAGTTATTACGTGAAATATCCGACAGCGCATTATGTGATTCTTCGGTATTTGATAGCCAAAGTGCAATCAAGACGGTTTTTCTATCTTGCTGTGGGAGTACGTCAATTGTCCGGATCCATTCAGGAACTTGGTCAGCATTGGCTTCGAATACCGTAGCCGCAAAACCAAGAAAGGGAAATTGTTTCTTCTCATCTTTCAACAACCCCTCCGAGCTCAGTTCCTTGAGCCAGTTCGGGAACTCTTTCGGGGAGGGATTCTTGTAGTAAGACGTCATCCAATCAATCAACTCAAGTTGAGACACTGACACCTTTCCTCCTACTTGCGATTTGTTGACCGGAGTACACCCCAGTAGAGTCAAAAAGGAACATAAAAAGGCGAGGCGTATAATTTGTTTCATTTTATCCCTCCAAAATAAGTTCTGCTGTTTTCAGGACAACGCCACGCTACAAGCATTTGGGCTTTGCCAGCATTGATTAGAAACTATCATCTGATCGCTTAGAATGCGGTTTTTAACATTTGACTCTTGACTACCACATCTGTGCATATATAAAAACTGATTCCTTTCTTTATTGGCGATAATCCATCCTCTGACTTGAAAACCCCAGGGAGGGGAAAAGGGCCTGGGGAAATAGAAATATCCCCGGATTGAATTACGTTTCAATCCGGGGATTAGGGTTTGTCAGGCTGCATTTCCCTTGCATGGGTTATTGACCCGGACACTTGGGAACAGGCGTCCTTCCGTGTGGGGCAGGAACTGGGCCTTGGTGAACTCATCCATGAATTTAATGTTGCTGGAGAAATCAAGATAGGTCATGGTGTTGGATATGGTGAGGGCTTCCTGGCGATAATCCCTGGAAAGAAGGGCCATGTAGGCACCGGCAATGGAGCTGTTGCCCATGTAGCTGAACTTGTCCCTGTCCATGTCGGGCAGAAGTCCCATGACAATGGCCTTCTCAATGTCCAGGTGCTGGCAGATCCCCTTCTGCATTTGTTTTTTTATCGGTGCCAAAACGTTCGATATGAATCTTGACCGATCGTTGGCCCTGGGCGGTCAATTTATTCTGCAAAGCCAGGGTTTTCATGACCGATTTTTTAACGGTTTTTCCGATCAGTTCCCCAAGTTTTGTGTGCTTGCCGGAACTTGTCAAAGGAAATTCATCTCCCAGAAGCGATGCAATGCCGATCTGGTCCGTACCCGTGCCCGTGGCCGTACCATTGGAATACCTGGAATTTACATTCAGCTCCTGGAGGGCTGCACTCTTTGCTTCGGTCGCCGTCACAATGGCCCGCACCATGGCTCCCTGGGTCAGGGTTTTGTTGATAAACAGCATGGTGTTAATGGTTCCCGGCACAGGTTGCTTTTCAGGATCATCTTCATGGATGAATTTTCCACAGGATTCGTAATACTGGGCATCATCCCCGGCCCTTCCCGCATTTCCTTCCACTCCACCTGTGGTGACGGCAACCACGGTAAGCCCTTTGAAGTGCATCTCTTCGACAGCAGCATAATTCATGTTGGCAGCGGTCCCAAGGGATGCGCAGACCCTGTGATCCAAATTTTCTTCCAGACAGACGCTTTCAAGATACGCTTCCGGCTGGGTGATCGATTTTCCGGCAGAGGGTCTTTTATGGTTGCAGGGTTCACAGGATTGATGGTTGAGCAGCACACCGAGATCATCCCTGAGTCCGCCATTGATCCTGCAGGTGGAGATCACCCTGTGGGGCTTCTTGAACATGGCGTAGATTTTCTTCTGGTTCCGGTGTATCTCCAATGCGTTGTAATATGTTTCCAAAATCATTGTTTCTCCCGGGCATGGACAATCAGGCACCTTCTTACAGCGCTAAACGGCCTTGCCCTTTCTGTTTTGATTACGAAGGGCGTTGACATCGCTTGCCACTTCCTGGAGGGGTTTTCTCCGTATCCGGTGGGGAAGCGCAAGCTCAGCCCCATGTGCGACATCCTGGCTTGTCACCTCTGTCCGGCCATGGTAGGCGGCCAGGGTCTTGGCTGTTTTTAAGATGATGATATCGCCCCGGTGGCCGTCAACCCCCACATCAAGGCAAAACGATGCGATTTCAAAAAGAAGCGGCCGTTCAATGGTGACCCGGGGATAGAGGGAAATGCCACGCTCAATCTTGTTTGAAAGCGCCCTTGATTCCTCCTGCCACCGTTGGCAAAACGCCTTTGGATCATCATCAAATTCAGCCCGCCTCTCCATTACTGCGACCCGCTCTTCCGGATCATGGGCACCTTCAATGCTCACGCAAAGGCCAAAACGATCCAGGAGCTGGGGCCGGAGCTCCCCCTCTTCGGGATTCATGGTGCCAACCAGGGTAAACCGTGCCGGATGGGAAAAAGAAACCCCTTCCCGTTCAATGGTGTTAACGCCCATGGCAGCCGAGTCAAGCAGTACATCCACCACATGGTCGTCCAGAAGATTGACCTCGTCCACATAGAGAATCCCCCGGTGGGCTGCGGCAAGGATACCCGGATCGACTCTCTTTTCTCCTTTTTTAAGGGCATGCTCAAGATCCATGGTGCCAACCACCCGGTCTTCGGTGGCACCCACGGGCAGTTCGATCACCTTGATGGCAGCCATGCAGGTTTCGGGAACGCAATCCATGTCCCGGCTTGAAGGACAATCCCCGACAACGCATTTTTTGCAGATCTCCCCTGTCTCCGACGCTTGAAGCCGGAAAGGACACCGTTTAATGACCTCTATCTGTGGCAGAATTTCGGCAAGGGCCCTGACCGCCGTTGATTTTGCCGTTCCCTTCTCCCCCCGGATAAGCACCCCGGAAAGGGCGGGATTAATCACATTGAGTATCAATGCAAGTTTCATCTGTTCCTGGCCCACAATGGCGGTAAAGGGAAAGATCTCTCGCTTTTCCATCAAACTATCTCCTTAATGTTTTATGCCTTATGCCTTATGCCTTATGCCGAAGCCCTGGCAAGCCCCACAAGGGCTTCAGCCTTTAGATCATCGATTTTACAACAGTCCGCACCCATGGCCGCAGCAATTTTAGGTGCAAGCCCAAAGGTGACAATGCCCTGGGATTCCGTGTCCACCACAATATATTTGACCCTGTCATCCTCCCCCATTTTGGATGCAAACATGAGCGCCTCATCAACCGGCTTGTTCTCCCCAAGAGCAACATTGGATTTCCCGTCAGTGATGATGAGAACGATGGGCCGTGTGCCGGGATCGCGGTTCAGGGCGTTGTTTACCAGTTGATGGGTTTTCTCAAGACCTGCAGAAAGCGGCGTTCTTCCCCCCACCGGCATCTCTTTAAGATAGGAGGCCGCAAGTTCAATGGAAGATGTGGGCGGCAGGTTGACCCATGCTTCGGATTTCCTGAAGGAGACCATGGCCACCCGGTCCCGTTTCTGGTAGGCATCAAGGAGCAAAGAGAGGATCGCCCCCTTGGATGCCGCCATGCGCCCCCGGGCGCCCATGGAACCACTTGCATCCACAAGAAAAACAAGGAAATTACCCATGCGTTTTTCCCTGATTTTCTCTCTTATATCTTCGGGTTTAAGGCAAACCATCAACCCCTGGGGAATATCCCTTGCGGCCTGGAACGGGGCGGCTGCCCTTAATGTGGCATCCAGGGCCACATCGTTGTTGATCCGCTTCATGGAGGATTTTACATACCGCCCCTGTTTCTGGGAGACACGGCTCCGGGATCGTCTGCCGGAGCCCCTTCGCATCTTGCGATCCTTGGGCGAAGAAATCTTTTTCACCTGAAAAGAAGCGCCGACCTCAAAGACCTGTTCCGGGTCCTGGGGGTTTTTATCTCCGCCGGTCTCCGGGGCATTTTCCTGATTTTTGTCCGGCGTTTCCATCTCCCCGGGTTCTTTATCGATCCCTTCTTGGCCCGGTTCTTCCTTGTCGGGCGGACCTGGATTTTCTTGCCCGGTTTGCTCCGGGTCTTCATTTTGTTCGTTGTCGTCCTGGTTTTTATCCGGCTGGTCTTTATCCAGTTCATCTTTATCCGGCTGGGGCGGTTCCGGAGGCGGCGGTGGGGCAGCATCCCTTTTCCGATGGAAAAGGGCAAACCCTGCCACAATGCCGATGTCGTCAAGGGTTACCTCGGTGTGCCCAAGCCATGCCGCATGGGCCTTTGCCGCCTGTTCAAGAACGATGTCACACCGATGGCCCGCCACATTATTTGTGGAACACAGCTCGGCAATAAACGCCCTTGACGGCTTTGTTATTTTCACCCGGGGCAGCAGTAAACCAGCCTGTTTGATTATTTCGGCAAGGGTTTGATTCTCTTTTCCATGGACGGATCTGTATTGATCAGGATCCTGGTCATAGCGTTCCCGCTCTTCCATGAGAATCACCCGGAGTTCGGGATCTTTTTCCGAAACAACCTCCACGCAAAGCCCGAAACGATCAAGGAGCTGGGGCCTTAAATCCCCCTCTTCTGGATTCATGGTACCCACCAGCATAAAGCTTGCCGGATGGCAAAAGGAGATCCCCTCCCGTTCCACCCGATTCATTCCGGATGCTGCGGCATCAAGGATGATATCCACAATATGGTCATCCAAAAGATTGATCTCGTCCACATAGAGGATACCCTGATGGGCCTCGGCCAGCACCCCCGGCTGCAATATCTTTTTTCCCTCTTTGATGGCACGGTTGAAATCCATGCCCCCTGTCACCCTGTCTTCGGTTGCGTTCAGGGGCAGGGTAACAAGGGAAAACGGCGGCGGCAAAATATCGGCAAGACCGCGAACCGTTGTTGATTTTGCAGTTCCTTTTTCCCCGCGAATCAATACCCCGCCGATTCCTGGGTTGATGGCGTTGAGGATCAGGCAAAGCTTTAGATTTTCCTGACCGACAATGGCTGAAAACGGGAAGACTTTGCTATGAAACATATGATCTCCTGTCAGGTTCTGTTATCCAGTCCCGAAAATAAAAAAATCCCCAGACTGAAACATATCAATCTGTGGATTTCCCTTTTTATCCAGTAGATCATCGGACGGGCAGCACTCCCATGCACCGCATCCTTTCCCCAGGCAGGTCTTCTGACTCTCGGATCTCTCTACTGGCTGCGTCTTCCCGGTTGAAGCTGCCATGATAAAGCAGCTTCTGTCCAGTGACATTATTGCAGTCTTCGTCCCCGATTACAGCGATGGGCTCGTTCCCGGTTCAAACGGGATTCCCTATTAAGCAATTGCACCTGATGAAACGACTCTTTTGCTACAAGATAATAATGGATCTGTCAAGAAGCTTCATGGACAAAGAACATTGGTTACTATTTTTTTATCTATTGACTATCAAGCAAAATAATGCTTAAAAATATGACTAAAAAAGCATTCAGGTGCTTTTTAAGCACAGAAGCCTCCGGGCATGTACAATGCCGGACGCTTTAACAGGGAACCCCGTGGAAATCGGGGACGGGCCCGCCGCTGTGATCCTTTCCTTATGTTTCGACAGAAACCTGGGGAAACCCTTTCAGCCATTGTATGCCACTGCCCTGTCATGCCTGATTCCGGTGTTTATCATCCGGGCCAGGAAGACAACCAGGGTGGGAAGGCTGCCGAAGGGGGAGGAAAGTCAGAAGACCTGCCTGGATGACAAAGAATCTGATTCTCGAGGACGGAGACAGGTTCCATGATCCTGCTGGATAAGAACGGGAAATCCCGGATCGTTGGTATATATGCGATCCAGGATTTTTTTGTTTCCACGCCACACCCCCAAAAAAATCTTGGTTCATTCATCACAAATGGGTTGACCGGACATATTTACTTGAAAGAATCACGGATAAAAGGCCGTAATTCTTCCAGGACAGGTCCGGTAACAAAATGACTTTAAAGGAAAAAAAAGATGAAGAACAGATTGACGGCCCTGGGGATAATTGCCGCATTTCTCACCTGTTGCAGCGTTCCGGCCCTTGCCGAAGAAAAGGAAAGTAAAACCGTTCAACAGCTGGATGCCATGGTTGTCACCGCAACCCAGACGGAAAACACGATCCTTAAGACCGCTTCCAATATAGCTGTTTTCACCGCAGACGATATAAAAAACGGAAACACCAAAAACGTGGCCGACCTGTTGAGAAAGCTCCCCGGGGTATTTTATACCAATGCCTCCGGCCTTGAGCCCAAAATTTCTTTCAGGGGCACCCACATCGGCATGAGTCCCGGCGCCGAGGTGATACTCAACGGTATTCCCGTAAGCCTGGGAAAATTCGGATATACTGATTTTGAAGCCATCCCCATTGAGAACATTGAAAGAATCGAGGTGATCAAAGGCCCCATGTCCTCCCTGTACGGGGGAAATTCAGCCAGGGGCGTCATCAATATCATGACTAAACGCGGCAAAAACGACTTTGGCGGTTCGTTAAGTGCCATTGCCGGTTCCAACAACGACCAGCGCACCTCGGTCCTCATCCATGGCGGAAAGGACAAATGGGACTATAACTTAAACGTCAAAAAAAGGGATGAGGACGGCTACCGGGACGAAACCTGGCTGGACAATTTCTATGTCAACGGCGAACTGGGATACTGGCTTTCCGATGACACACGGATCGGCGCCTATGTCAATGTAGCAGACAAGGAAAGATCCCTTGCAAAAAAACTGACCGCCGCCCAGAAAGAGGAAAACCCCACCCAGGCAACCGACTACAGCCTGACCGAAAACCAGGATCTGATCACCGGCCTGAACCTTTCCATGAAGAAATCCGCCTTTGATCTGAGCACCAGTCTTTACTACAAGAACAGGGATAAAACCTATGAGAACTATCCCATGGCATCATCCACTCCCTATCTGGAGGATCTGAATGAAGATGTGTTCGGGATGAGATCAGTGCTTACGTTCAAGCAGGATCTGTTCAACAGAGGAAACAAATTCTCCATGGGATTTGACTATGACAAGAATGATATTGACCTGAAAACAACCAAAGCCACCTCAAAAACCGTTGGTGCACCCTACACAAAACCGTATCCCAAACAGAGCGGGAATTTTGCAAGTGACATCATTGGTGTTTTCATCCAGGATGAGTTCTCCATTCTGGACAACCTGACCGTGACTGCGGGTCTCAGGTATGACTACTTTGAATTCGACAACAATGCCGACTACGATTTCAGCGAGGATGGAAAATACGATTACAATGGCGAACCGGATTACGACAAGTTCAACCCCAAACTGAGTATCAGCTATCAGCCCACGGACAGCTTGAGCCTCTACACGAGCTTCAGCAAATCCTACCGGGCACCTTCAATCTACGACTACTACGCCAGCGGCTCCTATTCTGCCAAGAATGCCTTTGTACTTGAGCCGGAAACCTTTACCCAGTATGAAATCGGTCTCAGGCACCAGGTGGGCAAATGGCTGGCGGTTGATGCCGCCATCTACCACCTGACCATGGATGATATGATGGACTCGGCCTACAGTGATTCAGGCAAATACATGGGCAAACAAAACATCGGCAAAGCCGTGATCCAGGGATTTGAGCTGACCCTGTCAGGAAAGCCCTGTGACCGGTTCAGCTATGCCGTCTCCTATACATATACGGATTCGAAATACGCAGAGGACATCTTTGCCAAGAACGGTGAGAACATCAACGGCAACGAAATCAACAAAGTGCCCTCCAACAAGCTGAATATCGATCTTGAAACCTCCCTGGTGAAACTTGCCGCCCATGAACTGATCTGGAATGTCAGCCTCCTGGCCCAGGACGAATTTGCCATGGACAACCTGAACTCCTCCTACTACAGCGGATATGCCCTGGTAAACACCAAACTGACCCTGGAACATGAATCCTACGAGTTCTTTATTGCAGTGGATAATATCCTGGACAAAGCGTATGACGGATATGCCTACACAAGCTCCGGCAAGGATTACTACTATCCCGCTGACGGAACCACATTTGCCGTTGGTGTTGAATACAAGTTCTAAAGTTCACGATCTGCGTTTAAGCAACTGTGTTTTAAAAAAAAGGATACCCCCGGACCGATTCCGCCGGTCCGGGGGTATTTCAAGGTGACCCCGTGGGGCATAAATATATGGTTCCAGCGATCCTGCTGGTGGTTTTCTTGATTCTGCAAACAGGGATCACCCCGGCAGGAGCCGAAGAGCAAAACAGCGGCAGCAACATCGTCATAACAGCCGAAAAAATCAAGGAGATGAACGCCAACACCACCGGGGATGTGCTCAACCGGGTGCCTGGGGTAAAGGCCGGGGATACATCGGTTTCCATCCATGGGTCATCCAAGGTCAAGGTGTTTGTCAACGGCAAGCCCATCAACGACCCCACCTCCAGCCATGGGGGCGTCCGGTGGGACATGGTCACCCTGGAAGAGATAGAAAAAATCGTGATTCTCCGGGGCAAGGGCGGGGTGGAGCATGGCAGTGATGCCGCAGGCGGCGTCATCCTCATCACCACCCGAAAAATCAAACAGATCAAAGGCCATATCAAGACCCAAGGCGGTAAGAATGACGCCTTCAACACCAAGGCAAACGCCTCCATGGCCCATGGTAAACTGGGGGTGGGCGTCTCAGGGGAATACAACACCTTTGACGGGTATAAGACCAACAATGACAAGGAAACCGGCAGACTGGGCACCCGGTTGGAGTATTCCCCGGAAAAGAACAAAGAGTTCATCTTTTCAGCCGATTATATGCGCGATAAAAGGGGGTTGAGCGGTTTGCCAGCGTTTCCCACCCCTTATTCCCGGAAGGAAACAACACTTTCCCTGTTTTCATTCCTTGCAACCATGGATAAATTCAAGGGCAAAACCTACCTGAACCAGGGTAAGAAGCACAACACAGACACGAGCAAACACCTTGATAAAACCATTAAAGTAAAAAAGTTCGGACAGGATTTCAGCTATTCCCATGCCTTTGATGCCCTCAACGGGCTGAACATGGGTGGGGGATATGAATGGGGAGAGGCAACGAGCACATCCTTTTCCACCCAGGAAGAATCCTCATGGTCTGTTTTTTCTTCCTGGGAAAAGGGATTCAAATCCGTACCGGTCACCCTGACCCTGGGCGTCAGGGGGGTATACTATTCAGCGTTTGACAGGGCCGTGAACCCTGAAATCAAACTGGACTACAAAAAAAAGAACTGGCAGGTCTCCGCCGCTTACAACCGGGCCAACAACACGCCCTCATTTTACCACCGGTACAATGAAACCGCTACGACCATTGCCAACCCGGATCTTGAAATGGAAACGGCCGACAACTATGAACTGGGGCTTTCCATGTCCATAACGCCGGCCCTGTCCGCCCATCTCACCCTGTTTTACAACAGCCTTAAGGACAGGATCACCTATGTCCGTGACAACAACGGCATCGGGCAATATCTGAACATCGGACAGGTGACATACAAGGGAGGGGATGTGGGCATGAACTGGGCCCTTACGGACACAGTAAACATCACAAGCGCCTACACCTATCTTCTGGCCAAGAATGATCAAACCGGTCTGAGGCTGACGGCAAAACCCAAGCACAAATTCAACTGTTATTTAAATTTCAAACCCACGGACAAGCTCTCCCTGGATCTGAATCTGTTCCATACCGCCAAGGTCTATACCAACACAAAAAACACGAAAACCGTGCCCGCATACCTGCGTGGGGATGTCCGGGCCGAATATTTTTTTGATACGTTCAGTGTTTTCTCAAAGATCGAAAACATTGCCGACAAGAGATACTACTACAGCGACGGCATGCTTGCCCCCGGCAGGAACTGGCTTGTGGGCATTCATTATCATTTTTAAAATCCCCGTTGTCATTCAGTTAATAAATCAAATTCAGCAGACAACTTCCTTGACAGCAACTGCGAATTTACTCTACTTTCGTATCAAAAAGAGCCACGCTCTCACATATAAAGAGGTGCGACAGCGCGATTTTTCAGTGCACAATTCATGACAAAGGGAGAAGCAGTTGATATACAGATCAGCCACAGATAAAAACCAGGCATACACCGGTTTTGCTAAAATGCTATATGTTTTAGCTATTGCGGCCGTCCTCTGTTACACGGTGCCCCTTAGTGCCGAAGAATCGGATTTGACCGACCTAAGTATTGAAGACCTTATGGGTATCAAGGTGACTTCGGTCAGTAAAAAAGCGCAATATCTTTCAGACAGCGCTGCAGCCATCTTTGTCATCACCAACGAGGATTTAAAGCGCTCCGGGGTTACCAACATCCCCGATGCCCTGCGCATGGTACCCGGACTGAATGTGGCCCGTATAGATTCAAACAAATGGGCGGTCAACAGCCGTGGTGCCACCAGCCGTTTTGCAGACAAACTGCTGGTGCTTATTGACGGACGCAGCGTTTATACGCCCTCCTTCTCCGGTGTTTACTGGGAAGTACAAAACGTCATGCTGGAAGATGTGGAACGCATTGAGGTGATCCGGGGACCCGGTGCGACGCTCTGGGGAGCCAATGCGGTCAACGGTGTTATCAATATCATGACCAAGCATGCAAAGGAAACCCAGGGCGGCCTGGTGAGTCTGGGTGGTGGCAGTGAGGAACAGGCCTTTACCAGTGCCCGGTATGGCGCTTCCCTGGGAAAGAAGACCTACGGCCGCATATACGCCAAAGGTTTCAAAGGGGATGAATTCCAATTCTCCCAGGGTAGTGATGCCGGTGACGACTGGGGCATACGCCAGGGGGGATTCCGTGTGGAGTCAAAATTAAACGCCAATGACAGTGTTAAACTCCAGGGGGATATCTACCAGGGGGATATAAACCAACAGGTGACGGTTCTATCTCCGGCAACGCCCAACGGTATGGAGACAAATGACGATACCGAGGTGTCGGGGGGCAATCTGGTGGCGCGCTGGCAATCCATATTATCTTCCACCTCCGAATTTAGCCTGCAAGCCTATTATGACCGAACTGAACGCAAAGAAGCCTATGTCCATGAAAAACGAAACAGTTTTGACCTTGATTTCCAACATCAATTTTCAGCGGGAAACAGGCATGACATTGTCTGGGGAGCCCGCTACCGTCACACCAGCGATGATTTTGCCAGAAATCCCCTGGTTTTAATCGATCCTGACACCCGCAGTGACGATCTTTACAGCGCTTTTATCCAGGATGAAATTTCCCTTGTGCAAAACCGATTGCAGCTGACCCTGGGATCAAAATTCGAACATAATAATTACACCGGACATGAGATTCAGCCGAGCATCCGGCTTCTCTGGGCGCCACACCCGAACCATAAGCTGTGGACATCGATCTCCCGTGCGGTGCGAACCCCGTCCCGGGTGGAGCATGACGGCGTTATCATCAATGAAGTGATTCCACCTTCAAGCCCCCCGGCTGTTTTACCTGTAGTCATCAAGACCGTGGGAACCCCGGACTACGACTCAGAAGAACTCACGGCCTATGAGCTGGGCTATCGTTTTGTACCGAATCACACCTTTTCCCTGGACATTGCCACATTTTACAACGACTATGACAATGCGCGGACCGTTGAGCTAGCAACGCCGGTATTCCAGGGCACATACATTGAGCAGGCCCTTTGTTTCAGCAACAATTTTTCAGCCCATACCTACGGCGTTGAGGTGGCAGGAACCTGGCAGGCAGTCAAATGGTTGAAGCTGGACCTGGCCTACAGCTACCTTATCAGCGACTTCGAAGATGGCGCACAGGTGGGGAAAGAGCCCACCCACCAGGCATCTTTCCGCTCGGCTCTCACCCCCAGGAAAGATCTGGATCTGGATATCTGGCTTCGGTATGTGGACAACGTAAGCTCCATATATGTCGCCTCAGACAATGATCGGTTTGATATCGATGGGTACCTCACCCTTGATCTTCGCCTGGCCTGGCGCCCCACTGCCCACTGGGAGCTTTCCCTGGTCGGCCAGAATTTACTGGAAAGCCGTCATCTGGAATTTGTTCAGGAAAGCTTTACCCGGCCCACCGAGGTCCAACGGGGCATTTACGGTAAAGTAACTTACCAGTTCTAAGGATTCCTGATGAAAAAAGATACGGAACTGGCGAAACGATTGAACAGGATCTGCTGTTCCACAGTTTTTTTACTGCTGTTGTTGTTTTCTACCCTAGGGAATGCTTTTGCTTTTGATCAGCGCATGGGGGAATATGCCGTAAAAGCCGCATTTGTACTCAACTTCGCCAGATATACCCAGTGGCCGGATGAATCCTTTGTCAGCCCTACTGAGCCCTTCAAACTCTGCGTTTTAGGCAATAAGGCCATTGAAGAAGCGTTTCAAACACTTAACGGGAAAAAAATCGAATCCCGCACACTTGATGTTCGCTTTATAACCAAGGCAGAAGATGCGGCCCCGTGTAATATATTGTTTATCAGTGAAGGTATTGATCATGCCATTCTCCTTGATGCCCTTGCAGCCGTGAAGGGAAAGCCGGTGTTAACCATCGGCGAAACAAAAACGTTTATCAACAGTGGCGGTGTAATCAATCTTTTCAACAGAAAGGAGCGATTGTATTTTGAGATCAACGAGACCACCGCCCAAAAACAGCATTTAAAATTAAGCTCCCGCCTTTTAAAGCTGGCGATTATTGTGGGGGACAAATGAAAAAGAACCCCATGAAGTTGCGATTGGGTAATCTATCCATCAGAACCAAGCTGTTTCTTCTTTTAAGTCTGACGGCCTTACTCGCCCTATTGCTGGTTTCTACAGCCTTGATGATAAACGAGAAATGGAACGCCAAAAAAAATCTTGTTGGCGAGCTGCGTTCCATCGCCGACCTGGTTGCCCTGAACAGTGGCGCGGCCATGGCTTTTGATGATGAACTGGCTGCTGAAGAGACCTTAAATGCACTGGCGGCAAAACCCGAAATTGCAGCAGCCATTCTGTATGATAAAAACGGCGACACCTACAGTAAATATCATCGTAATGGTATAGATGCAGACCTTTTGATCACCGATTTAAACACCGCTTATCCCGGCAGTCAGGACATTATGCAGGAATTGGAGGCAAATGGTTTTGTAACCCGCTTGCTCAACGGCTATATACATATCATCCGGCCGGTTCACGCAAAAAACACTCTGGTGGGTGCAATTCATCTGGTGGATGATATGCAGCAGGTGCGCAAACGGCTGCATACCTATTATAGCGTTGTTTCAATCATAGTGGTCATTACCCTCATGGTTGTGCTTCTTCTATCCGCCAAAATCCAGAAAATTTTCACAGACCCGTTGTTCGAATTGATGCAATCCATAAAAGAAGTGACCATCAAAAAGAACTATCATGTACGGGTAAAGAAACAGGGTGAAGACGAGTTTGGCACATTGATTGATTGTTTCAATGATATGATTGGCGAGATTCATGCCAGGGATGAAGACTTGAAACACTACAGTGCCGACTTGGAAAAAAGAGTTAAATTACGCACGGCTGATCTTTCCCTGGCCAAAAATGAGCTGGAAGGGATGGTTCTATCTTTAGAGACCGCTAAAGATGCTGCCGAAGAAGCCAGTCGTACAAAATCCCAGTTCCTGGCAAACATGAGCCATGAAATCCGTACCCCCATGAACGGCGTGTTGGGGATGACGGAGTTGTTGTTGGAAACAGACCTCACCGGAGAGCAACGCCGTTTTTCCAAAACGATTCAAAGTTCGGGCGATTCACTCCTGGCAATCATTAATGATATTCTTGATTTTTCAAAAATCGAGGCAGGCAAGCTTGCACTTGAAACCATCCGTTTTAATCTGCAACTGCTGATCGATGATGTCATACAGCTGCTTGCGTCACGTGCCCACACAAAAGGGCTTGAACTGGCGGTTCTCATTCCTGAGGAAACCCGCATTTTTTTGAAGGGCGATCCGACCCGGCTTCGGCAGGTTCTCACCAACCTTGTTGGAAATGCAATTAAATTTACCCAAAAAGGCGAGGTCGCCATCCGGGTGGCTACGAAAGAATATGCCCAGAACAAAGTAAAGCTCCATGTATCGATCCGTGACACGGGTATCGGAATCAGCCATGAAGACCGTCAACGGCTATTCAGGCCCTTTTCCCAGGCAGATGGATCGACCACCCGCAAATATGGCGGGACCGGACTGGGTCTGGTCATTTCCAAGGAACTTGTTTCATTAATGGGGGGGCGGTTGGCGTGCGAAAGTGAGCCGGGAAAAGGATCCGACTTTTCTTTTACTGTGGATTTTGAAATAAGCACTGAAACTGAACGATCGGAACAGGCCATCGAGTCAACTAAAATGGCTCAAGGCAAGCAGGAATTTAATATTCATGTCCTTGTTGCAGAAGATAATATAACCAATCAATATGTGGCCGCTAATATGCTCAAATTTTTTGGCTGCAAGGTAGATATCGCTTCAAATGGTAAGGAAGCGGTTGAAGCCGTATCGAAAAAGACCTATGACCTTATTTTCATGGACTGTCAAATGCCCGTATTGGACGGCTATCAAGCCACATCAGACATTCGGCGCCATGAAAAAGAAAAAGGCCTGAAAAAAAACATACCGGTTATCGCATTAACCGCAAATGCCCTTGACGGGGACAGGGAAAAATGTCTGGCAGCCGGAATGGACGACTATCTGAGTAAACCTTTTCTTAAAAGTCAGATTCTGGCTATCCTTAAATCAGCGTTCCCTGAAGATGTACAGGACAGGGGACCTGCAAAGGAAGATGAAAACGATTTCGCTTCAATTGACCGACGCATGCTTCTTGCGCTTCAGGATCTTCAAATCCAAGGAGAGCCAAGTATCCTGGATAAAATCATCAAGGCGTACCTGGAGGGTTCAGCGATGATGATATCGCAACTGCGAGAATCCCTTGCGCTAAACGATATCGACGTTTTACAAAAAAATGCCCACAGTCTCAAATCAAGCAGCGCCAATGTGGGAGCGACAAAGTTGTCTAAAATGAGTAAAGAACTTGAAGGAAATTGCAAAAAAAACCATCTCGAAAATACCGCAGACCTGGTGACATCAATTGAAGATGAATTTATCAAGGTGAAAGATGGTTTAAAAAAGGAGTTGTTTTCAAATGAGTTACGATAAGCATACTCAAAAGAAGCCCCTGGCCCTGGTTGTGGATGATGACGTCTCTTTACGCTTAACCATGGGTGCGGCACTGGCCAAAGCAAACTTTGATGTTATTGAAGCCGAAAACGGCCATCTCGCCCTGTCCCTTTTTAAATCCCAAAAGCCAAACCTGATTTTGCTTGACGTGGTTATGCCGGAAATGGACGGGTTTGAGGTGTGCATGGCCATTCGCAATCTCCCCGGAGGAAAATACCCTCAGGTTCTCATGGTTACGGGAATGGATGATATCGAGTCAACCGCCCGGGCGTTTGAAGCCGGCGCAAATGATTTCATTGCAAAGCCGATCAATTGGGTAATGCTGGGCTACCGAGCAAAATACATGCTGAGGGCCGGTCAGGCCTTTCGAGAGCTGTACATAAATAAAAGCCGACTGACCAAGACACAGGCGTTAGCCAAGCTTGGCAACTGGGAGATTGATCTCGTAAGCAATGAGTTTTTCTGTTCTTCTGAAGCGTGTTCTCTACTGGGATTGGACCCCATGGATACGCCGCTGACCTACACTGATTTCCTATCGCCGATCATCGCCAATGAGCAGGCCATGGTAAAGCAAACCATCGACAATGCGGTGAAGACAAAAAACAATTTCAGCCTGAATTACCAAGTGATGCATTCCAACGGCACTCAAAAGCATATTTTGAATCAAGGAGAAGTCTTCTTCAACAGCAGCGGCGTTCCGGAAATAATGTTAGGTGTTGTGCAGGATTTATCTCAATTAAAACAGGCGGAAGAAAGAATTCGTTTCCTCGCCTTCTATGACGGATTGACCGGATTGGCAAATCGAATGCTTTTTCTGGACCGCCTTGACATGGAAATACAAAAGGCCACCCGCCATGGGCAAAAATTTGCTTTGCTTTTCCTCGATCTTGACCAGTTCAAAAAAATAAATGACACCCTCGGACACCATATCGGCGATTTACTGTTAAAGAATGTGGCAGAAACCCTCAAAAAGTGTATTCGAAGCACGGATACGGCAACACGACGTGACAAGGACGAATCCGGTTCAATGATTGCCAGGTTGGGGGGCGATGAATTCACGATTATGCTTTCCAACATCAACAATCCGGAAGATTCGGCCGTGATTGCCGAACGCATTCTCAATAGAATTCCAAAGACCTATAAATTTGAAGGAAACGATGTATCGGTGACCGCCAGTATCGGCATCAGCGTTTTCCCCACCGATGGTACGACTTCCGAATCATTATTGAAAAATGCCGATTCAGCAATGTACCACGCAAAGAACCGGGGAAGGAACAACTATCAGTTTTATATGGAATCACTTAACCGGGCGGCAGTAGAGCGTTTTTCCATGGAGAGGGATCTCAAAAAGGCTCTGGAACGTGAAGAATTTGTCCTTTACTACCAACCGCAAATCAATCTTGCCGATCGAAAAATTGTCGGGGCCGAAGCACTCATTCGATGGATCCATCCAACGAAAGGGATGATTATGCCCGATAAATTCATTCCCATTGCAGAAGAAACAGACCTGATCATCGACATCAATAAATGGGTACTGCAGGCAGCATCCAAACAGAACCAGGAATGGACAAAAGCGGGCTTGAATTCCATCCGTGTTGCAGTGAACCTTTCCGGATATAAACTCGCCAGCCAGGATATTATACAAAGCATCAAAGAGGCGCTTGAAACGGTCGGACTTGACGCCAAAAAACTCGAACTGGAAATCACTGAAAACATCCTGATGCAGGATAACGAAGAAACACTTTTAATCTTCCGGCAAATTAAGGATCTGAATATCAGAATCGCCCTGGACGATTTTGGAACCGGTTATTCCTCTTTGAGTTACTTGACCTCTTTCCCCGTGGATACAATAAAGATTGATCGCTCCTTTGTGATGGGAAGCACCGAGCAAAATGAAAATCGTGTTATCATCAAGGCAATCATTGCCATGGGCCACAGCCTGGGCAAAAAAATCGTAGCCGAGGGCATTGAAACAAAGGAACAATTTGACCTGCTCAAGAGATATGGGTGTGATGAAGCCCAAGGGTATTATTTCAAGCCGCCCGTCCCTGAAAATGAATTTGCAAAACTGTTGGCCAGGGGCGTTTTATAGAAGCGCAATCACCCCCGGCTCAATTTTGCGAATTAATAAGAATAAGAAGCATCAGCAATGGCCTGGCAGATCAGGAAACTTAAATCAACTTTTTTCCATTGTCTTCTGACATTCCGGACATGACGGGGCTTCCCGCCGGGTATACGACCCCCCAAGGGATTGAAGCTCCGCCACCACCAGGCCCACCAGGTTGTCCACCTGGGCCTTAACCGGGGCGGTCAGCTCAGTGCCAAGGGTTTCAAGGTCACTGGGCTCTACCCCCAGGATCACCGTTTCCGGGACATGGTCCAGCAGCTGGCACAGGGTGAGCGCCTCCAGAAGATCCACCTGATGCAGGGAGTTTTTGGCAAGGATCCTGTTGGGAATCTCCTGGCCGGCAAGGCGATGAATATCTCCGGGGGTTCCCTTGTTTAAAATGGTGTCCACCACAATGAGATGGCGGGCATGGGAAATGACCCCGAGCAGGTTAATGCCGAGCACGCCGCCGTCAACCACGGAGACACCGTCGGGAAACCGATACCGCTCAAGCAGTTTTTCCACCACCCGGATGCCCAGTCCGTCATCGGAAAAAAGAATGTTGCCAACGCCAAGAATGAGGATTTCAGATTGCATGGTATGTATCCTTGTTTTCCCTGTTCCTTGTTGACAAGGAACAGGGGTACATCGTTTGTACAAAAAAGGTTTAAACCACCCTGACTTTGTAGGTTTCGTTTGTATGGGGATCGATCACATGAACGGCACACGCAAGGCAGGGATCATAGGAGTGGATGGTCCGAAGGATCTCCAGGGGCATCTTTGGATCTGCAATGGGCGTCCCGATGAGGGAGCGCTCCACAGGCCCTTTTTTTCCATGGGCATCTGCCGGTCCGAAATTCCAGGTGGACGGAACCACATACTGATAATTTTTTATTTTTCCATGTTCGATCTCAATCCAGTGACCGAGTGCTCCCCTGGGCACATCGTTCAAGCCACAGCCCTTTGCCTTGTCCGGCATGGTCCAGGACTGGTAGGTTTTCTTATCTCCCCTTCCAATGTTGGACCGGATCTCATCCAGCCAGCCTTTCATGGCATCGCCGATGACGACGGTTTCAAGGCCCCTGGCGGCGGTTCGTCCCAGGGTTGAAAATAGCGCATCAGCACCGACCCCCAACTTTTTGAGGGTATCGTTCACCAGGCCCTTAGCCCTGGGATCCCCTTTTCCATAGGCCACAAGGATCCGGGCCAGGGGGCCGACTTCGGCGGCAAGTCCGTCATAGCGAGGCGCCTTGACCCAGGAGTATTTGTCATCGGTATTGTAGTGGACCTCCCCTTTGATCGGTTCTGTTTTACCGGCATAGGGGTGGCTGGGGGCGCTTTTTTCATACCAGGCCCGGGTCACATCCTCGGTGATCAGGTCAACATTGAGATCCTCCACCTTAAGCCCTTTCCTGATGAATCCCGACGGCATGAGAAGCCGGCTCTCCGTGCTGTTTTCCGGATAATCGCCATAGGCAAGGAACGCCTCGTTATTGCCGCCGATGGCCCCCCAATCCTTATAATAGGAGGCAATGGCCATGAGATCCGGAATATAGACCTCATCCACAAACGCCTTGGTCTCCTTCCAGATATCCTCAAATTCCGTGATCCTGTCCGGGGTGAGATCACGGACCGACGTGACCCCGCCCACCACCAGGAACTGGGGATGGGGGTTCTTGCCACCAAACACGGCATGCATCCGGGCGGCCTTGGCCTGGAGCTTTAACGCATCAATATAATGGGTCGCAGCCATGAGATTGGCTTCAGGCGGGAGCACATAGGCGGAATGCCCCCAGTAACCGTTGTTAAAGGGACCCAACTGGCCGCTCTCCACAAAGGTTTTCAATCGTTCCTGGGTGGTTTTGAAATACTCGGCAGATTGCGGTCTTCCGCTGACGTTTTCAGACAGTTTAGCTGTTTTGACGGGATCTGCCCTCAACGCATCCACAATGTCCACCCAGTCCAGGGCATGGAGATGATAAAAATGAACAATGTGATCGTGCTGGAACTGGGCACCATGGATCAAATTCCGGATGATGCGGGCATTGTCGGGAATGGTAATTTTACAGGCATCTTCCACCGCCCTGACCGACGAAAGGGCATGGACATAGGTGCAGACCCCGCAGGAGCGCTGGACAAAGTGATGGGCATCCCGGGGATCCCTCCCCTTGAGCATCATCTCGATGCCTCGAAACATTTGCCCCGAGCACCAGGCATCCTTGACCTTGTTGTTTTCAATCTCTACTTCTATTCGTAAATGTCCTTCGATCCGGGTAATGGGATCGATCATGATTCGTTTACCCATAATACAGTCCTTTTCTTATGAAAATGTCCATCTCTGATGGATTTGAAGATGTGTCGGCAACAAAAAAATCAGTTCAATCTGCTGGAGTTACAAGGGGGTTAAATTTCCTCATAAAACGGCGTCATGGAATCCCAAAACCCTGGCTCGCTGCACCCGATGCAGGGATGGCCAGCCTGGATAGGAAAACTTGTTCCGTCATTGAACTTTGCCGTAGGACAGTTATTATAGGTTTCAGGGCCTTTACAGCCCATGTTGTAAAGACAGTAACCAAGCTCGGCTTCTTTGGAGCCGAATTCTTCAACAAACTCATCATTTTCAAAATGCTTCAGCCGCGGACATCGATCATGCACACTTTCAGCAAAGGCGAACAAAGGCCTGCCATTGTCATCCAGTTCAATGGTTTCCTTATTGAGATATTTAACAATGGTGGATAGCAGGTTCAAAGGATTAGGCGGACACCCCGGAATATTAATGGTGGAAACGCCGATGGCATCGGTTACGCCCTTGTACCCGCCCGGGTTGGGGCGTGCCGCCGGAATGCCGCCATAGGCGGCGCAGGTGCCAAGGGCAATGGTTGCGGCGGCCTTGGGAATGACATCCCTGGCAATCTCAAGAAAGGTTCTGCCCCCCACCTTTCCGTAGGCGCCGTTATATGCCGTGGCAATGGACCCTTCCACAATACAGATGAATTTTCCCTTGTGGGCTTTAACTGCCTGATGAAGTGATTTCTCCGCCTGATGGCCGGCGGCAGCCATGATGGTTTCATGGTATTCAACGGAAATGGTTTCCAGGATGATGGCCCCCACATTGGGGGTGCGCAAAAAGGCTTCGGAGCAACCGGTGCACTCGCCGAAATGCAGCCAGACCACCGGAGGTCTTGGCCCGGAGGCCGCTTTTTCAATGGCATTGGCCACCTGTACCACGCCAGTGGCTGAGAGCCCCATGGAAGCGGCCAGGCCCGTGCAGTATTTCAGGAATGCCCTTCGGCTAACTCCTTTTTTTTCCAATCGGTCATAAAACCCTTTTTCATCTGTTTCTTGCATAGCACCTCCTTGATGCTGTTCTTGAATGTCATTTCTATACAGCTATAGATCCAAGCGTTCATGACTTCAGGCGGACGAATTTGACCGTATGGGTCAATGCCAGCAGGGAGGCACACAGGACGGTCTTTAGATCATCCGTCACTCCCCAAATACTGAGCGTCTGCCATGCACGGGCAGTACTTACTTGAATTCCGTCAGTATTTTCGTGAAACAGGAGGCACTATATTACTCCGATAAAACATTGCTTTAAAAAATCTCAGTTCCTAACAGCAGCCAGTGTAAGTCATGCTTATATCACCGCCCTTGGAGATGCAAATAGTTAATCCCTATGGTTGTCTGTCCGGTTATTTACTTTGGGTGCGGCTCTTTTGCAACATGCCTGACAACAGTTTTTAGTAGTCATACATATTCCTCATTTTTTTTTATAGG
>JAEINR010000102.1 GCA_016342325.1 Desulfobacterium sp.
GGTTCGTGTCCCGTAGTTTTTTGATTTGAAGAACAATCAGATTTTACAGCATGAATGACTAAGCCGAACATTTACCATTCCGTTATTGTATTCTCTACATTTTCATACACTTTTACTGAAGATTGTTGATATTCCTCATTATCAAAAAGATACTCAACTGCTGTTGGTTGTGTAAAATGAGATGCTATATCAAAATCCGAGATAATAGATATATATTCGTAACCATTTTCTTTCTCAAAATCATTATGATTTTCTATTTGATAAATTAATTTAGATACATAACGTTTTAGTTGAAGTTGAATCCAAAATTTGGATTTTATGATATATGCAATAATTAAAGTTGCTATAATAGATGCAGTTATCCCAACAAACATTTATTTTTCCTCAAATTTAATTTATACGTTAAAAAGTATTATTTCCTTTATCTCTCTAATATCTATAACCCCAAATAAGCGGTTTATCCGTCTTCATTTGGATTGTTTGAAAATTACATTGTTTACAAAGACTTGCTTTGCCCGACCCTATCTATTCCCCTGTCGTCCGCAACTGGTTGGTGCAATCTGGCCCCATTATGTTCATTATGATTATGGGAATTGATCTATGCTGATCCCCTAGACAGGAGCAGGGAAAGTGCCGGGCTTACCCTGCTGCCGCCCACCCATCCGCAGAAAGGAATGGATTAAATCCGAACAGGGGTTATCACAAGTATTGAGCCTGTTTATCCAACACTGATTTCAAGTCCCTGTCTATCTCTTTTGTATACAAGATAATATTCACCGGGGAATCCAAAAGACCGTCCATATAATCCATAAATTCAGCCAGCACAACAAGGTCAGGTTCCTCACAGTGGATAACCATGCCGGGCGCATCGTCATGCACGATCTCCAGGATTTTCAGGTCATGACCCTTGATGCGGGAAGCATCCACAATACCGATTTTTGATATGTTAAACTGGGAGCAGATCTCATCTTTATGCCGGGCAATTCTCCTGCCCGCTTCTTTGAGGCGTTTGTTTGCTGAACTCATAGACAATTCAACTCCTTTTCAAGATCTGACAGGACCATGTGCCGTTTTCTGAACGCTTCAACAATGTCAGTATCAGACGGCTGTGACGTAAAGGTTTGGATCTCGATGCAATTATTGCGCGGCTTTAACCGCTTGTTCCGGATTTTGATAAATAATTCCGCAGCTGGTCTGTATTTCTCGGGTACAATGGCAAGATCGATGAAAATACAGATTTCAAAGCATTGCTCTTGCTCAGCTTCTTCAAGAGAGAAGCTGGCTTTTTGAGGCTGGCTGTATTCAATATTGATGGGCCAATATCCATCCTCATTTTCATCCGCCCACCGGTCAAATAATGGCCGGGTGACATAAAGAAGCGTCTTTGTCTTAGATATTTTCGTATCAATGCAGTCTTGGTCTATATTTAGTTTTTCAACCAGATGCTCACCCAAAAAATCCATGGCATCATAATCAGCCATTTCATCAATGATGAGATGGTATTTTTGAAACAGTTTCTGCAGCTTTAACACATATGAATCTTTTTCTGACGCTTCAAGATCGTATTCCGGAAGGCCGGCAAAAATCTGCGGGATATCCGGATGGGCCTTGCTCAACTTTTTTATGGCCTGTTTTGAACCTTTGAAAAACGGGTCATACTCATAGTTACAGGATAGGTACAGGTAGTAATCTTTGATAATCCTGGCTGCACAAGGATGACAGATCTGCTGGTTCACAACGGTTTTCAACAGCCGTTCGATCCAATCGTAATTGAGAAATATCCATGGATTCTCAATGGATATTTCGTCATTCCCGTTTCCGCCATAATTCGAATCAAGGTAGATGAAAATAGAAGCATATTTGTGTTTTTCCCCGTATGTGGATGATAGATACTCCTGGTATTTTTTTCTCTGACCGGTCCCCTCAGATGCACCGAATTTATTTTCGATAAATATCATGAGATTCTTTTCATGACTGACCATGGCAATATCTATGGCCGGGAAATTGCCTTTACTGTTTTCAGGCTCGCCTGCTTTAAATTCTGTGAAAACCAGGGTGTCTGAAAAAGAAAACCCATCCATATCAACGAGATGGTTCTCCCGGAAAAATGGCAGAGCCTTTATCTGGGCCCCTTCTGGTTCCAAAAAGCAGTTTTTGATCAATTCCCTGATAAACAGATCGCTGAGCCCGTGTCCCTGAAGGGGATCGAACAGCCAGGCCAGCATGGCGGAGTGACGTGTCTCACCGATCTTAATAATATCAAAAAAAGAAACATCCTTTGTGTAGTTCGCCTGTGCCTTGCCAAAATGCGATCATTCCACAATATCAACGAAATGCAAGCTTTCCAAAATTTAACCAGCCTTATTTCACACTCAAAAAAAACGGCTCCTTTCCATTTCGAGTGGGTAACCCCGCAGGCTAAAGCGAACGCTGGAGGTGAATACACGCTTCCAGAGCCGGAGCGGTTGTCGCGCTTCCGTCGCTGACCACAGATCAGGATGAAAAACCAGAGCTGTCAAGGCTGCGAGCTTGCGAGCACCCGAAGGGCCTGGTCTTTATAGCTCTGGGCTTTTCATGCTATGGTGTCGAGCCAAGGCGAAAACGCCCTGGGGCATTAACCCAATTTACCCACATGAAATGGAAAAGAGCCGTTTTCTTTATATCGTTCAAATATTTGTTTCTGACACAAAAATGTTGGTTTAAAAAAGCTAACATCCGCTTCACCAGCCGGTAGGATAAAGCGTATTTAAAAAAAAAGCGCCTGCACGGCCCGGTCAGCGTGCAAGCGATTGTTATTCATTTTTTGCTTCAAAAGCATCACTCCAAGAAACGATTTCACTCAAAATTTCTGGAATTGGGCGGCCTGAAATCATAAACCTACGTGCATTGCGCCATATGCCATAATTAAATGCGCCCAATGCACCCGGCTTGAGTGGATAGTATTGGTTTGCCGGTTCATTCTGACGATCATCCATGACCAGAAGACGTCGCTGGCTTAATGGAAAGGTAATAAGAGTTCCTTCTGTCCCAAAGCCAAATCTCTTCTTCTTCTGATGCTGTATAAATAAAGGATTATCGGTTGTTATGAACTGATTGGATTCCGTGAGTACGATGGACCATCGTTTTTTCATCAGAATTTCAGCCAGAAATGTTGCTTGATATTCCACTTGATCAACGAAGAATCTTTGATAATCATTTGCCCCCCATGCCTGATACTCATGCCAGCCACTTACATCTACATCAAACAACTCTCCGTTCATCTCTATTGACTTTATATCGGGTGTTCCATCTGGGTGCTTGGGCATTTGATTGTAAAGACCAACAAGCTGTTTATGAGTATTTTTCACTTCCAGCAGAGAGCTTGGGTTCCTTAGATGCATAACAGCAATAAAAAGGGAAAGAGCCTTTCTGATAGCGGGGTTGCTCAGATCAACAAAGTCGTCGGATAGTTGTCCCCATATTTCCGATAGCAAGCTTTCAACACCCTCAAGTTTAGTTTCAAGATCCCAATTACGCTGACCGGTATGATCTTTCGGAGAGTAGAGGAAACGTTTTGCACAGATATTCTTTATGTTAGTAATTGACTCGTCGCCGTCTTTTTCATCTTTAGAGAAAATCCAAACTTGTGGTTCATCTGTAGAGTAAGTTTCAGGGGTTGCGAAATACCGTAAGTAAAAACGCGGCACCCAATGCTGATTTTTTGGTCGGCTCATTTTTTTATATTCTGTATAATCAATAGCGATTTATCATTAGATAACGGTTTTGTTCAACGTTTGAGCTGAGACGCGGAAAAAGCGTAGCTTTTTACCGTCGAATCTCAAGCGATTTGTTATGTTAAAAAACAATGCTTAATAGTCAGAAATTGAATTCAATAATATTTCTGCTTTTTGTGGATTATCTAAATGTGCACCGCTATTTAAATCCTGCATAAGAAGAAGCATTTTATTTAATATCTCATAAAGACATTTTTTCTCTTGTTCGCTCAAACTGGATAGATCTTCTTCGCTTAACGAATTTATTATTGGATTTACTTTTTCTGATGGTACATCACCATTTGACAACAAAGTTTTAATCTCGTCAATATTCATTTTTCATCCTATAAGTTAAATACTAAAAATCATTAATACGTAGTTTATCTGAAGCTAATTGACACTCATTCACATAACAAGATGTTGACCAGTTTTTTTTCTGAGTATCTCCGCTGTCGGATAACACTCATGCGGTCTCAAATTTGACATGGTTTGCCGATCGACTTTGAAACATGTTACCCTATGTCCTAACAGGATAACACTCTATATTGAATGGTATACTGTTTTCCGGATAACTCCAAAAGGATCCAAATACCGATGTATCAGTGTATGCCAAGCAAGTTGTAAGAATAGCTCCGCCCCTTGACTTACACCATCGCAATTAGAGAAATCGGAATGGACTATAAGCATTGATGTTATATAAAGTGTTTTTTACAAAATCAACTAAAATATCTTAAATGATTATCTGCCCGTTTTACCTGATCCTTTTGCTAGGGTCGGCAGATGTTGCAGGGCCGAAAACCTGCCTGGTGCGCCTCGTTTTTGGCGTGAAAGACCCGGGTGCAGTTGTTGCAGTCGAAATACCTGCATCCAGGGCTGTGGAAGACTTTGGAATTTTTGTTGCCGTGGAATAGCGTGGTGGCCAGGGCGGCTGTCAGGGAAGGGGAGGGGGTGGTGTTCCCGTTCTTTTGGTTCCAGATGTTGAGGTGCTGTTTTTTTGCCTTTTGTTCTGCTTTTTTGAACTCCCGGTCATAGGCTTTACTTGCACCGTAGCGGGTGTAATAGGGGGAGAGGCCTTTCTTTACGAGATCAACGTTGAAGTTGCGGCCTTCGACGAACACATAGGCCAGGAGCCTGTTGTAGCGTCCCCGCTGTTTCTTTCCGTCAAACTTGAGATCCACGGTTTTTCCCGTGAGCGCCTTTTTCGTGTACCGGGAGGCGGTTTTGCCCAAGGGGGTGTTTTTTGCGCGGGTGGGATGGACCGATTCCGGTGTGTTGACGCACAGGAGTCTGACCCGTTCTTTTTGGCCGTTAAAATCGACATCTATGGTGTCTCCGTCAACCACCCGGAGTACCTTGAACTCTCCTGCAAAAGCGATGGAACCTAGTACGGCAAGCACCAGCATAGTGTAAGCAAAGATTTTCTTTTTCAACAACTCCTCCTGATCAACTTGAAAAACCGGGGTATCCTACAGGATTTATTTAATCAGTTCAACCCTGTCATAGGGGTTGCCTGCGCTGTCAAAGGCTTCATAGGTTAAGCTTTTGCTGTTTACCCGGATCACCTGGAAGAGCTGGCGGCCGGTTCCGGTGGTTTCTGTGAGGTGGTCGTAACGGTGGTTGGCCGGGTAGGCTTTGGGTCCACATACCGAGGTGATATAGACTGTTCCTTTGTGGGGGGCGGTGGCGGGTTGACCATTGAAAAGTCTCTGGGTGCGGGCATAGCTGTGCTCGTGGCCCTGGAGTACCAGGTCCACGGAATATTTGTCAAAGACCGGCACGAAGAGTGCCTGGCGTTGCTGGTCGTTTCTTTTGCGTCCGGTGGCGTAAATGGGCTGGTGGATGGCTGCGATGGTCCAGGGCTGGGGATTGTTTGCAAGGACGGTGTTGAGCCACTCGGCTTGTTCCTGGAGTTTCTCGTTGCCGTTGAGCATGATGAATCTTACCCCCTGGTAGTCGATGGCGTAGGCGGTCTCCTCAAGTCCCTTGGGACCGTTCTGGGGCAGGGTGAACTGGGGCCGCCATTGGGGAAAGATCTTGAAAGCGTCGCCTTTAACAAACCGCTTGTCCGGATATGCGTGGTTGCCCGGGAGCAGGATCATGGGGGTGGTGCGGGGGATCCATCCAAAGGCATCAAAGAGCTCTTGCCATTCCGCATCCTTGTCCCCGTTGTTTACCATGTCGCCGACAAAATGCCAGAAGGCGGCATCGGGGGCGGTTTTGAAGGCTGTGCGGAAGGTTCTTGCGCACATGGAACCGACCTCATCCTGGGGGTCTCCGAAATAGATGAAGGAGAACGGCTGGGGGGTGGCGCTGGCGGTCTTGAACTGGTTCCATTCGCTCCAATGGGTGTCGTCACCGACCCGGTAGGCATAGAGGGTGTTGGGTGCTAGATCTTTGAACGTGACAGAGTGGTAAAAGACGAGGGGGGCGTCGTCTGATTTTATTGATTCTGAGAGGGCGGTGAGGGTGGTGGCCTTGGTGCGGAAGACCGGTGATCCGGTTGCTATTGCAATCTGGGCCTTGGGGGTGGTGACGATGGCGGTGGTTCTCCAGGTCACGGCCTGGCTTGTGGCCGGGGTCTGGGTCAGGTTGAGGATGATCCGCTCCGGGGTCAGGCCGGGTTGGGGCAAGGGTGCCGTGGAAACGGGGTTGAAACGGGCTTGGGTGCATCCTGTGATGAAGACCAGTGCCAGCAGTAGGGGGAGGAGCCTGGAGGGTTTGTGGATAACCATTGTCATTGTCCTTTGGTTTGTGCGTTTGTGGTAGGGCTGGATTCCATCACATTTTGTCAATTACGGCAAGGAATTGCGTATTAAACGGCAACCCTGTTTGCCCCAAGGTGACGGGGGGTTACCACCAGGACACCGTTTTCCGTGTGGCCGCACTGGATGTTGCTGCCAAGGACCTGCCGTAACATGCCGTCGTTCATGATATCTTTGGTTTTGCCCAGGGCAAGAATCTCTCCCTGTTTGAGCATGGCCACCCGGTCGCAATAAAACAGGGCCAGGTTGGGGTCGTGGAGGGTGATCAGGGCGGTGACATTGCGGCGTTTGACAAGGCGCCTTATCAGTTCCATCACCGAGTGCTGGTTGGAATAATCCAGGTGGGTGTTGGGTTCGTCCAGGAGCATGATGGGGGTGTCCTGGTACAGGGCCCTTGCGATCATCACCAGCTGGCGCTCTCCGCCGGACAGACGGTTGAAGAGTCGGTCGGCAAGTTTCTTGCCCCCCACCTCTTCCAGGGCGACCATGGCCTTGGCGACCTCTTTGCGGCCTGGTGCGGACCAGGGTTTCATCCGAGCCACAGCGCCCATGAGGATCATCTCCATGCAGGTGAAGGAGAAGGCCGAGTGGGTGGCCTGGGGCACCACGCTGATGAGGCGGGCGATCTCCATGCGGTTGAGGCTTGCCAGGGCTTTTTTCTTTACCCACACCTTTCCCCTGAGGGGCTTGAGTGTGGCGTTGATGCACCGTATCAGGGTGGTTTTGCCCGAGCCGTTTTCGCCCATCAGGGCGCAGATGGAGCCCTTTTGCAGAGAAAGGTTGATCTTTTTTAATATGGGCACTTTGCCATAACCGGCGGTGAGATTTTCAATTACAAGACTTGATTCCAATTCCAACTCCTTGGTTGCCCATCACAAGATACCCCAGGAACGGGGCGCCAACAATGGATGTGACAATGCTTATGGGTATCTCCGACGGCAACAGGGTGCGCGCCAGGGTGTCCATCAAAAGAAGAAAAATACCGCCCACAAGGCCGGTGACCGGTACCAGGCGCCTGTGCTCCGAGCCCACAAGATATCGTGCGATGTGGGGGATGATGAGGCCGATCCAGGCGACATTGCCCACGGCGGCAACGGATGAGGCGACCATGAGGGTGCTGGTTGTGACGTAGAAGACCCGCCAGCGGGAGACGTTCATGCCGAGACAAAGGGCGTCCTCTTCATCCTGGGTCATGACGTTGAGCCGCCAGGAGAAAACGGTCAGCAGCAGGGACCCCAGAAGCACAAAGGGCAGGGTCACCTCCACCTTGGACCAGCAGGCGGTGTGAAAGCTGCCCATGATCCAGAAAATGATCTTGGTCATCTGGTCATAGGGGTTTGAAATGTACATGAGGATGGAAAGGCCTGCCTGGAACACCGAAGACACGGCAATGCCTGCGATCACCAGGACGGATGCGGACCGGTCCCGGCTTTTCAGGGCAAGAAGATAGGCCATGGATACGGCAAACACCCCCCAGAAGAAGGCGTTGCCTTGGATGGCCCAGGGCGTGCTTGCAAAAAACATGATGGCCAGGGCCGCGCCAAAGCATGACCCGGCAGTGACCCCCAGGATGTCGGGGGCTGCCAGGGGATTTTTAAACATTGCCTGGAAAACCGTGCCTGCAATGGAGAGGCCGCTGCCAACCGCAAAGGCCATGATGACCCTCGGCACCCGGATGTTCCAGAAAATCATGTGGAGTTCAGGGGCGGGAGGGGCATAAAACCCCTTGATCCCCAGGCTGGACAGGAGAATTCGGGTGACATCCGTCAGACCGATGGTGTAGCGTCCAAGGGAGAGGGAAAGCACCAGGACGGGCAGACAACCAAATATCAAAATCATTAAAATACGTTTTTTCATATAATTATCAGACTACCGGCGGTTGGGGCTGTTACAGGGTTCCCTCTTTTACCCGAACCGGCCGGTTTTGTTATAGCTCTCCTCCCATGGATGTAAACGAATGGCCCACATATCTTGAATAGAATCCATCGGCAAGTTTTGTCATGTCGATATCCTTGAACTGATCGGGGTAAAGGGTCTTGGCCGACCAGACAATGCCCAGCACGCAATTGGGTGCCGGGAAATCCCACCATCCGATGTTTGACGGAAAAGAGTACACCCGTTTGTGCTTGATCGCTTTTACGGTGGCAAAGTGGGGACTCTTAAGAATTTTATCCACCCCGTAGAGGTCCAGGGTAGAGCCCATGAAGATCGCATCCGGGTTCCACAAGGAGATCTGTTCAGGGGAGACGGTTGCCCAGGAGCCGGGCAGGGCGGCAGCGACATTGTCGGCTGCGGCATGGGTAAGCATCTGGTGCTGAAGCATCTGGCCCGTGGCAACGGAATAGACGCTTTTGGGGCCTGAAAACATCACCCTGAGCCGGTCCTCGGGTTTGATATTCCCAAGCCTGTCATGGACCATGTCAAGGAGGCCATGGCACTCATCCAGGTAGCGTTTGCCCGCAGCTTCACAATTTAAAATCTTTGCCACAATCCCAACGGCCTGGAAGCTCTCTTCCAGGGTCTCGCCGGTGATGGCAAAGACACTGATACCGGCATTTTCAAACAACTCTATTTCGGCATGGTCCCGGGCGGCATAGACAAATATTACCTGGGGCCTCAATGCGATCAGGCCCTCGACATTGATGGTGCTGCTTCTAAGCTGCCTGGGCACGGCCGCAAAATCCGGATCCACTGTTTCAAGGGCCATGGCCTCCTTGCCCAGGATGCCCTGGCAGACCAGTTTATCCTGCTGACCCAGGGCATGGATGATCTTGCCCCCAAAATGGTGGAGGGCGGCGATGCGCTCAACCGTTTCAGGTATCATGACCACCCGGCCCAGCTGGTCTTTTATCGGAATCATTTTTCCCGGGGGAGTGTTTGGTTGGCAGCCCTGGAAAATAAAGGTTATTTGTAGGATTGATAGTATGTAAATAACGGCTTTTGCCACGTTGTTACTCCTGTATCTTGGGGGCGTTTTGTTAAAAGGTGAAGTTCATTCCGGCCAGGAAGCTTCGGCCGGCCAGGGGGCCATTGCCCTCTTCGTAATCCTTGTCCGTGAGATTCTTTAAATCCAGGAAGACCTCGGCGTCCAGGCCATGGATCATGGTTAATTTCTGGATAAACTTGGCATTGATCAAAAAGAAGCTGTCAATGTCGATCTCCTTGTAATCCCGGTCATATTCCACCTGGTCGGCGGTGTAGGAGGCCTGGACAAAGGTGGACAGACCAAAATCAAAGGCATACCCCAGCCCCAGGTTGAGCTTATGGTCGGGGGTGTTTTCAGCGTCGCGTTCCCGGCTTGAGTTGTCCGCCTTGTCCGTGGCTGACAGGTAGGTGTAGTTCAGATTGAGGTTCAGTTTGGCTGTGGGGGTGAGATCGATATCAAATTCAACCCCCTTGATGGTGCTCTCTCCGACATTCTTATAAATGGATGTGGTCTTTGAAATTCTTTCCCGGATGATCCTGTCTTCTATGTCATTGTAAAACAGGGCCAGGGAGAGATTGAGGTAGGAGTTGAATTGCTTGGTCGCACCCACCTCGTAGGCGATGGTCTGCTGGGGATCCAGGTCGGGGTTTCCCCCGGCCATGTCACTGTACAGCTCTATCAGCTGGGGAAATCGTGTTTTTTTACCGACGGAGGCATGGAGGGCAAAGGTGTCTGTCACATCATAGACCATGCCTGCCTGGGGGTTGAAGGCATTCATGGTGTCGGGAACCGGCTGATTGTTTGCCTTTTTCGGGTCCTTGAAATCGTAGCTGAACCCCAGGATCACGGACAGCTTGTCAATGGTCAGGGTCTCGTTCTCCACGGCAACGGAATAGGTGTCGGCTTCATACTCTTCCTGGGCCTGGAGGCCGGGGGTGTCCCCGAATTTGATGACGCCAAAGCAGTTCTCATCAAGGAAATCCTGCTGCTTATGGTTGTCCTTGAGGTAGTTCATGCCAAGCTTGAGCTGACTCCAGGGGCCCAGATCGATATAGGCCTGGACTTCCCCGCCCAGGGTTGCGTCATCATAGCTGCTGGTGGCAAACCATTTTTTCTCTGTGGTGTGATCCTTGTCCCAGCTGACATCCTCAAGGGTATCGTCGTGGTCCACATAGAAGGTCCTGGCCCGCATGGTGATCCTGTCGGTGAGGTCGTGCTCGCCGACCAGGTTCAGGTGCCACTGGTTCCATTCGCTATAACTCCAATAGCGGCTGTCATTTGTGGGACATCCCTTTTCATTGTTATGGTAGTCAAAGGAGAGGTAAATCTTGGAATCCCTGTCATACTCATAGCCCAGTTTTGCATTGGCGGTCCGCTTGATGAAGTCACTCAGGTCACGGGTGCCGCCATCTTCGTTATATTCGGTGCCAAGACCGGTACGGTCGTTGTTTTTATCAAAATCATGGGACAGGTCGAACCCGTCGGTGGACCGGTAGCCATAGCTCATCCAATAGTTGAATTTGCCAATGGCGGCACCGTGGCTGGCAGCATAGTTTTGGGTGTTGTTCTCGCCAAAGGAGGTGGTAACGGTTGTGACAGGCTTTTTCCCCCCTTTTTTAGTGATGATGTTCACCACACCGCCCATGGTGTTGGAGCCGTATAAAACAGATGAGGCGCCCTTGGTCACCTCTATCCTGGCAACGGAATCCACGGGGATCTGGTCAAGATCCAAAGAGCCGAAATAGGATTCATGGGCAGGGACCCCATCGATCAATACCTTGACATTGACCTGGTCAAATCCCCTCAGTTTCAAGGTGCTCTGGCCCTTGCCGCCGCCCTGGACATCGACTCCAGGAACAAATTCAAGGGCATCGCCAACCGATTGCGCCCCCTGTTGTTTCATGTCCTCCACGGTGATTGTATTGACCGTGGTGGCCAGGTCCATGTTGCCGCCCTTTGCCTTTACAAGGACATCTCCTAGTTCAAAAAACTCTTCGGCAACCTGGCCTGCCCGGGCCGGGGATACGTTTGCCTGGCCCAACACTGTCAACAAGACAAATAAAGAAAACAGAATCCTTTTTAGCATAGGATACTCCTCAATAGAAAACGATACATTAGTGAGTTGTTTTTCATACCTCCAGTCCAGCACGTTAAAAACACGTATCGGTATAATTCTTGGTATTTATTGTCAAGTAAAGTTTTTATAAACCCCTTGTAGCTGGTTGTGTTGACCTGGGATAACCATAAGTAACCTTAATGGCGTTGGCGCGGAATGGGAGGTATGGCGGGTCAGGTGGTGCCGGGGGATGAAAAAAGGGGAGGGGAGGCGGGAGATGGCCCCTGGGGTGGGGCCATCTCCCGTGGGTGGTGTAAGGGTCAGGCGTTACAGGTCAAGCTTGAAGCCGACCCTGAAGTTTCTGCCGCGACCGGGAAAGCCGATTTCCTGCTCGTAATCCTCGTCACAGATGTTATCGAGTTCCGCATAGAGGCTCATCTTGTCACGGAACTTTTTGGAGATACGGGCGTTGACGATGAAATACTCGTCGCTCTCCGTGATTTCCCTATCCGGGTCCTGGGGGGTGGGAAGGTCTTCGTAGATCCCATCCACATAGATGCCCTGGAGGTTCACCTTGACCAGAATCTTTGGAATCGTGGCCGTGCATCCAATGCCGTACTTGTTCTCGGCAACCCCGGCCACTTTGTCAGTCACCTTTTTGTCGCTGTCGTTTTCCGCCTTATTATAGGTGTAGTTTGCGTTCATTGAAAAATAGTCGCAAAAAACAATGTTAAGGGCGGTCTCGAATCCCATCATGGTGATGTCTTCAACGTTGGTGTAAAGATCGTATCCATTGGTGTCCGTATCATAATCCCGGGAGATCCAGCCGTCGATGTCGTGGTAGAATCCGGCAACGTCGGCTGTGATTCGGCTGTTGAAGCGTTTTGTCACACCCAGGGTGTAGTTGATGCTTTTCTCTGCCTCCAAATCCGGGTTGCCGCCCTTGCTGGAATAGAGCTGGCCCAGGGTCGGGAACCGGGTCTTCTTGGCGATGGAGCCGTAGAATTTGTTCTGGTTTGTTTCCCAGGTAAAGCCGATCATGGGGTTGAACTCTGACATAGTGCCCGGTGCGACCTTCTCTTCCTGGCCTTTGAAAAGGTACTCTTTTTTGGAGATCTTTTCATAAACGTAATCTTCTGCATCGTTGATCTTGAACCAGTCATAGGATGCGCCGGCATAGAGGGACAGGCCGAAATCCGTGAAGAACTCGTGCTCCGTGCCGATGGAGCCTGTGTCGCCTTCATATTCATTGAAGGGCAGGTACTCGTCTCCCTGGTCCTCATGGCTGTCTCGCTTGTAGTGCAGGGAAACATGGCCCCGGTGCTTGTCGGCAAACTGAAAGTCGCCAAAAAGGGACCCACCGAAAAAGTTGTCCTTAAAGGTGCTTTTTGCGATGGAGTTGGCGTAATCCGGACCGTCATAGGACACATAGGTATCCTCGTGGTCGTGGTAGAAGAGCTTGCCCCTGATGGTTAGCGCGCTTGAGATCTCCTGTTTTCCGCTGAGATCCACCCCCCAGTCCCTGTAGTTGTCAAACCGGGAATAGGTTGAAAAGGCCGGTTTGTCACCGGATTTCGGAAAAAATTTGGCGTAGTCTGTCGCAGGGGGATGGCCAAATTCGGAATCCATCATGTGGAAGCTTACAAAATATTCGGAACCGGGGGTGGGATTGATGCCCACCCGTGCCCAGAATCTGTCCTTGTCATAGGCTGAGTTGTTACGGAGTCCGCCGTCTTCGAGGATTTTTCCTTTGACTTCCTGGGGTTCAAAGTCGTCCGACAGTCTCCATCCGTCCGATTCCTCATGGCTGTATGTCAACCAGTAGTTGACCGCCCCGACCTGGTTGCCATGGGAGATGGATCCGGCGTAGGTGCCGTCCTCTCCCATCTCTCCCTGGAAACTGAAGCTGGGTTTTTGGGTGCCTTTTTTGGTGATCACATTGACAACCGCGATCTGGGCATTGGCACCGTAGAGAACCGAGGGGGCGTTTTTGGTGATCTCGATCTTGCTGATGATCCCGGCGGGAATCTGGTCCAGGTTGAGTTTGCCGTAATTGGTCTCATAGTAGGGAATGCCGTCGATTAAAAAGAGCGTTTTTTCCTGGCCAAAGCCGTGGATGGAAATTTCAGGCTCATTTTTGTTCCCCCGGGTCATGGTGATGCCCGGCGCAAACTGAAGGGCATCTGCAAGTGTTTTGCTGTTGGTGGCCTCGATCTCATCATGGGTGATGATCTGGGAAATGCCGATGTCCGTGACATCGGTCTTTTCGCTTTTGACCACGATGTCTCCCAGGGTAAATGCATCCGGGTCGTCCGGCGTGGCAGCGTAGAGGTTTCCAACAGCCACTGTCATCACGAGGGCAGCTGTCAGAACGTACTGTTTGAACTTCATTTTATTCCTCCTTTTAAAAAGAACATGGTGTTTAATAGATGTGAAACGTGTGTGCAACATCTGGTTTTAAGTTTCGCATTCTGTTGTTTGAGTAATCTATTGTCAAGAAAATTTTGTATTGATGCTTGGTAGGAATCTTGATAACCAATAATAACAGAGATTCATGTGTCCGTATTTTTTCCTGATTTAGCGGAAGTTCATGGGCAAGGGTGGTTTTTTAGTGGGTATCGTGGTGTTATTTTTGGGTGTTATTGGTTCGTATTTTTACGAACCCGGCTGGAATTTTCTGTTACCCAGTAATTGATTGACATTTATGTGGTGCTTTTTTATAACCGCCTAGTCTTGGATCGGTTCCGGTCTGTTCAGGGCGGATGACACACTGACGAACAGGAGAGAAAAGATGGGTAAGACAGGGAGATCTTGGTTGCGATCACTGACGGCGATTTACGGGCTGATGCTGATGGTGGTATTTTTGCCCGGGCAGGGGTGGGGCGAGGTGCGCACCCTTGAGGACATGGCAGGGCGCACGGTGACCCTGACAGGGGAGGTGAATCGCATCGTTACAACTTACAAGCCGTCCACCCTCTGTCTTTTTTCCCTGGGGCTCCAGGGAAAGCTTGTGGGTATCGATACCAGTTCCAAGCGGGACCGGTTGTTCCAGGCGGTGATGCCCGGGCTTTCAACGATTGCAGCGGTGGGGAGTAAATCCACCAGCATCAATTTTGAAACCGTGGTGGCGCTGAAACCCGACCTTGTGATTCTCTATGCCCAGAAAGATGGTCTTGAGTTTGCCAGGCGGTTGGATGTGATGGGCATTAAAAGCATTATCATCCTGCCCGAGAGCTTTGAGAGTGTGAAAACCTCCCTTGCAATCATTGCCCGGGCAGCTGGTGTGCCGGACCGGGCCCTGGAGGTCGCAGCGGCCATGGACGGGGTCCTCAAGATGGTTGAGGAACGGGTGCAAACCCTTGGGCCTGATCAGCGGAAAACCGGTTACTTTGCCTCCCCCCGGGGATTGTTCAGCACGGCCACCGGAAATATGCTCCAGGACGAGATCTTCACCCGGGCAGGGGTTGTCAACGTGGGCCATGATTTAAAAGGCTATTTCCAGGATATTTCTCCGGAGCAGTTCATGACCTGGAATCCGGACATGGTCATCGTGTCCCAGCACCTTCACCAGCGCGTAAAGAAAAGGCTCAACGATCCGGTCCTGAAAAGGGTGACTGCAGTGGCCCAAAAAGCGGTGTACCGTTCGCCCTCTGACCTGGCTCCCTGGGATTTTCCCTCCCCTTTGGCGGTTCTTGGCACCCTGTGGCTTGCCAATAAAGCCTATCCCGAGCGCTTTGCCGGGATTGACGTCCCCGGGGAGATCGACCGCTTTCACCTTCGTTTGTTCGGCAAATCCCTGGGCGACATGAACGGTAATATCAACGACCAAGTTTACTAAAAGAAACCATCAAAAGTGATATCTATTTCCAATTATCGTTCGAAAACCACAAGACGTCTTGTGGTTTTTCTATCCGTTGTTCTTGTTGTTCTGTTTTGCTCATCCCTTGTGATGGGTCGGTTTGAAATCAATGTGTCTGACATCGGCGCCATGGTCACCGCTTTTTTCTCGGGAACTGCCGTGGGTGAGGACCTTGTCTCAAAACAGCTTGTGTTCTGGTGGATCCGGCTGCCCCGGTGCATCATGGCCGTGCTGGTCGGCATGGGGCTCTCCGTGTCCGGGGCCGTGTACCAGGCCTTGTTCAGAAATCCCCTTGTGTCCCCGGATATCCTGGGGGTTGCCGCAGGCTGCACTTTTGGCGCGGCCCTGGGGCTTGTGCTGCCGGGGGGTAATTTCTCCCTGGTGCATATTCTCTCCTTTGGGTTCGGCCTTGCTGCCGTTGCCCTGGCCGTGGGGATCGCACGGCTCATCTCGGTGAAGCCCTTAATCGTGCTGGTGCTGGCCGGTATGGTGGTGATGTCGTTCTTTAATGCCCTTTTGATGGTGCTCAAGTATTTTTCAGATCCCTTTGATGAGCTGCCGAGCATCGTATTCTGGATCATGGGCAGCCTCAGCCGGGTGACCTGGGACGATCTTCTGATCATCGCCCCGGTCACAGGCATCGCCCTTACCGGCTTTATGCTGCTGCGGTTCCGGCTCAACATCCTTTCTTTGGGGGACATCCAGTCAAAATCCCTGGGCATGAATCCTGCCGTGTTCCGGTCGGTGTTTATTGTGGCCAGCTCCTTTATTGTTGCCATGACCGTGGCCACCTGCGGTCAGATCAGTTGGATCGGTTTGATCATTCCCCACATGGCACGGACCCTGGTGGGACCGGAGCATGAACGGATGCTGCCGGTGACAGCCCTGTTGGGGGCCATCTTTCTTCTGGGTGCGGACGGGGCGGCCCGGTCGGTTTCTTCGGCCGAGATTCCCGTGGGAATCATCACTGCGCTGACGGGCGCCCCGATCTTCGGGTTTTTGCTCTACAAGAACCGGGGGAGCGGATGGCTGTGATCCTTGAATGCCACGCCCTTAATTTCAGGTACGGGAAGACCCAAATCCTCCGGGATATCTCCTTTGATGTTGAACCCGGCCTATTTTATGCCATCCTTGGAAAGAACGGCTCCGGCAAGACAACCCTGCTCCATTGCCTCAACGGGATCCTTGCACCCAGCGCCGGCACCGTCGAGATCGAGGGCCGGAATATCGCAACCCTGTCCCGGAAAGAGATTGCCCGGCATATCAGCCTCGTGCCCCAGGAGCACATGGATGTCTTTCCCTTTAAGGTGCTGGACGTGGTGGTCATGGGCCGGGCACCCTTCCTCGGGATGACGGCAACACCGGGGGAGGACGATTACAGGCGTGCCATGGACGCCCTGAAAATGCTGGGTTACGAGAAGCTTGCCAACTGCAATTTCAACCGGATCTCCGGGGGGGAGCGACAGATTGCGCTTCTTGCCACGGCCCTGGTCCAGACAAGCAAGATCATGCTGCTGGACGAACCCACCAACCACCTTGACTTCAACAACCAGTACCGCCTGCTTTCCCAGATCAAAGGGTTGTGCCGGACAAGGAAAACAAGTGTGATTGCCACCATGCACGATCCCAACATGGCCATGCTTTTTGCCGACCGGGTGATCCTGGTGAAAAATGGTGAAATCATTGCCAAGGGCAGGGCCAAGGAGACCATGACCACCGCTAATATCGACACCCTTTACGGGATTCGGACGGTGGAGGTCGGTAATATCGGCAACAAACCCTTTTTTCTGCCGGAGTCGGCATTGTCCGATTCGGAAATGGATGACGGAGTTTAGGCAAACATGCAGATTATCATTACTGGGGATGTGCAGTCTGGAAAATCAACCCTTGCAGCAGAAATAGCAACGTTCCTGAATGACCGGGGGGTGGCCATGGCCGGCATCCTTGCCACTGGCCTCTGGAAGGACGATCAACGCCAGGGCTTTGATCTGGTGGATCTCAAAACCCGGGAAACAATCCCCCTTGCAAGGCGCAGTATCAATCCTGTGGACGGCTCCATTACCCCGTTTCAATTTTTTGACAAGGGCATGGCCGCAGGGGAAAATGCCCTGGAACTGGCCCGGTGCCGGGATGCTGCCGTGATCATGGTGGACGAGGTGGGCAAGCTTGAACTGAAAGGCAAGGGATGGGCGCCCTTTCTCGATCCCCTTCTCACCATCCGGTCGGCCGTTCACATCTGGATCGTCCGGGAAAGCCTGGTTGGGGAGGTGTGCAACCGATGGAAACTTCAAACGCCTGCCATCGTCCGTGTGGATGACGGCGACAGCCTTGAAAGACTCAAGGCATTATGCATAAAGGAACATCACAATGAAAACTGATCTTCCCCTTTTTATCTACTGGGGCATGGCCGGGTGTTTCTCAATCGCCCTGATTCTGGGGCTGTTCAAGCAACGGACGTTGAGCCGGGCCGCAGGGCTGGGCGGCACCCTTGTGAGCGGTGCCGGGGTGGTTTGCCTCATGGTCATGGAAGAGCGGCTTCCTTTGTATGGCTCCCTTGAGTCCATCATTTATGTCTCGTTTCTTCTGACCCTGCTGGAGCTGTTTACCGGCCCCCGGACAAGGACCGGTTCCAGGGACGTGCCGCTCCACCTGTTGACCCTTGGGATTATTTGTATCCTGCTGGTGCTCCAGGCCCGGCGGACCATGGCGTTTAACGCTGATTTCTTCATGTATGACAACCTCTGGGTCAATTTCTTTTTTAACCTGCGCCTGGTTGCAGCAGCTGTTTTTGCCTGGTCGGCCGTGCTTTTCGTGGCCGGGGGGTGGGCCCCTTCCAAGCCGGAGAATGGGGACCGGGAGGCCCGGGACAGGCTCATGGCCGGGGGGCGTAATTTTCTGTTGACCGGCATTGCCGTCTATCTTGCCAGCGAATGGTCGGGTTCCCTCTGGTGTCTTAACTGGATGGGGGATTCCTGGCAATGGAGCCGGGGCTTTTTCAAGGCCGGTATCATCTTTCTATTGGTCATGGCGGCAAGCCACCTGCCGCGATCCCTGGCCGATTCGGACAGGGTGCGGGCGATCCTTGGGTCCTGCCCCGCAGTTTACATTCTTTGGATGCTGTTCCAGCATTGACAGGAGGCGTTATGATTCGGTTCTTTTCTTCCCTTCGACTGACCTTTGTATTGCTGGTGTTGCTGGTGATCTTGCTGTGGATGGGCACGGTTTTCTCTTTGTTTCCCGATCTCAAAGACGGCATCAAGCTCATGAATGACGACTTGATTTTCCACTGGTTCTTTACGGCCTGGCAGACCAACTGGATCCTGCCGGTCTGGTTTCTCTGCATCTGCCTTGTGGCAGGACTTCTCTTTGTCAACACCCTGGTGTGCAGCGTCACAAAGCAGCTTGTAACGGCCCTGAAAGTGGCGACCCCCAGGCGGTGGTCTTTTTTCATGATCCACCTCTTTTTCCTCATTGTGCTTTTCTGCCACGGTATTTCCCTGGTGACCGGGCATAAGACGAGCAATATCCAGCTGTTTGAGGGGGATGTTCACAAGATTGGCACCCTGACCATTGAGGTGCCGGCGTTAACATTCAGCGATGATTCCGAATTCTTGAAGCTCGGGCCGAGGAAAAGCCGGGAGCTCATGACCCGGGATAAGTTCCATCGAAAGGCCAATTTCGCCGAGCTCCGTGTCACCGACGGAGATGAATCAGCCGTGTCCGGGCGGGTCATGATGCTCTCACCGCTGAAATGCGGCAACACCCGGTTGACACTGACCCGGTTTATCTTTGGCAGGGGCGACCACCAAGGTGAGATCGGCATCAACCTCACGGTGACCCGGAATGCGTTTACACAATTATTTTTTATAATATATGCACTAATGATACTTTCTCTAGTGTGCTTCATCGTTATGACCTGGACACCCCAGGTTCGAAAAGGAGTGATTCAATGAATCAGAAACAGTTGATCGATCTTGTTTTAAGCCAGGCAGATGCCCTTCCGGACCAGGAAGTCACCCGCTTTACCTACGGCGCACATATCGTTGGAGTGGAGAGCCGTACCATGGGGCTTGCCACTTGGGCCTGTGGAAAACATCCCATCTCCTTTGACCAGCTTCCGGCCCTTGATGGGCCCTGTTCGGCAAAGGAACTTGCCCAACTGCTCCATGACGAGGATCCCCTGAAGAGTTCACTGGGAATGGCTGCCCTTAATTCCCTGCTGCCCGATCCCTCGCCCGATGATGTGGTTGACGTTAATGCCGCCGATCTGATCCTGGAGCTTGGCAAGGAAAAGGTTGTGGCCGTTATCGGTCATTTTCCTTTTGTGGAGCGCATGAAGGGGCGTTTCAAGGAACTGATCGTGTTTGAGAAACAGCCCCAGTCCGGGGACCTTGATGCGGGTCTCATCCCGGAGCGCCTGCCGTCGGCCGATATCGTTGCCGTCACGGCCACCACTTTTTCCAACGGTTCCCTGGCCGGTATTCTTTCCAACAGCTCCGAATCCGCTACAAAACTGATCATTGGGCCGAGCACCCCGGTGTCTCCCACCCTGTTTGAGCTCGGGTTTGACTATGTGGCCGGTATCGTGGTTGATGACCGGGAAAAGGTACGCCAGGGGATAGAGGAGGGCTGCTCCTTCAAGCAGATAAAGGGTGCCCGCCATATCATCCTTAAACGGGGTTAGGCCTGGCTAATTGTTCTTTTTTTAATGGGGGAGGGGCTTTCCGTCCCAGTAACCAGGACAGGGCCCCCTGCCTGTATTTATTATCGCATTTGCGTTTAGTTTTGAAACGATACTGTTAATAGACATTGCCTGAGCTATTTGGCATCCAGCAATTTTCTTATTAAGAAAGCAATTTCACTTTTTAAAACAGGTTTTGAAACATACGCATCAATATCTAATTCTTTGATATTATTTTCATTTATTTGATCACTGAATCCCGTGCAGATGACAAAGGGTATATCTTGGCGGATGGATTTTATTGTTTTGGCAAGTTGCATTCCTGTTAAGTTTGGCATTGTCATGTCAGAAAGAACTAAATCATATGAATCGGGTTTCTTCTTAAAGTCTTCTAACGCATCAAGGCTTTCAGAAAAGGCCGTTATATCATATCCCAATCGCTGAAGCATCTTTTTCTCCATTGTAACGATTGCTTTTTCATCATCAACGATAAGAATCCTTTCAGAACCGCCTTTAATGGGGACGTCAACGTCAAACGTGGGTTCAAAGATCTCTTTCTCCAGTGTCGGCAAAAAAACTCGAATTTTTGTTCCCTTGCCCAGGTTACTGGAAATATCAATTGTGCCTTTATACTGTTTGATAATACCTTGAACCACCGCAAGGCCTAAGCCTGTACCTTTACCAATTTCTTTTGTGGTAAAATATGGGTCAAAGACTTTCTCAAGGAACTTTTTTTCAATACCTGCTCCGGTATCACTTATGGTTAATATCGCATAACTCCCGATTGCCATATCGTGTTCTTTTAGGTCGTTGTTGGCCCCAATTTCTCCTTGTTCAAGTGAGATTATTAACTGTCCGCCATGGTTTTCCATTGCGTGATAGGCATTGGTGGATAGATTCATTATCACCTGATGTATTTGCGTCGGATCGGCAAGAACCATGTTGCAATTGGGGTCTATCTCCGTACGGATTTCAATTGTTGCTGGAATAGATGATTTAAGTAACCCTAAAGCCTCATGGATCACTTTTTGGAGTCTTACCGCTTTTATTTCGTGATCACTTTTCCTGCTAAATGTTAATATCTGATTGACCAAATCTTTAGCCCTTAAGGACGCTTTGAGGATTTCATCAACACTGTCATGCAAAGGGCTATTTTTCGGCAGGTCCTCTTTCATCATTTCTGCGTACCCTAAGAGTGGGAACAGAATATTATTAAAATCATGGGCAATTCCACCGGAAAGTGTGCCAATGGCTTCCATTTTATGGGCTTGTTATAGTGGACCCCGAAAACTGGACAATATGTTACGGTAGAATTTAACAGTTCAGAAAGGGGATTATTTTGAAACGG
>JAEINR010000103.1 GCA_016342325.1 Desulfobacterium sp.
CTGATGGATCTGTAAGGGCTGAGAGACTCGGACAGCCGGAGTTTTGTTTTTAAGTAAAACAAAACTTAATAATATATTAACCAAAGGAGAAAATTATGGCACAAGCAGCGATTGAATTGAAAGACTATATGACAGATCCCCAGGGACGTTTAGTCCCAATCGACTTGGTGAAGGAGATCGACAAAAGTCGCGACGGCTTGGTCCACTGGTTGGTAAAGAACGCCAAGGATCTGCAAGAGCGTATGGTGACTTTTAAGAAGGATTCCATGTCCGAGGTCAAAGCGTTCGTTGATCTATCCGCCCGAGATTGGGACGTGGAGCTGGGTGGAAAAAAGGGTAACCTTACTTTGATGAGTTTTGATGCCCGTTACAAGGTTCAGCTGCAGGTAGCAGAATTCATGGTCTTTGACGAACAACTCAAGGTTGCCAAGGAGATGATAGACCAGTGCATCAACAAATGGACAGAGGGCAGCAGGAGCGAAATCAAGGCGCTCATCAACGATGCATTCCAAGTGGACAAAGAAGGACGGATCAACACCAAACGGATACTGTCTCTAAGGCGGTTGGACATTAAGGACGAACTCTGGCTACGGGCAATGGATGCCATAACCTCAAGCCTTAAAGTTGTTGGTTCCAAGGAATATATCCGGATTTATGAACGGGATAAGAATGATCAGTGGCATCCCATTTCTTTGGATTTGGCGGCCTTATGAAGACCGTCTGCCCTGCATGCGGAGCCACCAGCAGCCTGGAGGCCCTGTTGACCGATGGGGAGGCCAGGCTGTTTATGGCAGCATTGACCCGGTTGCCGTCGCAGCTGGTATTTCTGACTCCAAAATACCTGGCGTTGTTTCGTCCCCAGACCGGCCGGGTGCTGCAGTGGCGCAAGGGCACCCGGTTGCTGGATGCTCTCAACGCCCTTGTGCAGATGGGGTATGTTCATCGCAAGGGCATGGTGGACAGACCCTGCCCGATAGCAGCATGGGCCGAGGCTTTGGAACGAATTGTTGCAAGCGCACCTAATCGTTTGCCCCTGAAAAATCATCAGTACCTGGTCGCCATTGCCTGGGACATTGCAGACGGCATGGACCGAAAAGTAGAGCAGCACCAACACCAGAGAGTCAAGGCTGAAATCCGGCCTAAAGGTCAGCTCACCCCGCCGATGTCGTTAGAACAGATGCAGACTATCCGCAAGAAAAACATGCACAAATCTCATAAGGGAAAATGATATGAGCAGCCAGTGGGACGATATACAGATTGCTGATTTTGATTCGGAGACCATGCAGCTCCTTGTCGAAATCATCGGCATGGAGGCTATGAAAAAACTCTTGGCCACCTTTGGCGGTGAGACGCTTTATTTTATGAAGCCTGAATCTGTCATTCGTTCCCGCCGGGATCGTAAAATTTACGAAGCCTTTACCGGAGATAATTACCTGGAGCTTGCCCGTGAACACGATTTGACGACCCGCCACGTCAGGAAAATCATCCAGGAACAACGCAGCCAGAACCCCAAAGACGGATTAAAGCAACAAGAACTTTTTTAACCTCCTTTCCAACCCGCCATCACCCACCGCCCGGCCTGTTTTAAGCAGGTCGGGCGGTCGTGTTTTTTTGATATAGTTCATTGGAGATGACACTCCCAAGCTGCCATTGTGCGCCCAGATATTATTTTTGTGCAACTCAAAAACGATAACCGGAGGCCACGATGTAATGCCACTATTTTCAGACGCATCCAACCGCAAATTAGATACCTGTCACCCGGATCTTCAACGACTTTTCAGAGCCGTGGTCCAGGATGATGATTGCACCATCCTGGAAGGACACCGGGGCAGAGCCAAGCAAAACCGCATGGTCCGGGAAGGCAAATCCAAGGTTGAGTGGCCGGATGGCAAGCACAACCCCATGCCGTCAGAGGCCGCAGATGTTGCACCCTACATTAAGGGGTTCGGACCGTCCATGGATCCCCGGCAATGCAGCTATTTTGCAGCGAAGGTCAAAGCCAAAGCCGAGGAGCGGGGTATCCCGATTCGATGGGGTGGTGACTGGGATGGTGACGGAGATCTCACAGATCAAACATTCAACGATCTGCTCCATTACGAGCTGATCATAACCAACAGGAGGTAGCATGATTTCTCGACTATGCCCCAAATGGGGCAGTTCATACTTTTCTTTTTGCTGGCTGATCGTGATGGCGATCACCATGGGAGTGGGTTTTCTAACCGGCTGCCAGGACTTCGAGGCCAATGCTTACAAGGCCCTGAAAACCTCTGCAACTGTGTATGACACGGGCATGCGGAGTACGTCGGATCTATTTGATGCGGGGTTGATTACTGAACAGCAGATGAACACGATCGTTGACGCTGGGGTTGCATATCGCATGGCATATCTCACGGCCTGCGATCTTCTTGAAGCCTATCACGAGACCGGCAACGCCAGTGACCAGGAAAAGTTCAATGCTGCGGTCGCTGAGTACTCTGCTGCACTGGTAAAAATGACCAGTCTGTTGAACCAATACCGGGCCAGGTCAGACTCTCCCCTGCCGGATAATGCCAATCCTGACGGCATCAGTCGAGCTGATCCCGGGACGAATACGATCCCGGCTAAAGATTAAGATACCCCAGAGTCCATAAGGGCTGGTCCACAAAGGACCAACATGCGGAGGGGCCCCAGTCAGGGGCCCCATGAAATAGGAGACGGAACATGGGAAAAGATCAGGCAATAGAACTGGGACTGGCAATCGGAGAATTGATCCTCAAGTACGGGCTACCCGCTGCAATGGACATTGTATCGACCCTGAAATCAGACCAACCTTCCCTTGCTGAAATCCAGGAGCTGAAGACCATGGTCCCGGCACCTGGCAGTTACTTTGACCAGGAGAAAAAGAAATGACCTCAGCAGTCGCAGAACCTCACTATATCGAAATAATCAAACTGTTTTTGGATTTGGGACCCATTGGCCTGGTGATGATCCTCTGGTGGTCCGGGCGTCAGCAAACGGAGCAGTCCCTCAAGCAGTACAAAGACGATACCAATGAGCTGCTCCGCCAGTACCGGGAAGACATGCTTGAACAGCGCAAGATGTACGAAAACAACGTGGAGCTTGTCAAGCGGTATGCCGAGCTTGCCGGTGACCTCAAGGAGGTTATCACCCTGAACACCCAGACCATGACCCAGCTGGTTGATAATGTTTGCAGGAGGGACTGATGGATTTTGAACGAACTCAGTACATGGGCCAGCGTGAGCAGAAAAAACTTGAGTTGAAAAAGTTGGAATTGTCCATCAAGGGACTGAAGGAAAGTATCAGAACCCAGCTCAACCCCTTCATCACCATTGAAGAGATTGACCAGGAAGTGGTTGCTGCTCAGGCTTTTGATCTGGCGGAAAAGGTCATCAAGTATAAGGCCCTGGTGGCTGAGATCGCGGCAATCAACAAGGCTCTGGGGGCATAGCCATGGCTGAAGAGATCTCCTGGGAAATACGCGCAACTGCCATGGAACTGTATGTCACCGACGGCAAGACCTATGACCAGGTGGCCGGTCTGACAGGCGTGTCCGTATCCCAGCTTAAGCGCTGGGGACAAGCCGAGGAATGGGCAGCGGCCAGACGGGAATACCGTGAAGCGCTGACCAGCATCCGTAGGGACACGGTGAAGCTCCGGGCTGGTCTCCTGAAGAAAGCCCTTGATTCCAAGGACTCCCAGGATGTCTATGCCTTTGCCGCCATGGAGAAGATCGAAGCCAGCAGAAAAACCGGGATTGTGCAGGAGACTCAGGCCTCTCCTACAACTGAGATCCTGAGACCCATCAATACCCCCCAGGATGCTGTGGACGCACTCCAGGAAGTGATCGAACTCAAGATGAACAAGTTGCTTGAGCAGCCGGGAGTTTTGCAACTCAAACAGGTGACTGACCTGAAAAAGACCATGGAACTGGTGGACCAGATGCGGTCCAAGTACAAGCCTGAAACGGAAGATGATCAGGCCAAAGACGGCGGACTTACCGACGAAACAGCCGACGAGATCAGGCGGCAGATCCTGGGAGTCAAGTCATGACGACTTTTGTGAAAGAAGACCGCTCCAAGCGGACTCCCATGGTGCTCCTGCCCTATCAGCAAAGATGGCAGGCAGACACCAGCCAGGTCAAGGTCTGCGAAAAATCAAGGCGGATAGGCCTGACCTGGGACGAGGCCAGTGAGGACGCCCTCCTGGCAGCGTCCAAGAGTGGCATGGATGTCTTTTACATCGGTTACAACAAAGACATGGCCCAGGAGTTCGTTGAAGACTGTGCGGACTGGGCAAAGCATTACAGCAAGGCAGCCGGTGCCGTGGAGGAGTTCGTTTTTAAAGATCAGGATAAGGACATCATCGCATTCCGAATCCGTTTCGCCAGTGGTCATAAGATAGTGGCGCTCTCTTCCCGTCCATCAAACTTGAGGGGCAAGCAGGGCAAAGTGGTTATTGATGAAGCTGCCTTCCACGATGACCTCAAGGAACTACTTAAGGCGGCCATGGCGTTGCTCATGTGGGGAGGTCAGGTGGTAGTGATCTCCACCCATGACGGGGATGAAAATCCTTTTAACGAACTGGTGCAGGAAATCCTTAAGGGGAAGGTTCGATACAGCCTGCACCGGATTACGTTTGATGATGCATTGGCTGATGGTCTTTTTAAACGTATCTGTCTCCGCCTGGGGGAAGAATGGACCCAGGAAGCAGAGGATCAGTGGCGTCAAAAGATTATTGATTTTTATGGGGATGGTGCGGACGAGGAATTATTTTGCATCGCCAGCAAAGGCGGAGGGACTTACCTCTCTTTGGCTATCCTTGAGGCCTGCCAGGATGAAACCATCCCGGTGATCCGCCTGACATGCAAGTCTGAATTTGTGGATGAGCCCAAACATATCCGGGAAGCCGAGATACTGGAGTGGTGCCAGGAGAATTTGGATGAACCACTAAAAGCCATGAAAACTGATTGGCCCAGCTACGTGAGTGAAGACTTTGGCAGGAGTGGGGATTTATCCATTATCTGGCCGTCCCAGGAGCAACCCGGACTGAAACACCGCCCTCCCTTTGTGTTGGAAATGCGTAATGTTCCCTTTGAGCAGCAGAAACAAGTGGTCTTCTATATCTGTGACAACATCCCACGCTTCCGTGGAGGCGCTTTTGACGCCAGGGGTAATGGCCAGTACTTGGCAGAGGTAGCACGTCAAAGATACGGCAAAAATCGAATTCTCGAAGTAATGCTCTCACAGGAGTGGTACCGGGACAATATGCCCCGCTTCAAAGCCGCCCTGGAGGATAACGACACCTATCTCCCCAAAGATGGGGATACCCTGGACGATCATCGAGCAGTAAAGATGGAAAAAGGCATTGCCAAGGTCCCAGAGAGTGGCAGAGGCAAAGGCCGGGACGGGCAGCAGCGCCATGGTGATTCAGCCATTGCCCACGCATTGAATATCTTTGCCATCAGAGAACTCAAGGGCAACGGTGAGGTGGAGCACAAAACGATATCAACCCGTAGATTCTCGAAGAAAGGAACCTGGTAATGGGCAAGATACTGGATCAATTCGGAAGACCTTTTGAGGCTCAGAAAAAACCGGAACGGCGTCCCTTGGCGGCGGCACCCTTAACCGATGCCTGGCGGGAGTATGTTGCAAGCGGTCTCACCCCGGGTCGACTGGCAACCCTGCTGAAGGAAGCGGATGCCGGTGATGTCCGGAGGCAGGCGGAATTGTTCGACCAGATCGAGGAGCGGGACGGCCACATCATCGGGGAGATTGGCAAGCGTAAGAACGTCATCCTGGATGTTGACTTTGCGGTGACCCCGGCCACGGATGACCTACGGGATGCCAAGATTGCAGAGGAAGCCCAGCTCATGCTGGACAATATCACGGACTGGGCAGACGTGCTGGTCTCCCTCCAGGATGCAGTGGGTAAGGGGTTTGCAGGGCTTGAGATGGACTGGGACGCATCCGAAGGCCAGGCCGAGGTAGGTAGCCTGGAGTTCATCGAACAGAAGCGGTTCCTCTTCCATGACGAGCGCGGAATACTTTGTAAGCACCCCAGGCTTGTCACGGATGAGGACAGCATGGGCATGGATATCCCGGCCTGGAAAGTTTTATTCCATCGCTACGGCGGCAAGTCCGGCCACCCGACCCGGAGCGGCATCCATCGGATCTGCGCCTGGTGGTATCTGTTCAAGAACTACGCCATCAAGGATTGGGTGGTCTTTTGTGAGGTGTACGGCATGCCGCTGCGCCTGGGTAAATACGATTCCGGGGCCACCCCGGAAGATAAGGACGCCCTTGAAATCGCTGTCCGGTTGCTGGGGTCCGATGCAGCCGGGATCATCTCAAAATCAACGGAGATTGATTTTATCACCAGTAGCCAAGGCAGTGTCTCAGCAGATCTTTACAAAGACCTGGCCGGGTTTGGCAACAAGGAGACATCCAAGGCCATTCTTGGGGCTACCCTTACAGCGGACGTGGGAGACAAAGGCAGCTATGCCGCATCCAATACCCACAATGATGTCCGGCTGGACTTAATGCGGGCCGATGCCAGGAGCGTGGCCTCCACCGTCCGAAGCCAGTTTATTCGTCCCTGGGTCGGGTTCAACTACGGATGGGACACCCCGGTACCAAAGTATGGGGGGAATTTCAAGAAGTCTGAGGATCAGGAGAAGAAATCCAAGGTCGTGGACACCCTGGCCGACCGCATCGAAATCCCCTGCTCCTGGGTTCGGGAAGAATTCGGAATACCGGCTCCGAAAGACGGTGAACCATGTCTATCACCCAAAACGCCGAATACTGGGCAAATTTCAACGAAAATGGATGGACGGCGATACACGGTAGCAAAAAACGCGAACCAGCCGGATAACGAAGATTTTGACGCCCTGGGGGGATATTTAGGACGAATGGAAAAGGAATCAGATCCCTTGATCCAGGATCTGCTTGCGCCGGTCCGTAAGATCATGGACCAGGCAGAGTCCCTGGAGGAGGTCCGGGACCGGCTGGTGGATCTGTATTCGGATATGGATGCCGGGGATCTGGGCGTCTTGATCCAGCAGGCCATGACGGCGGCTGAACTCATGGGCCGGTATGAGGTCGAGAACGATGCCTGATGTCATTGAAAAATATGCCACCAAGCCCTTTGGCGAGGCCGTCTCGTTTTTCCGGGAAAAACTGAACGTTCCGTCTGAACACTGGGATGATCTCTGGAAGGGTCAGCATGCCAAGGGGTTCATGGTGGCAGGTGCCATGAAGGCAGAACTTGTGTCTGATCTGAAGGGGTCCGTGGACAAGGCCATTTCCCAGGGTGAGACCCTGGCCGATTTCAGGAAGCGCTTTGACTCCATCGTGGAAAAACACGGGTGGACCTACAAGGGCGGTCGTAACTGGCGAACCAAGGTGATCTACGATACCAACCTGAAGACCGCTTACATGGCAGGCAGGCACAAGCAGATGACTTCCCCAGGGGTGACAACGCTTCGCCCATTCTGGCAATACAGGCACGGTGGTTCAGCAAACCCAAGGATTGAGCACCTGGCTTTGGATGGGATGGTTCTTCCCCATGATGATCCCTTCTGGTCCACCCACTACCCGCCCAACGGCTGGGGATGCAAGTGCCGGGTGGTCACCCTAAGCCAGAGGGATCTGGACAAAATGGGCAAGAAAGGGCCGGACAGTGCCCCTGAGATCCAATACCGGGAATGGGAGGATAAAAACGGAAAGAGCCACCAGGTGCCGCTGGGGATCGATCCGGGATGGGATTACAACGTGGGCAAGGAAACCGGGCGATCATACAAGGCCCTGGCCGAACGGTTTGAATCCATGGACAACGCCATTGCCAGGGCATGGATGGGGGAATCCCTTGAAGGGCCTGCCTTTAAAAAGTTTTTTACAGACAAGGATATCGGAGAGTTCCCGGTTGCGGTCTTAAAACCAGCGGATCAGGTGGCCCTTGAAACCCGTGGGCAAACGGTCTGGCTGTCAAGGCAAACCCTGGATGAACATAAGATCGCCCACCCGGAAATTGGGTTGAAGGATTACCGGAAGATCCCTGAGATCCTGGAGACCGGTGAGGTCTACAAGCAGGGGGATGCCAGGCTGGTTTATCTCAACCAGGATGACAAGTTTTACCGTGCAGCATTGAAGCGCACGGCAGACCGGAAAGAAAACTATTACCTGACGTTGTTTAAGACATCTGAGGATAAAGCGGAAAAGGAAGTCAGGCGGAAATTGGAACGGGTGAGGTAGTAGGTGCGGGGAAGCCATCTCCCATTGGCTCATCAACGGCATGACCGAAGGCCAAGTCAGGCAAACCACCTACTGAATTAACAATACGGGGAACTGGGAAAAAAGACAATGGATTTTCTAACACTTATCGCAAAGATCGACAGCGAAAAGGCACCAGACTGGGTCACTCTTTTCAAGGCCGGATGGGGTGAGCTTGCAGACGGCGTGAAGTTCTTCGTGGACAAGACTGCCTTTGACCTGGTCTTGGCCGCTATCAAAAAACAGGGCAATGAGATCGTTTGGGACTATGAACACCAGACCCTGGAGAATGTCGAGGCTCCGGCTGCAGGCTGGATCAAGGAACTTGCCTGGGATGACCAGACCGGCATCAGCGCCAGGGTGGAGTGGACAGAGAAAGCAGCCTCCTACATTGAGGCCAAGGAGTATCGGTATTTTTCTCCTGTCTACCTGGTCAAAAAAATAGACCATAGGGTCTGCCTGCTGCATTCCGTGGCCCTTACCAATACACCGAAGACGAAACATTTAAACCCGATCCTGGCCAAGTTAGGATCAGAAATCGAGGAGAACAACATGGATCGTGAGAAATTGATCAAAGCGCTCGGGCTTGCTGCCGGGGCAACGGACAAGGATATTTTGGCGGCCTGTGCCAAACTGGGAATCGATATCCCGGGAGAAAAGATCGTTGAAAAATTGGTCCTGCCCAAGGAGGTGGTTGCCGCCCTGGATCTTAAGGATGACGACTCCACATCCACGGTGGTGGCATCCATCCACGCCCTGAAACAGGGAGCAAATAACTCCGTTTCCAAGGCTGATTTTGATGCCCTGAAAAAAAACCTGACCGACCGGGACGCCGATGATGCCGTCATGGCGGCCATTGCCAAGGGCAAGATCACACCGGATCAGAAAACGTGGGCCCTGGACTATGCCAAGGGTAATCTGGACGGCTTCAACACATTTGTGGCCAAGGCTCCCCAGGTTGTGCCCGTTGACAAGCTACCGGGCAAGAAAGAGACCGGGGATGATGTGGAGCTGAACGAAGCCACCATCCAGGTGGCCGGATTGATGGGCGTATCCGATGATGATCTCAAAAAATACGGTGGGGAGGTGACGCATGGGTGATCGAAATACAGCCTTCAAAGAAACCGACATGGTTGAGGTGCCCCTAAAGGCCAATGCTGTCATAGAAGCTGGCAAAATGACTGCCGTGGGAGCGGACGGTTTCGGGGTCCCGGCATCCGATGCTGCAGGGCTCAAGGTGGGCGGGATCAGCCAGGAGGCCGTGGACAATACCGGCGGGGCCGATGGGGCTGTATCTGTCCGGGTGCTCCGGAACCGGGGCTTCCATCTGCTTAACGATGGGACCAATGCGGTTGTTGCGGCCAATCGGTTTGGGACCGTCTACGTCAAAGACGCCCAGACCGTATCAAGCGACGGCGGCACAAACAGTATTGTGGCCGGTAAGTGCATTGACTTGGATGCCCAGGGCGTCTGGGTCGAAATTTAAAATCGAAACGTCCACGGCGTTTGGTTAAGAAAATAACAGGAGATTGACCATGATTGTAAACAGAGCGGCCATTAATGCGGTTTTCACCAACCTGAGAACCATATTCAACAAGGCCTTTGCCGAGACAACTTCCACCTGGCAGAAAATTGCCATGCGGGTGCCGTCCAACACTAAAACCGAGGATTATGCCTGGCTGTCCAAATTTCCCAAAATGAAAAAATGGATTGGAGATAAGGCCGTAAAAGCCCTGGCAGCCTTTAAATACACCATCACCAATGATGATTTTGAGGCCACCGTGGGCGTGGACCGGAACGACATAGACGATGACACCATCGGGATCTATGCACCCCAGGCCCAGGGGGCCGGGGAAAGCGCCAAGGAGTTCCCGGACGATCTTGTCTATGAAGCCGTGAACGGGTCGTTTGCCAACAAGTGCTATGACGGCCAGTACTATTGCGACACGGACCACCCGGTAGGACCGGAGGGGAAGGAGGTATCCGTCAGCAACAAGGGCACTGCTCCGCTGTCCAACCTTACTCTGGCGTTGGCCAATGCCTCTTTTGGAGCGGCAAGGGTCGCCATGCGAAAGTTCAAGGATGATGAGGGCCGTTCCCTAAACGTCAAACCCAATGTGTTGCTGGTGCCACCTGGCCTTGAAGTTATGGCCAACATGCTCATGACCAATGAAAAACTGGCCGACGACACTCCCAACCCTTTCAAGGGCATGGCTGAGGTCGTGTGCGACAACCGGTTGGAGTCCGACACTGCATGGTTCCTCCTGGACACCACCAGGGCGGTGAAGCCGTTTATTTTCCAGGAGCGTAAAGCCCCCAAGTTTGTCCAGCAGGTGGACCCGGAATCAGACGATGTCTTCAACCGCAGAATTCTGAAATTCGGGTGCGAGGCAAGGGGCGCATCCGGGTATGGGTTCTGGCAGCTCTGTTACGGTTCCACCGGCCAAGGCTGATAACCCCATGGTGCCGGGGGTTGTCCCGGCACCTCCACATAAGGAGACATCATGATCGAAATCAAATCAATACAGGAAGGATTCAGGCGGTGCGGCATGGCCCATTCGGAAACGGTTACCAGGTATCCTGGTGGGACCTTTACTGACGAGCAGCTTTCGGAGCTCAAGGCGGAACCCATGCTCATGGTCAGAGATCTTCCTGATGAAGAAACCATATCGTTGCCGGAATGTGTTGACGAGGAAGACCGTCAGGTCTTTGAGGGTCAGACTGTGAAGGATTTAAAGGCCAGCCTTGACCAGCTGGGAATGGAGTATTCCAAGACTGCCAAGAAAGAGGAGCTCATCGACCTGATCATGCTCAACACAGCCAGGGGCTCGGAGGAATAACCCATGGCCTATTGCACACTGGATGACATCAAGGCCATGGTGGATGAGGATGAACTCATCTCCCTGACTGATGATTTTGACACGGGTTCGGTGGTCACCGTGAAGGTCGATTCGGCCATCAAGGATGCGGATGCGCTGATCGATTCCTATCTGGTTCGGCAATACTCGGTGCCCATGGATTCGGTGCCTGACATGGTTAAAAAGCTGTCCGTGGACATAGCGGTTTACAACATCTACTCCAGGCGTGGCCGAACCTCCGACACCGTGGAGAAGCGCTACAATGACGCCGTAAAGTTCCTCAAGGACGTGGCCAGGGGAGATGCCGGGATCATCGGTGCAACAACGGCACCTGCCGAAATGAGAAACGATGCCGTGGCCATTACCACAAGTCCGAGGATCTTTTCCCGGCGCTCCATGGAGGGTTTTTAAATGGCCAGTGCCGGTGTTGCTTTCGAGATCCATGATCAGGATTTTAAAGACCTGATAAACCGGGTGGGCCATTCCATCAAGGACATGACACCGGTGATGGAAGCCTTCGCTGAATACATGGTTGTCCAGACCGATGACCGGTTCAAGAACGAGGAGGCTCCGGACGGATCCGGGTGGGAAAAGCTTGCCACCATCACCTTGGCCAGCAAAGCCCGCCGCAAAAAAATGGACAAGATCCTCCAGCAGGACGGATATCTCCGCCTGGTTCATCCAGCTTCTGACAAAGATAGTGCCGGGGTCTATTCTGACCGGGTCTATTCAGCCATTCACAACTATGGCGGACAAGCCGGTCCCAACCGGTCGGTTACCATCCCCAAGCGTGAGTTCCTGGGATTCAATGAGGACGATATCAAAGAGTTCCAGGAAACGGGCAAAGACTGGATCATAATGGGAGAACGACCATGAGAAATCTGATGCTCAATATCCAAGCCTTGCTTCGGGAGAAACTGAATGATGTCAGGAACCGAGACGTGTTCCTATCTCCGGATCTTTCCATTGTCCCGGAATCGGTCAAGTTCCCCTGCATCGGAATCAAAGACGGAAAAGTTGGCCGGAAGGAGCTATCGGGGGGAGTTCTGGAACTGACCCTGCCCGTTGAAATCGCAGTTTATGAGCGCTTGATCCGTGAATCCGAAACGGTCCTCAACACCCTGGCCGTTTGTGAAGCCGTCCATATTGCCCTTAAGGGAAATTACCTGGGAGATTACGTCAAAGCCGTAACCAGTCGAGATGAATCACCCACACAGGTACTCTACAAGAAACAGGCGCTGATCCTCAGAAAGATAGTGCCCTACACCTATGAACGGGAGGAATAGCATGTATCAATTAAAGCCGAACCAGGAGACCTTCCAGGTCATTGACGGCCCCCTGGCTGGCACCACCTATCACCGGGGGGAGCATTATTCCAAGATCCCGGATACTGAAAAACACCGGTTTAAAAAGGTCAATCCTCCGGCGGCTCCAGAGCAGTCCCCCGGAAAACCAGCGGCCAAAAAACCGGCAACCAAGGGAGAAAAATAAATGAGATCGATTCGAGGAAATCATAATCTTGTCGGTGTTTCTGCATATGGAATGGAGGCCGGAATCAACACGTTCCAGGATCTGGATCTCTCCCTCCTGGTCTCCCTTGGGGATATCATCCTGCCCGAGAAACGCCGGGAGACAAATGCTGATGAGCTGACCGGCAAAGAAGAGGCTGACACCATTTATGACAACGGCCAGACCTCGGGATTCAGCTTGAATTTTGAGAAGGCCCAACCGCAGCATTTTGCATTTTTGTATGCCTATGGCCTAGGTGTGGTGGCCTCAACAGCAGCCGGAAGCGGGTATTTAAAGACCATCACCCCCATGGAAAACGACGTAGACGAGTATCGTTCCCTGCCTTCATTCACGGCTGCCCAGCGCCTTGGAAAGACCATTGCCAAGCAGAGATGGGCAAGCATGTTCATCGATCAGGTCACCGCAACATTTGCCCGTGACGCTTGGTGCAAGGTGGCAGGCACGGCAAAAGGTACGGGAAAGATGGAAAACAGTATTGTCGAAGAGAACATCAGTGCTGCCAAGAATGTAACGGAGTTGACCTTGGCCGCCAATGGTGTGGACGGATCCACAGCAGCTGCCAGGCTTGATACCATCCATCAAATTCGGGCCGAACTGACCCCGGGAGTATGGACTGAGGTGGCATACACAGCGGTGTCCGATGCCACCCCGGCCGTGATCACCATCACAGCCCCTGGGGCTGAAACCGATGTCGTCACATACAAGGTGCTTTATGCCCCGGCCGAGGTCGCCTGGATGACCTTCCCGGCACGCCTTTCTGAAACTCCTCTCCGGGTCTCTGAGATCACCTTCAACTTGGGTGGATCATGGAACGGGTCCGCTTTTGTTGGTGGTCGGGAGATGGGAGCTGAAATAAACTCGCTGGAACACAGTCTCAGCAACAACGGAGCGATTGAGTTTGCCCCGGGTGCCGGTGGTGCATATGCATCCCAGTATTTCCGGGAAGGCCGGACCCAGAACCTGAAACTTGACCGGGAGTTCCGGGACTACATTGTGCAGAACTTCATGGATACCAACGAGACTTTTGGTGCATCCATCCTGGCCGAGGGCGCAGAGTATGAATCCGGCCATAAGTACAGTGTGGAAATCATCTTTCCGAAGCTGGGCGTTTTGACGGCTCCCATCTCCGCCAACGGCAAGCGCCTGGCCGAGGCCGGGGATATGGCCGTGCTGGAACATGACACCTACGGTTCAGTAATCGTTAAAATCAAAAACCTGCAGCAGACATACGCTGCCTAACACACAGGAGACAACAACCATGGCAAGAATCTTTTCAGATGCACCCAATGAGCTGCGACTCCACGATAATATCTCTGACTCCAACATCGTGCTGTTCTACAGAACACCAACCGCCCAGGAGCAGGCGGCATACACCAATGGCATGTCAAAACGGGTACGCAATAAAATTGTTAATTGTACAGGGGAACAACGGCAAACCAAGGGTAAGGCCATTCTCACAGGATTCAGGGAGGGGGATTTTTTGAAACCCGGTACCCCCGACTCTCCCCATTATGACGAGAAGTTACAGGGAGTGGTTTTCAGTTCGAACCCGGACTCTTCAACGTATGATCCCGAATGGAAAAAGCTGGTGGGAAAATACGCTCCGGACCTTGTCGAGGCCCTTGCCATCCATGCATTTGAACAGACCTCGACTCCGGACGATGGAGTTGATCTGGATGAGGGAGCCGGATCAGACCCGGACTGATCTTGCAGGAGGATCTTAGGGCCATACTTAAGGGGGAGCTTTGTGATGAGCGGGAAATGGATAAATGCCTGGAGGAGATGGATGAAGTGCAACTTGCCTGGGCGTGTGAGAATTGCCCCAAAAAGAAAAGCGAGGAGATCCATGATTATACACGCAAACTCCTCAACATCCGAACCCTGCAAAAAGCAGGGTTCCCCCTGGATGCGGAGATCCTCAATTATGACGAATGGCTTGACCTTGGAAAGGTGAATCAATGGCTGGAAACTCAGGCACCATCAACATAAAGCTGCAGCTGGATGACAACGGCAGCGTAAAAGTCCTCAACCAGGTTGGGGATACTGCTGAAAAGACCGGCAAACGGGGCAAAAAATCCTTTGAGGGGATGGAGAGTAGTTCCAAGAAAATGACCGGTGGCATAAAGGGGTCCACTGCGGCGCTGGTCAAGATGGGCAGTGCGGTAGTCGGCGTACTGGCGGTCAAAGCAGCCATTGAAAAGTTGACAGCATTCACCATGGAAGCGATCAATGCGGCGTCAGACCTCCAGGAGACCACGTCAAAATTTGACACCGTGTTCGAGGGGCAGGAAGCATCTGCCAATTCCTGGTCAAAAACCTTGGTGGACAGTTATTTTATGTCCACCAGGGAATCAAAACTCTTTCTCTCATCGGTGCAGGATCTTCTTGTTCCTATGGGGATGGGCGCTGAAGCTGCTGGAAAGATGTCTTTTGAAGCGTCCAAGCTGGCCGCGGATCTGGGCTCCTTCAATAACCTTCAAACAGCACAGGTTATGGAGGATATACAATCCGCCTTGGTCGGAGAATATGAGCCCATGAAGAAATACGGCGTTGTGCTCAATGCTGCTAAGGTGGAGCAGCAAGCTCTGAATATGGGGCTTGCCGATACCAAAGATGCTTTGATTGCAGCCGACAAGGCTCAAGCGGCTTATGAATTGATTGTTCAATCTTCATCGACCGCCATTGGTGACATGGGACGTACTTCTGACGGTTATGCCAACCAAGTAAAAAAAATGAACGCCCAGATCGAAGACCTAAAAGCCAACTTAGGAGACGGGCTGCTCCCGGTTGCTACGCTCGTTGTTCAGGAGATAAATTATCTCATTGGCTCTACAGAAGTGTCTGAAAAATCCATGAAGTCTCTTGCAAACAATGGAGTCCTTTTTCTTGCTGATGCATTTCAGGTAACGCTTGAAACCATGCGATTTTTCCATAATGGATGGCTTGGAATTAAGCTTGTTGGAGAACTTGCTATTCAGGCAATTGCGGTCTCTCTGGATGAATTACAGCTTATGTTGCGCCAGGTCATGCTGCCCCTCGATGCCATATTCAAAGGCATGGTAAAATTAGGGGCCATAGACGTTAATCCGTTCGATGCTCTTTCCCATCACACTCAACTTTTCAGGAAATCAAGCGCTGATGTGACGGCAAGCGTCCTAAATGATATCCAAAGTGTGAATGCAAAGTACGACTCTGTTAAGGGCACCATCGATGGTCTGAAAAAGAAGATTCGGGAGATCCCGGTTGAGCAGGAAAAAGCAGATAAAGAGATCGTCAAGTCTGGCCAAGCGACGCAAAAAACAATCCGGCAGGAAACTGACAAAACCGCCAAAGCCAACAAAAAGCAGTTGGAGGAGTTTGACCAACTCTTTGAAAGATATCAGAAAGAAGAGGTGAAGATCACCGAAAAATCCCTCAAGCAGCAGGCTCAAGCCTATGAACAGTCCGGGGCAGATAAAAAGCAAGTGGCCGAATGGTTAAACCATGAGCTGCAAAAACTTTATGATGCAGATGCCAAGGATGCCAAGAAAGCCGAGGAAAAAAAAGCCACTGACGCAAAAAAGGCCGCTGCCGACCGGGCCGGTGCATATCGTGAGATGTACCAGGACCTGGGGCAAAGCTCCGACGATTATTATGACCGTGAAGAGGAACTGCTGGAGAAACAGCGGGATGATTATGAAACCCTGACCGGGGATAAAGCCCTGGCGGATGCTTGGTATACCTCCCAGCACAAAGAGCTCCTTAAAGAGCAAATTTTGGATTCTGACAACTTCTTTGAAGGGGTAAAAATTGGGTTGGACGATACCAAGGCAGACATGATGACATGGGCCGAAGCCGGAAAAGAGATAACCCAAAGCATGACAACAACCATGGCTGGGGCCTTTTCTGATACGCTTTATGCTGGCATTAAGGGCGATATTAGCAGTATCAGTGATATCTGGCAATCAGCTATGGATTCCATGCTGCAAAAACTTATCGACACGGTCGCACAAATGATCGTCGAATGGGCTGTTGTCAAAACTATGGAGGCTGCTGCGGGTGTAATCTCATGGGCTGGATATGAGGATGGGAACTGGGATGTCGGGGCAGCTATCCCAGATGTTCATGGTAACCCAGGAACGCCGGTAGTTGTCCATGACGGAGAAATGATTGTGCCCGCCACAATTTCCGACCGACTCCGGGATGCCCTGGGACGCAATGGTGTTTCCGATTTTGATGGTATGTCTGCTGCTCTGAGCGGTGGAGCATTTGACGCAGAGTCTCCCTTTGGTGTTGGCCTGGCCGGTTTTGGGCAATCGTTGGGTATGACAGCCGCTAAAAACACGGCCATCGCAGGAACATTGTCTTCACAGGGCGTTAGTGTTGGGGTTTCTGATATCGTTGGCGCGACATTGAGCCCTGGGTCTCTTAGTACGGCTGCTGTATCCGGGTTTAATGCTGCCGTCGCATCGATGCTCGGTATAAATACCTCCAAGTGGGGGACAATCGGGACAACTACGGCGGCGGGCTTGGGAGCATCTCAATTAGGTCCGTTGGGTGGATTGCTTGGAACTCTTGGTGGGGTTGCCGGTATGGGAATCGGTGACATGACAAACACACGAAGCATGGAAGCCGTGCGGGATATGTTTGAAAGCAAACTCGGTTTTTTTGACGGGCTACAAGCTTTTAGCGATTTTGTTGATGGCATGGAAAGTGGTGGATTCGCTACCGAAGGCATGACCGGGTGGGGCGGTTTTAAGGGGCTTGGTATTGGTAACCCTGGCAGCTACGGCGGAAGCAACGGTTTTGGGAGTGATTACAGCGGAGGAGGTAGAGGCGACGGCACCGGCAATGGTTCAGATCGTGATGGCGGAGGAGATTCGGTAGGCGGCGCACATGGTGACAGAGGGATGGGTGGCAGGATGGGTGGTTATGCCAAGGGCGGCTACATTGATTCTCTTTTCGTCCCTGCGGGTGAAGACGGTTTTGCGGCCGTGCAGTACGGAGAAGGTGTCATCTCCAGGAAAGGCATGGACAACCTTGCCCAGTTGAACCTTGGGAATATAAAATCCCCGCCCCAGGCCATGGCCCCCATTGTTTTCCCTGACGATTTCTTCTCTCCGCTTGAAAAGAAATTTGATGATCTTCAAAAATCCGTTAACACCCTGGTGCTCAAAGTGAAGCAGTGGGACCGGGAAGGATTGCCCGCAACCAGGAGGGCCGCATAATGATGGTGATGCAGCCGGAAACGATTGATTTTGCGACTCTGGTATCGAGTAACATCTCTGCCGACACGACCACGCCTGAATACAATGCCGGGACAACCTATGCCATCGGTGCAGTGATCAAAGTTCCCTATGCCGTTGACGGCTCAACGCCCATTGGGCCGGTTGGGATATATAAATCCAAGGTTGTCGATAATGTGGGGAACTATCCCCCATACAATTGTGATCCGGACGATGATACAGCGCCATGGGAATATCTGGGTGCAACAAATCGGTGGAAATGGGCTGACACATACATCAACACCCAGACCATGGCGGATGGTACGGAAGCCACAGACCCGGGTGTGATCGTTATGATCCTGAACGCTGACAAATGCGATTCCATCGGGATTGCTGGCTGCGTTGGAACTAAGGTGACGTTTACGTTGACCAACCCGTCAGAGGGTGTTGTGGACACGACTGTAATGCAATTACCCAATGCGGCTGTCGAAGGCACTGCCTGGGACTATTGTTTCGAGGACTTCGTATGGGAGCATGACATTGTGCATGATTTCCCCATCTTTCATCAAGCCACCCTGGAGATCAGGATTGAGCATGAGGCTGAAGGCGAATATCCCGGCTGTGGTTTTGTAGTGTTGGGCCGCGTTGCTGATGTCGGCATCACTAAGCTGGATGTTGGTTCTGGAGCCACGGATTATTCAGAAAAGGATGACACGAAGAGTGGTGACGTCTTTTTGAAGCCGGGGAAATATGCCAAATACATGGATCTTGAGGTCCAGATTAATACGGTAGAATACGACAGGATACAGCAGATTTTCACGGCAATTAGAGGCAAGGCAACCGTTTTTGTTGGTAACAATCCAGGGACATCGTTTAAAAGCCTCATCGTTTTTGGGTTTTGGTACACATTTGGGATGGTGCTCCAGGGCTCAGTCAAATCCCGTTGCAATCTCGAAATCAAAGGCTTGACATAAGGAGAAGCTATGGCAAACAAACCGATAATGACAGATCCTCCTGCAGACTTTCCGAGTCGTTTGGCTCCCAATTTTTATAACGGTCGCATGGAAGCCTATCTGGGCTGGAAGAAAATTCATTTTCCTGAACTCAAACTTATGATCGATTGGATGAATGGAATCGACGATCATCAAATCGCCACAGCCGATGAAGTGAATGCCGCCAGGCAAGAAGCGGAAAGCCTTTTAGCTAATCTTCAAAATATTCGAGCGTCGATTGTGGGGGTTGTCGGCGCAAACGGTTCTCTTGTATCCGTTAATGATGAAACTACCGGATTTATCTCCGGAAAGGTCGTTGAAGGGTATGGGATCAAGGCAACGGTCTTGAATCCTGGTGGAGATGAATCTCTTCAGGTTGCGCTTGGCACAATTTTCGAAGAAATCGATATTCCATCAAGCACTATGTTTCCAAGATCTACGGACGGGGCGGTTCAACTCTCCAAGGAATTTCCCAACAACAAAACGAATTATGACTTGTTTATGTTCGGTAGTGGAACCACCGAAGAAGCTGTCCAGGTTTCAGTTGTAATGCCTTCCAGATGGGATAAAGGCCCGATCCGGTTTAAATTCTATTTTTTAAATGCAAGTGGGGCATCTGTTGGTGACTCCGTAGAATGGGGAGCAAGAGCAGTCGCAATAAGCGCAAATGAATCACCTGATTCGGCGTTTGGTTCCCCAGTTTTTGTCTCCCATACCCTGACACAGGCCGAGAACCTTCATATCACCACAGCATCAAATCCGCTCACAGTGGGAGGCTCCCCGGCGTCTCTTGGTGACATAGTTCAATTTGAATTTTTCAGAAATACCGATGGCGCGGACGATATGGCAGAAGATGCCTATCTCGCCCGTGTCTTAATTCAATGTAAACTCACGAACGACACAGCGGAGTGGTGATGATAATATTCGGACGAAGATCCTTTAGATTCAAAGTGCCGAAAGGGTTGATAATTTACACCCGGGGAAGTACAGCCCCTGAAGGGTGGGAGCCGTTTTCTCCAGCAAATAATAAAATGGTAATTGGTGCCGGTGGGTTATTGTCGCCTGGAGCTATCGGCGGATCAGATTCTCCAGTTAATTACACAGGAAGCACCAGCGAATCAGGGGCGCATTATTTAGGTGGTGAAGCGTGGGCTCCATCAAACACAGGTGGGGAGACAGTCTCTTTATATAATACTCCAGCAGGCCAACACAGCCACCCACTCGGCGATGCTATCTATATCCCAAAGAAAAACAATTTATCTTTAATCCGATCAATACAAGGCGGCAATGATTTCCCTGTCGGTGCCGTATTGATGAGCGTTAATACTCAGGAGCTACAACCCGGATTGACTAATATTTTGACCGACGGGCAACATATCGGTGTCTCAGCAACTGTAGGAAGCATAAATGAATCAGCTTATGTCAGGCTCGGCACCGCTGGAAGCCATAGGCACACTGGAGGTCTTTCCACGCGCCAAGTAACAGGGATCACCAATTGGTACGTGAAGGGAGACACCTTCGCCGGGGCGCATGGCGGCAACGTGCCTGTAAGCGTTACGAACAGGCTAAAAACAATGCTTTTGTCTTTATGGGAAGCATCCTCTGAAAAAATTGATACAGCCGATGGTATGGTCGCAATGTGGGAGTCTGATATCCCACCTGTCGGTTGGAGATTATGCGATGGGACAAATGGAACCGTGGATCTCAGAGATTGTTTTGTCCGTGGCGGTGCAGGAGGATCTGAATCGGCTTTTTCATCTGGAGACAACACTGTCGACCTTGCTGCAATAGACGATACCGTAACTCACGTTGTCAACCATGGTCACGTAAGTGGCAACGCTGCCACTACAACTATCTCGATGATAGACCTTTATCACGATGACAAAGAGTGGACGCATCAACACACAATATCATCAGCTGCGAAAAGCAATATTTCATGGCTTCCACCATACTATTCGTTGAGCTTTGTACAGCGGGTAATATGATGTTGATCATGGTCAAACAAAAGGAGACGTTAAATGCCAACATTCCGAAATGACAGCGGTGTACAACAGACTATTGAAAACCTGGGGGGCAATCAAGAGATCGTGTCCCCTGGTGAAACCATCGAGACCTATCAATTTTATAATATTCCCGGCTTGACCCAACTGAGCGAGACTCCCCTCAAAAACCGCAATGCGGCCATGACTGAGGTGCCTCTTGGTGCCGAAGTTCCCCACGTCCTGAACTCCGAAACCCGCAAAATCCTGGTGATCAATATCACCGGCACATGCACGGTTAAACCCCAGGAGACCACAGCAGTGCCGGTCATGCTCAACAATACGGAAACGTCCATAATCATGCCGATTAATCTGGAGCATTATCCTTGTGACAAGTTGCTGGTGTCCGGATCTGGAACTTGTACCATCGTGGAATTCAAATGGTAAGGGCAAGGAGATACTTTATGTGGGATAAAGTGGAATTTGGGGGGATGCGATGACCGGGATTTTTTCCATAGGCAAGGGCATGTTCGGCGGCCCC
>JAEINR010000104.1 GCA_016342325.1 Desulfobacterium sp.
CGAGGAATTTTAATAATCGGAGTGGGCGGTTTCATTATTGTTACCAACCAGTGCGTTAAGTTAATGACATTGACATGGAACATGGAAAAGGGAATGCGTCTGGTAGCCGAAAACATCACTATTCCAATTGGTAAAACCAGCCACTCAATGATCCGTTATGCGTTGGCAGGCACCTTAAAAGTCAGTAGAGAGCAGGGAGAATGGGCAGCAAAGACTGCTTTACAAATATTGGCAGGAAAATCGCCAAAGGATATACCAATCGCCACAAACAAGCAGGCAAAATTATATTTAAATATGCCTTTGGCCAAGAAACTTAATATCCGGTTCCCCATGGAAATAATTGATAATGCTTCCTTTGTCGAGAAGTAAGCGTGTCCATCTGAGACGTACATCCATAACCTTTCGATTGCTCATTTATGTATTCAGTGGTTTTGTCCTCACAGCGTTTGGCGTCATACTGCTGGCCAATGGTCAACTAAAGGATGTCATTAATCAAAGTCAGAATGCAATCTATCAGGAAAAAAACGATGCAATCCTGAATACACTGAATAACAGCGTTGAAAAGTTGAACGCCACAGGTATGCGTGAGGCATATGAAAAACAATTTCAGGAATCCGTCTTGAAAAATTTTCGCAAGACTTACTATAAATCTTCTAACCAATGAATCTATCCCTTTATTTTTGATGATATGGGAGTGGTGGTCATGCATCCGCTCCTGGATCAAGGCGACGAATCTTTCCAGAATTCACCCCTTGCCGAAGCAGGGCTGAAATTTGAAAACGGCAGTTTTGACTTTATCTCCCCAACCAATGAAAAAAATCAAGGGGCATAATAATGAAAAAAACAGCATTGGCGATTTACTGTTCATTACAGGGGCATATTCAAATGTATAAAAAAATGGGTCTAAAAACAAAACTTATCGGTGGCTTTGCCATGGTTCTTTTCATCTCCGGGGTCGTGGGCATAACCGGTTACAACAGTTTAAGCAAGGTAATTCGCGTCACACATACCGACGTCATGGCCATGGGCCTGGAGATGGAATTGGAAAAAATTCTTACTCTTCAGGAAAGATACAAAAACAGCGGTACCCGGGAAGATTACGATGCCATCCAAAAAACTGTGTCTGATATTACAGGCCGGATTGACCAATTAAAAAAATCAACCGGGCAGGATAAAAACATAGATTCCCTTTACCAGGGAAAAAACGATTACCTTAAAGAATTGTCACAACTATTTAAGATTACGGAAAAAAACAAAACATTGTTGGAGGGTTTGAAAATCAGTGCGGGCCAGGTAGTCCAAATCGTAGATTCTGAAATTTTAACAGCAAAAGAAAGAATCCAGGGGGAAATTTTAAATGACAACCAGAAACATCTAAAGGAATTTTCCTATAAAGCCGTTGCCGACATTATAGATATCGGCCTGGATCTCGTCAAATTCTATTATGAATCCGGAAAAACAGAAGAAGAGGCCCTTGAAGCCTTAAGAAATCTCCATTTTTCGGGGGGGAATTATTTTTTTGCTGTCAAAAGCAACTACAGGCTTGTGGCCCATGGATCCAGGAAGGAGTTGGAAGGCATGGACTTCAGCGTTATCGAGGACAAAAAGACAGGGGATACTTTTATGAAAAAGGTTGTGGACGGTGCTGTTAAAAACGGCAAATCCATCACCGAATATTATTGGACCAAACCCGGCATGGGCAAGGCCGTTTTTCCCAAGGTCACCGTTGCCACGTATTTCAAAGCCTGGGACCTGACAATCTGCGCCGGTGTTTACATCGATGACGTAGGCAGTGCCGGTGAAGCCATGAACCGCGTGGTAAAAGACGGCCTGGCCTCATTAAGTGGCCTGAATCAGATTGAAAGACTATTGATGAAAGCCCGGTTCAGCATTCTCTACCACCTGAAATTTAAAAACGGAGCTGAGGAATCACTCGGGTATCTGAACCAGGTCATTGGACTGAATTCATCCACCGATGAAATAAAAAAATCCGTCACAAATTACATGAACACCTGGACCTCCTATGCAGAAAACCTCATTTCTGCAGAAAAATATGCCCAGGTGGCAGGGAGCTCTGTTCAGGACAGCGTTAACCTGATGGACAAAATTTCATCTAAAACCCGGGGGATATTAAATACTACAACCCAAACCGGAAAGAAAATGATCCTCGCATTTATCCTGGCTGGATTTGCGATCGGAACAACGATTTCCATTGTCTTGGTTCGCTCTATTGCGGCACCCATCAAAAAGACCAGTTCCATGTTAAAAGACATTGCCCAGGGAGAGGGAGATCTGACCCAGCGCCTCAAAGTGGTTACAAAAGACGAACTTGGGGAACTTGCCGGCTGGTTTAACACCTTCATGGATAAGCTTCAGGATATCATCCGGGATATTGCGGGAAATTCCGAAACCCTGGGTGGATCGGCCAATGATCTCACAGACCTTGCCCATCGGATGTCAAAAGGCGCCCAAGAGACATCGGCCCGATCCAATTCCGTGGCATCGGCCGCAGAAGAGATGAGCAGTAACATGGAATCGGTGGCAGCGGCAACCGAGCAGTCTGCCAACAACATTAACACCATGGCCAATGCCACGGAAGAGATGACCTCAACCATTGATGAAATTGCTCAAAATTCTGAACAGGCCAGATCCATATCAAACGACGCGGTTCAAACTTCCCTCCGGGCCTCAGAAAAAATCAATACTCTGGGAGCGTCTGCAAAGGAGATCAGCAAGGTGACAGAAACCATTGCTGAAATTTCAGAGCAGACCAATCTTCTGGCCCTCAACGCAACCATAGAAGCTGCCAGGGCCGGAGAAGCAGGCAAAGGATTTGCCGTTGTTGCCGAAGAGATTAAATGTCTGGCCAGGCAGACAGCCGCATCAACCAGGGACATAAAGGGGAAAATTGAAAATGTTCAGAATTCAACCCTGGAAGCCGTCACGGAAATTGAATCCATCACCCAGGTCATCGACTCGGTGAATAAGATCGTAACAACCATTGCAGCGGCCATTGAAGAGCAGTCCGCAACCACAAAGGAGATTGCCGGCAACATAGTGCAGGCATCCACTGGCATTCAGGAGGTGAGCGAAAAGGTTGTTCAAAGCTCTGATGTGTCACGCGGGATTGCCCGGGACATTGCCGACGTCAACCAAACAGCCGGGGACATGTCTTTGGTTAACGGCCAGGTCAACACCAATGCCACGGAACTGGCCGGGCTGGCCAACCAGTTAAAAAGCCTGGTGGAAACATTTAAAATATAATTACAAACGAACTGGAATAGAGGGGACAAACTTGAAGAGAGCCAAAGATTTAAAATTAAACATAAAACTGATTGGCACGGGTATCTTGGCGGTTCTGATACCCATACTGATTATTGGCAGTATTTCCATTAACACAACATCTAAAGCCCTTGTCAAAGCGGGGAAGACAACTGCATCCCAGGTAGCTGCAGATTTGGCCACAACCACGGAAATGTTTATGGAGGAGCAATTAAAATTTGCCCAAAAGATGGCCATGACCCCCCTGCTTGAGGATACCGTGAACCAGGTGGAGGAAGAGGGAAGGGAAAATGCCATGGAATCCATTCAAAAGCTGGACCGGTATTTTGGAAAAGTCCATGGTGAAATCGGTACTGACTATGATCTTTTTTTTGTAGCAGACAGTCAGGGTACTGCCATTTCAGACAGCAGAGGCGGAACTCTCCGGGAAAAGAAGGCGAACATAAAGGACCGGGATTATTTCAAAGCTGCCAAGGCCGACAAAAGTATCGTCAGTGTCCCCGTTCAATCAAAGGCCAGCGGTTTGCCCGTGGTGGTTCTTTCCGTGCCGATCAAGACCAAATCCGGGAAGTTTGCCGGTGTGTTAGGAATCGTGCTCAAACTGGATTCTATTTTCAAAAAACTGACCTCGGTTAAAATTGGCCAAACCGGTTATCCCTACCTGATTAACAAAGAGGGCATCATCATTGCCCATCCCCAAAAAGAATTTATTTTCAAACTGGATCTAAAAACCCTTGAAAGCATGGAAACACTCAGCAAACGGATGATTGCCCAGGAGTCCGGAATTGAAGAATACTCCTATAAAGGGGTGGATAAAATATCCGGGTTTGCCCCTGTTATGGCAACCGGTTGGAGTCTTGGCATCACGCAAAATAAAGGTGAGTTCATGAAAGCTGTTTATAAAATACAAAAAGACATTCTTCTTGTGGGTGTTGTTGCCATGACCCTGGTCGGTATTCTTCTTTTTTTTGCCTCCTCAGGGATAACCAAGCCCATTAATGAGGCTGTGAAAGGGCTTAAGGATATATCAGAAGGGGATGGGGATCTGACCAAACGATTAAATGTTTCAAGCCAAGATGAGGTGGGAATTTTATCCCAGGCATTTAATACCTTTATCGATAAACTCCAGGCCATGATTACCGATATCACCCAGGGTGTGGAGACGCTATCATCTTCCTCAACTGAACTGTCCTCCATAGCCGGAGAAATGTCCTCCGGCGCAGAGCAGACATCAGAAAAATCAAATACTGTGGCAGCCGCAACCGAAGAGATGACCGATAACATGAATTCCATATCTGCGGCCATGGATCAGTCCAGCAGCAATGTAAATACCGTAGCAAGTGCCGCCGAAGAGATGAGTTCCACCATCAAAGAAATTGCACAAAATACTGAAAAAGCAAGGGAGATTTCCGTCAGTGCCGTGGTCAAGGTCAATGACTCCACAACTAAAATGAATGAACTTGGAGGGGCTGCCCAGGCCATTGGTCAAGTGGTTGAAACCATTACCGATATTTCCAGCCAGGTCAACCTATTGTCCCTGAATGCAACCATTGAGGCCGCCCGGGCAGGTGAGGCCGGCAAAGGGTTTGCCGTTGTGGCCAATGAGATCAAGGATCTTGCCAGGCAGACCGCTGATGCATCCATGGATATAAAAGCAAAGATTGACAACATCCAGGAAAGCGCCAATACTGCCCGGACTGGGATGGATGAAATTTCAACGGTTATTTCCGAAGTAAACGATATCGTATCCACCATTGCCGCGGCAGTTGAAGAGCAATCATTCGCCACAAGGGAGATTTCCGAAAACATTTCCCAGGCATCCACGGGCATCAAAGAGGTGAATCTGAATGTGACCCAGAACTCCACGGTGGCAGAAAAAATCACCCAAGATATCAATGAGGTCAATCAATCATCAAACGAAATGGCTGATAGAAGCGGCCAGGTCAGCATGAGTGCGGAAGACCTTTCCAAACTGGCAGCCCAGCTTGACCAGATGGCAAGCCGGTTTAAGGTTTAAATCATTCACCCAAATTCAATGTGCAGTGCTTGTAAAACCAATTTAATTTATGTAATACAAAATCTACTATGGTTATTTATCAGCCAATCGGGTAGCTTGGTTTCAGGCTTAAATTTCGCTTTATACCAGGGAAATACCCATCGTATTTTAACTGTAACCCATGCAGGCGTCAAGATTTTCATATTTTTGAGAGACAAGATGGGTAGACGTTAAAGGATTCAGGTCAAAGCTACTTGTATCTCATTTTTGCCTTTATCTGAGAGACAAACAGGATAGTCCTTAAAAGATTCAGTTCAAAGTTATTTGATTCTCATTCTTTTCTATATTTGAAAGCAAGCTTAATAAGCCCTTTTCAGGTGGGCGCCGAATCATATGTTCAGCTGTTTGAAAGGAGGGACTTGGTGATCCGTAATCCGTGCCCCTTGTCCCGGCGGTGCCGGGACAAGGGGCGGGTTGGAATGGGCGTTTACTTTGTTCGTACCCGGACGGAGTTGGCATGGGCGTCCAGGCCCTCGATCTCGGCCAGAACCATCACATCCTCGGCCTCCTGGTCAAAGGCCTCTTTTGAGTAGTTGATGAGGCTGGTCTTTTTCGTGAAGTTATCCACGCTAAGGGCCGAGGAAAACCGTGCCGTGCCTGCGGTGGGCAGCACGTGGTTGGGGCCTGCAATGTAATCCCCCATGGGTTCCGGGGTGTAGGGACCCAGGAAAATCGCACCGGCGTTCCTGATCTTGCCCACCTGCTCAAAGGGGTTGTCCACCATGATCTCCAGGTGCTCGGGAGCAAGGCGGTTGGCCAGGGCGATGCCCGTGTCCATGTCCGGGACCACCATGATGGCGCCGAAATCATCGATGGAGCTTTGGGCGATCTCCTGTCGCGACAGGGCCTTTATCTGGACGTCCAGGGCTTTACTGGTCGCGGTGGCGATCTCCATGGCGTCGGTGACAAGGATGGCGGAGGCCATGGGGTCGTGCTCTGCCTGGGACAGCAGATCCGCCGCAAGATAATCCGGGTTGGCGCCCTTGTCTGCAAGGATCAGGATTTCGCTGGGGCCTGCGATCATGTCGATGCCCACGGTGCCTGAGACGATCTTCTTGGCCAGGGTCACCCAGATGTTGCCCGGTCCCACGATCACATCCACCTTGGGAACCGTGGCGGTGCCAAAGGTCAGGGCTGCGATGGCCCAGGCGCTTCCCGCCTTGAAGACGGAGGTGATGCCCACCCGGTCGGCTGCGGCCAGCATGTAGGGGTTGATGGTACCGTCCGCCATGGGCGGGGTCATGAGGATGCGGGACTGGACCCCGGCCACCTTTGCAGGAATGCCGCCCATGAGCACGGAACTGACCAGGGGGGTCTTGCCCCCGGTGGCTCCCGGGGCGTAGATGCCGGCGGCGTCCACGGGGTTCACCATCTGGCCCACCATGACACCCGCTCTTGGGGTGTCGATCCAGGAGTTTTGGCGCTGGCGTGAGTGGAAGGACTCAAGCTGGTCCACGGCCCGGTCCAGGGCCCTTGAAAAATCAGGGTCCACCAGCTCTTTGGCCCTTTCGATCTCTTCTTGGGTCACCTCCAGGGTGGCGGGGGTCACATGGGGAGAATCGAACCGGTTGGTGTACTCGACCAGGGCCTGGTCGCCCCGTTGTTTGACATCCGCTATATAGGCCTCCACAGCCTTGTAATCGTCGGGGGTAAATCCAAGTCCCCGCTCTATGGTGTCACAAACGCGCTGCTCTCCCTCATCAGAGGGGTAGGTGTAGATCTTCATTTTCTCTGTTTCCTGTATGGGTAAATGGTCAGCTTTGGGTCAGTTCGTTTATAAATCGATTGGAGGATTCAATGGAGGTGTTCATCTCCTTGATCAGCCGGTTGATGCGTTCCTGAAGGGTGGAGAACTCATAGCGCAGGGAACCGATGGCCTGGGCGTTGAGGTTATGCTTCAGGAACAGGGCATTGTCCCTGAAGGTCTTGAGCACGGGCGCCATGCTTTTTTCGGCCTTGTGCATGACGGCGACCATGGAGCGGTAGCGGGATTTGGTCTGGTTAAGCTGTTTGCGGCTGGCTCTCTTCAGTTCAGGATTCTGGTAGAGCTCGAGTTCTTCGGCCCATTCTTCAAACAGGGCCTCGGCCACGGATTCCACCTTGTCGATGCGGGCCGAGACATCCTTTGCCGCCGCGTCGCTCTCTTCATAGGCGGAATTCACCCGATCATAGGCGGTCTTAAGCTCGGTCTGTTCCAGGTTTACCACGGAACCAAACTGCTCCAGGGCGCTCTTGAACTGCTCCTGGGCATTGGACTGGGAGTCCCGTGCCTTTTCCACCCGGTCCACCAGGATGTCCCGCTTATGGACGCCCATTTTCTCCATGGCATTGTAATACGTGCTGGAACACGCCCCCATAACCATGGAAAACAGGGCCGCGATGATCAACGGGTAAAGCCTTGGCAGATATCGTGTGTTCATGTGTTCTCCTTGCAGGATATTATTGATTGAAAAATGGTGATCAATAGTAAAAAGATTTCATTGTAATGTCAAATAGGGGGACAGGTTTTTTACAATCCGCTCATCCCGGGCTTGCAGATGATCTCGTCGATCTTGACATCAAAGAAGTTGTGGGTGTTGGCAGGCCGCATCACCAGGGCCGTATCAGCGCCCTTGGAGGAGCCGCCGATGCTGATCACCAGCTGGTCCGTCCTGACGGCGCCTGCATCTGCCGCCATCATGGCCACCTCCACGGCAACCTTGGTGCCCTGGCCGAATATCTTCAGGGTATGGGCGATGATCTCGTCGATCTGGATGGCTGAGAACTTGTTCTTCACAGCCCGGCCGATGCCGCCCATGGCATGGGCGGCCGTGATCACCCTGCAGCCCTTTGCTTCAAGGGTCTGCCCCATGGTTTCCTCCATGGCCTGGTGGTCGGCCTTTTTGGCGCCGGTGCAGAGGGTTACAACGCAGAGGGTGCAGTTCGGAAGGGCTTCAGCCAGTTTAAGTGCCGTGGCCCCCGTGGACGAGGCAACAACGATCCGGGTGATGCCGGTGGATGCGACCTTGGCCTTTACCTGCTCGATAACGGTATCTGTATTTTTATGGCCGGGTTTTGCAAATATCTTCATTGGGGTTCCTGTTTGGTTCTTCCCTTTGATTTTCGTGTTATTTTGGCAAGAGATCAGAAAAACGGTTTTGGGTTTTGGCTTTTGCTTGTCCCGGTTCGGTTAGACCCGTATCTGCCAGCAGCGGTGGATGGTTTTTTTCTTGCTCTGGTAGTCTTCGGGGATGGTTTTATTCGTGATCTCAATCGCTTCGGTAACAGCGATTCCATCCATCTTGGGGGTGAAGTTCTGGTGGTTGGTGGAGAAGAATATGGTGCCGCCGGGGCGCATCACCCTGATCACCGCCCTGAGCAGCCTGGGATGGTGCCTTGCAATGTCAAACGCTTCACCATTGTCCCTGGAGGTGGAAAACGAGGGGGGATCCACCACGGCCAGGTCAAAGGTGCGGTTCACCTCTGCGGCCTGCTTTAGAAACTCAAAGGTGGGGGATTGGAGCAGAACATTGGATTCCCCATCGATGTTGTTGAGTTCCATGTTTTCCTGGGCCCAGGTGACTGCTGTCTCGGATCGGTCCACGGACAGGGTCGTGCGGGCCCCTCCCTTTGCGGCATAGCAGGAGAACGAGCCAGTGTAGCAGTAAAGGTTGAGGAAATCCTTGCCTTCTGCCATCTCCCTCACCATCTGCCGGGTGTTCCTGTGGTCGGAAAAGAGGCCGGTGTCAACATAGTCATAGGGGTTGATGAGAAACTTCAAGTCCCGTTCGTTCATGACGACTTTTGCGTTGGTACGATCGATGCGCTCGTACCGACGGCCATTTTGTTTACCCACCCGCCTCTCCTTGAGGTGGACCTTTTCCATGGGCACGTCCAGGGCCGCGGCCAGGGCCTTGCCCATGATGGAGAGCCATTGGGGAACCGAGTGCTGTCGTGTGTACTCGGCAATGACGAGATGGCCTGCATACCAGTCCACCACCGCCCGGATCTCGGGGATATCCCCGTCGTAGAGCCTGAAGATATCGATGTTTTGTTTCTTGAACCGCTTGCTCAAGTGCTTGAACCGTTTCTTTGCCTTGTTGGCAAGCATCTCTGCCTGGTTATTGAATTTTGCCTCTAATTTTGGATCTTTCATCTGTCCTGACCGTCTCCTTTGTGTCAACCATCTATCAAGTCTGGAATTATAGCGGTTTGCCGGGGATCAAGTCAAGTTGTTGGAAATCAACCCTTTGGTCGGCCCTGGCTCTCCCGGGCCTGGGAACCGTGTTCGCCCGGGAAAGAAAACCTTATCTTTTGTCCCAGGTTTCTATATTTATTCATAATTAGGTTGACTAATGGGGCCCAGGAGATTAGAAAAACAGCTAATAAAAAATTGTATGCGGGGCTTATAAAAAGCCCTTTGCACACCTGTATGAAACAGCAGGCTGTCGGGCAGCGCTTAAAAAACGGCCGGGTAATGGTTTTGGGGGGATGAATGTTTCGTTTTACCGAGATGCGTAATGTGAGATTAAAACCGAAGCTGGTTTTCCTGTTTCTGATGACGGGTTTTTTTCCCCTCCTGGTGCTTGGCCTGCTGGGGAGCAAGCTCTCCAGCGATGCGTTGATGGAAAAATCGTTCAACCAGCTGGACGCGGTCAAGGAACTTACCAGTAACCGTTTTGCCTCCCTTCTGAAGGAACGACTGAAAGAAGTGGCGCTGCTTGCCGACACAAAGGATGTGAAAGAGGCATGCAAGGCGTTGTCCCTTTATTATGGTAAAACCAATACAGCGCCCGGCCTTCCCTTTCCCGTTAATACAGCTTCGTACACGTCCGTCCGTGACAGGTACCTGCCCTATCTCTCCCGGTACATAAAGGCCTACGATTATCACGACGTTTTTATCATCGGAAGCGAGCATGGGAATGTTCTGTTTTCCGCCACGGAAATGACGCCTACCGGTGGGAGCCTCTCCCAGGGGCCCCTTAAAGACAGTGGGCTTGCCCAAGTGTGGCAACGGGTGGTGAAAACGGAAAAAGCCGTTCTCGTGGATTTCGAGCCGTATACCCCCAGCAATGGCATGGAGTCCGCATTTATCGGCTACCCTGTTTACGACGACGCCTCAAGGATGATCAGCGTGGTGGCCCTCCAGTGCACTTCCCGGTTTATCAACGAGATCATGGATATCCGGGCCGGCATGGGCGAGACTGGCGTTTCATATCTCATCCGCCGCTACAGGGGCGGCATCACCGGCCAGGACAAGTACGAGCTGCGCAGCGACATCAAACTCGTTGGGGGGGGACGGTACGTGATCGGTTCTCTTTTCAAAGAGGGCCTTGCCTACTGGAAGGATGCCATGAGAAGCGGTGGAACCGGCGGCCATGGGCTGTACACGGACAATGCCGGAAATGTCGTGCTCGTATCCTACAGCGCCCTGGATTTTATCGGCGAGGACTGGGCACTGATCTCCAAGATCGACAAGGCTGAAGTCATGGCCCCCCTCTGGAAGCTTATCAAGTCTATCTTTGCCGGCGGTGGGGTCATTTTTCTCCTTATTGCCGCAGGATCGTTCCGGTTTGCCAGGGGGCTTACCCAACCGATCATCACTGACATGGAGTTTGCCCAGGCGATCTCCCGGGGGGAGCTGGACCGAACCCTTCGGCTGAAACGACGGGACGAACTCGGGGACCTCGGCAGGGCGCTTGACACCATGGCCGCCAACTTAAGGGAGTTGGGATGGCTCCAGAGCGGCAAAGAGGGACTTGATGATCAACTCCGGGGCGATCTGACCCCGGAGGAGATGGCAAAACGCTTTATCTCATACATGGTCAAGCACCTGGGTGGCCATGTGGGGACCCTTTACACCACCGAAGACCAGGAGAACCTGGAACTTACGGCCAGTTATGCCTTTACCGACCGCCAGGGGAACTTTAGCCGCATCCGGGTGGGGGAAGGCCTGGTGGGCCAGGTCGCATTGGAGCGTGAGGTCATCGTCTTTACCAATGCAGGGGAGGAGGCTCCGCTTCTGAACTACGGCATGGGGGAAAGAAATCTCGACCATCTCCTCACCGCGCCCCTGGTCTTCCAGGACAAGCTCCTGGGTGTGTTCCAGGTGGGGGCCACCGCTCCCTTTTCCCCGCTCCAGCGAAGATTTGTAGAGAAAAACGCCGAAAACATCTCCATCCTGTTCAATGCCGCCAGATCCCGCCGGGTGATCCATGATCTCCTGGATAGGTCCCAACAGCAGCAGGAGGAGTTGCAGACCGCCAACGGCGAGCTTGAGGAGCAGGCAAGGGCCCTCATGGATTCCGAGGGTGAACTCCAGGCCCAACAGGAGGAGCTGCGGGTCACCAACCAGGAGCTTGAGGAGCAGGCAAATGCCCTCAGGGAATCCGAAGGTGAACTCCAGGCCCAGCAGGAGGAGCTCAGGGTCACCAACGAGGAACTGGAAGAGCAGACAACGGCCCTGAAGTCCCAGAAGGCAGCCCTGGGCGAGAAGAACAATGAACTTCTCCGGGCCCAGGATAACATCAAGCAGAAGGCAAAGGACCTGGAGATCGCCAGTACCTATAAATCTGAATTCCTGGCCAACATGTCCCATGAACTGAGAACCCCCCTGAACAGCATTTTGATCCTTTCCCAGCTCTTTTCCGGCAACAGGGAGGGCAACCTCACGGAAAAACAGGTGGAGTCGGCAACGGCGATCCACTCCTCGGGCTCTGATCTTCTCAAGCTGATCAACGATGTGCTCGACCTTTCCAAGGTGGAGGCCGGCATGCTCGAGCTCTCCCTGGAAGAGGTGCCCATGGTGTCCATGGTCGGGGAGCTCACCCGGCTTTTCAACGGAGTGGCCGAAAACAAGGGGGTCGAATTCGTGATCGACCTGAAGGCGGATGCCCCTGGTTCCATTCTTACGGACTCCCACAGGCTCCAGCAGATACTGAGAAACCTCATCACCAACGCCTTTAAATTCACAGAACAGGGCAGGGTCACCCTTACCGTGTCCCGTCCCGGGGCTGACACGGACCTTTCCAGGTCCGGTCTCTTGCCCGACGAGGCGGTTGCCCTCTCTGTCACTGACACGGGCATTGGCATTCCAGAAGAGCGGCAGGAGGACATATTCAAGGCGTTCCAGCAGGTGGACGGCAGCACGAGCCGGAAATACGGCGGAACCGGGCTTGGACTATCCATCTCCAGGGAGCTTGCCACCCTGCTGGGGGGCGAGATCGGGCTTGTGAGCGAAGCGGGCAAGGGGTGCACCTTTTCCCTTCTCCTTCCGGTGCGGCACCAAGACGTTGAAACCAACCCTGGCGATTCCCCGGAAAAGAAGGAGGGGGTCGCCGTAACGGATGACCGTCCCTCCCAACCCCCTGTGCCCCCTTCCCTTGAGACGGTGATGGACGACCGGCGGGATCTCAAACCCGGGGACAACCTCCTTTTGATCATCGAGGATGACCCCAAATTCTCAGGGATCTTGAAGAATCTTGCCACCCAGCGGGGCTTCAAGTGCCTGGTTGCCGGAGACGGGGAGACCGGTCTCCATTTTGCCGATTATTACGGTCCCAGCGCCATTCTCCTGGACATCGGTCTTCCGGGCATTGACGGCTGGGAGGTGATGGAGCGACTCAAGGGGAACCCGGAACTCCGGCACATCCCGGTTCATTTCATCTCCGCCAGTGACGAGTCCATGGAAGCCCTGCAAATGGGGGCCGTGGAATATCTGACCAAACCGGTGTCCGTGGAAACCATTGAGGAGACCCTCACCCGGATCGAGACCCACCTTTCGACGCCCATGAAGCGGTTGCTGGTGGTGGAGGATGATGAGCTCCAGCGGGAGAGCATCAAGGAACTGATGGGAAACGGGGACGTTACCATCACCACCGTGGGGACGGGAAAAGAGGCCTTCCAGGAGATCGTAACCGGCAGATACGACTGCATGATCTTGGATCTGGGGCTTGGGGACATGTCCGGATTCGACCTGCTGAAAATGATCCGGGACGACCGTCACTGCCCCCGGATTCCCATCATCATCTACACCGGCCGGGACCTGACGCGCTCGGAAGATGAGAAGCTCCAGAAATATGCGGAAACCATCATCATCAAAGGCGTCCGCTCTCCGGAACGGCTGCTGGAGGAAGCCTCCCTGTTCCTCCACCGGGTGGAGGTCAACCTGCCCGAAGAAAAGCAGAAGGTGACCCGGATTATCCACGATAAGGAGTCGGCCCTGTCCGGTAAAAACATCCTGCTCGTGGATGATGACATGCGAAACGTGTTTGCCCTCTCCAGCGTCCTTGAGGAGAAGGAGATGAATATCATCGTTGCCAGGGACGGGATCGAAGCCGTTGAAAATATCGATCTTCACAAGGAGATAGACCTGGTGCTCATGGATATCATGATGCCCCGGATGGACGGCTACCAAGCCATGACCGAGATCCGAAAGCGGGAGTGGTGTGAAAAACTGCCCATGATCGCCCTCACGGCCAAGGCCATGAAAGGGGACCGGAACCGGTGCATCGAAGCCGGCGCCAGCGATTACCTGGCCAAGCCCGTGGACACGGACAAGCTTCTCTCCATGCTCAGGGTGTGGCTGTACTGATGACGGGAAACAGGGCGAAAAAGGAAATCGATAACGAAGGGATCGAGGTGCGCCTGCTCCTGGAGGCGATCTACCTGAAATACGGGTATGACTTCAGGGATTATGCCTCCACCCATATCCGGCGCCGTGTCAACCACCGACTTGCCATATCCGAGAGTCCCACCATCTCGGATATGATCCACAGGGTGTTGAACGACCCGTCATTTTTCGAGGGGCTTCTCCAGGACCTTTCCATTAACGTCACCCATATGTTCCGGGACCCCCCCCTATATCGGGCGGTAAGGGAGGAGGTGGTTCCCCACCTTTCAACCTATCCCTTCATAAAAATCTGGCATGCAGGGTGTGCCACGGGCGAAGAGGTTTACTCCTTTTCCATCCTCTTCCAGGAGGAGGGGCTCAAGGATCGCTCCCAGACCTATGCCACGGACTTCGACGCATCCATACTGGAGCTGGCCATGCAGGGGATCTACCCCGTGGACTGCGTCCGCCGGTACACGGCAAATTACCATGAAGCCGGGGGGAAAAACGCGTTTGCCGATTATTATACGGCCATGTACGATTCCGTGACCATGGACACCTCCCTCAGGAAAAGGGTGCTTTTTTCCCTTCACAACCTTGCCACCGACAGTGTCTTTGGTGAAATGAACATCATTTTTTGCAGAAATGTGATGATCTATTTTAACAGGGACCTCCAGGATCGGGTGGTCAAACTCTTTCTGGACAGTCTTTGTCCGGGGGGGTTCCTCTGCCTGGGGTCAAAGGAGAGCCTGGCTTTTTCTAAATATGCAGACCGGTTTACACTGGTGAATGAAAAGGAGCGGATCTACCGAAAACGCAGGCGCAAGATGCCCATGACCCGGGGGGGGGACCCTCTCCTGGCTTCCAATGGAACAGGTGAATTGAAAAAACCAAGGGTTAAAGGAAAAAATGCCTGATCAACTCAACATCCTTATCGTGGACGATCGTCCGGAAAACCTCCTGACCCTGGAAGTCCTCCTGGACAATCCGGAGCTGAATATCGTCAAAGCGGAATCGGGCAACGAGGCCCTTGGTTGTATGCTGGAATACGACTTTGCCCTGGTGCTGCTGGATGTGCAGATGCCGGAAATGGACGGTTTTGAAACCGCCGAACTCATGCGCAGCACCCGGAAGACAAGGCATATTCCCATCATTTTCGTTACGGCCTCCCACACTGAAAAGCATTATATCTTCAAGGGATACGATGCCGGGGCCGTGGATTACCTGTTCAAACCCCTGGAGCCTTCCGTGCTCAACAGCAAGGTGGAGGTGTTCCTGGAGCTCCAGCGCCAGAAGAATCAGCTCCAGGCCAAGACACGGGAACTGGATGCCAAGATACGGGAACTCAAGGAGGCCCAGGCCCAGCTCAAAGAGCGGAACGAGCAGCTGAAGCTTCTCTCCTCCCTTGACGGGCTCACCCATATCCATAACCGCCGCAGGTTTGACGAGGCCCTCCAGTCGGAATGGAAACGGGGCATGCGCAGCAGGGAGACCCTCTGCCTTATCATGCTGGATGTTGACTACTTTAAGGCGTACAATGACCATTACGGTCATCCAGCCGGAGATTTTTGCCTCCAAAGGATCGCAAAAGCGCTCTCTTCGGTTTTCAAACGGCCCATGGATATCGTGGCGCGGTACGGGGGCGAAGAGTTTTGTGCGATTCTTCCGGGCACCGATATAAAGGGCGGGGCCAAGGTGGCCGAAAATCTGAGACGTGTCGTGGAACAACTCGACATGGCCCATGTTGAGTCAGCCGAATTTGGCCGTATCACGGTGAGCCTCGGCATCAGCGCCATCGTCCCCTGTGTGGAAACCTACTCCACGGACCTGCTCAAGGCCGCAGACAAGGCACTCTACAGGGCAAAGAGCCTTGGACGCAACCGGTGTGAGGTCGGTCAAGTTCTGAAACCGTCCCTCTCCACGCCCAAGCCCCAAGTTCAATAGCCGGCCCTATTATAGGGCCCGGGGCGATACATCCTTCTTGCCTTTGGTTCTCTATTTTCCTATAATGCGAAAATTGTCGATTGCTCCTTTAAAAAAACATAATTCCATAAACGCGACGGGAGGCAATTATGGTGGTTAAAAAAATATCATTCCTTGGGTTCATGCAGATTGTTCCGCTCTTTCTCTTCATGCTTTGCGTGGGTTGCGGTGGGGGCGGGGGAGGGGATTCCCCCCCGGAAACCGGCCTTGCTCCGGCTTTTTCCATCTCACCCGGAACCGGTAATGCACCCGTCAGCGTCTCTCTTGACGCTTCGGCTTCCACAGCAACAGGGCAGACCATAAATGCGTATACCTGGGACTTCGGAGACGGATCAACCGGTTCGGGCCAGGCGGTTTCCCACCTATACACCAAAGCGGGAAACTATACGGTGGTTCTCACTGTTACCGGCAGTTCTTCCGGCAGTTCCTCCCTGTCCAAACCCGTTGTTGTTACCGCGCCGCCGACATCTGCCACCGTGAGCGGAAAAATCATCATCTCCCCGGGGAACCTTGCCGACACAGACACCAATGATTCCAATTCGATATTCAAGGAGAACAACAGCTTTGGGTCGGCCCAGCAGATATCCTCCCCAATCACCCTGGGGGGCTACGTGAATCAGGCCCAGATGGGTGCCCGGGGCCGCTCTTTTCTCCAGGGCGATCTGTCCGACATTTACAGTGTCTATTTTGCGGGCAATGAAACCATTAGTCTCTCCTTTGCCGATTCCTTTTCAAATGATCTGGATCTCTATCTTTACAACGACGCTTTTGAGCTTGTAAACAGCTCAAAAGACGTTGCCGGCATCGAGACCCTGAAGGTCGGTGGGGCTGGCAACTATTACATCCGTGTGTATGCATACGGCGGCGCCTCCACCTATATCCTGACCCTGGGGCAGAACACAACCGCGGCTTTGGATTCAGGAATGACCCTGGGTGACGACTTTGTTCCGGGGGAGGTGATTGTGGGGTACACACCGCCGGAAAAGGCAGCGGGCTCTTTGGCTGCCAAGGATCTTCAGCAAGGGGTGGAACCGGTGCTTGTGAAGCTCAATGCCGGTAGCCGGTATTCCATAAGCAGTCTGCTGCCCATGGTCGAGAAGCGCAATTCAGAGACGGCAGCTCTCATTCCCAATGCCTCTGACATCCTGCTGGCAAAAGACAGGACCCTGAACATGCTGAAGGCCCTTAAGGCAAGGGACGATGTGGCCTATGCCGAACCCAATTTTATCCGGAAAGCCTTTGCCACCACCCCTTCCGATCCCCATTATGTCAGCCAGTGGCACTATCCCCTCATCAACCTTCCCCAGGCCTGGGACACCTCGGTGGGTAACAGCAATGTCATTGTCGCTGTGATTGACACAGGCGTACTCCTTGCCCATCCGGACCTGGTAAATCGCCTGACGCCCGGGTATGATTTCATAAGTGACTCCGGCAATGCCCTGGACGGAGACGGCATTGACAACAATCCAAATGACCCGGGGGACAAGCGGAACGGTTCCGCAAGCAGTTTCCACGGCAGCCATGTGGCCGGCACCGTGGGCGCTGCCTCCAACAATGCCCTGGGGGTCTCGGGGGTCGCCTGGAACGCCATGATCATGCCCTTGAGGGTCCTGGGCGGGGACGGCGGCAGCACCTATGATTCCATCCAGGCCCTGAAGTATGCCGCAGGGCTCACCAACGATTCCGGAACCCTTCCCCAACAACGGGCGGACATCATCAACATGAGCTACGGTTCCACCAGCTATTCCCAGGCGGAGCAGAATACCATCGACACCATCAAGAATCTTGGGATCATCATGGTGGCTGCTGCCGGAAACGAGTCCACCAATCAGCAGAGTTATCCGGCTGCCTATTCCGGGGTTCTTTCCGTCAGTGCCGTGACCATGGAAAAAAAGGCTGCCTGGTACACCAATTATGGTCCATGGGTCGACATTGCTGCACCCGGGGGCAACAGTTCAGCCGATCTCAACGGAGACGGGTATCCCGACGGTGTCCTGAGCACCAGCGGTGATGATTCCTCCGGTACCGTTAAATACCTTTATACTTTTTTGCAGGGCACCTCCATGGCTGCCCCCCACGTGGCCGGGGTGTTTGCCCTGATGAAATCCGTCTATCCCGGGCTGACCTTTGATGTTGTTACAACGCTTTTGGAGAAAGACAGCCTCACCGACGACACCGGCGATTCCGGACGGGACGATTACATGGGGTATGGCCTAGTCAATGCGCAAAAATGCCTTGCGGCTGCCACAGATCTGGCCCAGGGCGTCCAGACGCCTGATCCTGCAAGGCTTGTGGCAAGCCCGGAAGCGATCAATTTCGGCAGTTCGGCCCAGAGCCAGACCCTGACCATCGTCAATGGCGGCACAGGCGACCTGTGGATGAATCCGCCGGTCTCAAGCCTGTTCTGGCTGACCATTGCCAAGGATAAAATCGACGCCGCCAACCTTGGCACCTATGTGGTCACTGCCAACCGTTCCGCATTGACCGAAAACACCTCCTATTCCGGTACCATCACCTTGACATCCACCGCCAACACCCTTGAAATACCCGTGACCATCTATCAACCGTCCCTGGCATCTGCCAACGGGGATCTCGGCACCCACTATATCCAGATGGAGAACACGGAAACCGATAAAATTTCCCAGGTCCAGGGAAACGCCGAAAACGGTGAGTACGCCTTTTCCTTTACCAATTTGCCGGTGGGAACCTACCGGCTCTATGCGGGAAATGATCCGGATAATGACGGGTTCATCCTTGGCAGCTGGGAGGCTGTCGGCGGATATAAAACCGTTGAACTCCCGACCCTGATCAATGTGAACGACGATATCTCGGATCTTCAGTTCTTTACCGGGTACAATTTTGCCATCTCTGCAACCGCCTTGGCCGTTCCCTCCACCACCAGCAGGAAGGAAGTGATAAAGGAGGTCGCACCATAAATGGGGTCAGGCCTAGCTTATTGCCCTTATTACCGGTTTGACCACAGAATTTGACTGAGTGAAGACGATATGCAGGAACCGGATACGCTAGTAATTCCCACGGGATATCCGGTATTGGTGGTCCAAAGAGGCACCAATACCGGAGGGTGTTATTTCAATGGTGATCGCTAATAGGTGAGCTGGACCCCCACATACCCGGAAAGACCGGGGGTTGCATTGGCAAAACTCTCTTCGTAAAAGGTATCAAAGAGGTTGTCGATGCGGGAGTAGAGCTTGACATTGGGGGTGATCTCGTAGGAGGCCGAAAGGTTGACAAGGGTGTAGGCGTCCAGGATATCCACAGGATGGCCATCCTTGTCCATGGCGTAGGCCGATGCCTTGCGGTCGTCCACCCAGAGGATGTCCAGGTTGACGAGCCCCTTGCCCAGGAACCGGTACCGGGTGGTCAGGGCGGCCTTGTTGTAGGGACGGCGGGCCAGCCGGGCCCCGTCCGGCTCCTTTGTATCGGTGTAGGTGTAGTTGAGCATGAAGTCGAGGGCCGATAGGGGAGAGTAAGCTGCAAAGGCCTCTGCGCCGGAGGTCTTGGTCTTTCCCTCCACCTGGGTGTAGGTCCAGGTCACCATGTCAAAACCGATGCGGTTGTCATAGGCCATATTAAAATAGGTGACACCGCACCTGAACCTGTCTTCCATGAAGGACTGCTCGATTCCCATGTCCCACCCCTTGCTCTCTTCCGGATCAAGCGTCTTGTTTCCGTAGGAGGAGTACAGCTCGTAGAGGGAGGGGGCCCGGAAACCGGTGCCGTAGCTTGCCTTGAGGGTGGTGCCGGTCGTGGGGATGGTGTAGGAGGGGGCCAGCCTGTAAGTGGTTTTGTTGCCAAATGCATCGTGGTCGTCCAGGCGCACGCCGGCAACGATCACCATGTTGTCCCCGGCAAAGAACTGATCCTGGAGCCAGTAGCTTTGGGTGGTTGTATCGCATTTCTCTATGGTGCTGTACTGGCTTTTGCTCTCCATGGACTCGTTGTATAAGAGGGTGCCAAGGGAGAGGGTGTTGGAGAGAAAGTGGAGGGAGCCCTGCCAGGACAATTCGTCCGAGTCGCTTTTAAAGTCGAAATCCCAGCTTCCGTCGTTCTTATAATCCATGCGTTCGTGGCCGGCAAACTGGTAGGAGAGGGTTGAGTCAAAGCGTTTGTCAAAGAACGAGTTGTTGATGCTGACCTTGGCAAAGCGCTTTTCCGACTCCGTGTGTTTTTCCGTGGGGCCCTGGGGATCGGGAACAATCTCGGGATAGGTTGAGCTGAAGCCGTCTCCGGTATAGCCGCCGGCGGCTTCGTCCATGTCCACGTCTGCATCAAGGAACCGTGCAACGGCCGAGACAGTAAAATTGTCCGTTAACCTGTACCCAAGGTTGGCCGAAAGGGTGGTGTTATCGTAACCGTCCTTTTCATCGGTGTTGCCCGCCTGGGGAATATCGCCGTTATCCTTGTTGGCCGTGGAAAAGCCCTCGCTCTCAAGGCGTGATGCAGACAGGGCGTAGTTGAGCTTTCCTGTTTCGCCGGACAGGGTGCCCAGGGTCTTCCAGGTGCCGTAGGAGCCCCCCTCAAGCTTGAGGCCGACAACGGGTTTTCCCTTTCCTTTTTTGGTGATGATGTTGATGACGCCTGCCGTGGCATTGCTTCCGTACATGACGCTGAGGGCGCCCCGGACCACCTCGATTCTCTCGACATTGTCCAGGTTGATGGAGCCAAGATCACAGCCCCGGCTTCCCTCTGAAGGGTCGTTGAGCATGATGCCGTCCATGAGCACCAGGGTGTTCTTGGAGTCGGCCCCCCGCATGAACACCGTGGTCTGGGTGCCGAGTCCCCCGCTGCTGGCAACATGGAGTCCCGGGACGGTCCCCAGGGCGTCCTTTATGGTGTCGATATTTCTTGCTTTGATATCTGCTGCCGTGATCACGGTCACACTATTGCCGCCGATCTTCTCCATGGCGGTTTCGGTCCGGGTGGCCGTGACCACCATATCCTCCAGAACGGCCGCAGCAGCCAGGTCCACCTGGCAAAGCATCATTAAGGTCAGGATAAATAGATTTGCTCGCTTCATTGTCTTGCCCCTTTCAAGTTACCAAAAAATAAACACCTGCTCCATCTGAGCAGGTGTTCCCTACAAACAACGGGGGCAAACAAATCAGAACCCCGGGGTTGTGTCAATGAAAAACAGCCCGTTGGCCAGCATCAAGATCCAGAATGCGAAATTCATGCATTGTCGCCATGACTTGTTTTTCTCCGATCGATATAAGCTCTTTAACGGGGTATTGAGTTCAGTGTCAATCAATATCTCGGATCCACAGTATCTGGTGGTGTTTCATTATTGACACACAATCAGACGCGTGTTATCTGTTCTACTAAAAAAATATACTAAGAAAACGAAATTTTAAATAGTTAAGGGTCTGTTAAAAAATTAACGGTCTATATATAGTATGTATAGATCCGATATGATATACTCTTTTTATGAAAAAA
>JAEINR010000105.1 GCA_016342325.1 Desulfobacterium sp.
GAACGGACCTTCGCCTGGTATTTCGGGCGGCATAAATTGCATTTCAAATTATCAGATGTCAGGAGCTCTGAAATTTGAAATCTCTTTAACCCCCGTATCCCTTGCTGAAATCATTGAATCGGTAATCGATAACCTTCAAAGTGATACCGATCTGCATACGATTGTTACCAAGATCCCGTCCGATTTAAAACCGGTACCGGCGGACAGGGATAAAATGACCCAGGTTTTTATCAACCTGATAAATAATGCCATCAAGTTTTCCCCCGAGGGGGGTGAGATAGAAATCGAGATTATAGTCATGCGAAAAATGCTGTTATGCCTGATTAAAGATCAGGGGATCGGCATTGCCGAAGAGGGCCTTTCCAAAATATTTGAAAAATTTTACAGGGTTGACAATTCCGATACCTATGAGATCCCGGGCACCGGGCTTGGGCTTCCCATCGTCAAGCATATAATCAGCTCCCATGGCGGAGAGATTACGGTAAAGAGTGAAATAAACAAAGGCTCTGAGTTTATCCTATCTCTTCCCTATGATGAGAGTTAACAAATAGAGTAAAAATACGGAAAATGGTTTTGTCCTTATTTTTTTGTAAATAGATGGATTGATCTGGTTCAGGAGTTCAGGATGGTAGAAAATAAAACGATTTTAGTTGTAGATGATATGCGGCAAATTAGAAACATTTTGCGGTTCAGCCTTAAAAAGGAAGGGTACAATGTGATTCTTGCAAGCAGCGGCAAGATAGCGCTTGAGGAGGCGTTTGATGAAAGCAATGCCATAGATCTCATTCTGCTGGATATCATGATGCCCAAAATGGACGGGTATGAAGTCATTCGGCAACTCAGGGAGGCGGATCATACAAGAGATATCCCCATTATTTTTCTAACGGCAAAAGCGCAACAAAAAGACGTGATAAAGGGACTGGAATGCGGCGGGAATGATTATGTTCTAAAACCGTATAAATTTGATGATCTCAACAAAAAAATTCAAAAGTGGCTTGGATAACAATCCCGACACCGATGGTTGATCTTCTTTGAGAAGTTCAGGTAACCGATTTTGCCCATTAACACCTCAAATTCATTTAACGTTTACTGGGAGGACGTTCTATTGTGAAACGCTCAACATTCACCTATTCAGACCAGGATGGCATCGACATATTCGTATACAAATGGGAGCCGGAGGCCTCGCCGAAAGCCGTGATCCAGATCTCCCACGGGCTGGCCGAGCATGCAGGCCGATATGAAAGGTTCGCAAAAGAGCTCACCGACAATGGGTATATTTGCTACGCAGACGACCACAGGGGGCATGGAAAAACGGCAGAAAAGCTTTCAAAGGCCGGCGTTCTGGGACCCGGAGGGTGGGAAAGCACGGTCAAGTCGTTGAAAATGCTGACGGATATCATTAAAAACGAACATTCCGGGATCCCTTTTTTCTTCATCGGCCACAGCTGGGGATCGCTCATGGGTCAGGATTATATCCAACAGTGGGGGGCCGGGTTAACCGGTTGCGTTCTCAGCGGGTCAAGCGGGAAGCAGCCGTTTATCATCACGTTTCTGGGGAAGCTGCTGGCAGAAAGGGAAGTAAAAAAAATCGGCGCTGAAACCCCAAGTCCGTTCCTTGACAAGATGACATTCGGGGCATTCAACAAGCCCTATGAGCCGGCAAAAACAAAATTCCAATGGTTAAGCCGGGACCAGGCAGAGGTCGACAAATATGTTGAGGATCCCCTTTGCGGGTTTCTCTGCCCGGCGGGCATTTCCGTTGAACTGATTTACGGAATAACCAAAATCTGGAAAAAAGAAAATGAATCAAAAATCCCCGGGGATCTGCCGGTATTCATCATCGCAGGTTCAGAGGACGCGGCAAGCAACATGACAAAGAGCCTGATGCCCCTTGTCACAAGATACAAAGAGAAGTGGAAAATTAAAGACGTGACACACAAATTCTATCCGGGCGGGCGCCATGAAGTATTTAACGAGATCAACCGCGACGAAGTCTTTAATGATGTGATCGGCTGGCTGGATTCACATCTTCCATGATACGAATTTATTGAGTTATAGATTTTGAGTCCTTTCAAGGGCCTAGGTTCTTGAAAGGACACCCTTTCATCGACACCCATCCCTCCCCACCATCAAACATCCAGAAGAGATCAATAGATTCGTTTTGGTATTTTTTTTGCGAATAAATGCATGATGTGGTATTAAAAATTCGATAATGGAACGTATTTATGCCATTTTTGTCATTTATCGTTTTTCCGCCCCTCCCACCCGGTGGAAATAGGGTAGAGGGAACACAGAATCATTGACACCGGGGTACGTTTTACGGTTCCGGCCAATTTCAGGAAAGGTTGATGCAAGGAATGAATTCAGAAAAAAACAAGAAAAGTATTGACGATACAGACCGTAAAATCATAGCGCTTTTGCAGAAAGACGGACGGCTTTCCAATACAATGATCGCCAAGGAACTCGGTGTTTCAGAGGCAACGGTCAGAACACGCCTCAACCGGCTTATAAATGAAGAGTACATTCAGATTGTGGCTGTCAGCAATCCCTTGAAACTGGGGTTTAAAGCCGTGGGGGTTCTCAATATCCATGTGGATATTAAGAAGATTGACCATGTGACCGAGGAGTTGCAGAAACTCAAGCCGGTGTGGTTTGTCGTTCGTACCACCGGGGATTCTGATATCTATACCGAGTTTGTGGCAACGTCCATTGAGGAGCTGGATGACTTGATTTACAAGAAAATCTACAAGATAGACGGTGTGATCCGTACGGAAACATCACTGATCCTGCAATATAACAAACGACAATACGACTGGGGGGTTGCAGATCCCACGCCATGAATCAGGCAGCGGGAATTGGACGGGTGCTTCCGGTTTCCCAGTCAGAAGCACCCGGACGTCGATAAAATCGACGGATTACGCCATAATGGCTTTCATCTTTGCAACAACCGTATCCAGTTCCTCCGGACTGATGGTCAAGGGCGGCTGAAGTCTCAAGACATTGCCAAACCCACCGCCGACACCGATGAGTACACCCTGTTCACGAAGTGCTGCACGAATCCCGGCGGCTTTTGCGGTGGCCGGCTCCTTTGTCTGGGCATCTTCAACAAGCTCCATACCGATCATCAGGCCTTTCCCCCTGATCTCACCGATCACAACATCCTTTGGATTGATTTCAGCAAGGGCTTTCTTAAGGATTTCCCCCTTGGCTTCCGCCTGTTCCGCCAGGGTCTCTTGTTCCATAAACTCGATATTGGCAAGGGAGGCGGCACATGAAACCGGGTTGCCGCCAAAGGTGGAGAGATGATCCCCGGGCTGGAATGCGTCTGCGATTTCATCCCTTGCGATGAAGCAGCTCAACGGAAATCCGCCTGCGATCCCCTTGGCCATGGTCATGATGTCCGGCTCCACATCGAAATGCTCAATGGCAAACATCTTCCCGGTCCGGCAAAAACCGGATTGCACTTCATCTGCAATGAACAGGACCCCATATTTCTCACAGATTTCCTTAATCGTCTTAAAGTAATTTTTAGGCGGAACAATGATCCCGCCCTCTCCCATGATCGGTTCTGAAATGAAGAAAGCGACATCCTGGGAAGTGTGGCATCGGATCACATCATCCAGATACTGGGCACAGGCCATGTCGCATTTTTCAGAATCATATATTTTAAACGGGCATCGGTAGCAATTGGGGGAGGGAGCAAAGGCCACGCCGGGCATGTACGGCCCGCCGCCCAATTTTCGTCCTGCGTTGCCAGTGAGGCTCAAGGTCGCATAGGTCCTGCCGTGGAAAGACTGGGTCAGGGCGATGGATTCGCTCTTATTGGTATACCGTTTGGCAAGTCTTATGGCGCCTTCAATGGCTTCGGCCCCCCCGTTGCCAAAAAAACTTTTGTTCAGCCGGCCCGGTGTGATCCGGGCAAGGGTTTCAGCCAGGTCTCCCACCGGTTTAACATGGTAGACATAGGAGCAGCAATGCACCAGTTTGTCCATCTGGCTTTTGGCGGCCGCAAGGACCCTTTCATTGCCATGTCCTGAATTGGTGACGGAGATGCCGGCAAAACAATCAATAAAGGGTTTTCCCTCTTCATCATAATAGGTTGACCCCTTTGCCCGGTCCACCACAATGGGTTCAACCGCTTTGACAAAGGCCGTGTTCACATATTTTTTGTATTTTTCCTGGGTATTCATGGGTTTCTCCCATTTTAAATTAAGAATTAACAGGCACCTGAATGGTTACGTTTTTACTTTACTAGTTTATCCAGATCCCGTTTGTATTTCTTGCCTAGGTTTTTCAAGGTGCCGGAGACTTCGGACTGCCCTTTCAGTTTAACGGCCGCCTCTCCATAATACCGGATGGATCGTTCAATCAGCGTTCCGGCGGTCTTGAAGATCCCATCCACATCCATCCCGGGGGCATGCTTGGTTTCAAGGACAAACGGCTCCCGGAAAAACCCCTCAATGCTTTCAAGTATCATCTCTGTGACATTTTCCCGGCGGGTGCGCTGGATATCTTTGATATGTTTACGACTGTTTTTAATTAACCCGTCAAACAAAGATTGATACGCTGCGCAACCAGGGGTGTTGGCCGCACTTAAAAAAAAATCAAGATTCTGCTTTTCCATGCCTTCTGCAAACCCCAGTATGCTTCCAAAGTTAATCAAGGGCATAATCACCTCTTTTCTTCATATTTTATGGTACCTAACGAACGTTGATCGTTTTTGCGATTCACACACCCCGGTTTGACCTGCCCAAACGGGCTGTGTAAAAGGCACCCGGAAAAGGCAAGGATCTTGTCTTTTTTGGGGAACAGCGGACCAGAGGGTTTAGAAATATCTTTCAATAACGACCTTGGCATCGGTATAAAACTGGAATATTTCCCTGCCATGTCCTTTTAAGTCGCCAAACATGGAGTTTCCGGAGCCGCCAAAGGGAAAGAAACTCATGGGCGCCGCAATACCGATATTCACACCGATCATGGCCGGGTTGACCTGATACTTGAACTGACGAACCACGGCGGCATTCTGGGTATAAACACAGGCGGCATTTGCAAACCCCCGGGTGTTGATAAGATCCACAACGTCGTCAAGGGTTTTGGCCCGGACAATGCTGACAACCGGTCCAAAGATCTCTTCTTTTGCAATGGTCATGTCCGGGGTCACATTATCGAAGATGGTGGGTCCGACAAAATAACCGTTTGGAAAGTCCGGGTGACTGAAGTCCCGTCCATCCAGAATCAGGTCTGCGCCTTCTTCTATCCCTTTTTCGATATAGGCAAGGATTCTATCCCGGTGGGCCCCACTGATAACCGGCCCCATTCCGGTCTGTTCATCAAGACCTGAGCCGATCTTCATGGCTTTTGTGCTTGAGATAAACTTTTCAATGAGTTCGTCGGCCACCTCCCCCACAGGCGCAAGAATTGAACCCGAAAGACACCGTTGACCGGCACAGCCGAAAAACGAGGTGATCAAGGACGGCATGGCCGCATCAATTTTTGCATCGGGCATGATGGCAACGATATTTTTTGCCCCGCCTAGGGCCTGGACCCTTTTGCCGGTGGCGCCGCACCGTTCGTAGATATACTTAGCCGTGGGGGTTGCGCCGACAAAGGAGATGCCTTCAATATCCGGATGGTCCAGCAATGCATTCACCACATCCCTGGACCCGTTCACCGTATTGACCACCCCTTCCGGGAATCCCACCCCATCGATAATCTCGAACACCTTTGCCTGGGTCATGGGAACCTGTTCAGACGGTTTGAGTATAAAGGTGTTACCCGTGACAATGGCATAGGGCAAAAACCACCAGGGCACCATGCCCGGGAAGTTATAGGGGGCAATGGCGGCAAAAACACCCATGGGCTGGCGCTGTAAAGAGCAATCCACTCCCTTTGCAATATCTTCCAGGCAATAGCCGGTCATCATGGTGGTGACGCCGGTGGCATGCTCCACATTTTCAATCATCCGGCGGACCTCACCCCGGGACTCGTCTATGGCTTTTCCCTGTTCCGTTGTCAGGATTTCAGCGATTTCCTCAAATTGTTCCTCAAACGCCTCTTTCAACCGGAAAAGATACCGGGCCCGGGTAATGGGCGGGGTTTTACGCCATTCAGGGTATGCCTTTCTTGCGGCGGCAACGGCCATATCCACATCTTCTTTGGTACCATAGGGCACCTGGGCGATTTTCTCACCCAGGGCAGGGTTCATGATGTCACCGAAAACCTCAGTGTTTGATTCAACCCACTCGCCATCGATATAGTTTTTTATTACAGGTAGTGTCATTTGTGTTTTTCTCCGTTGATAGTAATTGGTTTTAAAGAATACCGTAACAGGACCAATTTTGTTTACATCCAATGCCTCCATGATTATGCAGTCGTACTTAAAGCAGGGTAAAAGCAAATTTTAAAATTGTGGGCTAAGCGTCCACGGCGTCGGGCGGAACACCGCCGGGTCGGATGCCATATTTATTGCCCAAAAAACAGATCCGGCAAATAGGTCACAAGGGATGGAACCAGGCACATCAATATGACCACCACGATCAAAATCATCACAAACCATAGAATTTCCTTGCTGTAGGCAATGGCATCCACTTCTGCCAGATTGCAGGTAATATAGAACCCCATCCCCACAGGGGGGGTGATCATGGCCAGCTGCAGGGTTAACACCATGACAACGCCGAACTGAACCGGGTTGATGCCAAGTTTCAGAACCACCGGCAGCAGCAGCGGGCCCATGATCACAAGCAGGGACAAGTCCTCCATGATCATCCCCAGCAGGATGAGAATCCCAACGATGATAAACATGGTCAGGGTCGGACTGACCGTGACCGAGGTAACCACCTTCATGAGATTTTGAGGCACCTGGGCACGGGCGGCAAAGGTGCCAAGGGCTGAGGCCGCCGACATGACAAACAGCAATGCCCCCGTCCCTGTGCCCACGTTGATGAAGATTCTGAACAATCGCTTCAGGCCGAATGCACGATAAAAAAACAACCCAAGGCACATGGCGTAGAGGCAGGCAACGGCTGCGGCCTCGGTGGGGGTAAAAATACCTGTTAAAATACCGCCGACCAGGATGACCGGGGTGAAAAGCGCTGGGCCGGTGCCGACAAACTGGCGCCATAACTCCTTCAGGCTGACCCTGTCGCCCTTGGGATACCCTCTTTTTTTAGATAAAAAATAAACCACGAACATCAGCCCCAATCCCATCATGCAGCCGGGAATAATACCCCCCACGAGCATCTTGCCCACCGAGGTATTGGTCACCACGGCCCCCACCACCATGCAGATGCTGGGGGGAATAATCGGCCCGATAATGGCGGAAGAAGCGGTTACGGCGGCGCTGAACGCCGGATCATAGCCTTCATCCTTCATGGCCTTGATCTCCACCTTCCCAAGACCTGCGGTATCGGCAAGGCCGGAACCGGACATGCCGGCAAAAATCATACTGGCCACGATGTTGACGTGTCCCAATCCACCGGGAATATGCCCGACCAGGGCCTTGGCAAAGTTGAAAATTCGATCGGTAATCTTGGCTTCATTCATCAACTCCGCAGCCAGCATGAAAAACGGAACCGCCAGAAGCACATAGGAATCTGAAGCGGAAATCATCCGGGCTGAGAATGAGAGGAGCTCACGGGAGTCCCCGGAGAACAACAGATAATAGATGGCGCTGGAAAAAATGCCAAAAGCAATGGGCATACCGAAAAAAAAGAAGACGAACATGGCTATAAAAATAAAAATCATGGCATCACCGGTTCAGTTTCTTCAAAAATATGTTTCACGGTTTCTGCGATCATGTAAAGGGACATGATCGCCCCATTAAAGGGGAGGGCCGCCCAGGGCAGATACATGGGGATACCGGTCATGGGCGCCGACCGATAGCCGGCCAGTAAGGTCACTTTCCCGCTGTAATAGGTCAGGATAAGCAGACTGCCCACAGAGCAGAGGGAGATCAAAACTTTGATAAATTTGCCTTTCGAGTTGTTCACAAACCGATGGATGGTAAATCCCATGGTCAGATGGGTGACAAGTCGAGTGACAATGCAGGCACCGGTAAACGTCATCCAGATCAGAAGGAACCGGCTCAATTCAGAAGCCCAATGGGTGGGATCATTGAAAAGATATCGCCGAAACACTTCCTGAAACGTGACACCGACAAGGACCATGAATAAAAAGCCCATGAAGTATTCCATGTAGGTGTTTATGGCACCAAGTAAATTATCTGCAGCCTTAACAATGTTCATTTGCTTCTCCTATAATTTCAAATGATGCCCGGCCGACGTCTCCATGGGCCGAGATTCTAGCGAGTCTGGTACCCCTTCCGGAATCCATGAAGATTCCGGAAGGAGTGGGGTAACAAAAGCGTACCGCCCTGCCAGCCACCAGGGGCAGAGGTTTAATAGTCCTTGTTCATTATTTTACGATAAACGGCAATGGCATCTTCATCCCCATCCAAAATGGTATCAATATTGGCCTGAACCGCTTTCTTGAATCCGGAGGTGTCTGTCTCTACGATGACAATTCCCTTTGCCTTTAATTCACTGATAACCTTGCTCAATCTTCTCTCCACTTCAGCCGCACCTTTTTTACTTGCCACTTTGACGGCACCCTGGAACACTTCTTTCTCTTTATCTGTCAACCCATCCCAGAAAGCAGAACTGGTCTGATAGGAAATCATGTTATAAAGGTTATTGGTCATGTTGAGGTATTTAACCGCTTCGTGGAATTTCTCATCATACATATCAAGGATCGGGTTATCGATGGCTGTGATGACGCCGGTCTGAAGGCTGGTATATATTTCCCCCCAGTCCAGGGACGTCGGCTTTGCACCATAGGCTTTCCAACAGCCGACCAGGGGCGCCATCTGTGCCACACGGCCCACAACCCCCCTGGCATCCTCGACCGTATAAAGCGGCTTGTTGCTGAAGTGGTTATAAACACTGCCGGCCCGCATGTTACCGATATTGGTGGTCCCATTGGCTTTGATCATTTTTTCGTTCATTTTCGCAAAGGTTGGAGAATCCATGAAATTTTCATACTCATCCACGGAATCAAACTTATAATGGACAGCAAACACTTTATATTCCGGGACAAGATCGGCCCAAAGGCTTATAAATTCCGTATAGATATCAACGGTGCCCAGGGTCAGCCCCTGGATCAGGTCCAGGCTGCCGCCCAGCTGACCTGCCGGATAGGCCTCGACCGTCCAGTCGGGCAGCTCTTTTTCAACGGCTTCTTTAAACGCAAGGGCGCCATATTGAAAAATGGACGTGGGCGAGTTGACATGGGCCAACTTACAGATTTTTTTCTTGCCCGCAAATACGGGAGACACAGATAGTGCCATGAGTACCAAACCAACGATTATAATTTGAGCGGTTTTCTTCATCATAAATCCTCTTTAATAGTATTCCTATATTTCAAGTTCCCATTAAAATCGAACCTGACCTTTGGCCAAACGACCTTACAAATGGTGATTTCCTTCCCGGGTCAGTCTCTCTTGTTTTACTCTTTTACGCCTGCGACCTTGGGATCTGGCGTTCTTTACTTATTATATTCAGATCTCAGGACGTCTCCGCTGATCACATGGTTCTTTTCTTAGCAAGAAGGTGGCCGCCTGGTGGTAAAAAACAAAACAAATTCGTATCCACCTCATATGACTTGTTTTTTTCCAGTGCCATGGTTGGCTTTTCCTAAACAGGTGGGCGATCAGTAATTTTAAGTAATTACAGTTTTGACACTTTCTCCTCTCATTGTTACGATATTGCAACATATACCCTATGCTGCAACAAAACTAAAACAGCCCATACCATCACTACAATCTTCGAATAAAATAAAAACACAATACCTAAATTTCGACATTCGTATATTTTAGTCACTATATTAATCTTCCAAAATTCAACCCCAGGGCGACACTCCCGAGAAAACAAGCCCCGCCATGTCGATAAAATGCCTACCTATAGCGAAGACGAGTTAGGAAAAAATCGAGGTCTGTCCGTTGGAAGAAACACCCCTTTGGAATCATCCTGTTTTGAGAAGGCTGCCACAAAAAAGACAAAATTGTTGAACCCGTTTTTTCAACCCCTTAGCAGGGTCCCAGGATCGTTCTTGCCCCGTTGCCCGGATCGAAAGGGTCTTTTCGCCCCCCGTTCGCCTTTAAATGCCCCCGATTCCAAGGGAACAGCGCCGTTATGGGTTGGCATTCCCGGCTTAGTTTGATATGATCGTTGCTCTTTAAAAAGACAACGGCATTGGGTTCAAGAAGTTGCAGCGCATCCCCAGAGCGCCTTGGGATCACAGCGGCAGGAGAGGGTCATGGCAAAGGCAAACAAAAAAAGTAGTAAACATCGAAAAAAGAGAACCAGGGCCCAGGTACAATTTGCAGACATGGCATTGGACCAGGTGGTGGCCAAGGGGGATCAGCTCCTCTCCTCCGGCAATGCCCGTGAAGCCCTGAAGGCCTTCAAATACCTGAAAAAAGCAGGGGTCGATTCCGAAACCCTTTCCCCCGGCCTGTTCAAAGCCTATCTCATGCGGTATGGGCAGCTTATGGAAAAGAAGATGATGAAAGAAGCAGCAGCTGTCCTGGCTTCTGCCCTTGAATTCCTTCCACCGGGAAGTCAAATCTCCCCGGAAACATTAGGATCCGGCCTCAGGCTCCTGCCCCTTGAAAAAGGCGTGGCCCTGTACGGCGAGTTCCTTTCATGCAACGAACCCATGCCGGAGATGGAACGGTTGATCGGGAACAGGGCGGTCCTTGAAGATGCCCTGCCCCTCCTCGCCGCCCTTCCCGGGGAGGGGGCGCTTGCCAGGGAAAAACCCTGTCTTGAAAAAGCAAGTCATTGTATGAATGCCGGCCATTGGGAGGACGCACTCAAGGCCCTGAAACCGATCCCTCGCAAGTCGCCCTTTGCAGAGATCAAGATCTTTGCCAAACTCATGGCGACCTTTGTAAATGATGATAAAAAAGGGATGCAAAAGGCCATCTCCCTGCTGGGTAAGGATTTCCCCCTGACATCGGTGCCGGCCCTCATCACCGCCTATGCAAGAGAGGAGACGTTGCCGTCAGCCGTTGACGCCAAGGAAACCGCAACCCTGCTGTGGGGCAACGCCGTTACAAATGAGCGCCATGCCAGGGCTTTGAAAGAGGGCGTTTCCCATAACAACGCCCTGAAGATAAAGCAGGCAGCCACGGGGCTTGCCGCCGGCCTTACCCCCGCCGAGCATGACAAGGCCATGGGGTTTCTGGCAGAGATGGCGGGCCAGGGGGTGATGGAAAAGACCCACCACGCCGACCATGTCATGGCCTTGTTCACAAAAATACTCCAATCAAAGGCCAAGGCAGAACAACTATTTGTCAAGGCCCTTGGACCCAAGGACCATTTTTTAAACGATCTTACCCAGGAATTCTGGAAGAATCTGGACCAACTGTTCCCGGACAAGACCGAGGAAAAACTGGCCAAGGCCCTTGTTCTGGTAGAGATCACCCAGGCGCTCATCCGGAACCCGGAAGGGGCGTTCAGCGTAAAAGATCAGTTGAACACCCTTTTCAGGGGCCTCGGTTTTAAAGACGCAATTCAGATCAAAGCCAACGACAACGGGGAGGGAATGCACCTGATCGCCCTTGCCATCCTCAACCAGGCCCTTACCCTGGATCGTGAAAACCGGGACGCCTACGGGTTGATGTTGAAACTTCCCCTTGACTCCCCTGCCCTTCGCAAGGCCATGACGCCCTTGCTGGAAACCATGGCCAAGGTGTTCCCCGACGATCCCCGGCCCTGGCTCAGGCTGGCAAAACTCTATTTTCAAAAAAGTGCCGTCAGGAAAGCCGAATCCGCGCTCAAGGAGGCGTTTCGCAGGGCTCCCCATGATGGCGAGGTCCTGGAACAATATGCCCTGTCCCATGTTGTTGCCTCCAACAGAAAACTGACCCCGCTAAAATACCAGCTGGCCATCAAGGATCTTGATGCGGCGGCAGGAATGGGGGTGCCGGCCCTTGGGATCTATATTGCTGAAAAACGGCTGCTTTGGGATCTCATGCATACCCGAACATTTTCCAGAAAAGTGTTTGAGGAGGTCACCTGTGGATTGAGCCTGGCCCAGACCTTGAAGGTGCTGGCCCTGTTCAAGAACGACCTAAACCACGGGAAGGCGATCTGTCCCCAATCCCCCAGGGGCCTGCCATCGGTTTTCAATGAATATAAAAAACAGATGCCCACGTTGACATCCCGGGAGATCCGCTACCTGTTAAAGCCGGTGGGCCATCCGTTCAAGGCGCTATATAACAGCTCAAACTGCGCATCCTGGTTCATGGACAAGCGGGGAACGATCCTTGCCCGTCTCAGTGCCCCGGATTTCACCGAGATCGCCCTGGATCTGGTTGCCGACGGCGCAACCGACCCGGTGATTCGTGAACTTGCCAAACGAATTGGCGCCGGGAACGACAAGGATCCGGAGTCGATGGTCATGGCATTCCTTCATCTCTGTCTGACCCATATCCGGGGAGACAGGGTCTCGGCCCGGAGCTTTTCCGCCCTCATCGATTCCGCTGGCGAACCTGTAAAAGAGCGGCTTCGCAGGATCTCACGAACCCTTGCCCCCATTGCCCCCGGCCATTTGCGCCCAGCCTATGAACAATTTGATTTCAACCTGCTCAACACGCCTTTGGGAGGAACCCCTTTCCCCTTTGACTTGGATCCCTTTGACATGACGCCCGGACAGATAGATGCTCTTGAGGAGATGATGGAAAGCCTCATGGCCGAGGAGGACGACGACGGCTGGGATGATTTCCAGGTGGAGGAAGTATTTTGCAAAGGGCTTGATACCGAGGATATCTATGATATGGTGTACGACCTTAAAGAGGAATCCGAGTGGGTCCTGGAAAATCTGAAGCACCCGGATCGGGACAGTTATGGCCGGGACTTCATGGACTCCTTTGAGACGCTTCTGAAGGCTGTGGGGGAAAAGGGCCTTGATTCTCCGGATGCGTTCAGAAAGGCGGGCATTCGCTTTGCCCGGCATGTTCCCTGTGCCCAGGATGCCTTAAGGGCGTTTAATACCATTGGCAAGGCCAGTGCGGACCATATTTCCAATGAACTGATCCGTTTCGTTCTGGGCATGAAAATAGGACTTTAAGATCAAAAGGACAGGCCATGTACGTGTATTACCGGTTACTGGGGGTGGATGAGGGTGCAGGGGATGAAGAGATCCGGCGCGCCTTTCTGGATCTTGTAAAAAAATATCCCCCGGAAAAGCATGCCGATCGATTCAAGCGGATCACACGGGCCTATGAGGCTTTGAAAGACAAAAGAGCAAGGGTGAGATCAAGGGTGATGGGCACATCGGGTGCCTACCAGGTCTGGTCGGAAGCCCTGGATGATTTTCTGCAAACAACGGCAACCCGGGAGAAACGCTCTCCCGGTCTAAAGGATCTAGTGGAGGCTCAACAAAAAGATGATGGAACCCATTAAGAATAAAATGAAATCGGCCAGGGAGTTCTGGGACAAAAAGGTTACGCTCAGATCGTTGAAGGCGATTCGCTCCTTCGCAGACAAGCGGGTTCGTTTGAAAGAGGCCCAATTTGGCCTGGAGCAGGATTGGAAAACTGCGGTCAAAGCGGACTTTGAATCCTGGCTCATGGATATGGAGGCGCCTGTGCTCCCGGATGATCCGGGCAGCCTCGATGGAATGGACCTGTTTACCCTGCTGGGTGAATTTGCGTCCCTGAGAAAAGAGATCCGTCTCCAGAGCCGGGAGCAGGCAAAGCACGTCGATGTCCTGAAAAACTTCCATGGATTTGTCGATCAAACCGGGCAGTTGATGACACTGATGGATGAAAAGATCACCCATATCGATGCCATGGAGATACGCATCCAAGATGCGGCCGAGGAAAGGACGCTTCGGCTCTTCTTCGACATCCGGGACAGCTTGAAACGGGGCATGGAATCGGGTCAGAAAAGCGTGAAAACCATATTTTTCTGGAGACGCAAAAAGATAAGGGCCCTGGTCCAGGGGTATGGCATGGCGTTGAATAAATTTGACAAGGCCCTTGCCATGGCAGAGACCTATCCCATTGCCACCCAAGGAGAGAAATTTGACCCGGAGACCATGCGCGCGGTGGACCGGGTCACCATAAAAGGGATGGACCAAGGCATGGTCCACACAGAGGTCTCCGGTGGTTTCATTCGCAAAGACCGGATGATTCTGCCGGCCCAGGTGATCGTAACCGAGTAAACCAACAGGAAAGAGACTATGAACACCCCCCCCATTATCGGCATCGATCTTGGCACCACCAACTCCGAGGTCGCCTTTGTCCATGAAACCCGCCCGGAGATTCTCCGGGACGGTGATGATGGCATTCTTCCCTCCTGCGTGGGGGTTGATGATGACGGCAGATTGATCGTGGGAACCACAGCCAGGAACCAGGCCGTGGCCTATCCCGAGCGAACGGTTCTCTCCGTAAAGCGAGAGATGGGGAAGGAGAAGGAGATTCCCCTGGCGGAAAAGCGCTATACCCCCCAGGAGATATCAGCCCTCATCCTGAAAGAGCTAAAGGAAAAGGCGGAAAAAATCATGGGCCGGGGGGTGGGCCATGCCGTGATCACGGTTCCCGCCTATTTCACTGATGCCCAACGCCAGGCCACCAAGGAGGCCGGTGCCATTGCAGGCCTTGAGGTGGTCCGAATCATCAATGAGCCCACGGCCGCGGCCCTGGCCTATGAGGGGAGCCATGCCGGGGATGAAAGGCGGACCATCCTGGTCTATGACCTGGGCGGGGGAACCTTTGATGTCTCCATTGTGCAAATCGAGGACCGGGTGGTGGAGGTCCTTGCCAGCACCGGAGACAACCGCCTTGGCGGAGATGATTTCGATGAAAGAATCATCCAGTGGCTGGTCCGGGAGCTAAAGCAGCAACACCACCTGGACGTCACGGAAAACAGGGCGGTGATGGCCCGTCTCAAGTCCTGTGCCGAAAAGGCAAAGGTCGAGTTGTCCCAGGCCGCCACGACCCGGATCGAGGCGGATCACATTGCCGAAGATATCCATCTTTCCGTGGCGCTGACCCGGGAGGCGTTTGAGGGGATGATCCGGGAAGAGATCGACAGGACCATGCAATCGGTGACCAAGGCCCTCCAGGATGCCGGGATCACCCCCGGAGACATCGACCGGATTCTTCTTGTGGGCGGCTCCTCCCGCATCCCCATGATCTCGAACATGCTCAAAGACAAGCTTAAGATCGATCCCAGCAAGGAGATCGACCCGGATCTCTGCGTGGCCCTGGGCGCCGGCATCCAAGCGGCAAGGGAGATGGGAATCGACACCTCAGGGGTGTTGATCGACATCACCCCATACACCTTTGGCACCTCTGCCGCCGAGTTCAACGACGAGGGCCTGGATCCCCATGTGTTTGTTCCCCTGATAAAACGCAACACCAAGCTGCCGGTGTCCCATACAGAGACCTTCTATACCATGGTGGACAACCAGGACCTCGCCCTGATCCAGGTGTTCCAGGGGGAGGAAAGCAACGCCCTGGACAACATCCTCATCGGCAGTTACCGGTTTGACCTCTCCAACAGCGAGGCCGGGAGCATGATCACCTTGAAGTACGATCTGGATCTCAACGGCATCCTCAAACTTGAGGCCGTGGAAAAGGAGACCGGCAGGACATTAAATGCCGTGATCGACAACGTGTTTGCCTGTGAGGATCCGGACCGAGTGCGAACCTCCCAGGAAAAAATCAATGGATTTTCATCCATGGGGGCTGCCGCTAAACCCGGCAAGGCCCACTCCGGAGAGGATACCATTCCACCCGATATCACCGACACCCTGACCCTGGCCAGGGAGAAACTCGATGTTGCATCCAAAGAGGACCAGGACGAGATCATCGATCTCATGGAAGAGATCACCGATGCCGTGGAAGATAAGAATTTTGAAAAAGCCAGGATCATCTGCGATGAGTTGGAAGACCTGCTTTTCTATATTGACTGATAGGGGAATTAAATGATGGATGTCTGTCCGATCTGCAAGGCCGCCTATGCCGGCCAAGGGACCTGCCACCGCTGCAAGAGCGATCTTACCCGGTTTGAGGCCATTGAAGGGGATGCCCGGGAAGAACTGGAAATAGCGGCGGCGGCAATGAAACAAAAGGACTACGAGTCCGCCCTGCTCCATGGGAAGCGCTCCTGCTCCCTGAAGCGCTCGAAACTTTCGGAGCGGCTCATTTTCTATGCCAAAGCCCTGGGCAAGTAAAAAGAGGAAAACAGCAGCCACCAAAGCACTGAAGGGTTATAGAATCGACGATTCCTTGTGCCCTGGTGGCTGATTTTCGCGTTATTTTGGCAAGGGAATCAGAAAACGTCTTGGGTTCTGACTTGTCCAGGCTCGTTTTTATGCTCACCCGTTGTTTTTCAGGTTGACCCTTTTGAGAAGCAGGGAGTTGCCCACAACCGTAAGGGACGATAGCCACATGGCAATACAGGCCCATTCCGGTTTCAGGCTGAGGCCCAGGGCAGGATAGAGCAGGCCTGCAGCAATGGGGATCATGAGGATGTTGTAGAAAAACGCCCAAAAGAAATTAACCTTGATGGTCGAAAGGGTCTTTCTGCCAAGGCGTATGGCCCGTTCAACGTCCAGCAGGGTGTTGTTGACCAGGATGACGTCCCCTGTCTCCTTTGCGATGTCGGTTCCCGACCCCACGGCAATGCCGATATCGGCCTGGGCAAGGGCCGGGGCATCGTTGATGCCATCCCCTGCCATGCCCACCTTAAGGCCCTTTGCCTGCCATTTCTTTACAATATCGCTTTTCTCCCCGGGCAGGACCTCGGCCTCCACATCATCAATGCCCACGGTTTCAGCCACAGCCTTTGCCGCCTTTTGGTTGTCCCCGGAAATAAGGGCGGTTCTGATGCCAAGGGCGTGGAGCCGTGCGATGGCTTCCCTGGAATCAGTCTTGACCTGATCGGCAAGGGCGATGATGCCGATCATCTCGTTGTCGTACCAGACATATACAGTGGACTGGCCTGCGTCTGACAGGCGTTGTCCCACCTTAACCGCCTCTTGCGAAAGCACGGCATCCTTAGCCATAAGTTTCAGGTTGCCCACCATCACCTTTTTACCGTCAAGCGTCCCCTGGGTGCCATGGCCTGGGATCTCACTTGGGTTGAGGATCTTTTCCAACACAATCCCTTCATCAGAAGCCTTGTTGACCACGGCCTCGGCCAGGGGATGAACCGAATTTGCTCCAACGCTTGCCGCGATTTTCAGGACGTCTGCTTCAGACCGGTTCCCCAGGGGGTGGACGGTGGACACCCGGGGTTTTCCCTGGGTGATGGTGCCGGTCTTGTCAAACAGAACAATATCAAGGTGGGAAATGGTTTCAAGCACCGAGGCCCGTTTAAAGAGAATCCCCCGGTTCAGGCCCACCCCGCTTGCCACCATGATGGCAGTGGGCGTGGCAAGGCCCAGGGCGCAGGGACAGGCCACCACAAGAACGGCGATCATGAGTTGAAAGGAGAAGAGAAACCGGGTGACGCCCACGGGAGGCGGATACTCAAGTACAAAATACCAGAGGAAAAATGTCAGCAGCGCCACAGCGACCACCACCGGAACAAAATAGTTGGAGACAACATCGGCAAGCCGCTGGATGGGCGCCTTGTCCGCCTGGGCATCCTCCACCATCTTGACGATCCTTGCGAGCATGGTGGCCTTACCCACCCTGACCGCCTTGATGGTGATCACCCCGGTTCGATTGATGGTGGCACCGGTGACAAGATCGCCATGGCCCTTTTCCGACGGAAGGGGTTCCCCTGTGATCATGGATTCGTCAATGGTTGTGGTGCCTTCAAGGATCTCTCCGTCCACGGGAATCGTCTCCCCCGGGCGTACGGATAAAAGATCCCCGACCTTGACCAGGGACGCCTTGACCATGCGTTCCTGACCGTTTTCAATCACCCTTGCCCTGTCCGCCTGGAGCGACATCAGTTTCTCCAGGGCCAGGCCGGTTTTTCCCTTGGCCCTGGCCTCTATCATTTTTCCCACCATGATAAAGGTGATGAGCATGGCTGAGCTGTCAAAAAAAGTGTGGGCTGCCGGATCAAGGAAAAACAGGGAAAACAGGCTGTAAAAATAGGCGGCCGAGATGCCCAGGGCGATGAGGACATCCATGTTGGTGGAACGGTTTTTCAATGAATGAAATGCCCCTTCATAAAAGGTGCGTCCGGACACAAACTGAACCAGGGTGGCAAGGATGGCCATGAGATAGTTGGTGTTGACGTGGCCAAAGGGCATGGTGTACATGAGGACGGTCAAGGGAATGGTCAGGGAGAGGGCAAAAAGAAACCGAAATCGCTCCCTTGCGGCAAGCCGGGAATCGTCTGTTTTTTCCGCCCCTTCCCCCAGGGCCCGGTAGCCGGCCCGGTTAACAATTTCAAGCACCCCCTTCCCATCAATCAGGTTTTTATCGTACCCGACAAAGCCCTTTTCCATGGAAAAGTTGATGGAGGCCTTTTGGATGCCGGCCGTGGCCCTGAGGGCCTTTTCAATGGTCCCGGAGCAGTTGGCGCAGGACATCCCCTCGATTCTGAAGCTCAGCTCACGTATCTCTTTGTTTCCGGGCATCCGAGCCCCAATGTCTGGCGCTGCAACCGTTGCACCGATCTTTCCAGGAGAAAGGGGGCCGGGAGGCGCAATGGCGAACCCCGCTGCGGGAAAGTCGATAATTCCGAACCCCTTTGCCCGGACCGCATCTTTCAAGGTCTTAAGATCAACCCTGTCCGCCTCAAAGGTCACTTCAGCCATTGAATTTTCAAGGGAGACAAGGGCGCTGCCGACCCCATGGATCTCTTCCAAGGCCTTTGTAACCCCGTTCACACAATGTTGGCAACTCATACCGGAGACCTGTATTTTTTCAACCACAACCATCGCGGCCATCCTATTTCTTTGCGTATTTATACACGGTTTCGATCAGCTCGTTGATCTTGCCCTGGCCCTCCCCCTTTAGGATGGCCTCCCTGACACAACTTTCCACATGGCGCTTCATCACATTTTTTGAGACCACGGTCAGGGCTTTTTCAGCCGCCGTGATCTGATTGATGATGTCGATGCAATATTTTTCATTTTCAACCATCTTGGCAATACCCCGGATCTGGCCTTCTATCTTTTTCAGCCGGACCAATGCATCTTTCTTGACCGCTTCGTTAATCATCTCCACCCCTTTATTGCGTTTTCGATACCCTACCCCTGTAGGGTATGCCATGACAAAAGATGCAACAGCAAAAAGGCTTTGTCAACGCATTTTCTAGGTTTTTATCTCTGATGGTCGGGTCATTGTGGTAAGAAACTCAGAAAAACGCTTTGGTTCTGAACGGATTGACAATGGCCTGGGACCGACCCTGGCCGGAAGGCAGGGTCGGCCCCGGTGCTTTCCTGCAGATCGCTTCTAATAGTCGCAAATGGATGGATTCACGCTCTTGGGAACGCCCTCAAAGGGCGTCCATTTAGTGCCCTTCAGCGTCTGCGGCTCCCTCATGTTTTTCAATACCTCGATGCTGGTCTTGTATCCCTTGTACAGCCTGCACATGTCCATTGCCATGCCGCACACCTGGGCAAGGGCCTGGATCAGGGTGATGTCGTTGACGGAAAATTCCCAGGGCTCTGCCGTGTAGAGCCGGATGGCACCGATGATTTTGTCGTGGGAAATGATGGGCACCCCCAAAAGGGAGGCGATCCCCTCCTTGGCAGCTTCCGCGGGGTATTCGATCCTGGGATCGTCCTGGACATCATAGATGGCGATGGGCACGGCATCCTTTGCTTCCTTGATGGACTGCATGAAGTGGATGGGACCCTTGTTGAGGTACTCCTGGCTCAGCCCAAAGGAGGCCGCAAGCCCCAGCTCCCGGGTATTCCTGTCCACGAGAAAGACCGAGCATCCCTTTACCTTAAAGGCGGTCTTGATGCTTTCCGCCGTTAACAGGGCCACCTCTTCGGGATCCCTGCAATGGGAGATGGCATTGGTAACCTTGACCAGAGTGTCGTAGTACATTGAATGATCTTCCATGATACCTCCTTATTGAAATCGATCATTGTGAACATGCCGGTCCAAAAGGACCCAAATGATAAAAACAGCAACAGTACTGTCGGCGGGTAACAGAAGAAGGGGCCGGGTCTGACAGGGGCACTCCTCCGGTTGGGAGGATATCTGTAATGCGCTGGCTGGATATAGGATCAAAGGGAATTCAGAAATTATCTTTGATAACTATAGCCCAAGGAAAATAAATATTCAAATGAAATCAGAGGACCTCTTTGGTTCCGGCTGGCCCGGGTTAGGGTATACCGATTTAAAGGCTCTCAAAACGTTTTGACTTGTCCAGCGCCATGGATTATGCTCAGGTCTACTGCAAATGCTTACACCGGATTCAAATAACCCCTGGAGGAAATAATGAAAATACGAAAACCCACCGAAGAAACCTACGGCAAGGTATCGGCCCTGCTGGGTTCCGCCTTTCCCAAAAGCCGATACGAGGCAGATCTGGTGGAACAACTCCGTGACAACGAGACCCCCATCCATGAATGGGTCTGCATCCATATCAACAAGGTCGTCGCCTATATCGCATTCTCAAACGCCTACAACGAAGACGAGATCTGCGGTCTTCACCTGGCGCCCCTGGCCGTGGCTCCCCAGTTTCAACGCCAGGGTTTTGGCTCCGAGATCATGCGATTTGCCCTGCGCCAGAAACCCATCAAGGACAGCCCCCTCTTTGTCCTGGGGGCACCCAAATTTTACAAGAAATTCGGGTTTGAACCCTGCACCATGCCCATCTGCCCCTTTACCAAGAAGAACAAGCACTTTTCTGCCCTTCGTAATACCACGACGACCCAGTTCATTGTGGGGTATGAACCGGAGTTC
>JAEINR010000106.1 GCA_016342325.1 Desulfobacterium sp.
GATGTATCCTCTCAACAAAAAATTTAGGGTGTTGTTGAAAAAATAAATTCTGAATGACTAAGCCGAATATTTACTATGATGCTTCTCAATTATGTAGCGAGTTTCCAATTTTGGAAACTTACCGGTTTTGCACTTAAGGGAAGATCAAATTGTCGAATAAGCACATCAGTGTGACAACTACCTCAAGTTTGAAACAATTCAACTTTATTTCTTAGGAGATTGTCACATGGCTAACGGAACAGTAAAATGGTTTAACGATTCAAAGGGTTTTGGTTTTATCGAGCAAGAGAACGGAGAGGATCTTTTCGTTCATCACTCAAGCATCAACTCCTCTGGTTTCAAATCCCTTAATGAAGGAGACAAGGTAACCTTTGATATAGAGCAAGGTCAGAAAGGCCCTGCTGCAGCGAACGTTACCGTAGTATAGTACACGCATGCTGCCTTAAAACGGTTTGATCCTTCTGGATTAAGCGGATTTTAAGTGAATATATTAGAAAAAGCCCCTTTGATTAACGTCATTGGGGCTTTTTTGTTTTTAGAGTTTTACCCCCGACAGACAGATTCCTGATGCAAGTGCCCCATCGTTACCGATCCTCTCCACCTTCACGCGAACCGAGTGGGTTCGGGACCCCTCACTGGGCAGGGTGGGCTCTGTGGCAGTCAGCATGTTTGGTGACCCCCCTGTGTCCACGCCGAACTCGATGTCCGGCCAGGCCCCTTCCAGGAGGCACACCACTCCTTCCATGATATCGCCTGACACAGAGGCCGCCACATGAATCCGACCCTGGGTGTTGGTGATGGCAACCAAGTCTCCATCTCGGATGTTCAGATTTTTCGCATCGGTCTCGTTAAGCCAGACGGTCGCCTTGTCTTTTTGTCCCATGGGGGTATTGCCACCGGTCTGGGAATGGATGCGAAACCGGGGATGGGGTGAAATCATACGCAGGGGAAGGTTTTTATCCGGCGCACTGGACTGGCAAAGGGGAAGGACCCTGCCACCAGCCCGTGCATAGGCCTGGGATGCGATCTCAATGAGGCCGGACGGGGTGTTTAACGGGTTGTTTTCCTTATTGGCAATAAACTCGGAAAGGCCCACACGATGGTGATGGGGGCCGCTGAAGATACCCGTTTCCCTGAAGGCATTCACATCGTCTATTTCCGATTCGGCAATAAAGAAATCCAGCCATTGTCCGGCATCCTTTCCCTGGGAAAACGCCTGGCCGAAACCCAGCCTTTCCGCCAGTTCACAAAAGATGTCGTAATCGTTTTTAACCCCTTTGACCGGGGCGACAGCCTGATGGGAATAGAGCAGGTAATTCCCGGTGGGAAACACGATGTCTTCCCGTTCGGGCCAGAGGGTCGTGGGAAGAACCAGATCGCAATACCTGGCCGTGGGCGTCATAAAGGGCTCGTGGCAGATGGAAAACGCCACCTGGTTAAAGGCCCGAATGTTTTTGTTAATATCACTGCCCTGGGAAAGAAAATTACCGCCCACGTTGTAGATACCCTTAATATCCGAGGGAAAGCCCGCTTTTTTCCCGCCGAGGATGGCATCCGGGAAACGGTAAACAGGAACAGATACAGGCGTATTTTCAAGGACGCCCATCCTTCCACACCGGGGTTTGGGGAGTCTTCCGCTGCTGTAAGCACCACTGGAACCTCCCATTTTACCAATATTGCCGGTCACGGTCTGAAGGATCACTGCCATGCGTGCCGCATCCTCCCCTCCCAGGGTCCTCTGGATGGAAAGGCCGGGAATCAGGGCCACAGGATTTGTTGTTCCATAACGCCTGGCCAGGGAGATAATGGTTTGAGCCGGGGTTCCGCACCGTTCCCCGGCCCAGGCCGGTGTTTTTGGAATCCCGTCGCTTTCTCCGAGAATGTATTTTTTCAGCGGTTCAAACCCGATGCTGTAGGTGTTAATAAAATCAAGATCGATACGATTTTCAGTGATCAGCACATGGAGAACTGCAGCCATGAGAAGGGTGTCTGTCCCGGGAAATACAGGCACCCACTCGGTTCCAAGATGTTTCACAGACCGGGATCGCCTGGGATCGATCACCACCACGGAAACCCCGCGTTTTTTTGCATCCAGAATTCGCCTGGCGGTTTCATTTCCAAAGCGCACATCAAAGATATTGGCCCCCCAGAGAATGATCATGCCGGCGTGCTCAAGGGTCCCAGGATCAAACCCGGCCTGGTTGGTTCCCAAGATAAAGGGGACGGCAAAACTGGTTGCCTGGGAGCTGTAGTTGCCGCTGGTGTTGGTGTAATCGCCCCAGAGCCCCAGGAACCGCTGGGTCAGTGATGCGGTATTATGGAGTGCTCCCCGGCAAGACCCGGAACCGCCCAGCCGAATTAGGGATGACCCACCGTATGTTTCCCTAAGATGCGTCAGTTTCTCCGCAGCATAATCCAGCGCGTTATCCCATGAGATTTTTTTAAACCCACCCGACCCCCTGGGGCCGGTTCGTAACAGAGGTGAAGTTAAACGATCCGGTGAGTAGAGCATTTTTCCATAGTTCAACCCGACAGGACAGGCACTGGCATGGACAGGTTTCAGGTGACTGTTTTGAATACGCACCAGCCTGCCGTTTTTCACCCGGGCCGTAAGGGGACACCCGGCACCGCAGTCCAGATTACAGGAAACAGGATAGAGTTTGTTCATGTTGACCTCAATAAAATAGATATCTTGATATAGTTACAAAGCGTTGAAAGCATACCGGATGGGATAATTCCTAATTTTGTTCAACGGCCAACCCCGATGCCACTACCGGGTGTTCCTGTTCTGACTGCCACGGGATTTCCGGCCACCAGCGCTCAAAGGTAAATGGGGTTGCAGGCACCACACTCTGGCCGGGTTTGGGGATGGCCACATCCACACGATTCCTGGCGGCAGCAACCAGCAAACGTTCTGCCGGTTCTGTCCAACTGTGCAGTGCCAGATCAAAGGTGGCCCAGTGCACCGGGACCATCAACCCTCCCCGGGCTTGTTTCACGGCTTGCACTGCCTGCTCCGGCCCCAGGTGGAGATCCGCCCACAACTGATTATAGGCGCCCACTTCTATTAATGTGGCGTCAAACGGTCCCAGTCTTTCCCCGATTTCCTTAAACCCCGGAAACATGCCGGTGTCCCCAGTATAGTACACCCGGTGATTTTTACCGACCATTGCAAATCCCGCCCACAGGGTTTTGTTCCGGTCTGCCATCACTGGAGAACGTCCTGAAAAATGCCGGGCAGGAGTGGCGGTGATCGTCACACCGTTAATCGTGATTCCATCCCACCAGTCAAGTTCCTGTATTTGCGCCTTTGGGATGTTCCAACGCTGCAATTTTGACCCCACCCCCAGGGGCACCACAAACCGAATCCCTTTTTTTCCCAGATGCAGAACCGTTGACCTGTCAAGATGATCATAGTGATCATGGGAGATGAGTACCCCATGGATTTCAGGCAGGTCCTCCATGGCAAAGGGCGGACGGTGGAACCGTTTGGGCCCCATCCATGAGAATGGAGAACTGCGCTCGGACCAGATGGGATCAAGAAGCAGGCGTGTTCCATCTATTTCCACAAGGGTCGTCGAGTGCCCCACCCAGGTTATGCGCAGCCCACTGGCCGGCAATTTCTCAAAATCACTCTTTTTCCGCGGCACGACCGGTACCGGCTGGTCCGGCACAGTATGATCCGCTCCCTTCACCCACTCTACAAGGGTTTTAAAGAATGGCGGTTCCGCTGCCGGGATACCATTAACAAACCGATCTTTTTTGTAATTAGAAGATCTTTTTAATACATCCATGGCATCTCCCGACGGAGACGCCCCAACCGTTGCACATGCTGTCGCCATGATTGCACCTCCTGCGCCGAGCACAACGACCAATACCGTCAGCAACCAGCGCTTGTTTTTTTTAAGGGATAAAAATTTCATAATAGTCCTCATACACATTTTCCCACTTGCGTTTGGATGGGATTCAAATTACACTACACAGTATAGTGCAGTGTAGCCCGGCGTCAAGACTTAATTACACTATGCAGTGCAGTTTACAAAAAAAAGTGTGGGATATGACAACAAAGAAAAGAGATACCAGCAAAAAACGAGGGGCCATTTTAGACGCGGCAGTGCAGGCATTTGTAAATGAAGGATACGACAATTCCAGCATGGATCGCATTGCAGAATTGGCCGGGGCATCCAAGCGCACCGTTTATAATCACTTCCCCGGCAAGGAAGCCCTCTTCCGGGAAGTTCTGAACAGGTTCATGGCGGAAGCCTTTGCTTTAAAACAAATCGAATACACGTCAAATCGACCCCTGGAAGCGCAACTGGGTGAATTTGCCGATGCAAAACTGGCGGTTTCAAAAAATCCCTCATGGATGGGCTTGATGAAAGTGACAATGGGCGTATTCATCAGCAACCCTGATTTGGCAAAGCAAACCATGCTCATGGCTGAGGATGTGGAAGATACCCTTGTCACCTGGATAGAGGCAGCCCGGGCAGATGGGCGTATGGAGGTAATAAATGCCACGCTGGCGGCCAATGTATTCTGGTCGATGGTAAGCGGCGCTTTTTTCTGGCCGTCCATATTCATGGGCCCCATGAAGTCCACCGAGGCAAATGCCATGAAAAAGGAACTGATTCAAACATTCCTGGCACGGTACCAAAAAGTTTAACCTGGACACGCCGGAACCAAAAAAGGTTTCTGAGTCCCTTGCCAAAATAATGCGAAGACCAGTGCCAAAAAATTATACACTATTTTTGCTCCAATGCCGCCCCACCAGGGGAACCCATGGAAAACCAAGCCGGCGCCAGCAAATAAAAACAATATATAGCTTGATTTCATTCAACTTTTCATATATGATGTTTGTCATTATATAGCGAGTTTCTAATGCTGGAAACTTGCAGGTTTTGCACTTAAGGGAAGAATAATTGTTGAATAAGCACATCAGTGTGACAACTACCTCAAGTTTGAAACAATTAAACTTTATTTTTTAGGAGATTGTCACATGGCGAACGGAACAGTAAAATGGTTTAACGATTCAAAGGGTTTTGGTTTTATCGAGCAAGAGAACGGAGAGGATCTTTTCGTTCATCACTCAAGCATCAACGCCTCTGGTTTCAAATCCCTTAACGAAGGAGACAAGGTAACTTTTGATATTGAGCAAGGTCAGAAAGGCCCTGCTGCAGCTAACGTTACCGTAGTATAGTACACGCAAGCTGCCTTAAAACGGCTTGATCCTTCTGGGTTAAGCGGATTTTAAGTGAATATATTAGAAAAAGCCCCTTTGATTAATTTCATTGGGGCTTTTTTGTTTTTATTCCTGGAACGGCGCCATTCCAAACACTTACCCCTGCCCACCCGCCGGTCCGGCAACGGATGCTGTCTGCCGGTCCTTGAGAATATAAACGTCACGTGGTCCTGAACATTCGGCAGTTATGCCACTTAACCCGCCTCGGCCATGAGGGCGGCCTTGACCTCTTTGGCGGCGGTTTCGGTCATGCCGGGAAGACTTGCCAGCTCTTCCACACTTGCCTGGCGCATGCGGGTGATGCCCTTGAAGGCGGTCATTAGCACCTGTTTGCGCTTTTTACCTATGCCCGGCACCGCGTCCAGCACCGAGGTGCCGGCCCGCTTTGACCGCCGCTTTCTCTGGAAGGTGATGGCAAACCGATGGGCCTCGTCCCGGAGCCGCTGGAGGAGATAGAGGGCCTTGAGCGACCCCCGGGTGTTCACCGGGTTGGCCCGGCCGGGAAGATAGATCTTGTCGTGCTCCTCCCCCTTTTCCGCATCCCGCTTGGCAAGACCTGCCACAAAGAACCGGTCTTCAAGGCCGAGCTCTTTGAGCACACCCATGGCCATGGAGAGCTGGCCCTTGCCACCATCCACCACCACCAGGTCCGGCAGGGGCCCTTCCGTTTTGGAGAGCCTGCGGGTGAGCACCTCGGTCATATAGGCGTAATCATCCTGCTCCGGCACATCCCGTATGATGAATTTCCGGTATTCGGACTTGTCCGGGACACCATTGATAAAGACCACCATGGAAGAGACTGGATCCATGCCCGAGATGTTAGAGTTGTCATAACATTCGATCCGCTTGGGAGAAACCGGCATTCTAAGGATGGTCTGGAGCATGTCCAGGGTCTCCTTGGCCTCGGTTTCGCTGGAGAGCACCTTTTCAAGCTCTTTTTTTGCATTGACCAGGGCCATCTCCACAAGGCGGCGTTTCTCCCCCCGTTCCGGCACCAGCAGGGTCAGCTTCTTGCCCCGCTTTTCGGTCAAAAGATCCTGGACCAGGTCGTGGGTGTCAAAGGCGTGGGAGACGAGCACCTGGGCCGGAATGAAAAAACTCTTGTCATAGTACTGGCGAACAAAGGCGTCCAGGATCTCCGGGACCGTGCTCAAGCCCGTGTCAAACCGGTAGTTCCTCGAGCCCACAAGGTTGCCGGATCTCACAAACAGAATGGTGACAACGGCCTTTTCCTGATCGATTTCACAACCGATCACATCCCGGTCCGTGCGGTCCGTTGAGACCACCACCTGGCGCTCCAGGACTTTTTCAATGGCAACGACGGTGTCCCGGATCTGGGCGGCCTTTTCAAACCGCTCCGCCTCGGCCTCCTGGAACATCTCCTGCTTCAACTGCTGGATCAGCTCCGGCGCCCTGCCCTTGAGAAAGAGGATCACCTCCCGAACCACCTTATGATAGGCCTCCTTGGTCACTTCCTTGCAGCAGGGACCGAGGCAGGCGTTGATCTGAAAATTGAGGCAGGGCCTTGAACGGTTGGCAAACTGGCCCTTTTTGCATTTTCTAAGGCGAAAAATCTTGTTCACCTGCTTGAGGGTGCTCCGCACGCTCTGGACCGATGAATAGGGGCCAAAGTAGGCGGCACCGTCGTCCCCGATCTTTCGCACCACCTCCAGGGCCGGATAGGGTTGGGAGGTGTCGATCCTGAGACAGGGATAGTTCTTGCCGTCCTTGAGCAGCACGTTGTACCTGGGGTTGTACTTTTTGATGAGGTTGGCTTCCAGGATCAGGGCCTCGTGCTCAGTGGCCGTGACAATGACGTCAAAATCAACCACCTTTTTCAGGAGCACCCCGGTCTTCATGTCATGGCCGGTCTCCCGGGCAAAATAGGAACCCAGGCGCTTTTTAAGATTCCTTGCCTTTCCAACGTAGATGATGGTCCCGGTCTTATCCTTCATCAGGTAGACGCCGGGATCCTGGACAGCCGTTCGATAGCGTTCGAGTACGTTTTCGTTCATAATCTTATTACATCTCTTTTATCTTGGACAATTCCCGGATCCTGTCCCTCAGGCCGGCTGCGGTTTCAAATTCCATCTTCCGCGCCGCCTGCTTCATCTCTTTCTTGAGGCCCTCGATGATCTCATCCAGGTTTTCGGAATCGGCTTCATAGACCGCCTGGGCCTCACCCACACCACCGGAGATGTCCGCGATATCCTTCTCCATGGTGTAGTCGAACATCTTGATCTCCTTGATGATGGTGGACGGCACGATGTTGTGATCCTTATTATATTGCTTCTGGATCAACCGGCGCCGATCCGTCTCCTCCATGGCCTTTGCCATGGACGGGGTGATGCGGTCGGCGTACATGATCACCTTGCCTCCGGCATTCCGGGCCGCACGGCCAAAGGTCTGAACCAGGGAGCGGTAGGAACGCAGAAACCCTTCCTTGTCCGCATCCAGAATCGCCACCAGGGTGACCTCGGGAATGTCCAGCCCCTCCCGCAACAGGTTGATACCGATGAGCACGTCAAACACGCCCTTCCTCAGATCCTGGATGATGTCGATGCGCTCCACCGTGCCGATGTCCGAGTGAAGATACTTCACCTTGATGCCAAAGTCGGCAAAATAGTCGGCCAGATCCTCGGACATACGCTTGGTCAGGGTGGTCACAAGGATCCGCTCCCCGGTCTCGACACGCTTAATGATCTCCTCGTACAGATCATCCACCTGGTTGGCCGCCTTTCGCACCTCAAGGACGGGATCCAGGAGACCGGTGGGCCTGACGATCTGCTCGGCCACCCTGCCCTCGGCCTTGCCCATTTCATAATCGGCAGGGGTGGCGGACACATAGATGGCCCGCTGGATCTTCTTCTTGAACTCCTCAAATTTCAACGGCCGGTTGTCCAGGGCCGACGGCAGCCGGAAGCCGTGGCTCACCAGGTTCTCTTTCCTGGACCGGTCCGCCTTGTACATGGCCCCGACCTGGGAAACGGAGATGTGGCTCTCGTCGAAAAAACAGAGGAAATCATCCGGGAAATAGTCCAGCAGGGTCGGGGGCGGCTCCCCCTTGTCCCTGCCGGTGAGATGGCGGGAGTAGTTTTCGATGCCGTTGCAGTACCCGATCTCATTGAGCATCTCAAGGTCGTACTGGGTACGCTCCTCAATGCGCTGGGCCTCCACCAGGCGGTTCTCGTTCCTGAAAAAATCAACCCTGATCTTGAGCTCCTCCTTGATGCTTTCCACCGCCCGCTTCCGGGTCTGGCTCCGGGTCACGTAGTGGGACGCCGGGAACACAGCGGTCCCCTTAAGCCGGTTGAGCACCTCCCCCTTAAGGGGATCGATTTCACACACGCCCTCGATGGTGTCCCCAAAAAAATCGATCCTGAGGGCCTTCTCCTCCTCATAGGCAGGAAATATCTCCACCCGGTCCCCCCTCACCCTGAAGGTGCCCCGATGGAAATCCACATCGTTTCTTTTGTACTGGATGTTGACAAGCTCTGCCAACAGTTTGTCCCGGGGCTTCTCCATGTCCTCGGCAATCTCCACCCGCAGGGCCAGGTAATCCTCGGGAGCACCCAGCCCGTAGATGCAGGAGACGCTGGCCACCACAATGGCATCCTCCCGTGCCAAAACCGACCGGGTGGCGGAATGGCGCATCTTGTCGATCATCTCGTTGATGGAGGAGTCCTTCTGGATATAGGTATCGCTGTTGGGAATATAGGCCTCGGGCTGGTAGTAGTCGTAGTAGCTGACAAAATACTCCACGGCATTGTCCGGAAAAAGCGTCCTGAACTCATTGTAGAGCTGGGCCGCCAGGGTCTTGTTCGGTGCGATCACAATGGCGGGCTTCCCGGTTTTGGCAATAATGTTGGCCATGGTAAAGGTCTTGCCCGAGCCGGTTACCCCGAGCAGCACCTGGTGCGGTTCTCCGGCAAGCACTCCCTTGGAAAGGAAGTCGATGGCCGAGGGCTGGTCCCCGGTGGGCTGAAACGGTGATTTAATTTTAAAAGCGCTCATTGGGCAAGGTCCTGTACGGTCATTAAAAGTCTATTCATAGGGCATTAATACCAGACCCCTCCGGAGTTGGAAAGAATTATTGCTTTTGCCCGGCCGGAGAATGTGTTAGGTACTATGGGTTATACTGAATACAATTATGCCAATTATCCAGAAAGAGGGTGGAATGGAACACGAAACCACAACTAGTCATTTTATAAAAACCATCATAGACAAAGACATTGAAACCAACAAGCACAACGGACGGGTCAGCACCCGGTTCCCGCCCGAGCCCAACGGTTTCCTCCATCTTGGTCATGCAAAATCAATCTGCCTCAACTTCGGCATGGCCCGGGAGTTCCAGGGGACATGCAACCTGAGATTTGACGACACCAACCCGGCCAAGGAAGACCAGAAGTACATCGACGCCATCACCAAGGATGTCAGCTGGCTGGGGTTTGACTGGGGAGAGACCATCCATTACGCCTCAGACTACTTCGACCGCCTCTACGGACTTGCCGTGGACCTCATCAAGGCGGGCAAAGCCTTTGTCTGTGACCTGTCATCCGAAGAGATGCGGGAGTACCGGGGCACCCTGACAGAACCGGGCAAAGACAGCCCCCACCGCAACCGGACCGTGGAGGAGAACCTGGATCTGTTCGCGCGCATGAAGGCCGGAGAGTTTGAGGAAGGAACCCGTTCCCTCAGGGCCAAGATCGACATGTCCTCCCCCAACGTCAACCTCAGGGATCCCATCATCTACAGGATCAAGAAGATCAGCCACCCCAGAACCGGGGATGCCTGGTGCATCTACCCCATGTACGACTTCACCCACTGCATCTCGGACGCATTGGAAGAGATCACCCACTCCCTGTGCACCCTGGAGTTCCAGGATCACCGGCCCTTGTACGACTGGATCCTGGACCAGCTGGACGTGCCCTGCCATCCCCAGCAGATCGAGTTTGCCAGGATGAACCTCAACTACACCATCATGAGCAAGCGCAAGCTCCAGAAGCTTGTGGAAAACAATCTGGTCCAGGGCTGGGATGATCCCAGGCTCCCCACCATTGCTGGCATCAGACGGCGGGGCTACACCGCCCAGGCGATCCGCAACTTCTGTGCCACCATCGGCGTCAGCAAAAAAGAGAGCCGCATCGACATGGGCCTGTTGGAAAACGTGCTCAGGGAAGACCTCAACGAAAAGGCCAACCGGGTAATGGGCGTGCTCAATCCCCTCAAGGTGGTCATCGAAAACTGGCCCGGAGACACCCTGGAGGAACTGGATGCGGTGAACCACCCCCAGAAGCCTGAAATGGGCAAGCGCACGGTGACCTTCTCAAAGGAGATCTACATCGAGCAGGAGGATTTCATGGAAGATCCCCCGAAAAAATTCTTCCGCCTGGGACCGGGCCGGGAAGTAAGGCTCAGGTACGCCTATTTCATCACCTGTAAAGAGGTGGTCAAGGACGAAGCAGGGAACATATCCCATCTGGTCTGCACCTACGACCCTGCAACCCGGGGCGGGGACGCGCCGGACGGACGAAAGGTCAAGGGCACCCTGCACTGGGTCTCCGAAGAAGGATCGATTCCAGCGTCAGTCAATCTCTATGACCGGCTCTTTTCCAGCGAAGACCCTGAATCAGGAGAGGGCGAGTTCACCGACAACCTCAACCCCGACTCCCTGAAGGTCATGGGCAATGCCCGGGTGGAGAAAAGCCTTGCAACGGCAGCACCTGAAACCGTATATCAGTTCGAGCGCATGGGCTACTTCTGCAAGGACGCCAAGGACTCGACCCCTGAACTAACGGTGTTCAACAGGACCGTTACCCTGCGGGACGCCTGGGCAAAGATGAAGAAAAAGGGAAGATAACCCCTTGTCCCGCTGGAAGAGTTACTTCTCCCAGCGGGACACACACCTCCCTCCCCCCTGGCATGGAGACGGCAAAACCATGGATTCCCAAAAAGCCGAAGAGATCATCAAACAGACCCAGGCCTATGCAAGGACGATTCTCAACTCCCTGTCGGCCCACATCGCCATCATCGATGAAAACGGCAGGATCCTTGAAACCAATCTTGCCTGGAACGCGTTTGCCCGATCCAACCAGATAAAGCTCCGGCCGACCGCACCGGACATCAACTACCTGGACATCTGCGAAAGCGCCCGGGGAAATTCCGCAGAAAATGCAGACACGGTGGCCAAGGGAATCCGCCAGGTGATCAACGGCGAGATCGACGAATTCACCATTGACTACCCCTGCCATTCCCCTGAAAAGAGGCGATGGTTCTACATGCGGGTCACAAAAGCGGCCGATTCGGTTCCCGTCAAGGTGGTGATCAGCCACGAAGACATCACGGCCCTGAAACTGGCCCAGGAGAAACTCACCCTTCGAGAAAAGGAACTTGAACAAAAATCCACACGCCTGGAAGAGGCCAATGCCGCCCTGGGCGCCATCCTCCGCCAGCGGGACAAGGACCGAAAGCAGTTGGAGCAGACGGTGTTCCAAAATCTGAGGGAAAAGGTGCTGCCCAACATCCAGCGGCTGAAATCCCTGTCCCGGACCGCCGCGTCAGCCGGGCTCATGGACCTCATTGAAAAGGGTCTCCAGGAGGTTGCATCCCCTTTTCTGCGACACCTCACCAGCCTTGGAACCACCCTCACCCCCCAGGAACTCCAGGTCGCCACCCTGATCAAGGAAGGCAAAAGCACCAAGGAGATCGCAGGGATCCTGAATCTCTCCCCTGCCACCATCAATTTCCATCGTCGTAATTTGAGAAAAAAACTGGGACTGACAAACACCGAAACCAACCTGAGGACCTTTCTGCTCTCCCTGGCGGAATGACGGTTTTTACCCGTCATTACCCTGTCATTCTTCCCCCATTGCCCCATCAAACGCTATTCCCTATGATGGAGAGCATAGAGTCCTTCGACTCAAGGGAAGAACCCAAACAAAAGGAGACAGTACCATGATCTGTTCTTTAAGCAACGTTGAAAATGTCGATCTCGACAAGATCAAGGCCATAGAAAAAGAGCTGGGCGTCACGCTTCTGGCCTTTTCATGCCACGACACAAGCATGGCAACCGTGGATGCAGATGTGCTGAAAAAGATCCAGACCCTGGAAAAGGATCTTGGCGTCTCCCTTGTGGCCGTCAAATAGATCGTCAAAACAAACAGAGCCCTGCACGCCTGTCCGGCGTGCAGGGCCCTGAATTCTTCCATGGGTGTTCCCCTCGAATGGGTGACGGCCCTATCCGTATCAATAAAAATAGGCGCTATTCCCAGGGGAAAAGCTATAATTTAAATCCGGCCTAGCCGATCTTCCAGGTGCTCCCGTCCGGCCCGTCCTCCAGTATGATGTTCATGGCATCGAGCTCGGCCCGGATCTCGTCGGCCCGGGCAAAACACTTTGATTTCCTGGCCTCGATACGCTCGTTGACCAACCAGACCTGCCATTCTCGCGGTCGGCCTAACGTTTTGTTGGCGCCAGCACGACTGAATTTAAATACTTATGATTTATTATGTCAATTCGTTTGTAATTTGTAAGATTTTATTAGTATCTCTGCAGATATCCCCAAATCCTTCTGTAGCTTTCTTATCATACTCAGTGATAACGCTCTTTTTTTGTTTAATATTTCTGACACACGTGCTCTTGACCCAAGAAGCGGTTCTAAATCTTTACGGGACAATCCCTGGCTTTCCATGTGATGGAGTATGGCTTCAACTGGATCCGGTGGAAGAATCTGGTAGTGCTTTTCCTCATATGACTCTATTAAAGTGACTAGTATATCTAGTCTGTCACCTTCAGGAGTATCAATTTGGGCATTCATTAAACTCTCAACCTCCTGCAAAGCCTCTGCGTAGTCTTTCTCTGTTTTAATAGGTTTAATATTCATAGTATCCCCTATATTGTTGTAACGTCTATTTTATCATAATCTCTGTGGGTACCGACAAAACGAATATAAACAATGCTAAATTCATAATTAATTGCTGCCACAAGACGATACTTATTTCCTTTTATGTTAAAAATGATACGATTGTTTGCAACAAAACTGGCATTTCGATAATCATTTTTTATGTCCTTCGAGGTTTTCCAATCGGCTAATTTCGTTTTTGCATGCCATGCTCGTAGAGACTGCTCAGAGTCTGGCTGGATTGCCCAGAAGGTTTGTAACGTCTTTTTTGAGATTATCCTCATTATTGAGAGTATAATACAGCTCCCAAAATGGGAGCAAGCTTTATTTTAAAAGCTATCTAAAGCACTAACCAAGCCTACCCCCGTGAATAACGACAATAAGCTAGGCCTGACCCCAACACAGGGAGACGGCCAGGAGCACCACCAGGGTGAATTTGGGGTAGAGTTCGGTGACAGACGCTCCGATCCGTTGGGTCTGCGTCTGGGCGGCAAGCTCCCGCTCTACCCGGCGTATGTCCGGACGGTGGCGCAGGGTCTTGCGGAATCCCCGTCAACTCAAGTGTCGCCTGGGGAATGGTAAAAACAAGCAGGGCCCTGCATGCCTGTTCCGGCGTGCAGGGCCCTGGATTCTTCCATGGGTGTTCCCCTCGAATTATGCCTGCCCTATCTGTATCAATAAAAATTGGGCGCTATTCTTAAAGGAAAGCTATATTTAAATCCGGCCTAGCCGATCTTCCAGGTGCTCCCGTCCGGCCCGTCCTCCAGTATGATGTTCATGGCATCGAGCTCGGCCCGGATCTCGTCGGCCCGGGCAAAATCCTTTGATTTCCTGGCCGCAATGCGCTCGCTGACCAGCCGGTCAATGGTATCGGCATCCAGGGCCTTGTCAGCAAGACCGCTCTCCTTCTTGACCCTGAAGTACTCTTCCGGCTCCTGGGTCAGCAGGCCAAGGATCTCGCCCATCTTCTTCAAGTCTGAACCTAGGGTAGACACTTCTGCAAGCACCCCATCCGTAATTTTACCCTCGTGCTTGTCAAGGAGACGGTTTCCGGCCTTTACGGTGTCAAACAGGGTGGCCATGCCCTTTGCCGAATTGAAATCATCATCCATGGCCTGGACAAACAATCCCCACTCCTGTCCGGGATCGGTGACGTTTTTGTCGGCGCCTGCGGCATAGGCTCGTTCCAGGAAGGCATAGAGCCTGTCAAGGCCCGAGATCACCTCATCCATGGAGGTGTCGTTGTAGTCGATGGGGCTTCTGTAATGCTTGGACAAAAGGAACATGCGGATCACCTCGGCATGGTAATCCTTGAGCACATCCTTGATCATGGTAAAGTTGCCCAGGGATTTGGACATCTTCTCGTTGTTGATGTCCACAAACCCGTTATGGATCCAGTATTTGACATAGTCTTTGCCAAACGCGGCTTCAGACTGGGCGACCTCGTTCTCATGGTGGGGAAAGATCAGGTCCTTTCCGCCACCGTGGATGTCAAAACTCTCTCCCAGGTAGCGATGGCTCATGGCCGAGCACTCGATGTGCCAGCCGGGCCTGCCGTCGCCCCAGGGGCTGGGCCAGGAGGGTTCACCGGGTTTGACCGGTTTCCACAGGGTAAAGTCCCTGGGGTCCTGCTTCTTCCGGTCCACCGCGATCCTGGAGCCGGGCATCATGTCATCGGGGTTCCTGCCCGAAAGCTTGCCATACCCTTCAAAGGAGCCGATGGAAAAGAACACATCGCTTCCCTCCACATGATAGGCCTTTCCCTTGTCAATAAGGCGCTGGATAAAGTCGATGATATCCTGGATATGTTCCGTGGCCTTGGGCTCCATGGTCGGCCGAAGCACGTTCAGGGCATCCATCTCGTTGTGGAATTCCTTGATATACTTTTCACTGATATCCGTGGGCGCAGCACCGATCTCATTGGCCCGCTTGATGATCTTGTCGTCCACGTCCGTGAAATTCCTCACATAGCAGACGTCATAGCCCGAGTGCCGAAGCCAGCGAAAAATCACGTCAAAGATCACCACCGAGCGGGCATGGCCGATGTGGCTGGTATCGTAGACAGTGGGGCCGCACACATACATTTTCACCTTGTTCTCTTCCAGGGGAACAAACACTTCTTTCTTTTTGGTCTGGGTATTATAAATTCGTAAACTCATCTTTTTTTTCCTGGTTACGCTGTGATTAAAACAACGGTGTGGGCGGCGATTCCCTCACCCCTTCCTGCAAATCCAAGCCCTTCGGTGGTCGTTGCCTTGACATTTACACGGTCCGGCGGAATATTGAGCGTTCCTGCCATGGTTTTCTCCATGGCCGCCTTATGGGCCGCAAGCTTGGGACGTTCGGCAAACACGGTGCAATCAATGTTGGAAATGGCAAATCCCTGCTCAAGCAGAAGTTCATTGCACCGCTCCAGCAGAACAAGGCTGGATATATTTTTAAATTGGGAGTCTGAATCGGGAAAATGCTCTCCGATGTCCCCGAGTCCTGCGGCACCGAGCATGGCGTCACACACGGAGTGGACAAGCACATCGGCATCGGAATGCCCCAGGAGTCCCAGGTCGAAGTCAATGGTCACCCCTCCCAGGACAAGGTCTCTTCCTTTGACCAGTCTGTGTACATCATATCCTGAACCGATTCTCAATTCTCCTCCTCGTCTGATGGGTTGCAACCGTTCCAATTCATCCCTTATATGGCTCATTTTCACTAAAAAGTCAAAGAACCGGGGTCAGGCCTAGCTTATTGTCGTTATTTCCGCCTGGAGAAAACCGTCCTTGCCAGGCTATCCCAGGATGGGATAGTGGTTGCCGGGCAGCCGCCGTTCAACAACCGCCTCGGCAACATGGGCCAGGCGGAACAGCAGGGCCTCCTGCCAGGGCGCTGCCATGGCATGGATGGCCAGGGGAAGGCCCTTGGCGTCATACCCGCCGGGGAACGTGATGGCCGGGAATCCCGTAAGGTTACCCGGAAACACATAGCGCATGGACTCAAGTTCGGTGGAAAGGGACGACCATCCGGCCCGTTCAAACCCTTTGGGAATGGGGGGTACCGTGGTGGCCGAACCCGGGGATACAATAAGATCCACCGTATTATAAAGGTCACCGAACAGGTTCATGGCCCTTTTCCGCATGCGCTGGGCATTGACATAGTCCGAGGCCGTAACAAGATTTGCCAGGGCAAGATTAATCCGAACGGCAGCCCCCATGCGCCGGCGATTATCCTTGTGATCCGCCATGGAAGCGGCCATCTCCGAAAGGATGAGAATGCAATGGGCCACCCGCATGGCGTCAAGCTCCGGGATCTCGATGGCCGTGACTTCAGCACCGGCCTTTTCAAATTTTTCGATCATGGCATTACAGCTGCTGCTGCACTGGGGATCACAATGGGTGTTCCACTCCTTGAACACACCGATACGGACACCGGTAAGGTCGGGGGTGTTCCACCCGGCCACCGTTACCGGCGGCTGGCGCAGGGAATTGGGATCCCGGGGATCTTTTCCTGCCACGGCTCCGTAGGCAAGCACCAGGTCTTCCACGGAAGCGGCAATGGGACCGACATGGGCAACACTCCAACAAAGGGGGGCGGCCCCGTATTCGCTCACCCGGCCGTAGGTGGGCTTGAGACCCACGACCCCGCAATACCCCGAGGGGACCCGGATGCTGCCCCCGCCGTCGGCGCCCATGGCAACCGGCGCAAAACCTGCGGCCACGACTGCAGCAGACCCGCTGGAACTTCCGCCGGTGTCGTGGTCAAGGTTATAAGGATTTCTGACCGGGCCATAGTGAACGTTGAGGCCGTTGGGATTGATGCCGATCTCGTGCATGTTGGTCTTACCAATGAGCAAGGCTCCCTGGGCACGGAGCCGCTCCACCGCAAAGGCGTCGTAGGGGGCGGGCCGGTTTCCCCAAAAGGCCGTGCCAACGGTTGTCGGATAAGGAACCTGATGAAATTCATCCTTGATGGCAACGGGCACCCCGTCAAAGATGCCAAGGGGTTTTCCCTGGTCAATCCTCTCCTTGGCGGCCCGGGCCTGGGTCAGGAGGTCCTCCTCTTCCATGGCAATGAAAAGGTTCATGCCCCTGGGACCGGAATCGCTCGTGGGGGCAGCGTCCATGATCCGGGTGGCAACCGTGACGGGATCGATCTCTTTGCTGCGATAGGCCTCGGCATATGCCCTCACTCCGACCTGGGGAACGGTCCGCCCTTTACCAGGCGCCGCTTCAATTTCTGCCAGCAGCCCATTGGGATCCGCCCCATCATTATCAGTGCCATTGTTGACACCGAAACCCTGGACAGGCGTGTAACAGGGGTCTTCATCAAAGTTTAGCCGCCTGAACGCCGGGATACCCGCATCCCGCAACAACTTTGGGGCGATCATTCCAAGCAGAAAGGGATTCTCCATCACCGAGGCTGAAAGTTTCAATCCTGCACCTTTGAGTTGGGGAAGAGACTGGGTCTTGAGATCATAAACAGACATGGTTAACGTTCTCCGGGCCTAAAGAGTTGTTTGATGAGGGCTAGGATCCGCTTGATTCCTTTCCAGAGTTTGGGCAGCAGCCAAACCATAACCAGGATAAAGAGAGCAAGACAGGCAAGAAACACCCATGGATGATGCAGGGCGGTCCAGATACCGGCGATTACGGCGATATCTTCGACAAAAGAGGCGGTCCAGTTGGTAAAGGGCTCGGGAGATGTGTTGATGATCACCCGGCTGCCGGCCTTTGTGGCATGGGCACCGGCGGCCAGCCCTCCCCCCACAATGGCTGCGGCAAGGGCAACGGCAGGAGTGAGTTCTCCCACGGCACCAGCGGCCAGGACCACCCCGGCGGGAATGCGGATAAAGGTGTGAAGGGTGTCCCACCCCGTGTCCACCCCGGGAATCTTGTCGGCAAAGAACTCCACGCAGTACATCAGCCCTGCCGCACCCATCACCATTGGATCCATGAGAATATGAAGGGTCTGGGGCAGAACGATATTACCGGTGGTACCCATTAATCCCAGGGCAAGGATGGTGGCATAGAGATTGATTCCGCTTCCCCATGCAGCACCCATGGCCAAAGACAGTGTACTGACAATCTGATCGAGGGTTTCCATGGTCTCCTGAACACTTTGGTTGAAAGGATAATAGAATTATTACCTACCGTTCACTGTCTGCACTGTCAAGAAATAACTGGGGTCAGGCTTACCTTATTGTCGTTGTTTTTAGCCAGGGGCCGGACTTGACATGTTGTCATTTTTCGCACCTGGTGAAAAGCGTTCCCCGGAAGCGGCCCCTTTTGCCTTTTTTATTGGACAACATGCCCAGGGCCGTGGCATAAGGAGTGGTTTCGAACAAACCATGGTTAATGAATTATAGCTCTTCGCATATGATATAGATTCCGTTTTTTTTATAATGGGCGCTTTAGTATCAATTCAAGAGCAAATATCGATAGGAGAAAAAAGTGGACAACAGTAACGATATCTTTTCAACGGCGTTCTGGCTGGACCAGTGGAGCAGGATCGACGGCCAGGACTCATCCAATGTTCACAAGGGGTTTTCAACCCCGGAATTCTGGGACAGGGCATCCACCTCCTATGACAGGGGCAGTGACGAGGTCGCATGCCGAAGGATCGACAAGGTGATCGACCTGTTTCAACGAAACGATCTCAACCTTGAGCAGATGGAGATCCTGGACATCGGGTGCGGCACCGGTCTTCTGGCAACAGCCCTTGCCCGGAAGGGAGCCAGGGTCACGGCTGTTGATTTCTCCCAGGGGATGCTCGACCGATGTCGGGAGAACATCCCAAAGGAGCTGGAAGACCGGGTAAAACTAATCGGCATGGACTGGCAAAACGCAGACATCGATGCCCTTGGGTGGCGGCAGCGCTTCGACCTTACCATCGCCTTTATGTCCCCGGCGGTCTCAACGCCCCATGCCCTGGATAAAATGATGGCCACATCAAAAACCGCCTGCGCCATGCGGGGATGGGGCGGCAAACGACACCACCCCATCCTGGATGACCTGTGGGGCCGAATCATGGGACAACCCCTGGATGACAAACCCCAGAGCCTCCTGGTAAAGTTCAACCTGCTTGTTGCCATGGGCTTTTTCCCTGAACTCTCCTGGGATACCATCTCCTGGGACCAGACCGTCACCGTTGAGGAGGAGCTCAAAAGCAGGCTGGCCTTTTTCAAGAAGGTCTCAGACCAACCTGAATCCGAGCTCAGGAAAACCATCCTGGGCTACCTTGACTCCATTGCCGAAAACGGGTCGATCTTCAAACACCAGGCAGGAACCACAGGCACCCTGCTTTGGCAACTATAAAAGCGGTTTAATCCTGCCCCAACTAATGTTATGGATACCTGATGAACCCATTGTTGAATGGGGCATCCGGTAGCGGGTCTATCGACAAACCACTACGCGTGGTGCAAACCAGTGAGTTGAAGATTAACTCTTAAACCCAGATAGCCAATAGGAGACCCCCATGCAGAAAGTTAAACAAGCATCATTGAGCCTAGGTAAAATTTTACTCAAGAATGGAATTGATATAGCATTTATCATGATGCTTACAATATCTGCATCGGTTGCTGGTGCAGGTCAAACAACGTCCATAGCAGACCCCGCAGCCAAGATTGTCTACATAAATGGGAAGGTCTATACCGTTAACGAAAAACAACCTTGGGCAGAGGCTGTTGCCGTTGAAGGAAAAAACATCGTCTTTGTTGGCTCTAACGTGGATGCCAAAAAATATACCGGCAAAAAACACAGAATCATTGATCTTAAAGGCAAAATGCTGCTCCCGGGCTTCATCGACGGGCACACCCACCCAATATCCGGTGTTCAGTTAACCAGCGGGACAGACCTTCAGTACAACTCAATTGAAAAAATTGTTGCATCTGTCAAAGCTTATGCAGATGCACATCCCGATGAGAAGCTTATTCGTGGCTTTGGATGGAGATATCATCTTTTCCCATCAACCGGCCCTACTAAAGAGATCCTTGATAAAGTTTTTCCCGACCGTCCAGTATATCTGATTGCCATCGACGCCCATGCCGCATGGGTAAATTCCAAAGCACTTGAAATGGCAGGTATTACAAGAGATACGCCTGACCCTCAACCCGGTTTCAGTTACTACCAGCGTGATCCTAAAACGAAAGAAGCAACCGGGTATTTGGTAGAACCCCCCGCAGAAATAGCGGTATTAAATGCCATTCAACCGCAAACAAAAGAACTTATCGAAGATGCTTTTGAAAAAATGGTAAACGGTTTTGCAAAAGCGGGAATCACAAGTGTCTTTGATGCGGGTATACTTGGTCTTCCTGCAGAAGATGGTTTTTCAATGTATTTTAATCTGGAAAAACAGGGGAAACTTCCGCTTCGGGTTATTGGTAGTTTCTACCATAATAATCCCAAGATTGATCCGCTGCCCATTATCAAGAACTATCGCAAGCGTTTTCAAAGTGAATTGGTCCAGGCAGCAGTTCTCAAAATCAATGTTGATGGGGGAGATGCTCAGCATACCGGGGCGTACCTGCAACCTTACGCAGATAAGCCGGAAAGTTCCGGTGTCCCCATCTTTACCCCGGAGCAGCTCAACAAAATAGTTTGGGTGCGGCTCTTTTGCAACATGCCTGACAACAGTTTTTAGTAGTCATACATATTCCTCATTTTTTTTTATAGG
>JAEINR010000007.1 GCA_016342325.1 Desulfobacterium sp.
AACGACTCAGTGGGATCTGAGCAACGACTCAGTGGGATCTGAGCAACGACTCAGTGGGATCTGAGCAACGACTCAGTAAGATCTGAGCAACGACCCAGCAAGACCTGAGCAACAGGGCAATGAAATCTGATCAACGAATCGGCGAAATGCGATCACAGGGTTGTGAGATAGGCCGCCAGCCACTCCAGAATAGCCTCCTGCTCCCCATCAAGATCACCCATGGCCTTAAGGGAATCGATCTCTTCCCGGGCAGGATCGCAGGTCAATTTCACATCATTTCGATATCCATGCACGGGTTCAGTAGAAGAACGGAGCCGGTCCAAGTACTCACCATGCTCGGCAAGGGCTTGGGGTGTCGCCAGGTCGGGGTAATTCCTGACCACGACGCGTTGGGCAAGCGCCTGCACCCTGGCTGATGAAATCCGACTTACCACACCCATTTTCTGATCATTGGATGCCTGATGAAACACCCCTATGTCCGCCTTGTCCCGTTTGGAGAAAAAACCGGATTGATAAAGGGATGCGTCAAGGTCAAGATCAGGTACAAACGCGTATTTAAACTCCCGGTGATGGATCACCAACCGCTGAAATGCGTCCGGATCACCTTGAATACTCGCTATATTCGCGTCACACTGTTCTCTCTGATCTTCGGTCAAACGCCCCCAGAATCGCTCCAAAGGGGGGAGTACGATTTTTGACTCACCATAGCGTTTCCGAATAACAAAGGGGCCGGTCCCTGAATCCGGTTCAAAGGGCAGTATTTCGGCATTGTCGAGCCTAAGCCACAGACTCTGGTTTGAGTAAGCGGTTGAATGGCCGAGACTTACCACCGGCGCCATATACATGACGCCTGCGCCAAAGGAAACCGAGACCATGATACAGAGCCTGTGTCGCCCGAACACCGATTGAAATTTTTCGTCGATCGCCTCAACCCTTGCCTGATCCTTTCGCTTGTCGAAAAAGTCGAGGCTATAGCTCCACATGCTCGTTTCCCCAGCAAGCCGCTTGGCAAGCGCAAGGGTTGCCTCCACATCGGTCATGGCATCATGGGCCCTGCCCGATTGAACCAGACTGTTTTTCTGACTAATCAACTCAAGTTTCATGGAAGGCTTGCCGTCCCGCTCGGGCCATCGCACCGGGCTGGGCTTGAAGATCCGGTAAAGGGTCGCTAGGGGAAGTAGATCCATGCGACAGCAGCCATTGGCATACTGGTGGGAGTAGGGATCCAGCAAATTCCTATAAAAGGCGAATCGCAAAAACTCATCGTCAAACCCAAGGGTGTTGTAACCAATGCTGATGGTTCCGGGCGTGTTGACAATCCCGTGAATAACAGCCATTGCCTCGTATTCACAGAGGCCGGACTTCAGATCATCCGGGGTGAGCCTATGGGTGATAAAAGCGCCGGGGGAAGGTACAACATCCGGGCGCAGGGAAACAGTAACAGCATACCGGTCGATCTCCTTCAGCGCCATGTCCGTTCGAATGGCGGCAAAGGTAAGAACTTGATCAAAGGCAGGACTGAGACCGCTTGTCTCGATGTCGTAGAAAAGAAATGTTTTCATAAATTAAAAATGTTCATAAATTAAAAAAAGGGACCAGGCATGAGCATGCCTGTCCCTTTTTCCAAACAGATAAACAAGAGTTTTCTATCTCTTTGAGAACTGAAAACGGGCTCGTGCACCCTTTTGACCGTATTTTTTACGCTCTTTGACCCGGGCGTCCCTGGTAAGGCAGCCAGCTTTTTTAAGCACACCCCTTAACTCGGGATCCGCCATCACAAGTGCCTTTGTGATACCGTGCCTGACAGCTCCGGCCTGTCCCATGATACCGCCGCCAAGGACAGTCACATTGATATCAAAGGCGTCCTTCTTGTCAGTAAGCTCAAGGGGGAGTTCAAGTATCTCCCGGGCTGTACCCAGAAGAAAGTACTCATCAAGCGCCCTGTTGTTGACTGTGATTTTGCCGGTTCCGGGCTTCATCCAAGTCTTTGCCACGGAACATTTTCTCTTACCAGTAGCGTAATAGATGTTTTGGTTTTCCATAAAGTATTTCCAGTCCCTTTTATCGACTAAATTTCAAACGTCTCAGGCTGCTGAGCGGCATGGGGATGCTCGGCACCAGCATAGACGAACAATTTGCTGTTAAGTTTTCTACCGAGCCTGTTCTTGGGAAGCATTCCCCGTACAGCCTTGATAACCAGCTCTTCGGGTTTTTTCTCCAAAAGCTCTTTTGCCGTGGTAGACTTCAGGCTTCCAGTGTATCCGGAATGACGATAATAGGTCTTCTGGTCCCATTTGTTCCCAGTGAGCTTTATCTTGTCTGCATTGACCACGATAACCCAATCCCCGGTGTCTGCGTGGGGGGTAAACAGAGGATTGTGCTTACCTCTGATCCGTGCAGCAACTTCTGAAGCAAGCCTGCCAAGGACCTTATCCTTGGCATCGACCACGCACCAATTCTCTTTGTTGTCAGTTCTTTTCGCGCTATATGTATATTTTTTCAATTTTCTCACGCTCCTGTTTCGTAAAATAATTTGAAACAATTACTCTATTATCATAAAAATGTCAAGTGCTATTTTAAAGTTCGATCTTCTTACCAACCCCTACCCTGGGGTCGGTTTTACTGTTTTTACCGGCTTCTAGGGCCATTTTCTGTGAGGTCTTACAGGTGACCTCGGCATTCAGAATTCCACCATTTTCGACAATGAGATCCTTGCACTCCACCTTTCCGGCACAACTTCCCGTCGAAAGAATAATCAACTCCTTGGAAGCGTAGATATCCCCTTCAAAACTGCCGCCTATGGTCATACTCGTGACCCGGGCATCCGAGTGAACCTCGCCATCCTCTGCAATGATGACCGTCTCTCCCTCGATGGCACCCCTGAGGCTTCCCTTGATGATCAGCTTTCCGCGGCTCACAATCGAGCCATCGATCTTCAGTTCCCTGTCAATGATCGACAGGTTCATCCGCTCCTTTTTTCCCACGTTAGTTCTCCTGACCTGTATAAGGTTTTAAATCGATGTATAGCCTGCCAACCTCGGTATTTCCCCGGGTGGTCACCACGTAGTAATGCCGACCCTTTTGGTGTATGGAGTAGCGTTTCATCAAAACATTTTTTCCTGTATCAACAACACATCCCCGGTCCTCCCCGGTGTTGACACTTGAGTTGCCGACAAACCCCTTGAAGTTGACCGTAAAATTTGAAGGATCGATGCCCGGGGTTACAATATCCTCGATCTCAAAGGTATCCCCAACGATCAGTTCCACATGCTCAAAATTCCCTACCTCCCGCCGCCTGTTGTTTACTTTTATTCTGTATACCATGGAGGAATCCTTTTCAAGCGGCTCCGACACAATGGGTTGATCCCCGGAAACACCCGTATCAGGCATAAAATCAAGATACACGCTTCCGCATGGATAGAAATCTTTTTTCCCGATAATCCGCGTTTCCTGTTCTATCCGGACTTTTTTCCCCATATCGTTGAGCCTGCTGCCCAGGCCGACGATATCAACGCTCAACCCACGTTCGTAGTTGACCTCCATATCCAGAACTTCCACACTGTCATTGGGTTTCACCTGGAGGTGTTGCCCCTTCATGACAACCATGGGAACAGAGTCGTTCACCGAAATGACCATATATTTAAGCTCAGGCTTTTTCAGATCCACTCCCGGTGTCTCAGGCACAATGTTGAGAAGCTCCATAAATCCGTTGATGGCGTAGATGTGCTGGCGCACCCTCTGCTCCAGGGGAAGCGCCTTGGCACTCTCGACGCCGAAGGCGGGAATCTTCCCCGTATAGAGCGCATAGTAGGTGGCGGATTTCCGCTGCTCCTCATGGATAGTATCCGTTTTCCGGGTCATATGGTTGTTGAAGTGAAAAAAATGATCAGGATTCTTGATATGGGAATTTATCTTGGTGATCACCGTCTTTGCCATCACCTCAAGATCGATGACGTCACCGGTTTTGGGAGACACAAACGATTTGGCGTCGGCAATGATGGACTGGCCGAACCGGGAGGGATTTTTCATGGAATCGACCCATTTTTCACTGTAGACCCCTGATCCCTCGTGGAGATTCAACAGGCAATCGCTCTCATGAATCAGCTGTTTTAGCACCTTAACAACCTTGGCCTCATAGTTGGCAACATGATCCTCTGCAAATTTACGATTCATATCCTCGTTCACCTTCCGTTTCTGCTGGAGGATGGAAGGAAAATTAGCCCGGGGCACGACAATGAGATTTCCGGTTTCAAGGGAGAAATCAGCATAAAGATCGGCGGCTAGAAACCCGCCAGGCTCATCCCCCTGGATCCCGCCGATGAGAAGCAAGGTCTTTCCCGGCTTTGCTCCGTAGACCTTATAAACGTGAAGCTCGTTATCGCTACCTTCGTAAAACACGGTATGGGTTGTTTGGGCAACCGCTTGCCCCCAGACGAAACAACTTCCCAAAATAGCTGCCACCATGAGCAGACAAGATTTAAAACAGAGGTTCATCATTATCCCTTTGATTGCGCGAGAGGCATATCCCGCCGGAGCATCAAGCCACCGTCATCGTCATAGACAAACACGGTGGCAATCTTAAAGGAGTCAGGCGCGGAATGGCTCTTTACCCTGAAATTGACCGGTTTAAAATGAGCGATGGAAAAGTATTGCCCTTTCCTGTAAATGGCGGGTTTCCCCTTATCAATAGCAACCGTGGGGACCACCATCCAGTCGGCACTATGCTCAGCATCGGGCTTAAGAATGACAAAGACATAGCCTGAAATATTAGTTGAATCAACAGAGGTATTCCTGATGTTAAAGCGCACAAGCAGATCACCGTTGTTCCCGTCATTGACAACCCTGAGCCCCTCGACGCCGACCGTTCCCAGAAGGGATTTCACATCCTTGGCTGACCCATCGGCCTTCAGCTTGTCAGCCTTCAGCTTGTCGGCCTTCAGCTTGTCAGCCTTCAGCTTGTCGGCCTTCTGCCTGTCAGCCTTCAGCTTGTCGGCCTTCTGCCTGTCAGCCATCAGCTTGTCAGCCTTCAGCTTGTCGGCCTTCTGCCTGTCAGCCTTCTGCTTATCGGCCTTGATTTTCTTCTGCTTCAGTACCTGTTCCTGCTTGACCGCCGCCACCTGGCTCACGGAGCCGGAGGCCTTTTTTGACCCGGTATTTCCGTCACTATTGACAACATTGTCCGCTGGGGATCCCCCAACAGCAATAGCTGAATCATTTCCGGATAATACCAGGCGAGCCATGAGGATCTCCTTCTCGCCGACCAGCTGCTGCACTCTCTTCTCCTGGGCGAAAAGGCGCCGGGTCAATTCTGACCGTTCAGCCCCGGAAGTGGTGTAGAGATAGACAAACACGCCAGCAGTAGCTGTTGAAAAGAACGTCAATATCGCCAGAAGCCCAACAAGGGGCCTAATCCAGGCGGCAGAGGCAATTTTCCCGATTTCATCGATAAAGTAGAGCTCTGTCTTAATCTTTCGTTTGACCGGAACCGGCCGAGAATGAGCCTTTAGTTCTTTTTCCAGCTCTCTCGATATATCTTCCATACCCCCTCCTCTTGAATCAACACTAGCTTTTTCAATCCCGTCTCCCTGAAATTGTTGGCCCGATAATCCTGGAGGAATGTGACCACACTCCTTTTTTCGCCCTTGTCTATCTTAAAATTCCTACCAACCACCTTAATGGAGTTGTATTTTTTTGCAAGTCTGCGTTTTCTTGCAACCCACCGGCTTTTATTCATCCCGTCCGAAAAAAACCTTGGGGAATAGAAGTCGGCATAGGCTTTCAGATCCTTTGAAGACCAGGCCGCAAGCCAGGCTTCCACGGGCTTCTGCAACGTTCGCCCAAGGCTGATTTCCAAATAGAGTTTCTTGGCAGCTGAAGCAATCAGGCCGGTGTTGCCGACTTCACCCTTTGGAAAGGTCTGAAACAAATCACCCGTAATCCGGTAACCCCCATCTGCTTTGTGGACAAAGAGCTTTCGTTTCCCAAGGGCGACCCGCTTTCCTCCAAGCTCGATCCCCATGTCGAGGAACAGGACAAAGACATTCTTTTCCTTGTAAATACCAGGGGAGTCCATTGAAATCCGAAACTTAAGATCCTCCCCGGCTGCCTGTTTTCGCAACTTCCACCATTGATTCCACCATTGAATATTCGGAAGATAGCCAGGATCGTATAGGGACAAATACTCTTGGTATGTGCCGGATTCAATGGCCCCAACCCAGGCTGAGACAAATGAAAGCATCCCCCGACGCTCCTGGTCGATCCTTTCAGGCGCTGCATAGGAGATGCTATCCACCATGACCACCGGCGTCGCCCCCGTGGACACAAACTTGGTAAGTCGAAGGATATCCTTATCGTTCATGGCGATGCAGCCGTTGGAATCCATGGGTTTCAACTGCTTGTTGGTTCCGTGGAGCCAGATGGCGTTTCCGTTCTTCCCCTCCTGCCTGTCAAGAAAATTCGGGTAGTCCGTTGGAAACGCCTTTTTCCCGTAGACCGGAGAGAGGTAGCGATCCTCATACTCATCGGTTAAAAAATAGACCCCTTCGGGTGTTTTTTTGTCCCCGGACTTCAGCTTGTTTCCGGCGGTCGCGCCGGTGGAACACGGAAATTTAAACCGCTCATACACACCCTCATTGTTTGACGAATAAAGAAACACCTGCTGGGTACTCTTTTCCACCATAACGGCATTGATATTCTTCGGCAAAAGGATCAGGGCCTCAGGTCGTTTGACCGGGGCACCAGACGTATCCTTTGCTGCAAAAGCCGTTTTTGCAGTGTAGTTAACCCCAAGCAACACTCCAACCAAGACCAGGCAGATACCTGCCACTCTTCCAAAACGCTCCATCAATTCTTAAAACAACTCCATCTGATAGTTAATGCCAAGATGTTCATAGGCTTCGGCCGAAGCCTTGCGACCGGCCGAGGTACGCATCACCATACCGATCTTCAACAGATAGGGCTCGACCACATCCACCAGGGTATCGGTCTCCTCCTGCAGGGTTGCCGACACCGCCTCGATACCCACGGGCCCCCCCCTGTAAAATTCGATGATTGTCTTCAAATAGTTTCGATCCAGCACGGTGAGACCCTTTGAATCGATACCCTCAAGGGACAGGGCCGCCTCCACACTCGACCGGGTGATCTCCCCCTTTGAACGAACCATGGAGTAGTCACGAACCCGCTTCAAGAGCCGGTTGGCAATCCTGGGGGTCCCCCTGGATCGCTTTGCCAGTTCAAAGGCACCGGAATCGTCCATGGGAACGCCTAAAAGCTTGCCCGACCGCTTGACAATGGTGACCAACTCTTCAGCAGTGTAAAAATCCAGGCTCCTGAAGATGCCGAACCGGTCCCGCAACGGAGAGGAGAGCAATCCCACCCGGGTGGTCGCCCCCACAAGAACAAACCGCTTAAGCTGGTACCGATGACACCTGGCATTGAGGCCCGTATCAAAGACAAAATCCACGGCATAATCTTCCATGGCCGGATAGAGAAACTCCTCCACCGTCTTGGGAAGCCTGTGAATCTCATCAATGAACAGAATATCACCATTGCCGAGATTGGTGAGCATGCCGATGAGATCCCCCCCCTTTTCCAGGGCGGGTCCGGAGGTGATGGTGAGGCCTCCTCCCATCTCATTGGCGATGATGTGGGAAATGGTGGTCTTCCCAAGCCCGGGCGGACCGTGGAGCAGCACATGATCCAGGGATTCCCCCCGCATTTTTGCCGCCTGGATGGCGATCTTGAGGGTCTCCACCGTATCGGCCTGGCCCACATAATCATCAAAGCACTCCGGCCTGAGGGACACCACCTCGGACGCCGTATCCGTGGGTTGACTCTCCGGGGAGCTCAGCACCTCTGGTTTTTTTTCGTCCTTTGAAGAAAATGAAAGAATGCCATCGGTCATCTGGAGAGATTCCCTCTATAAATACAAATCAGGCAAGACAAAATTTGCCGGTATGGAAAGATTCCAATGCCCATCAGGGTGCATCCCCCTTATAAACTTCGTCGAACAGCGCCTCAGGGGTGGTAATTTCGGGATTGCGTTCCAGGGCCCCGGCAACCATAGCCTTGGCAACCCCGACGGTGTGGCCAAGCTGGCCTGTCAGCACCCCCACAACCTGGTCGATCACCGCCTGAATAGAAACGGAGTGCCCCCGAACATCGCCAGCGGTTTTAGTAGAATCACAGCCGTCCGCTTCCCTTACAAACAGCACCGCCTTGCCGTGGAGGGCTGCAACAATTTTCTGGGCCGTTCGCTTCCCTATCCCCTTGAGGGTGGCAAGAAAGGCGACATCTTTGGTCTCGATGGCCCTGGCAATGGTTGACACCGGATGTTCCATGGCCTTGGCAGCCTTCAGGGGACCGATGGCGTCCACGGATATGAAAAGCTGAAAAAAGGCTTTTTCTTCCTCTGAGTCAAATCCGATGAGCACCGGTTTTGGTTGGCGCTCGGTCTGGTGGTAGTAGATATAAAGACTGACATCCCCGTCAGCCACCTTGCCTTGTACGGTCTCGACCACCGTTGCAGGCAGCAGGATCTCATACCCCACCTGGTTTGCCACAAGAAGGATGTTATCATTCTCAAGCTTCAGCACCCGCCCCTCCAGGTAACCGATCATAATTCCCGCTCCCTGCGATAAAACCCTGCAAGGGCAAGGGCAAGGGCATCGGACGCATGAAAGGGCCTGATGGGGTCGGGATGATTTAATATATTTCTCACAGATCTCTCCACCTGATGTTTATCAGCACGGCCCGACCCTGTGACCACCTTTTTGGCCCCTCGAACGGACAACTCTTCAACTTTAGCCCCGGCCTTGAACGCAGCAACAAGGAGGACGCCTGAAACTTTTCCGAGCATAATACCCGATCCTGGATATTTTTCAAGGGAGAAGATATCCTCGATCACCACCAGGTCCGGCTTTTGAAGGCATAGAAACTCATGAACTTTTGTGTAGATGGTGTTGAGGCGAAGATAGGTGGGGTCGCTTTTATCCGTAGCAATACTGCCAAAAGAGTAACCGGCGACCCGTGCGTTCTCCCCCTCGACCACGCCGATTCCGGTGCCTGCAAGGCCCGGGTCGATACCAACAACTTTTACCATGGAATGAGACTCATCATTGAAGGGTCTTGAGTTTTTTGGTCGCGATCTTTGCCTCGTTGGTACCGGGGTATTTTTTGATAAGCTCTTTGAGTATCAGCCTTGCATTGGCTTTCTCCCCAAGGTTTGCAAAGGCATACCCCTGCTTCAACAGGGCAGCACCCACCTTGTTTCCCTTGGCATAATTCTCAACCACCTTCTGGTACTCAAGGATCGCCTTCTCATACCACTTTTCCCGGTAGTAGCTGTCTGCAATCCAGAACCTTGCGTTGTCTGCATTGCTCGATTCAGGGTAAAGCTTCAGAAACTGTTCAAAGCCCTTACGGGCCCGGTCATACTCCTCCTGGTCCAGAAAGCGCTTGGAACCGGCATAGAGCCCTTTTTCACCGGTATCGGCCGGAGCGACTTCCGCGCCGTTGCCAGGGGCAGCCTTCCCGTCCGAGGGTTCAAACCCCATGTATTGTTCAAGAACCGTAAGCCGCTGAAAATTTTTCGACACGACAGAGTCAATCCGTGCAAGGTCGGTACCACTTTGGTCGGCCGCTTGTTTCCCCACCTGATTGAGCCGGTACTCGGACTCTTCCAAGCGTCCCAACAGCTGGCGATTATCGTGTTTTAGCTCCTCAACAAGACTCTTTAACTCGGCATAGCCTTCCCGATAGGATTTTCCGCTCTTTTGAAGCCCGAATTCGACTCGGTTGACGGCACGGGTCACCTCTTGACTCTGCTGTTTTTCCTTGCTTATTCGACGGGAGTTGTCCATTTCAAGGGCAGTAACCCTGTTTTCAAGCATGGAAAAATCCTGGGAGGTGACGCACCCTGGAACGATAAACAAAACCAAGGAGCCAAGGGCAAGAAAGGATAAATTTCTCATGGTAATACTCCAAAGACAGATTCCACGGACGAATCAGGCGCAACAGCCGGTGTAATCAGCTGCTGCGCCTGACTGTCATGGAATTCCACTATCTATTTGACAACAAAATGGGCACGCCTGTTCTTGGCCCAGGCAGCTTCGGTCGCTTCCAGGGCAAGGGGACGCTCCTCCCCGTAGCTGATGGTTACCAGGCGGGACTCTGAAATCCCTAGGTTGACCAGGAACTGTTTGGCGGAAATAGCACGCCTCTCCCCGAGGGCAAGGTTGTATTCCGTGGTTCCCCGGTCATCGCAATGTCCTTCGATGGAAACCAGAACATTTGTATTCTCCTCAAGCCAGAGCGCCTTCTCCTTGAGCAGGGTCTTTGACATGGGGCTCAGCTCAGAACTATCATAGTCAAAATGGATATCCTGGCTCTGGAATCGTCTTTCCGCAGCAGCTTTCTTAGCAAACTCAGCATCTTTCAGCTGGGCTTCCTTCAGCGCATCAGCCTTCAACTGAGCCTCTTCCATTGCCCGCTGCTTTGCAAGCGCCTCAGCCTCTGCTGCAGCTGCATCCGCTGCGCTCTGGTCAACGACAACCCCGGTGGGCGCCTCTGACATTACAGGTTTTTTAGCACAGGAAACGGTGAATACAAGACCCAATACCATGAGGGCCACTGTCAGGTTCATCAATAATCGCTTTTTCATCACTCCTCCTTTGATCAATTTAGATTTATTCACACTCAATTATTCTCATTTCCCTGGGACCATTCGGAACCGGTCTGGGCCCCCGCCATCAAGAGAAGGCGTCGTTGTTCCCCGCCGGTCGCAGTCATCAAAAAGATCCTTGAAACACCTTCACGGGTAGAGGTGAAGGTGATCAAACTGCCATCCGGAGACCACGAAGGGTCTTCATTGTCCCCGGCGTTGCGGGTCAGCTGAACCGGGCCGGTTCCGTCGATCCCAATAATATATATGTTTATTTCTCCCTTGACGACACCCACATAGACAATTTTGTCTCCGTCCGGAGACCAGGCGGGTGAGGTGTTGTAACGTCCCTGAAAGGTCAGGCGCCGAACCGTTTCCGTCTCCAAATCCTTAATAAAAATCTGAGGGGTTCCTGCCCTTTTGGACACGAAGGCGATCTTTTTCCCGTCGGGTGAAAACTCGGGGGAAACATCAATCCCCCAACTCTTAGTTAATCTCTTAATAATTTTCCCTTTTCCGGTCAACAAATAAATTTCCTGGTCCCCTGAGTAACTCAAGGTGGCAGCCAGGGCAAATTGACCCGGAACCCAGTCAGGAGTGATGTTTACCCCCTTGAACCGAACCGAGGTTCCCTGCTTCTGCTTCAGATTTTTTATGTAAAGATCGGGGTTCCCCTTCACATAGGACGTGTAGGCAAGATATTGCCCGTCCGAAGACCAGGATGGAGACAGGGTAATGCTGTTGAGACGGGTCACCTGTTTTGGGCGGTATCCGTCAAAATCGCAAACAAAGATCTCCTTGTTCTTTTTCACTGTGGAGACAAAGGCGAGTCGACTTGCAAAAACCCCCCGCTTTCCGGTGAGATGAAAGGAAATTTCACTACAGAAGCGGTGCACCATCCGCCGAATATCATCGGTCTGTCCGGAATAGACCTTTCCCACAAGCAATCGCTCGGTAAAGGTGTCAAAGAGTCTCAGCTTGAGCTGCACCCCGTCGCCTGATATGACGACACCGCCGGTGACCAAAAGCTCCGCCCCCACCACGGTCCAGTTTTTAAAGTTGACCTCGGCCCGTGAAATCCCGGTCACAGCAGGCTGCTCAATATAGGAGGCTTTCTCCAAAACCTTGATATAACCGGTAAATTCAAGGGCGTTGACAAGAACCGTTCTTGCCTCCCTGGCAAGATCACCACCGGCGTCTTGCCCCCCAAGGAGCTTGAAATCGGGGACGGCCACCGGACTCTTCCTGAGAAAAGGGTCGCTGATATTGATATAGGCATGTTGCGCAGAAACAATCCTGGGAAATACACCCCCGATAAGGAGCACGATCATGACAGTGCAAAGCGATAAAGTTTTGTTTCCAAACATAGGCGTATCTATTTCAATCCGGACGGTGAAAATTTAAGGCCGATTTCGTAGGAGGCATACCCCTTTGGAAGCGGCGACAAGGGACTCGATTTTTTGACAGCTTTCAGGACAGAATCGTCCAGGTAGCGGTTTCCGGAACGGGTTTCAAACCAGACATCCCGGATCTGACCGTTTTTCAATATCTTGATCAGCACCCTTGCCTCAAGCCCCTTATCGGCCTTGGCCAACCGCTCGTTAAACGCCCAGTTCTGGCGAATTTTGTACATCAGTTCGAGGTTGTACAGATCGATTGCAGTGTAATCGGTTTTATCGCCGGCTGCACCGGAACCGGACACATTAGCAAAGGGCCGTGAATCGCCCTGCTTTTTCACCTCTTTTGCAAGCCGTGAAAAGGCCTTACCAAGGGAATCCTGTTTCTGCTTCTCCGCGCTTTTGGCGACGTTCTTCTCCATTGTCTTCCGGGCGCTGGCAAGAACCTTGTCCCCTTGATAGGTTTTTTTCTTCAATGCCCGCTTCTTCTTTACCGGCTTTGGCTTTGGCGGTGTCTCCGGTTTCACCACCCGTACGGTTTTTTTCGCAACCGGCGCCACCGGATCCGGCGTTTCAACAGGCTTTACCAGCACAGGTTCGGGTTCAGGCGGGGTTGGGTTCTGCGCTTTCACAACCGGTTCAACCGCTGTTCCTTGCAAGGTTTCCGTGGGTCCGGGAAGGGCCAGGGAGACAAGATCCACCTGGATTGAAGGGGGAATCACCCGCCTGGGAGACGCGTTTTGGTAGAAAAAGAGTCCCAGGATAAATCCAAGGTGCAGCAGAACTGAGACAACGTACAAGGCAATGCCGTAACTGCCATTGCTGCCCTGATCGTCCTGGAGAGATCCGCTGGCGCGATTTGATGGGTAAAAAGCATCCATTTTAACCAATCAGGAATCGGCTTCCGCAGGAAGGGTGATCATTCCCAGGCTTTCCACGCCGGCCTGTTTCACCCGGGTCATAACATTAACGACAATGCCGTAGGGAACCTCCTTGTCTGCCCGCAGGAAGACCTCCCGTTTCTCCACGTTCCTCAAAATCGCCTCAAGTTTCTGGGTCAGGGTGGAAACACCCACGGCCTGGTCATTGATAAAAACCTGACCGTCCTTTTTCACGGAGATCACCAAGTGCTCCTCATCTGTTTTAAGGGAGGCTGAACTTGCCTGGGGCAGATCCACATCCACCCCCTGTACCATCATCGGGGCCGTCACCATGAAGATGATCAACAGAACCAGCATCACATCGACAAAAGGCGTCACGTTGATCTCGCTCATGAGCTGATCATTGCCAAAACCCGACTGCATCACGCCCCCCTCTGTTTCTGGATATCCCGTTCGATGAGATTCAATAGATCCGCGACAAAGCTTTGGAGTTCGGAGTCAAGGACTCGGATCCTGTCGACAAAGTAATTATAGGCCATCACCGAAGGAATGGCAACGGCAAGTCCGGCGGCCGTTGCAACAAGGGCTTCAGAGATACCGGGAGCGACCACGGCAAGGCTTGCCGATCCCGTAGAGCCGATCCCATGAAAGGTGTTCATGATTCCCCAGACCGTGCCGAACAACCCGATGAACGGAGCCGTGTTGCCGGCGGTGGCAAGAAAGGGCACCAACTGGGAAAGGCGTCTCACCTCAACGTTGATGGATCGCCTGAGGGCACGTTTTACACTTCCGAGCCCCATAAAATTGTAATCCGACGCCCGCTCGTCCTTTGGCGCCCCATCCGACCCGTGGTTGAATTCCGAAGCCTTTTTCATCTCCAGATAGCCGGCCACAAAGACCCTGGCAACCGGGCTCGATTTCAACACCCTGGCCTTGGCAAAGGCATCGGAAAGATTCCGGCACTGCCAGAAGAGATCAGTGAAATCAACGGATTCCCGATAGGCCTTTCTGATATACCTGAATTTGATGAATATGATGGCCCAGGAAGTGATGGAAAAGAAGAAGAGCAACAGGAGCACGAGCTTGACCACCGGGCCTGCATTGCTCAGCATATAAAAAAGTCCACTTGTTTCGGGGGTCATATAAGCATCCGCATCTATTCTTTTAGTTAATGATCAATTAAACCTTCGGGACAGAAGAGTATCCCGGCTACGGCAACGTAAGTAAGCTATACGAGCACGCCCCCCATGTCAAGCATTCCATTAAAAAAGCCCCTGCACAGGAAAGTGCAGGGGCTTAAGGGAACTAAAGCTTATGGGGACAGACTTACATCATGCCGCCCATGCCGCCCATGCCGCCCATGCCGCCGGGCATTCCACCGCCACCGGGCATTCCGCCTGCAGCGCCATCTTCCGGCTTATCAGCGATCATGGCCTCGGTTGTCAGCATGATAGATGCAACGCTTGCTGCATTCTGGAGGGCAAACCGAACAACCTTTTTAGGATCAATGACGCCTGCTGCGATAAGGTCCTCATAGGTATCGGTTCTTGCATTGTAACCAAAGGAACCTTCACCCTCTTTAACAGCGTTGATCACAACAGAACCTTCAACACCGGCGTTGTTTGCGATCTGACGGAGGGGCTCCTCAATGGCGCGGGCAACAACCTTTACACCGAGCCTCTCCTCTTCGTCTGAGCCAAGACCTGCGATAACAGAGATACAGCGAACAAGGGCCACGCCACCGCCGGGAACAACACCCTCCTCAACGGCTGCACGGGTTGAGTTAAGGGCATCCTCGACCCTGGCTTTCTTCTCTTTCATCTCAGTCTCGGTAGCAGCACCGACAGAAATCACAGCAACGCCGCCGATCAGTTTTGCAAGACGCTCCTGGAGTTTCTCACGGTCGTAGTCAGAGGAAGTCTCCTCCACCTGGGCTCGAATCATCTTTACCCTGCCCTCAAGGTCTTCCCGGGCACCGGCACCATCAATGATGGTGGTGTTGTCCTTGTCAATGACAACGGATTTGGCCTGGCCAAGATCGTTTACGCCGACATTCTCAAGCTTAAGACCAACCTCTTCGGAAACAACCTGTCCGCCGGTAAGAATGGCGAGGTCCTCAAGCATGGCCTTTCTTCTGTCACCAAAGCCGGGAGCCTTGACAGCAGCAACGTTCAAGGTGCCGCGGATCTTGTTGACAACGAGGGTTGCAAGGGCTTCGCCTTCAATGTCCTCTGCAACGATAAGCAGGGGCTTGCCCAATTTGGCAACTTCCTCGAGTACCGGGAGAAGGTCTTTCATGCTGGAGATTTTCTTGTCGCAGATGAGGATAAAAGGATTGTCAAGCTCGGCAACCATCTTCTCTGCGTTGGTTGCAAAGTAGGGAGAAAGGTAACCGCGATCAAACTGCATACCCTCAACAACATCCAGGGTGGTATCCATGGATTTTGCTTCTTCAACGGTGATAACACCCTCTTTACCAACCTTGCTCATGGCCTCGGCAATGATATTACCAATGGTCTCATCGCTGTTGGCTGAGATGGTACCGATCTGGGCGATCTCTTTCTGATCCTTGGTGGGCTTGCTGATGGACTCAAGCTCGGCAACGATCTTTGCAACAGCAAGATCGATTCCCCGCTTGATACCCATGGGATTGTTGCCAGCAACGACAAGCTTCTGTCCCTCTTCGTAGATGGCCCTTGCGAGAACGGTTGCAGTGGTTGTACCGTCACCGGCCATGTCACTGGTCTTGCTGGAAACCTCTTTTACCATCTGGGCGCCCATGTTCTCGAATTTATCATCGAGATCGATCTCTTTTGCCACGGTCACACCATCTTTTGTGACAAGAGGGGATCCCCAAGATTTCTCGATAACAACGTTTCTGCCCTTGGGTCCGAGTGTTACAACAACAGCATCTGCAAGTGTCTGTACGCCCCTAAGCATTGCTTCTCTAGCTTTGGCAGCATATTTAATCTCTTTAGCCATCTATATGTCCTCCGTATATTTAGTGTATATTTTTCAGTATCGATTCGCTGTGGACTAGAATATTACTCGATTACGCCCAGTACGTCATCCTGGCGCATGATCAGGTAGTCTATACCCTCGATCTTCACCTCGGTACCGCCGTACTTGCTAAAAAGGATGGTATCGCCAACCTTGAGATCCATGGGGATAAGCGTTCCGTCTTCACCCACACGACCGTTTCCGGTAGCAACGACCTTACCTTCGGCAGGTTTCTCTTTTGCTGTATCGGGGATGATGATACCGCCTTTTGTCTTCTCAGTCTCCTCCATGCGCTCAACAAGAATCCTGTCCTGCAATGGTCTTAAACTCATGATCTAATTCTCCTTTTATTTTGAAATTGTTAGGGGTTCAACTATGTATGATATCGCAACTCCGGGATTGATGGTGGGAGTTACTCGTCCTTTTTGGCAGCTGGCTTGGGCTTGGGGGCTTCGCAGGTTTTCGCGGAACCTTCCGTGGCGTTGGAGGGGGAACCTCCGCTGGATTTAGACCCACCGTAATCGGTGACATACCAGCCTGAACCTTTTAAATGAAATGAACTCTGGGAGATAAGTTTATGCAGCTCTCCCTGGCAATGGCTGCAAGTGGAAAGGGGCTCTTCCGAGATCTTTTGAAAAGCCTCTTCGACCCTTCCGCAGTTTGTGCATTCATACTCATAAATCGGCATCTTAATCTGTTCTCCACTGTTTGGTGTTGTGCGTCTCAAAAACAAAGATAAAATAGTCAGTCTTTATACCTTGTCAAGGAGAAGACGTAAAATTTAGACCAGTTTGTCAAAACCCGGCTCCGCCCGCCACTCCCGGTAATAGTCAAGCACGGTGGCAACCCCGTCAAGTCGAACCCGATTCAGGATCTTCCAGGTCAGATCGTGGACCCGTCGCTCCTCTTCCATAACAGCGCCCTGGTTGGAAGCAGCCTCGTAGATCTGCTGGAACTTTGCAAACCTAACAATATGAACAAGCTCGTGAACCACGATGTATAATAAAAAAGGGAAAAACAGGAGCCGCGGCTTCTCTTCCAGGGCAGACAGGATAGCCGGATCCTGGAGGCAGATCTTATAAAAGGTGAAAGAGGAGGACCCCAGGGATACATTTTTCTTCCTTGCCTCATACCCGACCACCTGGGCAAAAGGTCCTGTTACCTGTTCATGGTCCGCCAGGCCCTTTGCCGTCCTGACATCATACCGACTGCGCAGCCACTGGGCCGATGACATCTTAAAGTAGTTGCTCACCAGCTCTTCGGCAAGGCAAACGGCACCATCGACCTCTTTAAGCTGCCCTTGATCAAACATAAGACACGGGTTCATCCCAAACGCTCCTATAAAAAAGAATGGACAGATTCCAAATCTATATGTTATGTATAGCGATTAACAGATTACACAGATAACTGTATAAAAATTTTATAAAGGAGGTGATCTTTTTGGGTAGTGTTATTAAGAAAAGAAGAAAAAAGATGAGAAAACATAAACACAGAAAACTCCTTGCAAGAACAAGGCATCAGAGACGTAAGGGGAAATAAGTGAGTTTTTGAGATATGAATTGCGGGGGAATGGAAACCAAATGGTTTCCATTCCCCCGTATTCATTTTCTATTTGTCTTTTATTCCCTTAAAGAACTTCATAAACTCTGAGTCCGTGGACAAAACCAGGGTTGTCGATTTATCGAGGGCCTTCTTGTAAACATCAAGGGTCCTGACAAACGAATAGAATTCAGGATCCACACCGTATCCGGATGCATAGATCTCGGTGGCCTCAGCATCCGCAAGTCCCTTGATCTCCTGGGAGGTCTTGTACGCCTCAGACCGAATCAACTGCAACTCCTTCTCCTTGTCACCCCGTATGTTGCTTGCCTCTCCCCGTCCCTCTGAACGGAACTTTTCGGCAATCTGCTTTCGTTCAGCAATCATTCGACCGTAAACCGCGGACCGCACCTTTTCAACATAGTTGATGCGCTTGATCTTGACATCCACAAGCTCAATACCCAATTGCTCAAGCTTTGGCTGGGCCTGTTCCAGGATCCGCCGGGTGATTTCGCTTCGACCCACCTTGATCCTGTACTGGGAGTGCTTCTCCTCACCCTCCTCACCCATAATATCAAAGGTATCCATGGGCCGGTCACTGTTCCGGACGCTCTCCACCAAACGGAAGGAGGTCAGGAAGTTCCGCATGGCAGGATCAATAATATCATCCAAACGTCCCATGGCAGTCACCATATTGTTCACGGTCTGAAAATACTTGATGGGATCTACGATCTTCCACCTGGCAAAGGTATCGACCCAGATAAAGGTCTTGTCCTTGGTGGGAACCTGACCCGGATCACCGTCCCATTCCTGGAGATTTTTCGGAAAAAAAGTGGCTGTCTGAACAAAGGGGACCTTGAAGTTCAATCCCGGTTCCGTCACAGGCGTTCCAACCACCTTTCCAAACTGGGTGACCACCACCTGTTCCGTCTCATCAACGACATAGGCCGAAGCAAACAGGACAACGACGGCCAGAGCCAGCACCCCTACCACGACTCCTTTAAACTTCATCATTTTGTACCACCATTTCCATTGAGTCCACTGTTAAGCGCCCCGCTTCCGCCCATGTTGAGCAGGGGAAGCAGGTTTGTCTGATCCGAATCAATAACATATTTCTTTCCAAGCTGTGGCAGAACCTCGCCCATGACCTCGAGGTAAAGACGCTTTTCCGTGACTTCCTTGGCCTTGACATACTCCTCGTAAAGCGAGGTAAACCTTGCCACGTCACCCTTGGCCCGATTGACCCGATCCAGGGCATATCCTTCGGCGTCCTTGATCACCCTTCTGGCCTCACCCCCGGCTGCGGGAATCGCTTTATTCAATTCCTCCCTTGCCTTGTAGATGAGCTGCTCTTTTTCCTGCACCGCCTCGTTGACCTCATTGAAGGACGACTGCACCGGCTCCGGCACATTGGTTTTCTTCATCTCGATGGTCACGATATGAATACCTGTCTCCGACTGTTTCATCTCCGCCTGGAGCCTTTCCCTTGCTGCGATGGCAATTTCTTCACGCTTGGAGATCACCTCGTTGATGCTTCGATCTCCCACCACGGTTCGCATGGTTGCCTCGGCCATATCCCTGAGGATGGAATTCACATCCTTGACCTTGAACAGATATTTATAGGGGTCCGAAATCCTGTACTGCACGATCCAGGGCACCACGGCGACATTGAGATCACCGGTGAGCATCAGGGCCGCCCCGATATCCTCGTTATCATTGGAGAACCTTGAGTTGTTGAAGTTCTTTGTTCTGAAACCAAACTCCTCCTTGAAAATCCGCTTGATCTTGACCTTTGTCACCCGTTCGATACCCGAAGGCATCTTGAAATTCAAACCCGGCTGGCTGATGCGGTCATACTTGCCAAACCGTTGGATCACACCGACTTCGTCCACTTCCACAGTGAAAAACATGGAACTTCCAAAAAAGAGGAGGAACAGGACGACAATCAAAAGGATCCCGCCGGGGAACCTGAAATGTTTGAATTTGTTCAGAACATCATCCATCTGGGGAGGCTTTGGTATGCCACCACCGCTCTGACTATGCTCGTACTTTTCCTGCTTCTCTCTGAGCTTATCCCAATCCCAGTTCATAAATAGATTCCTATAATGGTTATTTTAACATTTAAAAGACGTTCAAAAATAAGTCAGAATACAGCAATATCATTATTTTTCAAGGAAAAAACATGAAATCGGAGAGCAATGGAGTGGCCCTTCCCCGGGGCCTTGTCTCCCCCTTACCCGGAACCATCATATTCCCCTTGACTTCTCGTTTTCCCAGGGATAGTTTTCCCAAATGAAAGAGAGCTATGACAACAAGGACACCTTGATCACCCTTTATAAAGAAGGGTCGGACAGTTACACAAAGATCAGCTTTCCTATCCGCTATGGGGTCTACTCCGAGATAAGAACACGGGATGCGGTGCTTCACTTTAATCTCAACCACGAAATCGTCCGGGCCGTGGGCAGGACCCGGCAGTGGATCCACCCCAACGAGTGGCTCAAGCACACCCGGGGCGACGACTGGGTATACTACTCCAACGGGGGATATGCCGGGGTGTTCGAGGCCACGGGCGAGTATTACCTTCCCAACCTCCAATACCCGACAAACGCCATCATCGGCGGCAAGCCGTTTAAGGAGCCGGCCGTAAAGCGCCTTACCCAAGGCTGGCATCAACGGCTTCTTGGGATCAGGCAGTCGGTGAACGGGGTGCCGTCTCCGGTGGGTCGGTTCCTGGACCAGGCCTGTGCAAACACCCCCGAAATCCTGGGTCAACGTGCTCGACAACTGTTTGAGATATCCGGTGGAAGGGTCACGGTCATGCCCCCGGATGCCCGTCATGTGGACTACGACATCATCCCCCTGACCATCTCCCAGGGCTGTCTTTACAAATGCAGGTTCTGCCGCATCAAGACCGACCTCCCCTTTGCCCTGAAAACAAAGGACGAGATCACCGAACAGATCCTGGCGCTCAAGCAGTTATATAACAAGGACATAGCCAACTACAACTCCGTGTTTTTAGGAGAACACGACGCCCTTGCTGCAGGCAGGGAGCTGATCGTGTTTGCGGCAGAGCAATCCCTGGCCCTGTTGGGCCTTGACCGCGCAAACCTTGGCGGAAGCAACCTCTTTCTGTTCGGCAGCGTGGACTCCCTGCTTAATGCCGACCCCGACCTGTTTGACCGTCTCAACCGCCTCTTCTCCCACACCTACATCAACATCGGGCTGGAATCTGCAGACCAGGAAACCCTGGACAAACTCGGGAAACCCATCACCGTGGCCCAGGTGGAACAGACGTTTAAAACCATCCAGACCATCAACGACAAATACCCCAACATCGAGATCACATGCAATTTCATCATGGATGAGAGCCTTCCCAAGGGTCACTATCCTTCTTTTTTAAGACTTGTCAGGGAAAACTTTTCCCATGCAAAGCCCAAGGGAACCGTCTACCTCTCCCCCCTTGCCATCAACCAGCCGTCAAGGGAGATGGTGTTCAAATTCAACCACCTCAAGTGCTTGAGCCGCCTCCCCACCTTTCTCTACATCATCCAGCGGCTCTGAAACGCCCATTCCCACTTGATTTAAAGGACAATAGGTGATACCCCCAATGACCATGACACCCATAGAACATGTATCAATACACGGAGGCCACAGCCGCCAGTTCTGCTTCCACGCAAGGGACAGGCTTGAGGAGATCATCAACCGCTACATGGAACTTGGCTTTGCCTGGGTCGGCATCACCGAGCATCTACCCGCCCACGAGGGACGGCTCAGATACCCGGACGAGGTTAAAGAGAACCTTGATTGCGGGGATATGCTTGCCACCTTTGAGGCCTACATCCAAGAGTGCAACCGCCTCAAGGAGAAATACAAAAAAAAGATCCGGATATTCACGGCCTTTGAGACCGAGACCTATTCGGGCTACGAGACCATTGTGCCCAGGATGATTGCCAAGCACAAACCCGATTACATCGTCGGCTCCCTGCACCATGTGGACGACCTGGGATTTGATTTCTCAAGGAAACAGTACCTTGAAACAGCCCTGCGGCTCGGCGGCATCGACGCCCTCTACCAACACTACTTTGACCAGCAGTATGAGATGCTCCAGGCCATCGAGCCGGCGGTTGTGGGCCATTTTGATCTCATACGGATCTTTGACCACGACTATGAAACACGGATAAAGAAACCGGTCATCTGGCAGAAGATCGTGAGAAACCTGGAACGGATCAAAGAGCGGGAAACCGTCATGGACTACAACCTCAGGGCCCTTATCAAGGGCGCCAAAGAACCGTATATAACACCTCCCATCCTTGAGCTTGCCCGGGAAATGGGAATAACGGTTATTCCGGGGGACGACTCCCACGGTATTTCCGACATCGGCAAAAACATGGACCAGGCTGTTGAGACCCTTCATAAACTTGGATTTAACACCCACTGGAGCCCTCCCCGGCTTTATCAATGGAAGGAAAAGAACCCATGAGAGCCGTCATACAGCGGGTCACCCGGGCAGAGGTCCGGGTGGAGGACGAGATCACAGGAGCCATTCAAACAGGACTGGTCGTACTGTTGGGGGTTGAGGGAAACGATTCTGAAACCGATGCAGACAAGCTCTGCGACAAGATAACCAAGCTTCGAATCTTTGAGGATGAAAAGGGCAAGATGAACCTGTCCCTTACGGACATAAAAGGGGAACTCCTGGTGATCTCCCAGTTCACCCTCATGGCAGACTGCTCCCGGGGCAGGCGCCCCTCCTTTATCAAGGCAGCCCCGCCTGAAATGGCCGAGGCCCTGTACGACTATTTTGTCGAAACCTGCAAAGGCCTGGGAATACCAACGGCAACAGGCCGATTCCGGGCCATGATGGATGTCAGCCTCACCAACTCAGGACCGGTGACCCTGATCCTTGATTCCACGGATAAAAAGGGGTAATTTAGAAACAGGCACGGCCGTTGTTTGCCAAACAGTGCCAGGAGGCGTATGAAGGTATTCATTAAAGCCCTGGCAATTCCGGTGATACTCATCCTGGCAATGCCTGTTGCCGGAACGGTTTTCCATGGAAAATCCCTTGCGCCCTATCTTCATTTTCCGCCCAGGCCCTTGTATGAGCCCCACGCCCCCTTTTCACCGGGTCTGTTCATCCTGGTGCTGGTCCTGGGACTATCGTTTATTTTTCCATTTATCATCAAGGGATTCAGATCCGGCCACGGGCTCGGCCGGGAACAAGGGATCCGATTCCCTTTTCCCTGGTGGGGAAAGGGGGCCGGTGTCGGTCTGGCCGCATTCTGGATACTTGCCTGGACACGGTTTTCCTGGTTTGCCCCCCTCCAGGACCACACCTTCTTCCCCCTGTGGCTCATGTTCATCCTCCTTGTGAACGCCCTCACCATCCAAGCAAAGGGCGCCTGCCCCATGACCCAAAAGCCCAAACCCTTTGTCTTGCTCTTTTTCGTGAGTGCCCTCTTCTGGTGGATCTTTGAATTTCTCAACCGCTTTGTTTCCAACTGGTACTACACCGTCCCCGACTATACACCACTGAACTATTGCCTCCTTGCAACCCTCTCCTTTTCAACCGTGCTGCCGGCCGTGGCAAGCGTCCAGGCCCTCCTTACCACCCGTCCCCTTTTCAGGAAGGGATTCAGCAACTTCCTAAGGACAGGGTTTACCAGTTCAAAACCGTTTACCCTGGGTGCCCTTGTTCTCTCCTGTGCCAGCCTCTTTTTCATGGGAATCCATCCGGACACTCTTTTTTTCCTGGTGTGGATAGCGCCCTTTGTGATAATTGTAAGCGCCCGAACCCTTGCAGGCAATCCGACCCTCCTTGGGGAGACAACCCGGGGGGAATGGAACCAGGTGGTCTCCCACGCCCTGTCGGCACTGGTATGCGGATTTTTCTGGGAGATGTGGAACTATAACAGCCTTGCAAAGTGGCACTACTCGATTCCCTTTGTCCATGGCGTGGAGATTTTTGAAATGCCGGTCCTTGGGTATTTCGGCTATCTTCCCTTTGGGATCGAATGCGCCCTTATTATTGAACTTGTTTTAAACCAATGGAAACCTGATGAAAACTGACAATATAGCCGTCGTACTTGTGGAGCCCCAGGGGCCCCTTAATATCGGTTCCGTATGCAGAGCCATGATGAACTTTGGATTTTCAGACCTTCGCATCGTCAACCCCTGCAAAGAGTTTAACAATCTCGATGCAAAAAAGATGGCCCTGTCCGCCCTGCCCCTCCTTGAGAACGCCATGGTGGTCGACACCCTGGAGGAGGCCCTTGAGGACTGCCACCTGGCCTTTGGCACCACCCGTCGCTTTGGCAAATATCGCCAGGATTTCCTCACCCCCCAGGGATTCGGTGAAACCGTTGCAGCCCAAGGGGACGACATCAAGTGTGCCCTTGTCATGGGAAGGGAGGACCACGGGCTTTACACCCCGGAACTGAATCTCTGCCAGCGTTTTGTCACCATCCCCACGGACAGTGCCTACGCCTCCATGAACCTCTCCCATGCAACCGGCATATTTCTGTACGAAGTCTCTGGCGCCCTGGGAAAAACCACCCCCCTCAAGACCAACTCAAAACCCCTGGCAACGGGAGAAGAGCTCGACAGCATGTACGCCCACATGAGAAAGACCCTGTGCGACATCGACTTTCTCAACCAACAGAACCCCGACCACATGCTCAGGTCCTTCAGAAGAATCTTCGGACGGGCAAGCCTTGACAAACGTGAGGTTGCCATCATCCATGGACTCATGGGCCGCATCGACTGGACCGAATCCGAACGGAGAAAAAGCCTTGAACCCGATGAACCAAACCGGGGTTAAGGGTAAAACCCATCCCAAGGGGGAGACGTTTCGAGTGAAGCGCCCCCCCTCGAAGGATCAGGATTCATCTCCATTAAAAAACTCCATGAACGTTTTTCTTGCCTCTTCCCTCTCCTCCTGGCCATCGAAATCAACCTTGTCCCCTTCTGCAAGCCCCAGCCACACGCCTGTGTATTCCTCTATGGCGTGCTCCAGCAGCTCATTGAAGACACCGGGATCGGCCTCTTCCGCTTTTTCTATTCCGGCTTTAATGATTTGAAGGAAATCGGAATCATCAACACCTTCAAACTCAATGTCATAGTTTTTGTTAAATATTCCCGTGAGCATCGCTTTTACCATTTGCAATTTATCCATCATCTCTCCTGTTGCTGTGGTCTGTTTTAAATTATCAGAAAATATCACCATAGCATCGGGAATGCCAGTACCTTTACGGACTTTTTTGTCAATATTTCATAATCAGCCAGACAATAAGACAAGCCTACCCCAATGTAAAATAGCAATAAGGGCAATAAGCTAGGCCTGACCCCAATATAAAGCTTGACAATCCCAGGCATACACGCACAATAAACGGTACATACCTGGTGATCATCTATAGCCCCTGACTTGGACAAGCCTGAACCAAAGCGTTTTGATTCTCCTGCCGAAATAGCACGACAATTAGAGCTGAGAAACTAAAATATGTTTTGAAGATCCGTTAAAGGAGGCAACCATGGCGATCGTCGACTTTACCAATGTTTTTCAGATGCTGGAGCAGACCGTGGAAAACTCCCCCCAGGGCCCGGCCTTTCGCTGGCTGGACAAGGGCAGGGGTGAGGCGGCTGCAACCGTCACCTGGAAAAGGTTTTACGACCAGGTGGAAACGGTGTCAAAGGGCCTCATGGCCCTGGGGCTTGAAAAGGGCGACAAGGTCAACGTCATCAGCTATTCCTGCTATAAATGGGTGCTCACAGATCTTGGAACCATGGCCATGGGCTGCGCCACCGTGGGTATTTACCACTCCAATCTGCCAAGGGAAATGGCTTACATCATCAACCATTCCGATGCAAAAATCGTTTTTGCAGAGGACCATACCCAGCTGGACAAGCTCCTTAAAATCAGGACCGAGATCCCCGGGGTAGAACGGGTGATCCTCTTTGAAGGCGATCCCGGGGAGGAGGACTGGGTCATGGGGTTTGATGCGTTCATGGGCCTGGGAACAACGATTCCCACCGAGGATTTCAAGGAAAGGGTCCAGGGAGTGGGCCCGGAGGATGTGGCAGCCATTGTCTACACATCGGGAACCACCGGGGTTCCCAAGGGAGTGGTCCTGACCCATGACAACATCACCTTTACGGCCCAGTCGGCCTTCCTGACCTTTGACTGGCGGGAGGGGGACGAGACCTTTCTCTTCCTGCCCCTGGCCCATGTGTTTGCACGGATCTGCGTATACATGACCCTGTTCTGCGGCACCCCCACCTTTTTTGCCCAAAGCATGACCACGGTAATCGACGATATCAAAGTGGCCCGACCCCACTGGTTTGCAAGCGTTCCCCGCATCTATGAGAAGATCTACTCAAAAATTATAGCGAACGCCGGGGCAAAGGGGGGCGTTGCCCTCAAGATTTTCAACTGGGCCATGGCCATTGGCCGTGAAGTGACCGCCCTTCAGGTTGAGAAGCGCCCCCTGCCCCTGGGACTTATGCTCAAGTACAAGGTAGCAACAAAACTTGTGTTTGAAAAGATCCACCAGGCCCTGGGTAACCGGGTTCGCTGGTGCATCAGCGGGGCCGCCCCCATAAATCCCGACATCATAAAATTCTTCCACGGCGCCGGTATCAAGGTGCTCGAGGGGATCGGCATGACGGAAAACGCCTCCTTCTCCAACGTCACCCGCCATGACGACATTCGATTCGGATGGGTGGGACCGCCCGGGCCCGGCATTGAACAAAAAACAGGCGAAGACGGCGAGATCATGTTCAGGGGGCGCAACGTGATGAAAGCGTACTACAAGATGCCTGAAAAAACGAACGAGACCCTGACCGAAGACGGGTGGCTCCTGACCGGTGATCTCGGGGAGATCGACGGTTCAGGCAACCTCAGGGTGACGGGCAGAAAAAAAGATCTGATCATCACCTCAGGAGGAAAAAACATCGCCCCGGAGCCCATTGAAGGCATTCTTGCCACCGGCACCTACATCAACCAGGTGATGATTCTGGGTGACAGGGAGCGATTCCTGACAGCCGTGGTGACCCCGGACCCGGACACCGTGTCCGACTGGGCAAAAAAGAACCGGATCTCCTTTAAAACCGTGGAAGATCTTGTTGAGTCCAAGGAGGTCAAGGCGTTGATCCAGGGCGAAATCCAGGAGAAGAACCGGGATCTCGCCTCATTTGAGACCATCAAAAAGGTCATTATCGTGCCAGAGTTCACCATTGACAACGGCTTGATAACCCCGACCCTGAAACTGAAAAAAGCCAGGATCAAGGAACGCTATCAACAGGAGATAACAGCCATGTATCAAGACGTTCCCTAGGCTCTGGCTTGTATAGGTTGCGTTGAATGCGGGAAGAGTATGCGCCCATACCAAAAAATCGAAATACCCTCGAAGTCGTAGATTAAACTCGAGGGCATTTCGATTTCTTTCACCGGGGGTGAAAGTGGCGTCCCCAAGGGGATTCGAACCCCTGTCGCCGCCGTGAAAGGGCGGTGTCCTGGACCAGGCTAGACGATGGGGACGCAAAATCGTTTTCAAGGCATGGCAAGCGAAATGAACTCCCCTTGCTGTGCGCCCGTTGGCCCCATCAGACCAACGACAAACCTCAAAAACTGTTTAAGTGGTGCCCAGGAACAGAATCGAACTGCTGACACGGGGATTTTCAGTCCCCTGCTCTACCGACTGAGCTACCTGGGCCCACAAAAGCGAAGCCAGAATTAAATGATTTTTAGGTTCCTGTCAACACTTATTTTAAAAAAAACGACAATACGCTAGGCCTGACCCCATACTTTTACAGAGGGAAACCTGGATTTTTCCGTGTGGGGATAGAACTTGGCCCCTGAAAAGATGTTCATGAATTCCTGGTTCACGTTGAGCTCCACATAGGTGAGGTTCTCCCGGATGGCGTCGATCTCGTCAAAAAGATCCGGGTCGAGCAACAGCCTGGCCGCCCCCTCAAGGGAGGAGTTGCCGAGCACCTGGAACTTCTCCAAGGGAATGTCCGGCAGCATACCGATGGAGATGGCAGACGTTGGATCGATAAAAGAACCAAAGGTGCCGGCCACATAGAACCGCTCAAGGTCGTCAAAGCGGACGCCGGCGGTCTGCTGGACAATCACCTCGAGAATGGAGTGCATGGCCGCCTTAGAGCTTGTCAGGGAATTCAGGTCCACCTGGGTAAGCGCAATGGGTTCATGGGTTCCTGAGTCAGGGGCCAACACCAGCTCAAAGGTGTCAATACCCTCCTTTGTGACCAGGCGGTCGCCGCAGCGCGACCTTGAAAACTTACCCCTGATGTCCACCATGCCGGACAAAAAGAGCTGGGCCGCAAGGTCGATCATTCCCGAGCCGCAGATGCCCATGGCAGGCTTCCCGTCGATGGTATGCACTTCAATATTGCAGGTTTCAGGATCGATGGCCACCCGGTCGATGACCCCGGGGCCTGCGGTCATGCCCATCTTGCTCATGCCCCCTTCAAGGGCCGGGCCTGCGGCACCGGCACAGGCAATGAGCCAATCACGGGTTCCCAGCACCACTTCGGCATTGGTTCCCACGTCCACCATGATGGAAGGCTTCTCCCGTCGATGGATACCGGCACAGAGAATGCCGGCAATGAGATCCCCGCCAAAATAACTGCCGATATTGGGGAAGAGAAAGACCCTGGCATTGGGGTTGAGTTGGATGCCCATGGACACGGCATCCATGGGGTCAGGAATGTTCACTCCCGGGATATAGGGTTCCCGGATGATATAGGAGGGATCGATGCCGAGGAAAAGGTGGGTCATGGCCGTATTTCCGGCACAGGCCATGAGATAGACCGATTCCATGGCAAGGCCCGCACCGTCACAGAGTTCCCTGGCCGTTGCGTTCACGGCATGGATGATGGCGGACCTGAGTTCCTCAAGGCCTTCGGCATCCGTTGCATGGTGAATCCTGGCCAGGACGTCCGGGGCGATGGAAATCTGGGGATTGTCAAACCCACGCTCCCCCAGGGTCTCGCCGGTTTCAAGATCCATGAGCCGTGCCACCACCCGGGTGGTGCCGATGTCCAGGGCAATGCCACAGATGGGATCATCCCCGTCCGGATCTTCCACGCCCACCACCCGCCACCCGACATCCTCCCGAAACAGGACCGTTTTCAGCCGGTGGTTGAACGTCCTAAGCCTCCCTGGGAGGGTTTTGGCCACCCCAAGGGGCACCACCACCCGATCCGTGGAAAGCGTCTTTTTAAGCACCGCCTTGAGGCGCTCCGCATCGGCAATGTTGTTTCCAAGGGCCGGCACAGGAAGCGCGATACGCCTGACAAACCCTTGGGGCTCCGGCATTACTTTGCCCTCTTTGTTGCTTCCAACCTTGCCTTGAGCCTCGGAAAATCCGAGAGATTGGTGTGGGGAAGAAAAAGGGCCCCCATGTAGTGATCCATGTAAGAGGGGGTCTCGGCAAGTTCGAAGTTGGTCATCATCTTGACCACCTCACCCACATCCCTTCTCAGCCGGTTGGTAAAGGAACTCATCTTGGCTCCCAGCAGGGAGCTGTTGCCAAGATAGGTGACCCGTTCAGGATCGGTTTCCGGAAGCAGGCCGATGGTCATGGCTTTTTCAAGGTCGATGTATGAACCAAAACCGCCGGCAAGGATCACCTCCTCGATATCGTTGATGGTGAGTCCCACCTCCTCGAGCAGGGTCTGGGCTCCGGAGTACATGGCGCCCTTGGCCCGGATCAGGTTATCAATGTCAAGTTCGTTAATGGAGATGTCCCGATCAATCTGGGTGGCATCCTTCCGCACCAGCACATACTCCCAGACATCTTCCCGCTTACGGATCCTGTCAGTGGAAAGGGTCCGGTCGAACTTTCCCCGGTTGTCAATCACCCCTATCTCAAAGAGCCGTGCAACAATGGTGATGAGGCCGGACCCGCAGATTCCCTTGGGCCGGACATTGCCGATGGTCATGATCATGGGTTCAAGGGTCCCGGGATCAATGGAAAAGTCCTCAATGGCCCCCTTTGAGGCCCGCATGCCGAAGGTGACGCCTCCGCCCTCAAATGCCGGGCCTGCCGAGCATGCGGTGCAGGCCATCCAGTCCTTGTTGCCGATGACAATCTCGGCATTGGTGCCAATATCCATGAACAGGGTGAGCTTGTCGGTTCGGTACATACCCGATCCCATGACCCCTGCCACGATATCCCCCCCCACATAGCTTGATACCCCGGGATAGACCAGGGCAATACTGTGCCCGGCAAGGTCAATGCCGACTTCAGATGCAGGAAACGGGGGATAGAGAATCGAGGCCGGCACATAGGGCGCCCGCCGGATGTAGGTGGGATTAATCCTGAGGAGAAGCTGGGTCATGGTGGAGTTGCCGGCCAGGGTGATGGTGGTGATCTCGTTCCTTGAGATGCCAGCCTTTGAAATGATCTTTCCAAGGACCTTGTTGATGGTTTCCACCACCTTTTTCTGGAGAATCTCAAGGCCGTCCTTCTTTTCCGAGAACACGATCCTTGAAATCACATCCTCACCGTAGCTGATCTGGCCGTTGAAATCGCCATAGCTTGAGAGGACTTCACCCGTATGCAGGTCAAGGACCTCGCCATAGATGGTGGTGGTTCCGATATCCATGGCAACGGCAAAATTCCTGTCCGTGGTGTCACCGGGTTCGATGTGGACAATCTGGTTCTTTCCATCCTTGCGCACCGGCCGGACAATGGTGGCCGTCACCTTGAAGTTTCCCTCCCTCAACAGGTCGGGAATGGTGCGCATCACATTGAGATCGGTGACAAGGCGGTGCTCACCGTGCTCCATCTTAAGATGGTGGAGCAGGCGTGTCACATCGGCAATGTTGTCCTGGGCCGTGGGTTCGGGCAAGACCAGGTACTTTTTTTCCACCGGAGGGATGAAGAGCCCCTGCTCCTTGAGCGCGTTCAGGTCAAACCCTTTGATCCGGGCCGTATGGCGGGGAGAGGCCTGGAGGTTCAGGACACTTGCGTCCACATCCGACTCCACGGGAATCCGCACCACAAGGTCGGAACGGACCGTGGCAAGGCAGGCCAGGCGGTATCCCTGTTCTATGTCCTCGGGAGATAGCCGCTCCGAAAGCCCTTCTTCAACCTCCCCCTGTTCGATAATGACCCTGCATTTGCCGCAGACACCCTCACCGCCACAGGAGGCATTGACATGAACCCCCGCCTCCATGGCAGCCCGGATAAGATTTTCGCCTTCAGCGACCTTGATCTTCCTGTCATGGGGCAGGAAGGTAATAGTATGGTTCTCCATCCGATCTCCTCTCCCGCCCCAGGTATCGTTGCCAACAGCGCCGATGTTCAGGAAGCTGCCGATTCCACGAGCCTGCCCAAATTGGATGCAAGGTTTAAAAGGCTTTCTGCACTTTTATCCACCAAGGTGGTATTGTCCCTTACATCATCGGCAGTCTGATCCACCTCAGCTATATGGCGGGAAACACTCTTCATATTATCGTTGTTTTCATCCAGCATCCTCGACACTTCGAAAAAACCCGAGGATACTTCACCAATATTCTTGGACACCTCTTCAAATGCAACTGACTGCTCCTCAACTGCGGCAGCAATGGAACCCACCCTTTGGTTGGCATCCAGCACCACCTTGGAAATCTTGGAGATCTCCAAGGATGAGGCAGCAGTCGATTGCTGTATTTCCATCACCTGACTCGTAATCTCATCGGCGGAACTTGCGGTCTGAACCGCCAGCTCCTTGATCTCGGTGGCGACCACGGCAAACCCCTTACCGGCCTCCCCTGCCCTTGCGGCCTCGATGGTAGCATTCAGGGCAAGCAGATTGATCTGCCCTGAGATATCACCAATGACTTCTGTGATGGCCGTGATGGCCCTGGCAGACTCACCCAGTTCATCCATCCTGGCAGTGGCGGTTTCACTCTGGGTCAACGCCTCTTCCGTAACCGCCCGGGTCTGTTCGCTGCTCTTTGCAATCTCGTTGATGGTGGCAGCCATCTGCTGGGCAGCTGCGGCGATATTGTCAAAATTTTCCGTTGCCTGGCCCATGACCGAAACCACGGCCCCGGAGTTATTATCCACCTGATTGGCAAAGCCCAGAATCTCCTTGAGTTTCCGGCTCATATGCGAGGCTTTTTCCGTCATTTCACCGGAAACCCCGGACAGATCCTGGGATGAGCGGTTGAGATTCTCAGCATTGTCATGGGTTCCCTTAAAAACCGCCTCCATTTTTTGGGTGTGGACAAAGATCCGTTCACTGTTTTTAACATTATCCCAATACCACAGGTAGTTATCCTTTGCCATCCTGATGAACATGAACCCGGAAAAAATAGTGATAATGGAAATCCCAATGGCCTGGCTTGTCCCGGTGATAAATCCCCAAGCAGCAACAGGGACCAGCATGACCAGGATAAAGCCCCGGGCGACGGAAAGCCGCGGAGCAAGGGAGCTTGTGGAACCTGCAGCAATGCCGCAGACAATAATCTGGGTAAACATAAAAGGCCATTCCATTCCGTAGTAATGGGCCACCATATAAGTAAATCCTCCCCACAGGGCTCCTGACAGGTAATTTGAAACCGTCAGTGTTGAATTCCAAATTTCAGGTGCGGAATCATATCGGGCCGGAACCCTTTTGGCAAGGACCATTCTCAGGGAGGATACAAAAAATATCAGACCTCCGAAAACCATTACCTGTACAGGGTAATCGCTCTTCATGGGGGTGGCAACTGCTAAAAAGAAAAACAGAAAAAAATGGGCCAAAACAGAGGTACGGGATCGCCTTGCAAGCTCCAGAGTCGCCTCTTTCTTGTACTTCTCGATGAGCCGGGGGTCAACAACCTTTTCCATAGCTATAACTCCTTTTCCTATATTTAACACAAGTTACCTACAAGAACACTGGTCATGTGTATTCTTTATAGATAACGCTGTCAAGTATAATAACTATTTCAACGGTTTGACCGGTATATACAGCAGAAAAGCCCCTGGACGTCAGGGGCTTTTCCCATCAGATGAGTATCGCTTTTATCAGTCTTTTATGAATGTCTCCACGGACGTGTAGTCAAGTCCAAAGGCATCTGCCACCGCCTTGAAAGTGACCTTGCCCTTGATGACATTGGCGCCCGGCCGAATCTCAAGGTTCTCCGCCATGGCCCGCTTCCACCCCTTGTTGGCAATTTCCAAGGCATAGGAAAGGGTTGCGTTGGTCAAGGCCAGGGTCGAGGTCCTTGCAACGGCACCCGGCATGTTGGCCACACAGTAATGGACCACGCCATCGACCACAAAGGTGGGATCGTCATGGGTCGTGGGCCTTGAGGTTTCAAAACAACCGCCCTGGTCGATGGCGACATCCACGATGACGGCCCCGGGTTTCATGGTCTTGAGCATCTCCCGGGTCAGCAGCTTGGGCGCCCTGGCTCCCGCGACAAGCACGGCACCGATCACCACATGGGCCCGGGCCACGAGCTCCCGCAAAACTGCCGGGTTGGACATCAACGGAAAACAGTTGGCCGGCATCACGTCGTCAAGGTAGCGCAGCCGGTCAAGGTTGTAGTCAAGGATATAGACCTTTGCCCCGAGTCCGCAAGCCATCTTGGCAGCATTGATCCCCACCACGCCACCGCCGATGACCACCACGGTGGCTGGCTCAACACCGGTGACGCCGCCAAAAAGGATGCCCATCCCCCCCTGGGGCATCTCAAGGTATTTGGCTCCCTCCTGGGCGGCCATGCGGCCGGCCACCTCGCTCATGGGAACCAGCAAGGGCAGGGAGCCGTCTGGTTTTTCGATGGTTTCGTAGGCGATGCCCACGCAACGGCTCTTGACCAGGGCCCGGGTCTGGGCTTCGTCCGCCGCCAGGTGAAGGTAGGTAAAAACGATCTGATCCTCACGGATGAGATCGTATTCAGAGGGCTGGGGCTCCTTGACATGCATGACCATTCCGGCCTTCTGGTAGATCTCCCCGGGGGTATCAACCATGGTGGCGCCAGCCGCCTGATAGTCTGAATCCGGGTATCCGCTGCCTTCTCCCGCTCCTTTCTCCACGAGGAGTTCATGGCCGTTTTCGACCATGGCAATGACCCCGGCCGGCGTCATGCAAACCCGTTTTTCTGCAACCTTGATCTCCTTTAAAATTCCAACAATCATCGTAAACCTCCAGTTGTTTTAATTGATTAGGACAAATTTTACAACGCTCCCCTGACAACGCCTCCGTGGATTGAAACCAGGTGATTTAAGACGATCATAAGCAGACACGCTTCTTTGGTAAGAATAAGGCGGTTACGCCATCGTAATTGTGATGGGTACCCCCATTGAACCACGTTTTTTTCCAGGGTTCAACCCCGGGAGACGATAAAAAAACGGTTCATTTAACAAGGATCATGAAATTTCATTGGCAAAAACTTGTTTTTTGTTTAAAAAAGAGTAGTTTTTATATTTAATGATCAATCACAAATTGATCTCAAAGATTACGATACGCTAATGTTGAAATATAATGAAGGGGAAGGGTAATGGAAAAAATTGATGTACCCAGGCTTATAAGCATTGTTGGAGAAAAAAATGTAAAGACGGATCCGGCAGACCTCTACGTCTACGGCTCAGACGCCTCCGTTCATTCTGCCAGACCCTGGGTGGTGGTCAGACCGGAGAATACGGAGCAGGTCCAGGCGATCATGGCTTTTGCAAACCAAGGAAAGATTCCCGTCGTCACCCGGGGCGGTGGTTCTGGCATGTGCGGACAGACCGTGCCGGTCAAGGGCGGCATCACCCTGGACATGAAACGGATGAACCAAATCCTTGAAATCAACCCCTCGGATGTCTTTTGCCGGGTTCAGCCGGGCGTGGTGGATGACGACCTGAACCACGCACTCAAACCCTTTGGCGTCTTCTATCCCCCCACCCCTGCCTCAAGCAGGATCGCCACCATCGGCGGGGAAATCGGAAACAACGCAAGCGGGGTCCGTTCTGTGAAATACGGGGCGACCCGGGACAGCGTCCTTGGAATGAAGGTGGTGCTGCCGGACGGAAGCCTTGTCACCCTTGGGGCAAGGACACGGGTCGAGGCCACAGGCTACCAACTCCACAAGCTCATCGTGGGATCCGAGGGAACCCTCGGCGTCGTGGTTGAAGCCACCCTAAGCTTTGTGCCCATCCCGAAATTCAGATGCCTTGGCATGGCCAACTTCGACCGACTCGAGGATGCAGGTGCCGCCATTGCCGACATCATGGCCAGCGGGGTGGTGCCCTCCATGCTGGAACTGGTTGACAGCGTCGCCATCAAGGCCGTTAACAAGACCATGGATCTGGGCCTTCCCGAGGTGGAAGCCGTGCTTCTCTACGAGGCCGACGCAATGGTCAAGGAAGCTGTGGACCATGAGATCAACGCCATGCAAGAGGTGTGTAAAAAACACGGCGGCAAAGGGCTAACGAGCAGTTACGATGCCAAGGAACGGGCCAAGATCTTCATGGGCAGAAAAAAACTTTTCCCCGCCCTGTCAAAATTCAGCGACATTCTCTCAAGCACCTCCCTTGCCGATGACATGGCCGTTCCCTACTCCAAGATGGCCGAAACCGCAAGAACGATCCACGAGATAGCCAAGCGGAACAACATCATCATGACCGCCTACGGCCATTGCGGCTCAGGCTGTATGCACACCAAGATCCTGATGGAACCCACCCGCCAGGACCAGTGGGAATCGGCCAGAAAAGCCGTCGCCGAAATCTACGAATATGTCCGTTCGGTCAAGGGAACCACCTCGGCGGAACACGGCATCGGCATCTCAAAGGCATCGGCCTTCAAGGCGGAGAAAAGCGACAGCCTCGACCTGATGCGGAACATCAAAAAGGCCTTTGATCCCAACAACATCCTCAATCCCGGCAAGCTGATGGACGCCCATGATGACTGGGTAACAGCAACGGACCTTAGATACACGATTGCCTGACACTGACATTGAACGTAAATGGAGTCACACTGATGGAAACACGACCCTTTGAAACAAAACACCTTGATAAATGGAAATCCAACCTTGACAGCTGTATCCGCTGCGGCTACTGCTACGAACATTGCCCGGTTTTCAAAGACACACGATGGGAATCCGATGCTCCTAGGGCTAAAATGATCATGATCTATGGGTTGCTCTCAGGCAAGCTTGAGCCTTCGACCTATATTTCCGACAAGCTCTCCTCCTGTTTTTACTGCCAGCGCTGCGTTGTCGCCTGCTCAAGCGGCGTGCCCCTGACCGATATCATCACGGACGCCAAACGGGACTTCCAGGGCACCGAGTTTGAAACCCCGGGCACAACCTCCGTCACCAACACGGACTGCGCCCTCTGCCTTGCCTGCGTCAGGGCCTGTCCCCATGAGGCAAGGGAATTCATCGAAGGCAAAATTTTCACCGACACGGTAAAGTGTCAAAGCTGCGGCGCCTGTGTGGATATCTGCCCCAACCAGGCAGTGGCCACCCACCTGAGCTACGGCACGGACCGCCCCTCCCTCAACCAGGAGGTCGCAACCTTTCTTGGCAAAGATAACGCCAAGGCCATCGTATTCGGCTGCAACTGGTCCTATTACCCGGATCTTCAATCCTCGGTCATGGACCCGACAGCGGATCCTGAGTACAAAATCCTGATCAACATGTGCGGCGGCCGGCTGGAAAAACCCCTGCTGCTGGAACCGCTTCTCCAGAGCGCCTGGGGGGTCCTTGTGGCCTGCTGCCCGGACGGGGATTGCGAGCACGACGGTAATGTCAAGGCAAAGACCCATGTGACCGCCCTTCGACAACTTCTCAAAGAGATGGATATTGATGAGGACCGGATCCAGCTGGTGCAGGTCGCCCATGGTGACAAGACCGGATTCCAGGCCGCCATCGACACGTTCATGGAAACAGTAAACAAACTTGGACCCTTAAACCACCGATAAGGAAACGATCATGCAGATAAATGTACCCTACGGAAAAGAGGGAGAAAAGACAGTAACCATCAGCGACCAGCTTGATACGCGCTTTCTTGAAGCCAACGAAGTGGATATCCAGGATCCAGGAATGCTCCTTGACCAGGCAATGACCACCCCCTTCAGCAGCCCCAGCCTTACGGATTTTCTGGCGGATGCCAGGGATGTTCTGGTCATTGTCAATGACGCCACCCGGCCCACCCCCACCAAACAGGTGATGGATGTCATCTACGACCAAATCGCCCATCTCCCGGTGAAGTTCATCATCGCCACGGGCGCCCACCGGGGCCCGAGCCCTGAAGAGTATCTCCAGATCTTTGGTGATCACTATGAAAAGATCAAGGACGACATCCTTGTCCATGATGCCAAAAAGTCAGAGGACATGGTCTTTCTGGGCAAGAGTTCCAACGGAACCGAGATGCATGTCAACAAGGCCGGGGTGGACGCCCACAAGATCATCATCATCGGATCGGTGGAGCCCCACTATTTTGCGGGCTACACCGGGGGCCGGAAATCCTTTCTGCCTGGGATCGCAGGGTTCGACACCATCGAGCAGAACCACAAGCTTGCGCTGGTTCCCGAAGCCCGGGCCCTGGCCCTGGAAGGCAACCCGGTCCATGAGGACATGGTGGACGCCCTGTCCGTTGTGAAAAAAGAGATCTTCGCCATCATGACAGTGCTGGACAAAAACCACAGCATCTATGCCGTCACTGCAGGCGATATCCACGACTCCTTTATGGCGGCAACCCACAAGGCCAACGAGGTGTTTGCCGCCCCCATCAAAGAAAAGGCCGACATCGTGGTCTCCGTGGTCAAGTTCCCCGGGGACATCGATCTTTACCAGGCCCAAAAGGGCATCGACAACGCAAAGCTAGCTCTAAAGAAGAACGGTATCCTGATCCTGGTGGCCAAATGCCGCTGCGGCATCGGCGGCAAGGCCTTTGCCGATCTCCTGGGCAGCTGCGACACCCCCCAGGAGGTGCTGGACACCATTGAAAAAGGGTACAAGCTCGGCTACCACAAGGCCGCCAAGATGGCGGAGATCGGCATCTGGGCCGAGATGTGGGCCGTGACGGATGTGGAACCCGAAACCATTGAAAAGCTCCTTATACGGCCCTTTGGCTCCCTCCAGGAAGCCCTGGACACGGCCATTGAAACCAAGGGAGATTCCGCAAAGATCCTCTTTCTTATGGACGGCGGCCTCACCGTTCCCATGGTCGATTAATCGTCAAATCGGGGTCAGGTCTGCACTTTTGACACTGACCCCGAAGCCTCCCTGGGAATCACTCGTTTCATCCTCCAATTCATCCGTGTATAACTGAAAATAACTATCTGAAAAGATCACCCTCCAAAAATTTCGGCAACCCATTTACCCGACTGGTCAAGTCGGATTCCCCAGTGTCGATGGGAGAAGGACGCATCTCCCGATCCAATGGAGGCGTCACATCGTTGGATTCCATAAATTTCCGCTCCAGATCTATGCAATATTCAAGACGAGCCTTTAAAAAGCCATCCGCATCATTTTGTTTAAGCAAAGGCAATCCCTTGGAGGGAATCGCATGGCTCTTGAGGATACGTGATATTTTGGAATCTTCCTCGTCCCCCAATTGTACCAACCAATTTTTGGCCTGGGAGCCATCTTTAACATCAAATTTCAATATACGATTTGCCGGACTCGATCTCAATGTTCGATCTTTGGCCCCGGAAGCGATATAGCCAATTGCATTGGGACCATGTTCTCCAATTCGACGCCAGGGTTCCTCAACTTTATCACCTTTATTGTCACACGGTTCTTGTGAAAGAATCACAAGCAACAGAGTTCTGCCCCTTGCACTCCTCATATCAAATGTTTTCGGAAAGGGCTGAGCTGGTTCATTCAACCTCATATTCTCCAAAACCACCGGCTCGGGTTCTCTTGCCACATGCTCACGAAATTCCCGAATCAATGCGGCCACCCTGGAAGGATTACCAGAGGCGAACCAACCGGTAAAAGATGAAACCCAAAACCATCTTCTGAGAAAAACTCTTTGCTTGCTGGTCGGTTCAGGGCAAGCCCCGAAAAATGCACTCAAAACCACAAGTTGCATGGCATAGGGAAGCAAGCGATGATTGTGAACACCCTGTTCATGAAGAAAGGCAGTGGCCCTGACAAGAGCCTCCTGGGTTTGTCCCACAACCCTGGGAAGTTTGTCTCGAACTTCTGAGCGTTTCTGATCGGTAAAACGCGTCCAATCCGTTCGATAAATGTCTTCCCCCAAGGCAGCCAAAAGAGACCGCAATACAATGACCCGTTCTATTCTGCCGAAGCCATGGGAATCCAATTCTTCGAGGATTTTATCAATATGTTCCGACAAGCTAAAGTCCTGGTCCTCCCGATAACTAAGAGCAGAAACCATTTCATCGGCACTCATGGCTTGGCCCTTGGAATTCAGACGGGCAAATATTTCAACCGCCTGGTTAAGCCCTGTATTTTTGATCCGTATCACGGGCACCTTGTAAGATTGAAAACGCCTCAACAAAACCTGGATCTTCTGGACATACGCTTCCCCCTTGTCCCCACCATCCTGGAGAATACGTTGGGATTCGGCTAAAAAAGCAACCGTGTCCAGTAATTTCCACATGGGAAAATGCCTCGGCTCGGACTGAGTATCAGGCGATTTAAAATGTTCGAAGGTACTTTTTTCTATATCGAACCATATTTTCCATCGCTCAGGGTCTTCTTCATCGTCCTTTTGCTCAATTGTGTCAGTAAATGGAGTCAAAACACCACTCAGGGTAGAGAGACGTTGTTGCCCATCAAGCAAATGGGCTGAAAGACCTCCTGTTGCTTCAGGGACCTTCAATGGGCCGATCCAATCTCGACTACTGACCCTCTCCTCCGTCTCCCATACCAAAAGACTACCTATTGGGAACTGGTGATAGATGCTATCGAGAAGTTCGGTCATCTGCTCCCGCCGCCAGACATAAGAGCGTTGAAATTTCGGGATACGAAGCTTTCCAGCTCTGACTTCATCCAGCAAATTGAATATAAAAACAATTTCCGGTTTAACTTCGGGTATTGTAATTGGGGATGTATCCATAAAAAATAACCTTATAATAGGTCTGCGATCATTTCTATCAATTTGTCCAGCTCACCATTACCATCACGCCCGCGAAGGGATTCAGCGGATAAGACAGACGAAAATTCTCGAAATTTTTCTATCACATCACTGCCCAACCCCTTTGACAACTCGTCCATATCTGCTCCGCTTGTTCCTGAATAAAAGGCTCGAACGTCCGGTACTGCCTTTTGCAGTTTTAATCCTTTTTTCATTGGATAATGATCGCGCTGCTCAGGATTCAGTCTTTTGATTGCAGCGACACGCTTTCCCTTCCCGGAATCCGAATAGGGCATCCAGGCATCAAGCACTTCATCCGGTATATAATTTTCAATGGTTCGTTTTGACAATGTCCAGCACGGAATTCCCTCCTTTTGGCATGCCTGTTGAACAAGTTGAGCATTTGCCTTTACCTCACCCGGTAACTCCCCATCACCGTCTGTTAAGACCACGGCACGCCGGGGAATCCCATCAGCATCGGCACGCACGGCGTAATCAGCGACTAATTTCGGAAGTTCCCCAATTCCACCTCCACTGTCATAGAGAATTGAATCCGGGGCGAGGCGCCTTTGTTCGTTGATCTCATCAGGCGCCAATACTTTAAGGACTTCATTAAGAAAAATTTCACCATCTGTGAAACGATTTTCCATCAGAATAGTCAGAGGCTTAGTCACATATTTGGCCGCCTGTTCAGGTTTCAACGTATTCGGATCGTGGCTAAACAAAGAGACTAAAACCTGCCGCCGGGGATAAACAGACGAAGTCTGATAGCAGGAGGCTAAAGCAGCTTTTTGAAACAGTTCCCGTAACCACTTCCTTCCCGGACCATCGATCCAATTGGTTTCCTCTATTAAATCCGGGTCTTCGATCTGCCAAACGTGCCAACCATCAGCAATTTTGTCAACGATACGATCCAAATAACGCCATTGAGAAGCATCCTCATAGGCATCCATCGTTATAAGGATCCTCATGATTTTTTATTCCGAAGCCTTGATCGTTGAGCCTTATTAAGCGCCTTAAGCTCCTCATACCCCTCTGAAAAAACCCCCTCAGGCCACCAGTCCACGTTCCCGTCAGGTTCAATGGCGATGGGACGAACACTACTGTAACCATCAGGATGCTCAAGCACATAATAAAGTGCAACCATGGATGGATCAAGGCCTTCGGCAATACGCCGACGCACCCTCAGCAAAAGATTTTCAGAATGGGTTTCAACGATGACCTGACAATTCCCTTGATTTGCTGTTTCCAAAAACAGATCACCAAGAGGGGCATGGGCCGCCGCGTGAAGATGCAACTCGGGCTGTTCCACCAGATCTATAACACTGGAGTTGTCGCCTATCCGATGTGAAAGTTGTTGCACCACCACCGGCAGCACCTGCTGCAACCCATGACCGGCATCGGCCAAATTGACGCTTATTTCCCCCCGCTGAAGAAGACATTTGTATGCGCTGCCAGCATAATCCAACGAAATTCCCCAGCCATCCATATTATCCTGAAACCAGGAAGATACTTGCTCAAGCAAATCCCGATCCTGTCCTAAACGGGCCACTGCACCGGATCCACCAAAACCAAGGGGTGGAGCAACACCTCCCTCCAATACACGAGGGACTTCATCCCGGACAGGCCCAAGGTGTGAAATCTGCTCTTCCAAAACTTGAGCACGTTCCCGCCACTCTTTAACAAAAGACCATTTCGATGCAGCCGGATCATTCCTGTGTATATCTGGCAACAAGCCACGGAACGGTAATTCACCAACCCCCTTGTAGGAGGCAACCATCCTAGACCGGGGTTCCCACTCAAGGTTGATTGCCGGTTGAGCAATTCGAAGATGAGAGATAACACAAAATTCTTTCGGCTGCCCTGGTTCAGGGGGCATATTTTGAACATTCTGGACTGTGGCATTCAAATCCAGGCGTTCTCCTTCATCATCAACGACGATCCCCAAAGAAACCGAGCCATGGGTTAAACCACCATGGATAAGGTCGACGAACTTACCGCCAAAGGTTAATTCGTCGACGTTTACCGGAAACCCGTTACGCCCCCTCGCAGATAATGCATGAAGAATCAAACGAGGCAGACGCAGCAAAGTTGATTTTCCACTATTATTTTTACCGAATAACAGAGTCAAGGGTCTCATCTGGATCCGCGCTTCCCCACGAAAGGCCTTATAATTCGTGCAACGGTACTCTATTATTTTCATCTAACTCTATCCAATAATTTTTTATTAATGGTCCCGCCTTGCATAAACGGTCAAAGTACTATTTCTTGATAAGAAACATAAACAATGCCGAATAGATAATTTTGACAAACGGAGTTATTTAAATTACATGTTTTGAACATCACCGCAAAGACATGGCCAAAACACTTTTTTTTATATCGCTAATTCTATTATAGGACAAGCTAAAACACATAATACGGTGTAAACATAGAAGGCAAAAAAGATTACATACTATAGACTGAATGATTGTAATTCAAATCCCACTCTCACCAGAAAGCCCCCCTCCCAAAACAAAAGGAGCAGACAAGGCCGATCCGGCCCTGCCTGCTCTTTTATTTTTTACGGATTAGCTAAGTCGGCTTAAAGCGGCTTTGCTATCCATTACGTCATAGAGGAATAAGCTTAAAGCTTTTCTGCAAACATCCGGACCTTCATACTGAACTCTTCTGCCATGTTGGAAGCAATGGTGGTAAAAATGAGGCGATCCTTGCTCAGACCGATGGTCTCAAGCCGCTTCCGGATCTCTTCAACCCGCCACTTGGCAAAGGTACTTCCCCGTTCAGCCTTACAGTTTCCTTCATGGCAGGCGGCGACCATCACGCCGTCGGCACCTTCAACAAAGGCCTTCATGATGAACTCTACATCCACTTTGCCGGCACAGGGGACCTGTATCATTCTAAACCCCTGGGGAAGCTCGGTATCAAAGGCCTTAGCCGCCTCTCCCGCCTCAAGGGCAGAGTTCTGGCAGCAGAAGGCGACGATGGAAGGTGTACCGGAAACCGAGGCCACGGCACCTTCGATATCGGCCTTAAGGGCGTCATCGGTAAAGTCACCGATCTGGATGGCGTCCATGGGACATTCACTGGCACAAATGCCGCATCCCTGGCAGGCCACGGGGGAGATGGCTGCGATACCGTTCTCCCAGAAGATGGCGCCATGGGGGCAGCAACGGTAGCAAGTGAGACAGATGGTGCACTTGGTTTCGTCCACAACGGCCGCATTTGCGGCAACGGACTTAACCCCGGAGGCAAGAAGATCCGCCACCCTGAGGGCCACATTGGGTGCATCTTCGAGGGTAGAAGCCACAAAAATGCCCTCCCGGTTTGAATTGGCCGGGAACCGGTGAACGTTGTTGCTGGGGATGAATCCGTCAAGGTCGGTGTCGATCCTGAGGGTCTCTGCAAGATCCAGGTTCGCCCGGCCCACAACAACTTCCTCTTCAACAACGATGTAGTCGGGCTCAAGGGCCACATCCTCCCGGACAACGGGATCGTTAATGACGATCTTCAGGGTGTCGCCCTGCTCAATGGCGGGCTTTTCAAGGGGCTTGAAACAAACCACGCCCTCATTACGTCCCAGGGTGAAGAGCCGCTCAAGACCCCGTGCGCCCACTTTGACGTTGTTGGCATAGATGTAGGCCCTGGCGTTTCCAAGCTTTTGAACGGTCAGAGCGGCCTCGAGCACCCGGCTGGTTGCGGCGGGATCACCCTCCTGGCCAAATCCTGAGACAAAGGCGATGGTTTTCCCCTCTCCCTGGCCAAGGGTTTTCTTAAATGCCGCGTCACCGAGGAGCGCTTCCATCTGGGTCATGGAGACGACCTTGTCATCCAAGGCAAGTCCGTAGGCCTCGTTCAGCGGTGCAAGGCCATACTTGGGTGCAACCACAATGGCGCCAAAGGTTCGGTCCGAACGACCGCTTCCATTGGCAAGACAGGTTCTGAAATCGCCGGTCATGCCGGCAAGACTCTCAACCGTTGTGTTGGCCATGACTTCAATGTCAGCGGAGGCAGGTGCAGGCACATCCCCGTCGTCCACCAAGACCACTTTGTAACCCTTGGCTGCAACGGCCTCTGCCGATTCAAGCCCTTGGGCTCCGCATCCAATGACCAGGACATCCTTGTTTATCGTGACTTCAATCATATCAGTTGTTTCCGCCATCATTTGGCTCCCCCCAGATATTTCACGGCGTCAAAGGCAATTTTTCCGGCTCCCGCCATGGAGCCTGCGATGGTTCCCGGCCCAGCAGCAGTGCCTGCTACAAAAACACCGGAATCTACAGAATCGTCGAGGAATCCATCCACGGTCAGCGGAATATCAAAGGTTTCGGAAACAATCTTGCTGTCAGCTCCCGGCATGAGTCCCACGGACAGAACCACCATATCAAACTCTTCAAACGAGGGAGAACCTTCGTCTTCAGCCATGTGGCGAAGTTTGAGGCCATCGTTTTCAGTGGGATAGATATCAACGGGAATGGTTCTCACAAATCGAACGTTCTCCCGGATCTTCTCGTAGAAAACAGGGAACTCCTTACCGGTATTCTGAACGTCTATGTAAAAGATCGAGACCTCTGCATCGGGATTGTCGTGCTTGATGGTGCCGGCCATGCGCATGGCATAGGGGCAGCATACCTCTGAGCACCAAAGGTTGCCCAGCCGCTCGTCCCGGGAACCCACGCACTGGATAAAGGCGACCTTCTCAGGCCTTTTTCCGTCCGACGGCCTTACAATTCCGGCATTTTCCCGGACAATGTTCTCAAACTCAAGACCGGTGATCACGTTTTCCCATTTGCCGTACCCGTAGGTACCCTTGATCTCGGCATCAAAGGGGGTGAACCCGGTGGCAACGATCACGGCATCCACATTAATATCGCCCTCACTGCCCATCTTCTCAATATCCACGGCGCCTTCCGGTGCCGCCTCGGTCACGCCCTTGCCCCTAACATACAGGGGAGCGTTGTGCCGGGAAAACCCCTTAAGAACAAGCGCCTCAGCCATGTCTTCACAGTTCTTCTTCAGGCTGATTTTAAATCCATCTGAGCGATCCAGGGAACCGATTTCGGTTCGAAGATGCACGTTGATCAACGGCTCACCCACCACATTCTTGAGCATTTTTTCGACGCTGCAGGCACCGCACTGCTGACAGGTATCCGTAGCCTTGCAGGTATACCCGATGCTATAACCGCCGAGGAAGCAGCTTTTTTCAACAAGCTCGACACTCACATTCTGCCGGGCCAGTTCCCATGCAGCAGTGAGTCCGGCAATACCGCCCCCGACAACCATCACTTTTCCGCTTTGACTCTTCAATTTGGAAACTCCTTATAGATTTTTAAACTTCAGGTCTTGGCAATACTCCTGCGCGTTCTGCAATCTCCGGAACCTTGTGCTCCCACTCGATGGCCATGAGGTGGACACCGGCAACGCCCTTCATCTCCTTGAACTCTTCGATCTGCTCACAGGCGATCTTGATGCCCTCATCGGCGACGTTTTTCTTGTCAACACCCTGGAGGCGCTTGATGATCTCGTCGGGAACATCCATTCCCGGAACCTTGTTCTTCATGTACTTTGCCATACCAACGCTCTTCATGGGGGTGATCCCCGGCAGGATGGCAACCTTGTCGGTCAATCCCATGTCGTTGGCCTGGGCAACCCACGCCCGGATTCTCTCCATATTGAACACACACTGGGTCTGAACAAAATCCGCACCGGCTGCAACCTTTTTGGCAAGACGGTGGACCCGCCACTCAAAGGGCTCTGCAAAGGGATTAGCTGCGGCGCCGATGAAAAGCTCGGGGGGACCGTCGATGTCGGCACCGCCCAGGAATTTACCCTCATCCCGCATCTTTTTCACCATGCCGATGAGCTGCATGGAGTCAAGATCAAACACGCCCTTGGACTGGGGATGATCACCAAACTGCTGATGATCACCGGAAAGGCAGAGCATGTTCCGGATGCCGTGGGCATAGGCCCCCAGGATGTCGGCCTGCATGGCAAGCCTGTTTCTGTCCCGGCACACCATCTGAAAGTTGGGCTCGACCCCTTCCTGCATACATATAATGGAGGCGGCCCAGCTGGACATCCTGACCATGGCGGTCTGGTTGTCGGTGATGTTGGCCATATCCACGTTTCCCTTGAGATAGGAAACCTTTTCCCGCAGGGCTTCAACATTTGCTCCCCGGGGAGGCCCGACTTCCCCTGTAAAGGCAAAGTGTCCGGCTTTAAGAATTTTCTCTAGATTACTTCCTGATTTCATCTTGATCTCTCCCTCAAATAGTAAGTGTTTTCACAAAACGGGTACATCAACGGCCCAGGGCCTTGACACGCTCCTCATAGCCGGGCTGAATCACTTTCCTGGGTTTCTGATTGCTCCAGTCATTGGGTGGTGAGATCTCAATTATCTGACCGAGTCGATCCTGTCCTGCAAGACGCTCGTGGATCTTGTACCAGGCACAGGGCTGATCCTTATCGATCTCGCAGCTTTTCTGGTTGGTTCCGCCGCAGGGGCCGTTAAAAAGGCTTTTGGCGCACAGGGTAACAGGGCAGATCCCACCGGTCAGTCCCAGCACGCAGGTACCGCAGGCACGGCACTTTTCTTCATACCATCCCACATCCAGGTTTACCCCGATGAACGAGGTGTTGACCGCTGGAAAAACAGGTTTGTTGGGAAAGCGCTCTGCAAGGAACTGAATTCCAGCGCCGCAGGCCATTGAGATCAAGGCGTCATACTCATCGGCCTTTGCATCAAGCTCTGCAAGAAACTCCATGTCACACTGACGCTCAACCGTCTCTGCTCCAAATTCGATCTTATCTTTGCCAAAAGCTAAATTCAGCTCTGCGTTCAAGGTCTCAACCTCTTTTGACCCTCCGGCCAAACAGACGGCAACACAGGTGCCACATCCGACGGTCAGGACTTTTTTATAGCCTGACACCATGTTTTTGATCTCGTCAAAAGGTTTTCTCTCCGCAACAATCATGGATCCTCCTGTTATACAGAAATATTGTCATCCTTATTTTATTTTAAAAGGCATCAATACCGACGTAAAGACCGATTCGGCCCCTTGATTCCTCATATGGACGTGTTAACCCCCAGGCATTGGACACTCCTGTTTCATCCTAAATAAGTAGTTAGTACATCAGCCAGGGTATCTTTATCCAGATAACCGGCTAAAAGTCAAGAGTATTAGATTATTATCCTCTGAAGGAAAATTGCTTTTTGAATTTTGTTCACCCCTCCCCTTGACACCCTGGAACAGATACCCTATAGATGATATATCGCCAACGAAATACGATGTTATCATAAGAGAAACGAGTTATACGTTCCTGCCACGATCCCGCAGTTTGCGGCTGTCGCATCCGGAGACATTCCGGACAAAGGAGTTTTTCTACCATGGATACCAACGATTACCTGATCAGGGCCATTGAGACGCTCAAGCGCCAGATCATCGTCATTTCCGACGATTACAGGATACTCGCCTCCAGGATGAGACCGGGAATACCCCTGGATTCCGCCCAGGAGATCGAAGGCGAATTTTGCTACAGGGCGCTCTTCAACCGCCCGACCCCCTGCGCCAACTGCCCGGTGAACGAGGTCAAGAGGACCAGCAAGCCGTCCCTCAACCACCCCCACATCAACGACAACGGTGGCTCCTGCCTCTACGCCTACCCCATGGAGGAGCTGGGCAAAACGGCCAACGCCATCGTGGTATTGGATTTTTATCTTCCCTCCCTGAAGGTGTCCGATGAGAAACGCCTCACATCCAATGCTTTTTTGAGAAATCTTATCCAGAGCGCTGTGGACGGGGTCGTTGCGGCGGACATGACCGGCGCGATACTCATCTTCAACAAGGCAGCAGCTGAGATCACCGGCTATTCAAAGGAAGACGCACTGAAAGACCTCAACATCCGAAACATCTATCCCAAGGGGGATGCCCACGTGATCATGGAGCAGATGAGGAGCGACCGCCACGGCAGAAAAGGCATCATCCACTCCTACAAGCAGTTCGCCCTGAAAAGGGACGGCACCACCACCCCCATCAGCCTCAATGCCTCCATTGTCTACGAAGGCGACAGAGAAATCGCAACCATCGGTTTTTTCCACGACCTGACGGAAACCTTGCGAATGGAGGCGGAACTTGAGAAAACACGGACCCAGCTGCTCCAGGCTGAAAAGATGTCTTCCCTGGGAAAGCTTGCCGCAGGGGTTGCCCACCAGCTCAACAACCCCCTGGGCGGCATCACCCTCTTTACCCAGCTCATGCTCGAAGAGCATGAGCTCTCCAAGGAAGCCACAAACGATCTAAAACGGATTCAAAAGGATGCGGAGCGGTGCAGTTCCATTGTAAAGGAACTCCTGGAATTTGCCAGGCAGACAAAACGGGAGGTGAGGCCCACAGACGTCAACAAAATCATCGCAAGAACCCTGTTTTTATTCAGAAATCAATCCATATTCCAGAACATCACCATCATCGAAGCCTATGACGAAACCCTGCCGGAGATCCCGGCGGACAGCCAGCAGCTTAACCATGTATTCATGAACATCATCCTCAACGCGGCAGACGCCATGGAGGGCAAAGGAGAACTTGAGATTCGCTCCCGGGTTTCCCATGACCAATCCATGGCAGTGGTCGAAATTTCCGACACCGGCCCCGGCATCGAACCGGCAATTCTTTCAACCATTTTTGAGCCGTTCTTCACCACCAAAGAGCAGGGAAAAGGGACCGGGCTTGGTCTCAGCATGGCCTATGGAATCATCGAAAGCCATGGCGGAAGACTCTGGGCAGAAAACAGGAGCCACAAGGGGACCCGATTCATCGTGGAACTCCCCATGAAAATCCCGGATAACGAAAACCCGACGATATCCTGATTTTTCGGTTGACAGAGCCGGGGCGATATATATAGAATAAAGTTCTCCACCATGAAAATAAGGAAAAAAGCAATTTCAGGCGCTTCATGGTAAAATGAACAAAACCCCGTGGTAACACTCTTTAAAATTGTCATTACTTTATGGTATGGGCTGAAAGTTTATCATTCACCATTTTCACCAGGGAGGAATTAGCATGAACGACAAAAAAAGAATACTTGTTGTTGACGACGAACCTGATTTCGCTTCTATTGTACAGGCAAACCTGAGAAAAGAGGGATTCGAGGTCGAGGTGGCCTACGATGGCGTGGAAGCCTTGGAAAAAGTAAAGAAGACCGCCTATGACGCCATCGTCCTGGATGTTATGATGCCTGAAAAGGACGGGTATGAAGTGTGCTCGGAACTAAAAGGTGACGAGAAATATTGCGACATTCCCATTGTCATGCTCACGGCGGTGGCCGACCATGTGGGATCCACCCGGTACTCCCATGCCGACGGTATGAGCATGGAGGCTGACGATTATCTTCCCAAGCCGGCTTCGGCAGAAGAGATAAGCCAAAGCGTCAAAAGCCTGGTTTCCTAAGTCCATTACAGGGGTCAGGGTTTTCGCATTGCACTTCACATGGGGTCAGGCTTTCGAGCCAGCCATAACTGGGGTCAGGCTTAGCTTATTGCATCAAATGTCGAGTTCTTGAGAACAAACCAATAAGCTAAGCCTGACCCCGTCCAACGCGTCAACCGACCCCGTCCAACGCGTCACCTGACCCCGTCCAACGCATCAACGAAAACCTAACCCCGACTGGAAACCATGAAAGTTTTTTCCATCCTCAGTGACGAGCAGGCCTTCAGGTCCAAGGCGCCGACCATGTTTTCCCGGGTCATGAAGCGCATTGGCATCAGGGCGATGTATGTGCCGTTCAAGGTGAACCCTCAAAAAATAGGCTATGCCATGGAGGCCCTGAGGGTTCTCAACATCGACGGTGCTAACATCGGCGATCCGTTTAAGGAATCGGTCCTTCCCCACATGGATGTTCTGAGCGAGGGTGCCAACATCATCCAGGCCGTGAACACGGTCACCCGGAACGATGCCATCCTCAAGGGATACAATACCAACGCCATCGGTTTCATGGATACCCTGGAGGAGGCAGGCTTTGATGCCGCAGGAAAGCGGGCCCTTATCTTCGGGGCCGAGGGCGCTGCCAAGGCGGTGGTCTTTATCCTCAACTGGCTCAGGGCGGAGGAGGTTCAGATCGCCGGCCGCTACAGGGCAAACCTTGACAACCTGATCTCGACCCTGGGCGGAGAAACGGTCACCCTCAAACACCTTACCGCAACCCCCTGTGGCGCAAACATCGTGATCAACGCATCAAGCGCATCAAGCCCGGAAGAGGCCCCGGAATTTGCATCCTTCATAGAGAACCTTGATATAAAGGAATGCGAGCTCGTGCTGGACCTGAACTACGGCCATAAAAACAACTTCTGGGAAAAGCTTGCTAAATCCAGGGGAATCCCCTTCATTGACGGGCTCACCCCCCTTGCCCATTCGGCCCGGCGCACCCTCCTGCTCTGGACCCGGATCGATGTTGAAGCAAGTGAATTCATCAAAGCCCTTGATCCGTAGATAATGGGGTCAGGCTTAGCTTATTGCATCTAATTCTGTGCTCTTGAGAACACGCCAATAAGCTAAGCCTGACCCCGTCCAACGCGTAAACGAAAGCCTGACCCCGTCAACGCGCCAACAAGAACCAGACCCCGTCTAAACGAATGATAAGGAGGCATGGCAAGTGGAACGACTCGACCCTGGAAAGATAGTGGTAATCGATGACGAACTGAGCCTCAGGGAGGGGGCCCGGCGCATCCTTACAAGGATGGACTACAAGGTGTTCCTGGCAGAACACGGGGAAGAAGGCCTTGGAATCCTCCGCACCGAACCCGCAGGCATTGTACTGTTAGACATGAAAATGCCGGGCATGGACGGCATGGAGGTCCTGGAAAAGATCATGGCAATGAACTGCGGGATCATCGTCATCGTGATCACCGGATACGCCACGGTGGAGACCGCCATCCAGGCCATGAAAATGGGGGCCTACGATTTCATTCCCAAACCCTATGAACCGGACCAGCTCCGCATGGTGATCAACCGCGCAAACGAGACCCTCAAGCTTAAGATAGACAGGGAAACCCTGGAGCGGGAACGCAAGAGAACCCTGGCAGACCTTAACACGGAACAGAGCAGGATCCATACCATCCTGGAATCCCTGCCCAACGGGGTTCTGGTGACCGGCAGCGACGGCAGGGTGGTCCTTCTCAACCCGGCCTGTTATACGCATCTCCACCTGAACCCTGAAAAAACATCCGGCGGTCCCATCAGCGACTACGTGACCGACCCGGAACTCTGTTCCCTTGTGATGGACATCTCCCGGGGACGGTACATAGACTATACCGATATCCCGTCAAAGGAGATCAGGGTCAACAACAAGACCCACCTCCTGGTCCGGTGCAGGCCCGTGCTCGGAGAAAGGCAAGAGTGCATGGGAGCCGTTGTCAACATCATGGATATCTCCACAATGAAGGCACTGGAAGAACTCAAGTCGGAATTTGTGGCAAAGGTATCCCACGAACTCAGATCCCCCCTCTCCACCATCCATGAGCAGATCAAGATGGTCATGGGAGATGTGGGAAAATCCATGGGCCAGGATGACAAGCACATGCTCTCCCGGGCCAGGGAAAAGACCGGCGGCCTCATTTCAACCATCGGAGACCTCCTGGATCTCTCCCGGATTGAAGCGGGAATGGGGATCAAGGAACTCAAGCCCGTCCAGGTGGACGATCTGTTGAGATCCATTGTAGAATTCATGGAATCAAGTGCAACGGCAAAGGATCAAACCCTGACGGTCACCACCCCGGATGCCCCCATGCCACCCATCAAAGGCGATCTCCTGACCCTGGAAAGCGTGTTCGGCAACCTCATCTCCAATGCCATAAACTACACGCCCAACGGGGGAACCATACGGGTCACTGCCGATGTAACCGGTAACAACATCCGGGTTACGGTGGCGGACAACGGATTTGGTATCCCTGCAAAATACATGGACAAGATCTTTGACCGGTTTTATCGGGTAAAAAACGAAAAGACGCGATACATAACCGGAACAGGCCTCGGGCTTCCCATTGTCAAGGGAATCGTCGACGCCATGAACGGTTACATCGATGTGGAAAGCCAGGTCAACCAGGGCACGACCTTTACGGTGATCCTACCGCTTAAACCCGTAACCGGGATCACCGGGATCGTTTAATTAGCTTCTTAGCTCTGATTTTCGTGTTATTTTGGCAAGAGAATCAGAGAACCTCTTTGGTTCTGGCTTGTCCAGGTTGGGATTCAAGCCACAAGATCAATGATGGTTCCCAGCATGTCGTCCTGGGTTCCAATGGTCTTGGTGTTGGCCTCAAAGCCATACTGGGTGATGATCTGCTGGGTAAACTCTTCGGCAATGTCCGTGTTGGAGAGTTCCCTTGTCACCGTTTCATTGTTAAAGGTCTCCGTGACAATGGGTCCCTCTGTGTTGACCTTGGAGATATCAACCTTGACACTGTCATTCTCGCCCTCTGTAATGAGGGCCCGGCTCTTATTAAAATCCTCTGAATAGACATTGGCGACGTTGTTGGCAGAGACTGCCACCTTGGTTCCAAATGCCTGGAGGGCCGATGCGCTGCTATTGACTGATAAACCCATTTTAACTCCTTTAATCTGTATGTTCGAACCTATCCTACACTGACTGCAATAAATGTGCAACAACCACGTAAATTTATAACACATTGAAATGGCGGCAGGTTCAACCAACCAGGGAGCAAAACCCCACAAACAGACAATGCTGTGGTGACATTTTTTGTCAAACACCCCTGACAAAAAATGTCACCTGGTTCACATCCGCTTTGCTCTGATAAGAATCTACACCTGGGGTCTGGGGTAAAGCCCGCTGCGTTCGACGATCTCGGGCACCTTCTCCTCCCACTCGATGGCCATGATGTGGAAGCCGGCCACCCCCTTACACTCCCTGAGGCGCTCAATGGCCTCCACGCAGATATCGATCCCCTCCTGGGCCTGCTTATCCTTGGGCACCCCTGAGAGACGATTGATGACCTCGTCCGGCACATCCATTCCTGGGACCCGGTTCTTCATGAACTTTGCCATGCCCGCAGACTTCATGGGCGTCATGCCGGCCATGATGAACACTTTTTCGTCAAGCCCCCGTTCCCGGACCCCCTCCATCCAGCGCTCAAATTTATCAAGGTTATAGATGCACTGGGTCTGGATAAACTCCACACCGCAGGCCACCTTTTTGGCAAGCCTTGGCACCCGGATCTCAAAGGGATCGGCAAAGGGATTGGCCGCTGCCCCCACAAACATCTTGGGCGGCCGGTTGATATTATCCCCGCCAAGGAACTTGCCCTCGTCCCGCATGAGCCGAACGGTCTGAATCAGTTGCATGGAGTCAAGATCATGGACATTCTGGCCCTGGGCACAGTCCCCAAAGCTCTGGTGGTCCCCGGAAAGGCAGAGCATATTGTGAATATCAAAACTTGCGGCCCCCAGGATATCGCTCTGGAGGGCGATGCGGTTCCGGTCCCGGGTCACCATCTGGAGCACCGGTTCGATGCCCATCTGCTTGAGATGGATGCAGGCGGCAAGGGAACTCATCCGGGTCGTGGATGTCTGGTTGTCGGTAATATTGACGGCATCCACATGATCTTTGATCAAAGCCCCCTTTGAAGTGACAGCCGCAGGATCGCTGCCCCGGGGGGGACCACACTCACTGGTTACGGCAAGATTGCCCTGTTTCAGAATCTTTTCCAGTCTACTCGGTGTATTTAAGCTCATACCTGAACATCCTCCCTCACCACTTTTCGGGGCCCCCCTGCCCGTTCCGTTGACCAATCCTTAATGGGCGCCACGATTTCGTAATCCTCCATTCTGCCAAGGGCCTTTAACCGGTCAATGATCAACTGCCATGCGCAGTCAAGCTCGGCGTTGATCTCGCACTTCCCCTTGGTGGACCCGCCGCAGGGACCGTTCATGATCCGTTTGGCGCATCTTGAAATCGGACAGATACCCGCCGTCTTTCCCAGCACGCACTCCCCGCAGGCCTGGCACCGTTCGGTCCACATGCCCCGCTGCTCGTTGGCGCCCAGAAAACAGGTGTTGACCCCGGGGAGCACCGGCGTTGTGAGATATTTCTCCGCGGTAAACTGGACCCCCACCCCGCAGGCAAGGGAGAGAACGGCATCGTACTGGTCGACCACGTCCCGGATCTCCTCAAGATATTCATGGTCGCACTGGCGCTCCAGGGTCCGCTCATGGATTTTCCGCTCCTGTCCCTCCTTGAGAAAGTGCATCCGAAGCACGGAAGCCAGGACTTCCACCTCCTTCTTTCCCCCGGCCTCGCACACGGTAACACACTCGTTGCATCCAAGGACTAGGATCCGCTCGTAATTCTTGACCTGGTCAATGATCTCTTGAATGGGCTTTTTATCGGCTATTATCATCTGGATGACCTCTTTTTTATATGAAACTCCGGTTAAACGATAAGCTAGGCCTGACCCCATTTTCTAGGCAGCCAGTTTCCGTTTCCGTATGGCTTCCCTGATGGGGGACGGCCCAAGCCCACGAATCCGCTGGTCCATCTCATTGGCGTACTTTGCAAACAGGGGCCCCTCGCCGGAGGACAGATTGTACATCTGAACCCGCTCGCCCCCCACGCCCACGGCATCCAGGAGGCGGGCGACCTGTTCAACCCGCTTTCTTGCCCTGAAATTGCCGGTACTGAAATGGCAGTCCCCCTCCATACATCCCACCACATAAACGCCGTCCGCCCCCCGCTCAAAGGCCCTGAGCATGTGGATCAGATCAATTTTTCCGGTACAGGGAAGACGGATGATCCGAAAATCCGCCGGGCACTTCAACCTCATGGAACCTGCCAGGTCCGCGGCTGAATACCCTCAATAGTTACAGCAGAACGCAAGAATCACAGGTGTAAAGTCCTTTGTCATACGACCTCCTCCAGCAAGGCTTCCACCTTGCTGAGCAATTGGTTGTCCTCATACCAGTTCAGTTTGATGGTCTTGGCCGGGCATTCGGATGCACACACGCCGCACCCGTGGCAGAGGGCAGCGTCTATGAAACTCACCCCCTCGTCATTGATTACCGGAACTTCATAGGGACAGGAGCGAACACAGATGAGACAGGAAGCGCAGTGTTCGGGATCCACCTCTGCCGTCACAGCGGAGAGGGTGAGATACTCCTGGGAAAGGAAGGTCGTGGCCCTTGAGGCGGCGGCCATGGCCTGGCTGATGGTCTCACTGATCAGCTTGGGACTGTGGGCCGTTCCGCAAATAAACACGCCTTCGGTTGCCGATTCCACGGGCCTGAGCTTCACATGGGCCTCCATGAAAAACCCCTCCGGGTTCCGGCCGATCTTGAGAATGGAGGAGAGCTCTTCCGTGTCAGCGGCGGTCACGCCGGCGGAAAGCGCCAGAAGATCGGCATCCACCGCAAGCTTTCTGCCAAGGACATGGTCTGTGAAGGTCACCAGAAGTCCCGTGTCCGTCTCTTCCACCACCGGGGGATCCTCCCGGTCAAATCGGAAGAAGAGCACCCCGAGATTCCTTGCCTCGGTATAGTATTCTTCGAGCATGGCATACATCCGCATGTCCCTGTAGAGGATGAACACCTGGGCGTCGGGATTGCGTTTCTTGATGGTGAGGGCATTTTTCACTGCCGCCTGGCAGCATACCCTGGAGCAGTTGGGATTGTCCGCATTCCTGGACCCCACACACTGGATCATCACCGCCTGGTCGACGTCACCTGCCCCCTCGTCTTCAAGCCGTTGGGAAAGTTCGGTCTGGGTGACCACCCGGTCGCTCTCAGGATAGAGGTACTCCACAGGGGTGTACTCGTCAGCTCCGGTGGCGATGATCATCACGCCGTGGTCGATCTTTCGTTCGTACATGCCCGGCCCCACCAGCACCTCGGTGGTAAAATTGCCCTTATACCCGGTGAACCCGACAATGAGGGATTCCTTGAGCACCTGGATCCGTTCATGGGCCTCGACCCGGGCCGCAAGTTTTGCCACATAATCCCGGATGTCCGCCCCCTCCACCGTGGTGATCAGGCGGTTTCCAAGGCCTCCGAGTTGATTTTCCTTTTCCACAAGCACCACGTCAAAGCCCTGGTCGCCAAGGCCCTTTGCTGCGGTCATGCCGGCAATACCGCCGCCGATCACGAGGGCCCTCTTTGTAACCGAGATCCTTTTTTCATGGAGGGGAGTAAGGGTTGCCACCCGTGCCACGGCCATGCGAACCAGATCCTTTGCCTTGTTCGTGGCTTTTTCAGGAGTGTCATAGTGCATCCAGGAATCCTGGTTTCTGATGTTTGCCATCTCAAACAGGTACTTGTTGAGTCCGCTCTTCTCCAGGGTATCCATGAAGATGCTCTCATGGGTCTTTGGGGTGCAGGAAGCCACCACCACCCGGTTGAGCCCCTCCTCCTGGATCTTCTTTTTGATCCCGTCCTGGGCATCCTGGGAGCAGGTAAAAAGGTTCATTTCCGTATATACAACGTTGGGCAATGTTTTGGCATAATCGTTCACCAGGTCAACATCCACGATGCCGGCGATGTTAATGCCGCATTTGCAGACAAAGACACCAATCCTGGGCGCTTCCTTGCGAACATCCCGCTCCTCAACCGGTTCCACCGACCGGGTGCGGGTATTTCTCGCCCGGACAAGCGCCTTGCCGGCGGCACAGGCGGCTCCGCTTGCTTCCGTGACCGAGGAGGGGATATCCTTGGGCCCCTGGAACACCCCTGCCACATAGACCCCGGGCCGTGAACTCTCCAGGGGATTGAAGGGAGAGGTCTTTGCAAACCCGTAGGTGTCAAGGTCCACCCCCATGCGCCGGGCAAGGGCCTGGTTTTCCGGGGGTATCTCAAGGCCCACGGACAGGATCACCATGTCAAATTCCTCGGTGACCATGGTTCCGGTTTCGTCCGCGTAATTCAGAATTAGATTCCCGGTTTCCCTGACCTCATCCACGCTGTGGATCCTTGATTTCACGAACCTCACATTGTCCTCGTCCCTGGCCCGGGCATAATATTTCTCGTAATCCTTGCCAAAAGTGCGCATGTCCATGTTGAAAATGGCGCAGTCAAGCGCCTTTTTCGAATGCTCCTTGGCGATCATGGCGTCCTTGACCGCATACATGCAGCAGACAGAAGAGCAATAGCCGTTATTGCACCGGTTGGTGTCCCTGGAGCCGATGCACTGGAGCCAGGCGATCCTGTCTGGCTCTTTGTTGTCCGACGGCCGGGCAAGATGGCCCATGGTCGGACCGCCTGCACTCAGGATCCGCTCAAACTCAAGGCTTGTCATGACATTTGGGGACCGCTTGTACATGTATGTGTCGTCAAGGTTTGACGGATCAAAGGGCCGACTTCCCGAGGCCATGATCACCGAGCCCACGGAAAGATCCCGCTCCACCGGCAGTTGAAAATGATCGATGGCGCCGGCAAGGCAGGCGTCCACGCACTGGTAGCACTCGGAGCAGATGCCGCAGGAAAGACAGCGGGAGGCCTCCTCCATGACCTGGTCAAGGTTAAGTCCCAGGTTCACCTCGTTAAAATTTTCCGCCCTTTTTTCCCTGGCAAGCTTTTGGTGGGCAACCCTGGGCTTATGGGGTTCGCCCAACACCTCGGGCTTTTCAAACTCAAACTGACGCTCCCGGTCCAGGGAGAGGTCCTCGTTATTGAGGTAACGATGGATGCTGGTTGCCGCGGCCTTGCCCGAGGCCACGGCATCCACCACGGATTTAGGGCCGTACACGGCATCTCCGCCTGCAAACACCCAAGGGATAGGGGTCTGGAGGGTGACGCCATCTGCCTTGAGTCCACCCTGGGGGGTAACTGAAATCCCCTGGGGGTCGGCAAACGAAAGTTCTCCGGTCTGGCCGATGGCAACGATCACATGGTCGCAGGCCAGGGTGGTGATATCGGTCTCATCATATTGGGGATTAAATCGGCCGTTCTTGTCAAACACGGACCTGCACCGCTTGAACTCCACGCCTGTGACAAACGCCTGTTTTCCAATGAACCGAACAGGCCCCAGGCTGTTTTCAATGGCCACCCCCTCCTCCAGGGCATCCTCGATCTCATAGTCCCAGGCGGGCATCTCCTCCCTTTTCTCCAGGCAGACCATGATGACCTCTTCGGCCCCAAGACGCCGTGCGGTCAGGGCGACATCCACGGCCACATTGCCGCCGCCGATGACAACCACCCGTCCGTCAAGCCGTTCTGCGGTTTCCAGGGCCGCCGCCTTGAGAAAGGAGACCCCCTTGAGCACCCCGTTGAACCCTTCGCCGCTAATCCCAAGCCCCCGGCTTCCGTGGAGACCGACGGCGATAAACACTGCGCCATACCCCTCTTTTTTAAGGCTGTCCAGGGTGATGTCGATGCCGAACTCCACATGGGTCTGGATATCGACCCCCAGGCCCTCGATGACGGCGATCTCCTTTTCAAGTTCTGTGTTGGGCAGGCGATACCCGGGAATTCCCACGGCCATCATGCCGCCCTTGACGGGCAGCTTTTCAAACACCGTGACCCCGTATCCCTGCTGGGCCAGGAAATAGGCCGCTGTAAGCCCGGCAGGACCCGCGCCCACGATGGCAACCCGCTCTTCCCTCTTTTCCGGAATTTCAGGCAGATAGGGTTCATCTCCTTCAAGATCGAGATCCCCGAGGAACCGATGGAGGTGCTGGATGGCCAGGGGACCCTCGAGGCCCCCCCGGGTACACTCGGCCTCACAGGGATGATGGCACACCCTGCCGCAGGATCCCGGAAACGGATGCTCCTGTTTGAACAACTTCAGGGCCTCTTGATGCTTGCCCTGGCCCATGAGCGCGATGAACCCCTGGATGCTCACATGGGCGGGACAGGTTGCCTTGCACGGCGCAGTGGAGCGCTTCGAAATGCCGAAAGCGCCGGGAATCGCCTGTTCATACTGCTTGAAGATCGCCTTTCTCGTGTTGAGTCCCTGGTTGTGCTCGCTTTGCACATCCACCGGACACACCTTGGCACACTCCCCGCAGCTGGTGCATTTTGAAAGATCCACATACCTGGGCTTCTCTCGAATCCGGGCCGTGAAGTCACCCTTTTCCCCCTCAAGTGCCAAAAGCTCCGTATTGGTTAACAACTCAATGTTCAGATGCCGGCCGACCTCGACCAGTTTCGGTGAGATGACTCACATGGTGCAGTCATTTGTGGGGAACGTCTTGTCGAGCTGGGCCATCATCCCCCCGATGGCATGGGAGCGCTCAACCAGGTAGACATAGTAGCCTGAGCTTGCAAGATCGATGGCAGACTGCATCCCTGCAATGCCGCCCCCCAGCACCATGACCGCCCCGGCAATATTATTTGTGGACATCGATCTTTCCGTCATATCATACCCCCTACCCTTTTAATCGTTTCGGTATCGGCTTTTTCCCTGCGGATTGATGAGCGATTTCCATCAGATCATCCCGCCTACCCTTTTAAACCTTCCATGACCCCCAGTATTTCGGGAAGCTTTCCTTCCCATCCCATGCACGAAACATTGACACCGCCAAAGCCATGTTCCCTCACCCCGGCAATCAGCTTCTTTGCCATTTCAACCGAGGCCCTTACCTTATCAGGCGCCTGTTGAAGGGTCTGGATCACCGTATCCGGCAGGGTGACATGGGAAACGTTCCTGGCCATGTACCTTGCCATGCCCAGGGACTTCAAAAGCAGGACCGTGGGAATGATGGTGACTCCGTTCTTCATGGCGGTTCGCAAAAACGGCTCTGTCATGGAAAACTCAAACAGGGGCTGGGTGATGAAATAGCGAACGCCAAGGTCGATCATCCGCTTCATCCGGTCAAGCTCCTTCTCCCGCTCCCCGCCCCGAAGACAGGTTTCAAGGGCTGCACCCTTGAGAATATCCGGGGTGCCGTTCAGCTCAACACCGGCGAAATCGCGTCCGTTTTCAAGGGAGACAAGCCCTGCCAGGAGTTCGTCCAGGGTGATATCGTACACCGCTTTTGCGTCAACATGGTCCCCCTTTGACGGTTCCTCACCGGTCACCACCATGAGGGCATCGATCCCCAGGGCATTGGCAGCCAGGATATCGCCCTGGAGTGCAAGGCGATTCCTGTCCCTACAGGAGACCTGCATAATGGTGCCAAGCCCGTTCTGCCGAAGCACCAGGCTTGCCCCGAGGGAGGTCATGCGCATGACACCACTGGTCATTTCCGGCACAAGAAAGGCATCGACAACGCCCTTGACATTGAGGGCATTGTTTACCATGACCGAGACATCCGTTCCCTTGGGCGGATCGATCTGAACAAGACAGGCGAATTCGCCGGTTTCTAACCTTTTCCTAAACTGCATGGGTGCACCTCCGAAAAAGCGATCCGGTTAATATAACGATTTTTTCGCGTATGGTTAATAGCCGTATACTGAGATGAGCATTATATAAATGCGATACGAACGATAGCGGGGTGGTAAAACTCTATGATTAGCTGTAAAAAGCGCTCAAAGAGCCCATCTCATCTAATTTACAAATTTCGTCTGATTTACAGATCTTATCTGATTTTACAAATTCTGCATGGGTTTTTATAATATTTACTAATTGAATCATGGCGGGTTTGTCAAGAGTTATTTACTAACTGAAGGATATTCGCCATTATCAATGGGAGAATAAAACCCCATTGAGATCCAATCCGGGGTTACCCCCTATATTAAGGTTGATTTATGAAGGTAGATTAATTATAGATATCTATTATAGTTGATCGATTTTTATCCGGAGAGAGACGAAAGCGGGCCAGACATACTAAGAGGTGCAATGATATCGCGAAACAGAACATTTGAAAGGATCAGACAGTCGGGAAACCTTCCCCAGCTTCCCCAGGTGGTGATCAAGCTGATCGATGCCTGCAACGACGACGAAACAGACATCCGGGATCTGTCCCAGATCATTTCCGCGGATCCCGGGCTGACATCCAGGTTGATGGCGATCATCGGTTCTGCCTATCTCAATATCCCCAAGGCCCCTGACACCATCGAGGCCGCCGTCGTGTACCTTGGAATGGATACCATCAAAAACATCGCGATCAGCGCCTCTGCCATGCATGTGTTCAAGCTCTCCAGTATCAAGTCCGAGTTCAATATCGCAACCTTCTGGAACCACTCTTATAAATGTGCTGTTCTCGCAAAAAAAATCGCCATGGAATTTAAGCACTCCCAGCCGGATGAAGCGTTTCTTGCGGGACTCCTCCACGAGATCGGAAAACTCATGCTTGTCCGGAACTTCCCCGAAGAGTATGGGGAGATTATGGCGAACCAGGGGGATGAAAAGGACCGAATCGCAGCAGAGAAGGAGAGATTCGACACAACCACCGAGGAGATCAGTTCCTGGCTGTTCGACCAGTGGCACCTGAGTCCCCTCATGGCCGATGCCGTGCTTTACGTAAACGCCCCTCCCGGGGAGATCGCCAACGCCCTGGATCTTGTAAAGATCGTCTTTGTTTCCAACCGCCTTGCAGACAAGGGCGCGGAAGATCCGTCCGTGCTCGAGCTCAGCGGGATTAAACACACCCGGCTTGCAACCATGCTCACCCAGGCCGAGGAGGAAGCAAACACCATGGCCAAGAGCCTGGGCATCCCGACACCGGATTCCAACGATTGCCAAGTGCTGGCCGACGACGCCCTGACCCGAAAGATCAAGGAGATCGCCCTCTTCCACGGGACCCTCCAGAACCTTTTGAATGCCGAAGAGATCGACTCGGTCCTGACCATCACCGAAAACGGCATCAAAATACTCTTCAACATTCCCCGGATCTTCTATTTTCTCTTTGATAAAGAAAAAAACCTTTTAACCGGAAAGGGCAACCCCAAGGACAAACACCACAGGATACTTGAGACCATTGCCATCCCCATGTCCAACACCTCAAGTTTTCTGACCACCTCGTTACAAAATAACCGGATCATAAACAGCCTGGCGGCCAACAGCAACACGCCTGCCATCTCGGATATCCAGCTCACCCGGCTCCTGGAAACAGACGGTCTCTGCTGCATTCCCATGAAGGCCTTTGACAACCCCGTGGGGGTGATTGTCCTTGGCATTGACCAGGTTCACAAAAACATGCTGATGGAGAACAACTCCCTGCTGAAGCTCTTTTCACGCCAGACAGCCATGTGCCTCCAGTCCCTGAACCATCGAAAAGAGTCTGAATCCATCCGCCAGAACGAAAGAATGCAGGCCTTTTCCGCCATCACCCGGAAGATCGTCCATGAGGTGAACAACCCCATCGGCATCATCACCAACTACCTGACCCAATTGAGCATGAAACTACCGGACAAACATCCGGTGCAGCCGGAGCTCAAGGTGGTCAAAGAAGAGATCGACCGCATCGCGGGGCTTATCCGCAAGCTATCGGATTTTTCAAAACCGAACATTGCCGAGTTCCAGTCCGTTGATATCAACCAGCTCTACTCGGCACATCTTGAGTTCATCAAGAAGTCTTACCTGTTACCCAGGGGCATTGAGGCAAACCTGGTTGCCGCCCCGGATATTCCATCCATCACCACCGACAAGAACGGTCTCAAGCAGGTGCTGATCAACCTTGTTAAAAACGCAGCCGAAGCAATGGAGAACGGCGGTAGAATCAATATCAATATCCGCTTTGTTCCGGGATCATCCAAGATATTGATCGATGAGAAACGCAAAACACCGGGCAACATCGAAATCACCATCCAGGACAACGGGCCTGGAATTCCCGATGCCGTCAAGGAGAAGCTGTTTGAACCCTACAACAGCACCAAGGGAGCCGACAACTCCGGGCTTGGACTCTCCATTGTTCACTCCATCATCCGAAGTCTCAGCGGCAGTATCACCTGCAAGAGCCGTCTAAATACGGGAACCTGCTTCACGATCCTGTTACCGGTTACCTCGCCGAAACCGGTTCTTTACCAGGTCATTGATGATGAACCCATTCATCAACACTAAAGGAAAACATCATTGAAGCCATTGACCCGAACCACGCCAAAACGTTTCCCTCCCCGTAAAACAGGAGAGATCCTGGCCAGGGAGGGATTGATCACCCAGGAAGATATCGACAGGGTTCTTGCCATCCAGAAACAAGGGAAGGCGTCTCCCCTGTGGGATTCAAACCGACTCTTCGGGATGATTCTGTGCGACCTGAATCTCATCACTCCCCTTGACATTTACTGGGTTCTTCATAAATACAAAAAGCTTGTATCCATGGACCAGGCCCTTCTCAAGGACGGCAAGGTTTCGGCCAAAGCACTGGCCCTGGCCCATGGGGCAGCAAGGGCATCGGACACCTCCCTCTTTGCCGCCCTGTTGAACCAAGGGGCAGTCACGGTGGTTGAGCTCCAGAAACGTTTGTACGACCTCTACCGAATCCCCTACCGGACCCTCCAGGAGTTCAGGTTTAACCCGGCCATGGCAGAGGATCTTTCAACCATCGTGGAAAAACGCCTTGCCCTCAAGCATAGGATGATCCCCCTGGTCCTCCAGGAAAAGGTGATCCTGGTGGGCATCATTGAACCCGACGCCCTGTTGGCCATGAAAAAGCTAAGCGCCCGGTTTCCCCTTCTCAGATTCAAGGCGGTATTCATCCCTTTTTCTGAATTCAAGACCCTGTTCAACCAGCTTTACCGGAAGGGCGGCCCACCCGTACGCCAGCAACGCTCCCCGGATCTATCGCTTCTGCTCAACTTCAGGATTACCATCACAGACCCGAAACGTGAAAGCGACAAGATCCAGTCCCTGTACAAGCGCTACGAAATGGTGAGGACATTGACCCAGGGCAGCCATTGCACAACACGGTCACAGGCCTTCCATGACTTCATCGTTGGCGAGCACAAAAAACTAAGGGATAGATACAGGGTTACACGGATGGTCTATTTTCTCAAGAAACAGGGGCAGGATCCCATTGTCGTCGCTGTCCCAAAGGATTGAAACACATCACATGCCAAGAGTAATAACCATCACCAGCGGCAAGGGCGGCGTCGGAAAAACCAGCATCAGCCTCAACCTTGCCCTTGAACTTGCCTCGGCAAACCAGCGGGTCTGCCTGTTTGACGCGGATCTAGGCCTTGCAAACATCAACATTCTCACCGGTATTCAGCCGGAAAACGATCTTGAAAGCGTCATCGACGGCAGCCTCGAACTGTCGGAGATCGTCATCAAAAATTACCAGGGGATCGACATCATTCCCGGAAGCAGTGGCGTGGAACGAATGGCGGATCTCACCCAGGAGGAGGCCAAACGGCTGATCCGTTCGTTCCTGGGCCTTGGGGAGTATGACTATTTCATTTTTGACACCTCCGCCGGCATCTCATCCCAGGTCCTCTCCTTCTGCATGGCCAGCCACGAAATTCTGCTTGTGATCACCCCGGAACCCACCTCCCTCACCGATGCCTATTCGCTCTTGAAGGTCCTCTCCCGTAAGGGCTACAACCGCACCGTAAACGTGGTGGTCAACCAGGTAACACAATCAAGCAGTGCCAAGAAGGCTTACGGCCAGCTTCGGGAAACGGTCAACCGGTTTCTCTCCATCAAGCTCAGCCCCCTTGGCATCGTTGCCAGGGACAAACACGTTCCCATGGCTGTGATCGCCCAGACACCGTTTCTCAAGCTGTTTCCCGATTCACCCGGGTCAAGATGCATTCAACTTCTTGGAAGGAAGCTCCTCGCCAGGGAGAAAAACATGGAACCCATCTCCCTTGAACAGTTCTGGCACCGCTGTTTAGGCTTTCTCTCAAAGGGCCGACCTGCTGCCGGAGCCAAGCGCAAACACCACGAAGTCACCCGGCCGAAAACCACCGAAGCCGTGGCGGGGCAAAAACCCGATATCACGGTCATGCTTCAACGGATAGAAACAAAGATCTCCATGCTGATGGACGAAATGAAACAGATCAGAAAGATAGTGGCGCACCAGGAGAACCAAACGGAAGACACGCCTGCACCGCCTGGTGAGGTGGAACTCGATTTTGAAGCGTGGTTTTCGAAGAACCGTGGGTAATTTTTACAGGATCACAGAGAAAAAGGGGCGGGATAAACCATAACAGGCACGGGGAACATGGAGCATGCTCCTCACTCCCGGTCCTGGAGCTCCAGGATCCGGTCATACACTGTTTTTCGGTGAAGATTGAATCGTTTGGCAAGGGCCTTTGCAAGGGCCGAGTTTTTTTGCCGCTGCCCCTGGCCTTGAAGGGCGGTAAGGATCTCATGGTCGAGCCCCTCTTCCGACACCAATGGCCCGGTCACCCCACCGGCTCCGGACACAAAGAGAGCACACTCTCCTTTGACCGACATCCGTGCCTTAAGGGTGTCACTGATATCACTTAAGTTCCCCCGAAGGTACTCTTCATGGATCTTTGTGATCTCCCGGGCAAGCATCCCGGGCCGATCCCCCATGGCCTCGACGATCTCGGCAAGAAGCGCGAGTATCCGCCGGGGAGATTCGTACAACACAAGGGTGGCGCGCTCGTCTTTCAAGGACTCAAGAAGATTCCGGCGCTTTCCCGACTTTCTCGGCAAAAAACCCAAAAACAGAAAGGAATCCGTTGCCAGTCCGCATACGCTGAGACCGGCCACTGCGGCAGAGGGACCTGGAACAGGAATGACCCGGATGCCTTGTTCGGCACACGCCTTGATCAAACGGTACCCCGGATCCGACACAGAAGGGGTGCCCGCATCCGAGACCAGGGCAATATCATCCCCCTGTTTCAAGCGAAGAATGAATTCCGGAATCCGGCCCTCTTCATTGTGCTCGTGGCAGGATACCAGGGAATTTTTGATCATGTAATGGGAAAGAAGTTTTCCGGTATGGCGGGTGTCTTCGGCGGCAATAATCTTGACCTCTTTGAGAATTCTCACCGCCCTGAAGGTGATGTCTTCGAGATTGCCGATGGGGGTGGCCACGATATAGAGGGTTCCCGGAGAACCGGGACGGGGTTGGTCTGTTTCACTCTGCCTGGAATGCATTTTCAATCAACTCTATCTTGAATCGGTTGTTTTTCTCGTAAAGGGCCACCACATCAAACCGGACCCTCACATCGGCCAACCTGTTTTCCCTTAAGAAATGGCGGGCCCCCAGAACGATCTTCTGCTGCTTGGCCGGTCCAACGGCCTCCCTGGGCCCTCCCTTTGAAAGGGTGGATCTCGCCTTTACCTCCACAAAAACCAGGGTGTCGCCATCCTTTGCAATGATGTCGATCTCAGCTGCCCTGGTTCTGTAATTTCGTTGGACAATGGTGAATCCCTGCCCTTCAAGAAAGAGGCAGGCGGCATCCTCGGCCAGCCGTCCCAACCGCTGCCGCTTGTCCGACATTAGACGCTCCCCACACCTTTGAAGCTAAACCGGTGCACCGGGGTCGGACCGAGCTCGGCCAGGGCCTGTTTGTGGGCCTTGGTCGGGTATCCCTTGTGCCGGTCAAACCCATATCCCGGATAAAGGCGGTGGATATCCACCATGAGCCGGTCCCGGGTAACCTTGGCCACAATCGAGGCGGCGGCAATGGAAATACTCAACGCATCCCCCTTGATGATGGCCTGCTGACTGATGGATGAATCGATGGTGAACGTTCCGTCGATCAAAAGATGATCCGGAAGGGGATCGATGCCAAGCACGGCCCGTTTCATGGAGAGTAACGACGCTCGGAGGATGTTGAATTCATCAATTTCATGGTGGGATGCGCTGCCCACAGAGACGGCCAGGGCATTCTCCATGATCACCGTGTAGAGGATGTCCCGCTTCTTTGGTGTCAGCTTCTTGGAGTCGGTGATCCCCTGGTCCGGGAAATCATCCGGCAACAGAACTGCCGCAGAAACGACAGGACCGGCAAGGGGTCCCCTGCCGGCCTCGTCAACGCCTACAACGCGACGGTATCCCGTTTCCTGAGCCTTATGTTCAAAGGTCCACATGGAAATAGGAATTATACCATACGTCTTTCTTTAATTCGTGCAGCCTTACCCCGGAGATTTCTGAGGTAGTAGATCTTGGACCTGCGTACCCGGCCCTGGGTTACCACTTCGATCTTGTCGAGGGCAGGGGAGTTCAGGGGGAAAATTCGCTCAACACCCACGCCGCCGGAGATCTTTCTGACGGTAAAGCGGGCACTGGCCATTCCCTTGGTTTTTTTGATTACAACACCGGCAAAAACCTGGATTCTCTCTTTCTCGCCCTCTTTGATCTTCACGTGTACCTTAATGGTATCGCCAGCTCTGAAATCAGGCATATCGAGTCGAAGCTGCTCACGTTCCAACTGCTCAATTACATTCATTATCGTCCTTCCTCTCTTAATTTATACTTTTCTTATACGCTTAATGTTTCTAAGGATGCGGCTATTGAGGCCGTTTCCCGTGAAGAGATCACCCGGTCCAGCATGATTGATACGGCCGATCTCACAGAAAGGTGATTATACCCGTTTACCCCGTAAATGGGATCAAGGACAAAACCACACTCCTTCACAAATTCCTCTGAAAGGCCCCAGGCAGTGCCAAAGGCAAGGAGATGGGCAGATTCGCTGCCAAGTTCCCTGGCAAAAGCTGCCGGGGAAACCGTGTCTCCGCTCTTTGCTGCACTGGTTGCCACTGTCACCACTGGTTTGCCTGTCTCCTCCTCGATTTCAGCCATTGCTTCTTCAAAAGAGGAAACAACCCGGATCAGTTCCAGGGCCTGTTTTCGAAACGGATTCAATTTACTGCCCACCCCCTTGGTCCAGTGGGCAATAACCTCGTGGGCAAGGGTCTGCTGGTCCTCAAGCGGTGTAACAACAAAAAAGCCCCGAACCCCGAAGGTGATCGACGCCCTGGCAATGTCGTGGAGATCAATGGTCGTCAAAGCCGACGCAATGGTATCTCCGCGCTTGTTGGATACCGGGTGGTGGATAAGAGCCAGATAGAGATTACTCGTTGATAAGGGTTTCAAGTTCCTGGCACCATGATTTTAATAGTTTTCTCTCCTCTGGATCGAGACTTCTCTGTTTGAAAAGATCCGGCCGCTTTAAAAATGTTCGTTTCAAAGACGAGGCCTGCCGCCAGCGTTCGATCTTTTGGTGGTCTCCGGATAACAGAACATCCGGAACAGCCAGGGTCTCGAACTCGGGAGGCCTTGTGTAGTGGGCATATTCTAAACGATCGTTTTGAAACGAATCTATTTCAGCGGAGGTCTCTCCCCCGAGAACCCCGGGCAAAAGCCGTGTTACCGCATCAATGATCACCATGGCGGCAAGTTCTCCGCCGGTCATCACATAGTCGCCAATGGAGATTTCATCGTCCACCAGGCTATGACAAATCCGCTCATCAACACCCTCGTACCGGCCGCAAATAAAAATCAAGCCATTGCCTTCTTCAGCAAGTTCCAGGGCCAGTTTCTGGTCAAAGGGCCTGCCCTGGGGGCTCATGTGAACAACCCGGGAACCCGGCGCCTCTGCCTTGGCCGCCCTGATGGCGGCGGCAAGGGGTTCCGGTTTCATGACCATTCCGCAGCCGCCTCCGTAGGGCCTGTCATCCACCGTGTTATGGCGGTCACAGGAAAAATCCCTGATATTAATGGAGCGGCCTGTGATGGCCTGTTTTTCCACTGCCCTGGCAATTATGCCATGGTCAAAGAAGGGATCAACAAGTTCCGGGAAGAGCGTCAGGACCGTAAATTTTCTAGTTTCCAACCTACAACCCCTCCGGAAGATCGATGACCATCTCGCCCGCTTCAAGATCCACACGGATAACAACCGAGGCGAGTCCGGGAACAAGGACTTCCCGCTCGCCTCCCTTGACGACAAAAACATCGTTGCTTCCGGTCTCGATGACGGAATCAATGCTGCCCAGCAGACCAAAGGTCCGGTCCACAACCTTGAGCCCCATGAGATCTTCCCAGTAATAGGAATCCTCTTCAGGTTCCGGCAGCATAGTCCTGTCAACCAGAAGCTCAGCTCCCACAAGGGTTTCGGCCACGTCCCTGTCCACACCGGAAAGCAACAGCAGCACGCCCTTTTTAAGGGGAGATGCCTTCACAACTTCATACATTTGATCGGTTTTTCCAACCCTTCGTACAACTAGGTCGAGTCCTTGTCTGAATGTTGCCACAGATCCGGCAAACGACCTGATCTTGAGGAACCCTTTTAACCCGTGCACTCCGGTTACCTGACCAAGGGTAAACAGAGTATTTCCCATGTAGTTACTCCACGATCTCAAGCACTGTACGCTTTTTGAGTTTTGCAGATGCTGCGCTCAAAATTGTTCTCATGGCACGGGCTGACCTGCCCTGCTTTCCGATCACCTTACCCAGATCCTCTTTTGCCACCTTAAGTTCAAGCACAGAAGTCTGGCTACCCTCCACTTCTGATACTTCAACCTCGTCAGGATTATCAACCAGTGCCTGTGCGATGTATTTAACCAGCTCTTTCATAACGCCATCTCCTTATAAATGGGGTATTGAGAATATGGGTCTGATACAATTATCATGCAGGTGTGGAACTGAATCCTTCTTTTTTCAGGATGCTCTTCACTGTTGTTGTCGGAATGGCACCCTCGCCCATCCAGTACCGGATTCTGTCCTCATCCAAGTTAACTACAGCGGGCTCAACCATGGGATCATAGGTTCCAAGGCTTTCAAGGAATTTACCATCCCGGGGAGCCTCGTTATCTGCTGCTACGATTCTGTAAAATGGCTTCTTTTTAGCTCCGCGTCTAGCCAATCTGATCTTAACTGACATTTACTTTTTCTCCTTAGAACGGAAGCATGCCCTTTAGGGAACGCATGCCGCCTTTATTTAATTTTTTGACCATCTTCATTGTCTGTGTGTAACTTTTGAGAAGCTTGTTCACATCCTGAACCGTGGTGCCGCTTCCCCTGGCGATCCTCTTTTTCCTGCTACCCTTGATCATGGCGTGGGTTCGCCGTTCTTCAGGGGTCATGGAGCTGATGATCGCCTCTATCCTAACGAACTCCCGTTCATCAATATTCATGCCCGAAAGCATTTTTTTATTGACACCGGGAAGTAGCCCGATAAGTTCCTTGATGGATCCCATCTTTCTTACCGAGGCCATCTGATCCCGGAAATCCTCAAGGGTAAACTGATTTTTTTTGAGCTTTTGCTCAAGTTTTTCTGCCTTTTTCTGGTCAACCGCATCCTGGGCGCGTTCAATGAACGACAGGGTATCCCCCATCCCCAGAATTCTTGAGGCCATGCGCTCGGGATGAAACGGCTCAAGTGCGGTGGATTTTTCACCAACGCCGATGAACTTAAGGGGCTTTCCGGTAACGGCCTTAATCGAAAGTGCCGCACCTCCCCTTGCATCACCATCCATTTTTGTCAGGATCACACCGCTCAAATCAAGGGCCTTGTCAAATGACCCGGCGATATTGACGGCATCCTGCCCTGTCATAGCATCTGCAACCAAAAGAATTTCCGACGGATTGAGCCCGGTTTTCAGTCCGACAAGCTCTGCCATCAACTCCTCATCCACATGGAGCCGACCCGCAGTATCCACCAGCAGGGTGTCATACCCCTCTTCCCTGGCCCTTTTCTCAGCAGCCATACAGATATCCAGGGGTTTCATCTCCTGGGTTGACGGAAACACCGGAAGACCAAGCTGGGTGGCGAGCTTTTTCAGCTGATCTATGGCAGCCGGCCTGTAAACATCTACAGGAACCAGATAGGGGCGTTTACCGTTTTTTTTCAAGTAAAGAGCGAGTTTTCCTGCGGTGGTTGTCTTTCCTGCGCCCTGGAGACCCACAAGCATTACGGAATTCGGTGTCTTACCGTCTAAGTCCAACGCCTCATGGGAAGACCCCATCATGCGAGAGAATTCGTCATAAACGATCTTGATAACCTGCTGTCCCGGAGTCAGGCTCTCCATCACCTCCTGACCCAGCGCTCTTTTCTTTATATCTGAAATTACATTTTTTGCAACCCTGTAATTCACATCCGCTTCAAGAAGTGCCATGCGGACCTGCTTCAGACCCTCATCAATGGCCTTCTCCGTAAGGGCTCCACGTCCCTTGAGCTTTTTGAACGCAGAGTTAAGCTTATCACTCAAGTTGTCAAACATAATAATTCATCAAACCTTGATCATGGATTAAAATCTTGAAATTAGTATTTATTTCATGATAAGTCAAGGGAAAAGCGCTGTGAGCGCCAGATGCACTTTTAAACTCTATGGGGAAAATTATTGGAACACAAGAGAGAGATCAAAAACTTTACAAGGGAAGCGCTTGTCGAATGGTTCGAACAGATGGGAGAGAAATCCTTTCGGGCGGGCCAGATTTTCAAATGGCTCTACCTGCGCCAGGCCAATAGTTTTGATGAGATGACCGATATCGGCAAAGAGCTGCGGGAAACGCTTAAGGAGAATTTTTCCATATCACGACTGGCGCTTGAGCGTTCGGAACGCTCCAAGGACGGCACTGAAAAGCTGCTGTTCCGTCTCCAGGACAACGCCTACATTGAAGCCGTACTCATACCGGAAAAGGATCACTACACCCTCTGCATCTCCACCCAGGTCGGCTGCGCCCAGGCATGCAAATTCTGTCTTACGGCAAAGGGCGGCTTTGAACGAAACCTCACCACAGCTGAAATCGTTGACCAGGTGAGGGACGCCAAGGCACTGGTGGTCGCACGGGATAGCGCCAAACCCATGTCAAACATCGTTTTCATGGGCATGGGAGAACCCCTTGCAAACTACGACGCCGTTGTAAAAGCACTCTCAATCATCACAGATAGCGATTACGGGCTGAAATTCTCCTCCCGGAGGGTCACCGTATCCACCTCAGGTCTTGTGCCGGAAATCCTAGCCCTCGGCAACGAGACAGAGGTCAACCTGGCCGTTTCCCTCAACGCAACCACGGAAGAAACCCGCTCCATGCTCATGCCGATAAACCGGCGCTACCCCATGGAAGAACTGCTGAAAGCCTGCAAAAGCTTTGAGATGAAGCCGAGAAAGAAAATCACCTTCGAGTACATCCTGATCCAGGGAATCAACGACAGCGACGAGGATGCAATGCGCCTGATCACGCTCCTACGGCCCATCCGCTCAAAGGTCAATATCATCCCCTTTAACGAACACGACAAAAGCAATTTCAAACGCCCCCCAAAAGAAAGGATCCAGCGGTTTCTCCAGATCCTTTTGGACAGAAACGTCACCGCCATGGTCCGCAAGAGCAAGGGCGACGACATTTCCGCTGCCTGCGGTCAGCTGAGGGCAAAAAACCACTGACCCGCCGGATAATTTAATCAGATAATAAGATCCCCCATGACCGACGTGTCAATGGCCGTAACAACGACCCGCTCTTCCGTGTCCCGGGACTTGACCAGCACCGAGACCTCCTGGCCAGGCACTGTTTTGGCGTAACCGGCACAGATAGCCCCGGCCCTCTTCACCATCTCCCCTGATGGTGTTGAGGGTATCAGGACAATGGGCCCCGGGATGTCCGCCATCCGTATCAGCACACCGGATTCCGGAACATGGAGGTGCTCTATACCGGCATTGTCCGCCTGGGATCGCCCCACGACGATTTTGGTTTCAGGATCGAGCCTAAAATGACGACCATAGCGCAAGAGATAGAGATCCTTTTTCACGTAGGCTTTCTGAACGTAGAGAAGATCCCTGAGCCGCTGGGAAAAGTTTTTGTCGGTCAACAGGCACCCGCCGGCAGGCGCCGGATAGTCGGTCACATTGAACCGCTTTGCCATGGCTATCTGTTCCTTCCTGGACCGGCCGGTAATTGATCCCAACCGCTCCCGGTCCACCAATCCCTGGCGTTCCACCTCGGTTTCGGGAAGCACCTGTGCGCTGAGGGGTCTCAGGATGGCACCGTCAAACCCAGAGCGCTTCTCCACGTACCGCATGGAGCGTTTGTTCTGGGAAAAAGGCCGCTGCCCCGCCACCTCTCCGCTGAAGAGAAAATCAAACCCCTCTTCCACCATGATCTCCCCAGCCTTGGCAAACATCAGCGAGTGGCAGTCCATGCAGGGGTTCATGTTCTTTCCATAACCGGCCGGAGGATTTTTCAGCATCTCCATATAGACGTCCGTAATATCCTCAACCCGGATGGGGATATTGTTCCTCTTGGCCGCCTTGATGGCGGCATCGGGAAGAAAAAACGGGGTTTTGAAACTGACCCAGGTCACATCAATACCCTGCTCCCGCAGAACAAGTGCACTGAGGATGCTGTCAAGCCCTCCGGAGGTGAGCCCCAAGGCCTTTACTTTTCTTGAAATTATTTTTGTATTCATCTACTCTTCTGTCTTTTTCTTTTCCCAGAACTCTCGGCTTTCCTTGAGAATTTCATCGATATCGTCGTCCAGGCTTTCAGCCTCCCCGTCATCACCCAGGGCAAGATCATCGAGACTAATCTCCGAGTCCTCCGCGGAAAAATCGTCAAGGCCGAATTCGACTCCCTCCGGGGATAGATCATCCCCATCAAGAACCCCAGGTTCTATCTCTGAATTCTCATCTAAAGGCTCGGGTTCCGGATCTATGTCAATTAATTTTCCCGGCGGTTCGGAAGCAGTCGTCCCCTCTTCCGCCCCATCCTGTTCCGGGATATGGTTTCCATCACGATCAAACATCAGGCTCAGGTCCACCTTAAGCTCCAGATCCACCCGGAACGCCACCTGATTATCGTGGACAACGATCTGCCCACCGGTTGTGTCAACCGAGGAGATGTTGATCTTTTTCTTTACGATCTCCCTGACAGCATCCCAGTCAAGATCCTCCTTGACGGCATCAATCAAATCCCGCTCTCCGGTTCTGATAATTTCCGGATCCGTTACCTTCATGTATCACCTCATCCCAAAAAAGAGTCCTGATCCAAGGAGACCAGAGTTACCGGCTACAGGCCACATCTGCAAAACGCTTATCCACAAATTTCTCAAGATCGATGATCTTTCCAATCCCCATGATATCATGCATATACCGCTGGATTTTATCCAAATCCTCATTCACCGGATAGAGGTCATCCATGCGGATGGCCTGGGGCTGGGAAAACACCTTCTGTAACACGGCCGGATTGAGCCCCATCTTGCCCTCGGGATCGAGGAACTTCACGGCAATGTCCGCTGCCCTTGCCTTGTCCGCCTCGATATACTTGCCGGATTCGACAATCATGGTAACAAACTCCTGGGCGGCCTCAGGATAGTTTTCAATGAAATCCTGCTGCATGGCGACCACACAGCAGGGATGGTTCTCCCAACGGGTGGAAGAGACAAACTCGAGGTTGCCGATTTCCGTTGCAATGGCCTTGGTTGCAATGGGCTCGGCAACCATGAATCCGGCAACGTCCTCGTTCTCCTTCATGATGCCGGGCATCTTGATGGGGGGCACGACCTCAAACCTGACATTGATGGCTTTTTTTCCGGGCACTCCCGGCTTGAGTCCCAGCTCTTTCAGGAACTGGTGGGCCAGCATATGATGAACACTCATCTTGTGGGGAATATCCACGACCTTGTACTTGTAAAAACTCTGCAGGGAATCAAACCGGGGGTCATAATTACGGCTCCTTACAAAGGTACTGCCGTTCTTGTGGGCCAAAAGCACCAGGCGGATGGGTGAATCATAGGCAAAGAGGTCCATGGCAATGGGAGCCAGAACAAATGCAGCGTCAAGTTCAGCGCTTTCAAGCCCCTCCTGGATGGGATTCCACCCGGGCTTACGGTCGGTATTGAGAACAAAATGCTTCGGCGTTACCTCGCCCAGGTCTATCCGATGCTTCAAAGCGCCCAGGGCAAGATGGTCGGTGATCTGGATGTGGGCCACATTGAGCTCCACCTTGCCGTCCACGACCCGCCTTTCCTTTTTAACAACACCGGCGTCAGTCTCCGGGGCAAACACCTTTTCGATGGCGTCCTTGATCTGCTTCGAATCAAAGGGTTTGGGCACATGGCCGTTTCCGCCGGCCTCCATGATAACGATCTGCTGCCCCTTGTCCGCCTGGGCCGTTGCCATGATAAAGGGAAGTGCCTTGTACGCCTCCTGACTCCTGAGCCACTGGAGAAACTCAAGTCCGTCCTTCTGGGGCATATTCCAATCACTGATGACAAGATCAGGTTCCACCGACTTCACCTTTTCGATTCCATCGTCCCCATTCACAGCCATGACAATATTCTCAAACCCCGCCTTGTTCAACATCTGCTTGAACATCATGCGCATGGTGCCGGAATCGTCTGTAACAAGAATTTTTATCTTTGGATCTACTGCCATAACAAGGCTCCTTATTTGTTTAAAACTTGAGACATGAACACCTGGAACATGTCGGCCCCTCAACTTTATCGCTATCGTCCCCAGGGCCTTCTACTATTTTTATTAAAGAGCAGGCACAACCTGTGCCTGCTGCCGTTTATCGTCTGTTATTACCCACTATTCCACCCAGGACCAGCTGACCAGCCTCTGGATCTTCTGTAGCCCCCTGTCAAGCAAAAACCCAAGGATACCGATGGCGATGATCATGGCCATGAGCCTGTCATAGGACATGGTATCCCTGGCATCATTAATCAGATACCCAAGTCCGCTTGAGACCCCCAGAAACTCGGCAGGGACGAGCACAATCCAGGCCACCCCCAGTGCCAGGCGAAGGCTTGCCATCACATTGGGCAATGAAGCGGGCACGATGATGGTCCGAATGAGTTGCAGGTGGGTGGCCCCCTGGTTCAACGCCATGCGCACCAATCTTGTATCCACACTCATCACCCCGATTGCCGTGTTGAGCATGATCGGCCAGACAGTGGCCATAACGATCAAAAAGTTGATCGCAGATTCAAAACTTGCAAACACCAGCAGGGCAACCGGCATCCATGACAGGGGGCTGATCATTCTTAAGAACTGGATGGGGGAGTAGGAAAGACTTCTCAGTTTTGGATAGAAACCAATCATCATGCCCCCGGGGATCCCAATGGCCGCGGCAATGGTGATCCCGGTGAGCACCCGCCGGAGGCTGGCCCACACCGACACCCAGAAGCGCCCTTCGGTTGCCGCAAGAAAGAGGGCTTTCAGCGTCGGCAACGGCAAAAAGCCGTAAAAGGACTCAAACTTTGGATCGGAGAAAAACAGGGTACAGGCCACGATCCAGACAAACACAAAGAGCACCATCCCAAGGATCTCATACCGGAACCCGGGCTGTTCACGGTCAAACAGGAGGTTAACCCAGTTCGCCCGGGAGACTTTTTCCATAAAGTTGTTAATCGATTTCAATGATCTCTTCCCTTGATAAAGGGTGCGCCACATCTAAAGGGAAAAAACGTCCATAGTCCCGATTACTATCCATCGCCTTTCGCACAAAGCTGTCATCCACCAACTCTCCTGCTGCCCGTGCCGAATCAATATTTTTCAAGAAACTGTTGTCGCCTTCCACAAGGGTTTTTCCCATCTGCTCCAGGACAAACCGGGTGGCCGACGGAAACGGATAGGGCTGAAACCCGATTCTCTGAATATCCCATTCGGGATGCATGATCGCCCTTGGCAGGGGACCCGTGGTATATGCCTTGAGATCGTATCCGGTGAAAACCCGTTTAAGGACTTTTGCCTCCACGGGAAGATACCCCTCACCGTCCCGGCTCAATATGTGGGCCGCCTGTTCCCGGTTCTGTTCGCACCAGAGCTGGGCCCTGACCACGGCATTGACAGCCTTTTGAACGAATGCGGGTCTCCTTCGGGTCAACTCCTCCCGGGCCACCAGGACACAGCAGGGATGATTTTTCCAGATATCCCCGGTAAACCGCATGATCCTTGCCCGAACCTTCATCTCTGCAAGGGCGTTGAACGGTTCTGCAACAATAAAACCGTCGATCTTACGGCCGAGGAGCGCCGGCGGCATCTCCGGGGGCGAAAGGATAAAGAGATTCACTTCATTGGGTTTCAAGTGACTGTTCTGGGGCTTGATCACCGGCGTAAGTCCCCGGGCCCTCAATCCGATTTGAAGAACGAGATTGTGGGTGGAATACCAGGACGGAACAGCAATCTGCTTACCGCCAAGATCGGCAAACCCTCTGATGTCTGAATCGCCGTGCACGGTCATGGCGCTTCCGTTGGTGTGATCCCATCCCAGCACCTTGACAGGCATCTTCTGCTTGAACCGCATCCACACGGGCATGGGAAAAAGCATGTGGGTAAGATCGAACTTGCCTGCCATGAATGACTCTGCCAAGACCTTCCATGACCTTACCATAACTGGTCTTGGCACAACAAGCCCTTCTTCAAGAAAAAAACCGAGACTGTGGGCGATGAGAAGCGGTGCTGCATCGGTGATGGGAAGATACCCGAGCCGAAGCTCCTCCTTAGCAGCAAACGCTGGCAGGCAGGGAGAAAACAGGGAGGCACCGAGGGTTGCGGCAGCCTGTCCAAGAAATCGCCGCCGTTGAATGTTATTGGGGTCGGATGCTTTCATAAAAACCTCCTGTTGCCCACATAGGAGCGTTTGAACTTCTCCAGGATATCCTGCTTGTACCCCTTGAACTTGGGATCATTGACATTCCTGGGATAATCAAGATCAATATCAAAAGTATCAATGATCCCTGCGGGGTTACCGCCCAGGAGCACCACCCGGTTACCCAGCAGGGTGGCTTCCTCGATGTCATGGGTCACAAACACCACCGTGAACTGCTCGCTCAACCAGAGATTGACCATCTCCTCCTGGATATGGGCCTTTGTAAAGGTATCCAGGGAGGCAAAAGGTTCATCCATGATCAATATTTCCGGCTGTCCCATGAGTGCCCTGGCAAGGCAGGCCCGCTGGGCCATCCCCAGGGAGAGTTCCGCAGGTTTTGCATCCTCAAAACCTGAAAGCCCCATGACTTCTATAAACTGGGTCACCCTGTAGTTGAGCCGTTCACAATCCCCCCTGAGCCGACACCCGTAGGAGACATTCTCCCGCACGGTAAGCCAGGGAATGAGCGTCGGTTGCTGAAACAGCATGGTTCTTGAAGGGTGAATGTCACTCACTTTTTTACCGTCGACCCGGATGGTTCCGGTGGTGGGAGATTCAAACCCTGCCAACATGTTTAGAAACGTTGTCTTGCCACAGCCCGATTCCCCAAGGAAGATAACGAAATCCCCCTGGTTGCTGGAAAGGGAAACATCATTAAACACTAAATGCCGGGTTCCGTCGGATCTCAGGTAACTCTTTGATACCTTATCAAATTCGATTTTCAAAATTTATCTCACAACCCCTGCTTTGCGCGCAAAACTCAACTCAAGACATCCACCCACACCCGTTTCACAACCAACACGTCCCAACGCCTCTTGCATATAATCATGTATAATCCCGAGCGTTTCAATATCGGGAAGAGAACACGCCCCTGCCCGCCCGACTACCTGTTTGCCAATCATCTTTTCAACAACCCCTGGATCCTGCCCCAGGAACGAAACTGCCGCAGCCACAAGATCATTGGGACGCATCCCAGGGTTAACAAAGTTTTTCACAAGCTCAAACACCGCATCAGGCCAGGCATTAATCACGGCGTCCCGGAGGACAAACACAGACGATGGGTGACCCGGCCACAAGGTTTCCGATTCACAGACCATGGTGCCCACGCCGGATTCCACAGCCAAAGAGACAAAGGGTTCCGGTGCAATGAAACCACCGATTCTTCCCTCCCTGTCATATTCCATGGCCTCGGCCATCATTGCCGGCGCCATGGATTCAAGAACGACATCGGCGGTGACTGCTGTCCCGGCCTCGAGTCCCACGGATGCCATGACCCTGTGAACAAGAAGGGTGTGTATTGACAGCTCGTGGGGCACAAGGACCGTCCGTCCCTTAAAATCAGCCATGGTCTTTATGTTCGCCCCCAGGCGCTTGACAAGCCCTGCCCCGGACCTTGCCCCCTGGAGCAAAATCTTTACATCCGCTCCGGCCGAGATAAGGTCGATGGCGGCAGGAGCGGGAAGGAATGCCCCGTCAATGCCCTTGTCACACAACCGCTCCAGTACCTGGTGCCAGCCGTTCATGGAAACAGGCTCAAGGAACAGGTATTCAAGCTCCCTTCCCCAGGCCAAAGGCCCAAAGGCTGCGATGCCCAAGGCAAGGTGATCAACCGCTCTTAGGTGACCGATCCTGACAACCGGCTTTTCCCCCATCAACTCTCCTGTCTGTCCGCCCCCATAAACACCATTACTCGTTTCCTGGGCTGCCCAGAACCTGGACAAGCCGGAACCAAAAAAGTTTTCTAATCCCCTTGCCAAAATAGCACGAGAATAAAAGCAAAGAAGCTAAAAATCTTTTTTTAACACAAGGGAGCCTTACTGTGCAACGTTTATATGGGATTGAACCTTGATCTGGGAAAGAGAATAGGTTACAAGGATGAAGGGTTTTTTCAGACAGATCCGACAACCATCATCAACATCTTACGACCACACCGGGCCATCAGAAATGAAAGAAAACGCATCCCCCCCCATTGTAGGCGAGTATCTACTGAAACCTGGCTTCATCTACCTGCCCCGTCATCCCACTGCCATATCTGCCGTGCTCGGATCGTCCGTCTCGATCTGCCTTTACGACAGAAAGCTTGGGATCGGAGGAATGAATCACTTTCTCTTTCCTTGCGCCCTCCGCCCCAAGCGACCAACGGCAAAATACGGAAACGTTGCCACAACAGCCCTGATACGGATGATGCTCAAAAACGGTGCCACCCTTAAACACATGGAGGCCCAGGTGGTCGGGGGCGCCTTTCAGCCCAAGTTCATGTCCCGGGACATCGGTATGACCAACCTTGAAACGGCCAGAGACATGCTGAAGAAACAAAAAATCCGCATCGTTTCCGAGGATGTAAGGGGAGAGCTTGGCAGGAAAGTCGTGTTCAACACAACCCATTGCGAAATTGCCGTAATAAAGGTGGGACGACTGCGGCGCTCCGACTGGTACCCCTACGACCCGGAACGATAACTCCGCTTTCGGGGGTCAGGCTTAGCTTGTTGCCGCTATTGAACTCACCGGGGTCAGGCTTAGCTTATTGTCACTTTTGTCTGGTGGCTTGGGCTGTTGCAATAAGCTAAGCCTGACCCCATTTGACGTGACCCCATTTGGCCTGACCCCAATTGGCGCGATTACAAGCGGCCCTTTTTTAAGATGGCAACCAGCAGCCATATTCCCATGAACGCCGCGGCAATGAACCCGACAATCCCGATCAGGGAGACCCCGAATACAATGGGGGGCACATCTGAGTTGATCACCTGGGCAGAGCCCATTATCAGGGCGGCGATGATGATGGCAAAGGCGATTCGGTTGCTGATCTGATCATAGGTTGCAAGCATCTGTTCGAGCCCTTCAAGCCGGACGTTTACCCCGATTTTCCCAAGTTTGGCAAGGCGGAGAATCTCCAAAAGATCCGAGGGAAAAAGCCGGGCAAACCGCAAAGACTCCCTTAAAACCCCCATGACATCCTCGGACACCCTTTTGGCCGAAAGCCGGGATAGTTTTGCAGCCCTCACATAGGGAGCGGCCGTGGCAATCATATCAAAGTCGGGGTCAAGGCCCTTGGCCACCCCCTCCACTGCGGCAAAGGCCTTCATCATCAGGAAGAGATCCGGCGGAATTCTCAAGCCGTGGTTTGCCGCCATATCAAGGATATCGTTGATCACCCGCCCGATGCGTATTTCCTTCAGGGGCTTTTCCAGATGCAACCCGGCAAATTCGGTCATATCCTTTTCAAGGCGCCCCAGGTCAGGCTCGGTATCATAGTCGGCAAGCTCAAGAAGAAAACGGGCACCAAGCCTCATGTTCTTTGAATGGACACAGTGGATAAGATCCACAAAGGTCTCCCGGGTCTGCCTTGGCACAAAGCCTGCCATGCCGAAATCCACCGGACAGATCACATTACCGGGAAGGACAAAGAGGTTCCCGGGATGGGGGTCTGCATGGAAAAAGCCATGATCAAACACCTGTTTCATCACGAACTGGGCCCCGTTTTGGGTGATGGTACGCCGGTCCATGCCCTGGCGGTCGAGTTCCTCCCCGGCCGAAATCTTCACCCCCCGGATAAACTCCATGGTCAGCACCCGGAGGCTGGATTCATCCTTAAAGAAGCCGGGAATGTGGACGGTACGGTCCGTGGCAAACTGCCTGGCCATCCGCTCCATGTTGGAGGCCTCAACCGAATAGTCCAGTTCCTTTGAGAGGCTCTTGGCAAACTCCTCCACCATGCGAACCGGCCTGTGGGGTGCGATCTCCTCCACATGGGTCTCGGCCAGGGTGGCAAGGTGGTGCATGATCTCAAGATCCACCTCGATGAGCTTGCGGATCCCCGGACGCTGGATTTTAACCGCAACCTCGCCGACCCCGGCAAGGCCCGCCCGATGAACCTGGCCGATGGAGGCCGATGCAATGGGCGTTCGGTCCATGTATTCAAATATCTCTTCATGGGAGCGGCCGAATTCAGAAGAGATGATCCCTGCGACCTCGTCAAAGGAGAAGGAAGGAACATTGTCCTGGAGTTTTGCAAGCTCAGTCAAAAGGGTCACTGGAATGAGATCCGGCCGGGACGAAAGAATCTGGCCGAATTTGATGAAGGTGGGGCCGAGTTCCTCAAAAATCATCCGTATCCGCATGGCCCCGGAAAGCTTCTCAAACCGATCCCCCCTGTTCCGGGAGATCAGCTTGAGGCCGATCTCGATGTACTGGTCGATGTTCAGGGCATCGATGACATTGCCAAACCCGTACTTAAAAATGATGGTAAGGATCTGGCGATACCGAAGAAAGTGGCGATACCGTCTGCCAAGGCCCCCTATTTTTCGAATACTGATCATCCCCTAATCGTCGGTCTTCATGTCGGCGAGCATGGCCTTGATCCCGCGGATCTCTTCCTTGAGCTCCTTGATCTCCGAACTTCTTGGGATATCGGCCTTTTCAAGGATTTTTTCCACGGTTGATTCCACCTTTTTGTCGAGCTTTGCCCGGGCATCATCATAATTTTCCATGAGATCCTCCATAAATTTTTTGCCCTCTTTCTGGTCCATCTTGCCCTGGTCTGCAAACTCTTTGGCCAGCTCTTCGATCTCTTTTTTGGACCTCAGGGCCAGGCCCACACCGGTCAAAAGACTCTTTTTCATGTACTCTAACATGGTTCGGTTCCTCCTTGAATTTAGAAAACAGTAACGGAACACGGGAGCAGTGGGTCCCGGGGAATAGCCCCTGCCCACTGCTCAATTATACCTATCTATTTTGATCCAAAGGATGCCTCGGGCATCTCCTCTACGCTGGTATCTCCCTCGACAATGGCATCCATTTTTGCAAGGGCCGACGGAAGCAGGGTGTTGATGAAGAACTGTGCCGTCCTTATCTGACCGGCATAATAGGCGGCATCCTTGTTGGTGGCCGCCTTTGCAGCCACGGTTTCCCAGTCAAGGCTACCCGCTTTTTTGGCAAGCTTGGGAGCCGCCACCGATGCCCGCCAGAGAAGCATCCACGCCATGGCCACATCCCCTGTGACCTCAAGAAAAGGATGGGCAAAGGAGTAGGCGTTCAACACATCCTTGGATTTTGCCCGCTCACCGATCACCTTTGCCGTACTGACAAGGCGGTCAACCGCCTTCTCAACCCGATCGGTAATGGCGGTCAGCCCGTCGACCTCCCTTGCCCTGACGATCACGGCCCGGATCTCCTCTATAAAATCGGTAAAGAGCTTGCCACCCTTCATGGCAAGCTTTCTTCCCAGCAAGTCCATGGCCTGGATCCCGTTGGTGCCCTCGTAGATCATATAGATTCTTGAATCCCTCATGAGTTGCTCAACGGGAAACTCCTTGATATACCCGTAGCCGCCAAAAACCTGTACGCCGTGGCTGCACACCTCAAGGGCGCGATCCGTGACATAGCCCTTGACAAGGGGGGTCAACAGCTCAACCATGTCGGCGTACTTTTCCCGCTCCCCAGGATCATCCGTGGTGGCGGCGATGTCCGAGCACTTTCCGTTGAAGTAAATCAGGCTTCTCATGCCCTCGACCCAGGCCTTCATATTCAACAGCTGGCGCCTCACATCCGGGTGCTCGATGATGGCGCAGTCCTTGGCGTCCGGATCCCTTGACTTGAGAAGATTCCTTCCCTGGACCCTTGTCCTGGCATAATCAAGGGCATACATGTAAGAAGCCGTGGAAACGGCAAAGCCCTGGAGCCCGACAAAGGCACGGGCCTCGTTCATCATCTTGAACATGGCGGGCATGCCCTTGTTCTCCTCTCCAAGCAGGGTACCGATGCTCTCGCCCTTTTCTCCAAGGGAGAGGGTACAGGTGGCATTGCCGTGGATCCCCATCTTCTCTTCAATGCCCGTACACACCACGTTATTAAACTTACCCAGGCTGCCGTCCCCATTGACATGGTACTTTGGAACGAGAAAGAGGGAGATGCCCCGGGTTCCCGCAGGCGCCCCTTCGATCCGGGCAAGCACAGGATGGATGATGTTCTCCGCAAGGTCGTGCTCCCCTGCCGAGATGAATATTTTGGTTCCGGTGATGGAGTAAGTTCCGTCATCGTTTTTCCTGGCCGTTGACGTCAGCGCTCCCACATCGGAACCCGCCTCGGCCTCGGTGAGAAGCATTGTCCCGCCCCACTCACCGGAAAACATCTTTTCCTGGTAGAGCTTTTTCTGCTCATCGGTACCAAACGACTCCACCAGGGTTGCCGCACCGTGGGTCATGCCGCTGTAGAGCATGAACGCCGGGTTGGCGCCAATGAGATATTCGTTGGCAGCAAGTCCCACAAGCTTGGGCATCCCCTGGCCGCCGACCGCAGGATCGTCGGTCATGGCAAGCCATTCTCCCTCTTTATATAGTTCCCAGGCCCGGTGAAAGCACTTTGGAACAGTTACCTTTCCGTTATCAAAGATACATCCCTCTTCGTCCCCTGGCTGCTGGGTCGGCAGAATCTCCTTGACTGCCAGATTCCTCGCCTCTGAAACAATGAGATCAACCGTCTTTTTATTGAACTCGGCAAAGGTCTCGTGGTCCACCAGCCCAAGCTGTTCATGCAGAACAAAATCAATATCTCTCCGATCTGAAATTAGCTGTGCCATAATCGTAATTTCCCCTTATCCCTATCTATTGAGTTAATGGTTTCATATAGGACTCTAATCTTCCTAAGGCAATACAAGATGAAAGTCAACACGGGAGCAGAAGATTTAATCTTTGCCCAGGGGGGCCAAACCGCGCTTTCTCCCTCAAACCCCCTCCCAGGGCCGATGATGAAAAAATCTGATTGACATCTATTTTTTTTTCTGGTTAGGTCAAAAATTAAGCTCAATATTTAATAGCTATTCATTTACACAATTGAATGGCTATTCATTGACACACAATCGTTAATTTTAGGAGATCCCATGCTAATCGGACTTGACGTTGGCGGAACCCACACGGATGCAGTTCTCCTGAGTAAAAAGGGCCTCAAACGAAAAATCAAGGTGTTGACCGACCCATCGGATCTGTTCAACACCGTCCTTTCCGGCCTGGATCTTCTCCTTGACAACATCGACCCCCTGGACGTCAAACGCATTGTTCTAAGCACCACCCTTACCACCAATGCTGTTGTTCAACAGCGGATCGATCCCGTTGGAATCATCGTAAGTTCAGGCCCCGGCATCGACCCCAGGCTATTTCGCACCGGCAATCACTACTTTCCCGTGGCCGGATCCATCGACCACAGGGGCAGGGAAAGAAGTCCTGTAGACCCGGCCGAGATTCGGACCATAGCCAAGATTCTCAAGAAAGAAGGAATCAAGCACGTGGGAGTCATTGGAAAGTTCTCGCCTAGGAATCCCTGCCACGAGCTTCAGATCCAGGCGCTCCTGGCAAAGGATTTCAGCAAAATTTTTCTAGGCCACCACGTCTCCGGCAACCTCAACTTTCCGAGGAGAATTGCCACGGTCCACCTCAACACAGCGGTTTACAGCATGCACAAAAAGTTTTTCCATGCCGTGAAGCGCTCCCTTGAGCAGCAGGGAATCAAGGCGCCCATCCAAATTCTAAAGGCGGACGGCGGCACCATGAACCTTGAATCCTCCATGGATTTTCCGGGCCAGACCATTCTCTCGGGCCCTGCCGCGAGTGTCATGGGCGCCATCGGCTATGCCCCCAAGGACCAGGATGTACTGGTGCTGGATATCGGGGGCACCACAACGGATATCGCCATCCTGGTAAAGCAGGCCCCCCTCCTGGAACCCGTGGGCATCGGCAGGGGGATATACAAAAGCCTGATCCGATCCCTTAAGACCTACTCCAAGGGACTGGGGGGGGACAGCCATGTCAGGGTGGAGAACGGCGCCATCACCATCGGCCCGGACCGATCCGGACCTGCCATGGCCTTTGGCGGGTTACACCCTACCCCCACCGACGCCATGGTCGTCCTCGGCCTCATGGAGGCCGAAAATAAAGAATCCTCCCTTGGGGGCATGGCAGACATTGCAGACAAACTCGGCACGACACCCCTCAAGGCCGCCCAAACTATTTTCCAGACCGCCTGCGCAAGAATCGTTGAGGAGGCGATCAAGATAGTGGACCGTATCAACCGGAAACCCGTCTATACCGTCCATGAGTTTCTGGAGGGATATCGCATCCAGCCCCGGAAAATTCTTCTCCTGGGAGGACCGGCCCCCTATTTTGCCAATGAAATAGAGCGCCAGTCCGGCATTGAAACCCAGGCGGTTCCGGCATGCTCGGTGGCCAACGCCATTGGCGCCGCCCTTGCCCGGACCACCTGTGAAGTATCCCTCCTGGCAGATACGGAACTTGGCATTGTTGCGGCACCGGAAGAGGATTTCAAGGAACCCATCTCAAAGAGCTATACTGAGGAGGATGTAATCGAACGCGCCTACGCCCTGCTCAGCGAGAAAGCCCTGAAATCGGGTTCATCCCCGGACGATCTCGAGGTGGAGGTGATCGAATTCCAAAAATTCAATATCGTCCGTAAGTTTTCAACCCAGGGGAAAATATTCAGGGCCAAACTCCAGGTAAAGCCCGGTCTTATCAAGGGCTATGACCAGGTCTACACCCAACTGAACAAAAACAATGATGGTACACCATCGGGGGCAGAATGCTGAAAGCGTCAAAAAAAACAGGCCTTGTCTTTTTTCCGGCATTTGACTGGGCCATAGACCCGACCCATCCGGAACGGGAAGAGCGTCTCCTCTACACCCAGGACCAGGTCATGGAAGAGGGGATCTTCGACATCAACGGTATCGAAGAGTACAAGCCCGACCTGGTCACGGCCGAAGATATCCAGCGGGTTCACTTCTGCGTTCCGGACGAGGCCGCCATCACCACCCAGTCCCACCTCATCAGTGCCGGCGGAGCCAAGGCCATTGCCAGGGCCGTGATGGAAAAAGAGATCCAGCGGGGATTTGCCCTGATCCGTCCACCGGGCCACCACGCCATGCGGGTCGCCCATGGCGGCAGGGGGTTCTGCCACATCAACATGGAAGCGATCATGGTGGAATACCTGAGGCAGGAGCACGGGGTCAAAAGGGTGGCCATTGTGGATACGGACTGCCACCACGGGGACGGCACCAACGACATCTACTGGCACGATCCCGACACCCTGTTCATCAGCCTGCACCAGGACGGACGGACCCTTTATCCGGGAACCGGTTTCACCCATGAGCTGGGAGGCCCCAATGCAAAAGGCACCAACCTCAACATCCCCCTCCCCCCCGGCACCTCCACCGAAGGGTACCTATATGTGATCAACAACACGGTGCTGCCCATCCTCGAAGAGTTCAAGCCCGACCTCATCATCAACTCGGCCGGACAGGACAACCACTACACCGACCCCTTGACAAACATGAAGTTTTCCGCCCAGGGCTATGCCGAGATGACCCGGCTCCTGAAGCCGGACATTGCGGTTCTCGAGGGGGGGTATGCCATTGAGGGCGCCCTGCCCTATGTCAACCTCGGTATCATCCTGGCGTTGGCTGACATGGACTTCTCGTCCGTGGTTGAACCCGATTACGACCCCGTACGCCTTGAACAGACCTCCCATGTAACCGACAAGATCAAGCGCACCTCGGATGTCATCAACCGGTACTGGAGCCAGCGCAAGGAGCTCAGGGCCAAGGCCGGCACCCACGGGGAGATCCAGCAGAGAAACCGGGAGATCTTCTACGACACCGACAACATCTTTGAGCGGCAAAAAGAGAAAATCCGAATATGCAGGGATTGCGGCGGTGCCTTTGAAATCGACTCCCAGGCCTCCACGGGCAACCATGTTCTCTGTGTCCACATCCCGTTAAACGCCTGCCAGGACTGCATCGATGCCGGGCACGCCATGTTCAGAAACGCCGACATGGACCGTTACAACCGAGCCTTTCTCCAGGACCAAACCCAGGACCACTACACCATCAAACAGAGCTGAGACCTTTTGCTTTCCCATGAAAAACCCTAAAGACCAACTTACCGAACGGGCCCGGGTCATCCAGGCCCTTCGCAGCTTTTTCATTCAAGACAACTATCTTGAGGTAGAAACCCCCATACGGATACCCGCCCCGGCACCCGAGGCCCACATCGACTCGTTTGAGTCGGAAGCATGGTTTCTCCAATCCTCCCCGGAGCTTGCCATGAAACGCCTTATGACCAGGGGCCATGACCGGATTTTCCAGATCTGCAAATGCTTTCGAAAGGAGGAACGGGGGGACCGCCACCTGACGGAACTCACCATGCTGGAGTGGTATACTGCCGGCCACACCTACCGCAACCTCATGGAACAATGCGCCCTCCTGGTCCGTCACGTGGCCAAAGAAACCGGTTCCGGAAATAGCTTAACCTACATGGGGGAGACCATCGACCTTTGTTCTCCATGGCAAATACTCACTGTAGGGGAGGCCTTTGCCCGATATACCGACACCACCCTTGAAAAGGCTGTTTCCGACCAGAGCTTTGACGAGCGCATGGCCTTTGAGATCGAGCCCAGCCTTGGCCGGGGGAAACCCACCTGCATCATGGACTATCCGGCGTCCATGGCAGCACTTTCACGGCTGAAACCCGAAGATCCGCGCTTTTCAGAGCGGTTTGAGTTCTACATCGCAGGCATGGAGCTTGCCAACGGCTTTTCCGAGCTGAACGACCCGGTGGAACAGAGAAAACGGTTTGAAGCTGAGGCTGAAATCCGCGCAAGGAAAGGAAAACCCACCACGCCCATGCCCGAACCCTTTCTCAGGGATCTTGGCTCCATGCCGAATACAGCAGGGATCGCCCTTGGGGTGGACAGGCTCGTCATGCTCTTCACCGACTCCCCCTCCATTGACGATGTTGTTGCCTTTACCCCGGAAGCGTTGTAAAAAGAAATAAACAAAACCATAAGGAAAATTAATGATAAAAATAGAAAACCTGCATAAAAATTTTGGAGCCATTGAGGTGTTGAAGGGCGTAGATCTTGAGATTCACCAGGGGGAGGTCGTGGTCATCATCGGGCCCAGCGGATCCGGAAAAAGCACTCTGTTACGCTGCATCAACAAGCTTGAAACAATCACCTCGGGAAAAATCACGGTGGACAACTATGACCTCTACGATGCCGCCACCGACATCAACATGATCCGCACCGAAGCGGGCATGGTGTTTCAGCAGTTCAACCTGTTTCCCCACATGACGGTGCTGAAGAATATCACCCTGGGACCCGTGAAGGTGAGAAACATGAGCCAGGCCGATGCCGACAGCCTCGGACTGAAGCTGCTGGACAAGGTGGGGCTGAAGGACCGGGCAAACAACTATCCGGATCAGCTCTCAGGCGGCCAGAAGCAGCGGGTGGCCATCGCCCGTTCCCTGGCCCTGCAACCAAAGGTGATGCTCTTTGACGAACCCACCAGTGCCCTTGATCCGGAACTGATCGGCGAGGTGTTGGATGTGATGAAACAGCTTGTAAAGGACGGCATGACCATGGTGGTCGTGACCCATGAGATGGGCTTTGCAAAGGAGGTGGCCGACAGGGTGATTTTCATCGACGAGGGAAAGATAATGGAGGATAACAATCCTGAAGCATTTTTCTCCAATCCGAAAAACGAACGGCTCAAGGATTTCATCGGCAAGGTGATCGGCCACTGATTATCCGGCACATACCCTCTTAACCTGGACAAGCCAGGGCCAAAGAGGGTCTCTAATTCCCTTGCCGAAACTACACGAAGACCAGGGAGAAAAACCTAGGTGCTCTGGCGGTCAATATCAGGACTGTCGCAGGAGGGGCATCCCTTGGGCCGTCCGGTTCCCGGAGCCTCTGACCACTTGTGGCCGCAAGCGCCACAGCCGAACAATCGCTCGGTGATGACCATCTCGTAGTGACCACCCTGGACACTGATCGCCTTTCCGTTGATGATGGCGTCCGCCACTGTCTTTCTGGCGTTTCTTAATATTCTTCCAAAGGTGGCCCTGGACACGCCCATCTCCTGGCCGCCCTGCTCATGGGAGAGCCCTTCAAGATCGGCCAGACGTATGGCCTCCCGTTCGTCCACGGTGAGGCACACCTCCAACAGGTCAAACATGGGAATGCCCCTTGGCTTGAAATAACTGACTTCAGGTTTATATCCCACTCGTCTGCTTATTAACGGTCTGACCATTTCAACTTTCCAACTATTTTTTAAAGATTATTCCTAGGCAAAAGAGGGGATTCCCTTGTTAATAAGAAAACCCCCTCCCTTTTTACCTATCGCTAACTAAAGAATTCTGATGTAAAACCGTCTTACATCTTGCTTCCTTCAGCATGGCTCTGGAGCTTAACTTCAACTTTTTCAGTCAGGCTTGCATAGTACTCGCGGAGGATAACGAGAACTTCCTCACGACCAAAGTGATCAACCACTTCCTCACCATGGGAGAGGGCGTGACGGAGCTTTGTACCGGAAAGGATGACCCTGTCGTCCTTGCCGTGGGGGCAAGTTCTCATGGAAGCCATACCGTCGCACTTTTTGCAGTAGAAGGTCCAGTCGATCTTAAGAGCCTCACAGAGAAGTGCCTTTCCAGCCTCTTCGGGGGTCGGGATAATCTCAAAGATCTCCTGGGCCTCGAAGAGTGTATAGAAATCACCAACGCCTGCATGGTCACGGCCGATGATCATCTTGTTGACGCCGTAGTTCTGACGGAAGGTTGCGTGGAGCAGGGCCTCACGGGGACCGGCATAACGCATGTCAAGGGGATATCCACCGTTAACGACATGCTCGGGAACAAAGTAATCCTTGATCAGCCTGTCGATACATTTTACACGAACGTCTGCAGGGATATCACCGGGTTTGAGGCTACCGATGAGAGAATGGATGAGAACGCCGTCACATACGTCAAGGGCGATCTTGCAGAGATGCTCGTGGGAACGATGCATGGGGTTACGGAGCTGCATGGAAGCAACGTTTGCCCAGCCTTTCTCGTCAAAGATTGCGCGGGTCTCTTTGGGAGTAAGGTAAACACCCTTGAACTTCTCGGGGAACTCACCCTCGGAAAGAACTTTTACAGGACCTGAAAGGCAGATCTCTTTTCTGGCCATTACAGCCTGAACGCCCGGGTGATCTTCCATGGCAATCTTCCAGAAGTCAGCGTCAGCAGACTCTTCGCCCTGACCCTTATAAACCTTCTCACACTCCCATTTTTTATCATCTTCGGTCATCTCGAACTTCTCAGCGATCTTCATGGTAGCAAAGATCTCGCCGTTTCTCTCGAGTGTGATCTCGTCGCCTACGTTGATCTCGGCAGCTTCATCTTTTGATGCGTCAAGCATTACGGGTACTGGCCAGAATGTACCGTCTGCAAGAAGGAAGTCAGCACAAACGCCTTTCCAGTCAGCCTTTGTCATGAAACCATTAAGAGGGCTGAATCCACCGATACCGAGCATGATGAGGTCACCCTTTACCTGGGAGCTGATCTCAACTTTTTTAAGCCCTGCTGCTTTTTTCTGCTCTGCCTCAAGTTCTGCGCCTTCGAGCTTGCAACAAACGAGTCCTTTTCCGCCATGGGGGGCAACTAATTTAGACATATAACGTGTTCTCCTTGTTTAATATTAACCACAATAAATGTTTTACCAAACATTTATACAAATTCGACCAACGGTCTGACTACAACGTATAAAACAATAAATGTTTCTACGAACATTTATTCAATTCCATCAAAAATTCTTATTTCAATTAATAGTGATTGGATTTTTTGTCAAGGATAATTATTGTTTTATAGCTTCTCGTACATGAATATAACCGATTTCTTGACAGGCAAATAAGGTCGGCATTAATTCAAGTGTAAAAGTCTATAAGTTAAGCAGAACCCCGACCTGGGCCATGGCATTGAAATGATAATCTGCTGTTAACGAAGGGTTTTTAAACGAAACAAATGGGGCCCCGACCCCTGATGCCGCCATTTCGTCAAATTCGGAATCCCCGATAAAAAGAAGCTCTTTGGCCTGCAGATTAAATTGATCCATAATCTTAAGGAGCTGATCCGGCGATGGTTTCGGTTTTTCCACATCCGCCGCCGTCACCACTGCATCAAAACTGTCCTCAAGGTCGAAGGCCTTTAGCACCGCATCCATGGTATTGGTTCGGTTTGTGGCAACGGCCCGGATGTATCCCCTGGTCTTCAGCGCCTCCAGCAAGATTTTCAACCCCGGCTCCATAACCATGTGACGGATGAAATCTTTGTATTTCAGACCTTTCATATACGCATACACATCGTCAAAGCCGTTCTTTTCCGGAAAAAGGTATTCAATGGCATCCTTGATCGAAAACATGTGCACCTTGACAAACTGCTCATCGGTCAGGGCAAGCTTATTAAAATGGGCAAGGAGTTGGTTGTAGTAGAGCCTGTTCACCTCTGCCGTGTCAAACATCACACCGTCGCAGTCAAAGACCACGGCCTTTATTCTGTCCATATCCCACTCTGTTCCATCTGATTTTTGTTTAAATACAACACAACTCTGTCCTGTCCCTTAAGGAGCTGTGGAACTGAGCGTTCCCTTGACAGCTATGTTTCCGAACACCCGGATTTTCATTTCGGGTTGAAAGACACTGTCCGTCTTCAGGGTGATCACCTCATAATAACGGCCAACAACCTTTTTGGTGTTGGTCACCACAAGCTCCCAGGATTTTTTCTTATCTTTGGTCTGCTTCAACTCAATATCGATATTTTTACCGGCGTCAAAGGATCCATCCTTGATTGAAAAATCGTATTTTTCAGCAGGGACAATGGTAACGATGCTCTGGATGATCTCCCCAGGCGTTCCCACGAGGTGGACCACCTTTGGCGTGACCGTGGCGATTTTCTCGACCTGGCCAGACATTTTTAACACCAGGGTTTCTGCGTTTTCAACACCTGTGAACACTTTTATCTTTTTAGACAGAGGTCTTCCACCATACCCGAGGGTGTTCAGCCTGATCTCTACGTTTCCTTCCCCACCTGGGGAAATCTCGCTGTCATGGGAGACAGCGGTGCAGCCTCAGCCGGTTTCCACTTTCCGTATAAACAGTGTCTCACTGCCTTCATTTCGAATGACAAAGGTATGGCTAATCTTTGCGCCCTCGGCAACGGTACCAAAGCTGAAATCGGGTTCTGTCACAACGGCCTTGGCAGGGGAGGTGCCAGCCCACGCCCCGGGTATTCCAGTTATGCCTACAATAACGAGTGCCATAAGCACCACCAACATGTTTTTCATGATAGCAAACCTCTTTATATAATTTACACGATCAAAATTATCTAACTCAATAGAAATAGATACAACCTTCGGGTTTGTCAAGACCGAATAATGTAGAAACACCGCCAACGGATCATCTTTCAATGCCAAGCAAAAGATTGAAGCGTTGACACAGTTCAGGGGAGGACGCCACAGGCTTACCGTCCAAAGAGAGGACCGGGACCGCTCCCATCAGGGCGTTGGTAAGGACAAGGTAACCCTCAAGGGCCAGTTCGGCTGGCATAAGGCGTTTCCTGACGATCCTGTACCCCCGGCTTTCAAGCTGTTCAACAAGGATCTTGCTGGTAATCCCGGGCAAGGCATGGTCGGACAGGGGAAGGGTCACCTTTTTTTCATGGATTGCCATGATGCTGCAAGTGTTGGTCTCGGACACCGTTGCATCCGGATTCAGGATCAGGGCTTCATCTGCCGCGTTTGCAGCGGCGTAGCGCCCCGCCTGGAGGTAGTATAGATAGTTCAGGCTCTTATGGTCTGCAAGGGGGGTGTGGCGGGGGTGGGGATAGGTAATAAGATCGATCCCCTGTTTACCGGAAAGTTTAAGACGGTGGACATAGGGCCGGATAAAGGCGCCCAAAAAGGCATCTCCTGAACCATTGTCGGCAGCAATTATTTTAAGGGCAAACACCCCTTTGTCAAATCCGTTTGCCCGAACAAGCTGTTCAACGACCAGTTCCCAGGTGATATCAGGCATTGGGGTTGGAAAGAGCCTGGACCAGGACCCACGTAATCGATCAAGGTGCGCGTCAAGGAAAAGCGCTTTTCCATCCCCTACCCGGATTGTCTCAAACACCCCGGCACCATGCTGGAATCCCGGAGAGGTGGCCGCAACCATAACGTCATCCTCGAACATCAGCTGACCGCAGCTCCAGGCGTACCGACGCTCCAGGTCCACCCGTCCGGCACTGTTCTCCAGGGTCTCCATCAGAGTCTTTCCCTTGTGAAGGGTCTCCTGGAACTCTTTTTCAGGATCAGAATCATACACAATTCCGCCGCCGACACAAAAGCTTAGTTTGTCCTCCGCAATGACGGCCGTGCGGATGGCAATGGAGAGATCCAGGGTGTTGTGGAAGCTCAGGTATCCAATGGAGCCCGTGTAGACATGCCTGTTTATGGATTCGAGTTCGTCGATAATCTCCATGGCCCTTACCTTGGGACAACCGGTAATGGAGCCGCCTGGAAAGGTTGCACGCAAAAGATCCACACTGCTCTTTTCTTCAGCAAGGTCTGCCGTAACAATGGAGACAAGGTGAAACACGTTGTCATAGGGTTCCAGCCGCTTGTGCTCCCGGACCCTGACACTGCCCCCGGTTGCCACCTTGCCGAGATCGTTTCTCATGAGATCAACGATCATGGAGAGTTCGGCATCATCCTTAAAGCTCTCCTTGAGCTCGGTTTTTAACCGCTGGTCCTCCTCCGGGGTGGTGCCCCTTGGGAAAGTCCCCTTGATGGGACGGGTCTCCAGGTTTCTGCCATCCTGCTTGATGAACCGCTCGGGCGACGTGGAGACGATCTGGTGGTCGCCGGCATTGACAAAGGCAAAAAAGGGAGCGGGATTTTTTTTAAACAACGCCTGGAACAGGGCAAATGGATCACCGCCGAATCCTGTTTCAAACCGCTGGGAAAGGTTTACCTGGTAGATATCACCGGCCTTGATATACTCGATAATCCTTGCCACGGACGCCATGTAGGCAGACTTGGAGAAATTGGATCGAAATCCCTGGCTGTCGATGCGGAAGCCCTTGTGTCCAGAGCTCTCAACGGATTTCAGAGAATCTATGGAAGTAAGGGTGGTGAAGAATCTGCTTCGAACCGCTTGGATCCGCTCCTGATCGGACGGATCCCCGGGCGCTTGCGCGGTCAGGGGAATGGAAAGGGTGGTGGTTCCGGTGTGTCTGTCGTGGATCAGAATAACCCGGGGGACGTAGAGACACAGATCAGGCAGGTTTCGATCCATGCAGGTGACAGGAAGGGTTTCGATGCGCTGCTTCAAGTCATAGGCAAAATAACCAAACAGCCCTGCCCCCACGGGTCCAGAGATACCGGGGGCATCCATGGAGAAACGGTCAACCAGAGCGTCCACACAATCAAAGGGATCGTCCTCAAACGAGGCATGCTCGCCAAAGACCTCCATGGTGATGCTGCGGCCCTTTGCCCTGAGAGCAAGCCAGGGATCAACGGCAAGCATGTGGTACCGGGCACAGTCCAGATCTGTTCCACTCATCAGGACCACGGTTCCGGTAAGACCCGAGAACAGTGAAGCAACAGTGTCAAAGGGGGCGGGCAGGTTTATCAATTCCTGGTGAACCCGCCCCATGGATGGCAGTTGAGAAATAAACGATTTCATCGGACCGTGATCAATCTTGCGTCCATCAACGCAAAAAAGGATTCATCCTCCGCTCCTGGAGGATAGATGTTTCAGGTCCGTGCCCCGGATAGACAATGGTCTTTTCGTCAACCCCGAGGAGCTTCTCTTTAATGGAGGAGATCAGGGTGTCGTAGTCGCCCCCGGGCAGATCGGTCCGGCCGATGGAACCGGCAAACAGGGTATCCCCGCTGAACAGTGCCCCCTCCGTGTAAAGGCAGACCCCGCCCCGGGAGTGACCCGGGGTGTGGATCACCCTGAGGGTGATATTGCCGAAGGTCAGCTCGTCCCCATGGGCCATATTGCGGTCCGAGGGGGGAGAATTCTCCGACTTGAGACCAAAGCTTGCGGCAGCTTTGTTGAGATCCTTGAGCATGGGTTCGTCGTCTGCGTGGATCAACAGCTCTGCCCCGGTGATCTCCTTCATCCGCTTGTTAGCACCCACATGGTCGAAGTGACCATGGGTATTGATGATGTATTTCACCTTGAGGTTTGACTCGGACAGGGTCATGAGTATCCTGTCCGCCTCGTCCCCGGGATCGATAACCACGGCCTCTTTTGTATCTTCGCAGCCAAGGACGTAGCAATTGGCCATGATGGGCCCAACTTCAAGCTTCTTTATGATCACAACAGTCTCCTTAGTCTATATTTTCCGATAGGCGAATACGATCAAGTACCCCGTTGATAAAAGAACCCGACCCCCTGGTACCGAACCGCTTGCCGATCTCCACCGCCTCGTTAATGGAGACGCTGGAGGGAATATCGGGGCGCTTCACCAGCTCAAAGGTCGCAATGCGCATGATGTTCCGATCAACAACCGGCATTCGTGAAATCTTCCAGTTGCTGGAACATCGGTTCAACAGGGTATTGATCTCATCCCTGGACGCGGTAACACCCTCCACCAGTTCCAGGAAAAAGGGTTTGACCGGTTCCGTTACCATCTCTTCAAAATTAGTGCAAAACAACTCCAGCAGCTCGGCCGGATCGCCCCTGTCCATATCAAAATAGAAAAGAGCCTGAAGGGCAAGCTCCCGTGCCAACCTGCGGTCACCCATACTATTCTGTCTTCTCCATGGTGGTCATGAGATTGACCATCTCAATGGCGGCAAGGGCGGAGTCAAAGCCCTTGTTACCGGCCTTGGTACCGGCCCTCTCAATGGCCTGTTCGATGCTGTCTGTTGTGAGGACGCCGAAAATAACCGGCAGTCCGTAATCCAGGCTCACTGTGGCAATTCCCTTGGAGACCTCGGCACACACATAATCGTAGTGACTGGTGGCCCCACGGATAACAGCGCCCAGGCAGATGACGGCGTCATATTTTTTCGAGGCGGCCATGGCCTTTGCAACAAGGGGGATCTCAAATGCGCCGGGCACCTTAACAAGGGTGATATCCTCGTCTGCTGCCCCGCTTCGCTTTAAGGCGTCAATGGCGCCGCCCACAAGCCTTTCGGTGATAAAATCATTGAATCTGGCGGCAATGATTCCAAATTTCTTTCCATCTGCCCGAAGGCCTGCTTCAATTATCTGTGGCATCTTGAATTCCTTATCTGGTTATGTGAAAAATGATCAGCACTGTTTCAGGAGGTGTCCCATCTTCAGCTGCTTGCACTTAAGGTATCCCTTGTTGAACTCATTGGGCGGAACCTCAATGGCCACCTGCTCCACGATGCTCAACCCATACCCCTCAAGCCCGATCATCTTCGTGGGATTATTGGTCATGAGCCGCATCTTTTTCACCCCGAGATCCACCAGCATCTGGGCGCCCACGCCGTAGTCGCGCATGTCGGCTTCAAATCCGAGTCTCAGGTTGGCCTCAACGGTGTCGCATCCCTGGCGCTGGAGCTCGTAGGCCTTGAGTTTGTTCACAAGCCCGATTCCCCGGCCTTCCTGGCGAAGGTAAAGGATCACGCCGGAGCCCTCATTGTCCATCATGGCCATTGCCTTGTGGAGCTGATCGCCGCAGTCACATCGCATGGACCCAAAAATATCACCGGTCATACATTCGGAGTGCACCCGAACCAATATCTCTTTGTCCGGATCGATCTCGCCCTTGACCATGGCGATGTGGGTGAGGTTATCCAGGTCATTTTCATAGGCAATAATCCTGAATTCACCGCCGAACTCCGTGGGGATAACGGTCTCGGCCGCCTTTCTCACAAAGGATTCGGTCTTCAGCCGATACTCCACCAGGGCCGCGATTGAGCAGATGCCGATGTTGTGCTCTTGGCTGAACTCCTCCAGGGAAGGCATCCGTGCCATGGTGCCGTCCTCGTCCATGATTTCACAAATCACGCCGGCAGATTTCATCCCTGCAAGGCGGGCAAGATCCACGGAACCCTCGGTCTGGCCGACCCTGGCCATGACGCCGCCGTCCCGGGCCCGCAAGGGGAAGATGTGACCAGGTCTTGCAAGGTCACTCGCACTGGCCCCATCGGCAACGGCTGCCTGGATGGTGGTGGACCTGTCAGCAGCGGAGATGCCGGTGGTGACGCCCACTTTGGCCTCAATGGAGACGGTGAACCCTGTCTCGAACTGGGAAGTGTTGTCCTCCACCATCATGGGAAGCCCAAGGTTGTCCGCCATGTCAGCGGTCATTGAGAGACAAATAAGTCCCCGTCCGTATTTTGCCATGAAATTGATGGCTTCGGGGGTGACGGCCTCGGCGGCCATGGTGAGATCCCCTTCGTTTTCCCGGTCCTCGTCATCCACCAGAATAACCATGCGTCCGGCTTTGATATCTTCAATGGCCTGTTCTATTGTAATCTGCGGCATTTAATCTTATTCCACTCCTTATAAAAATCCTTTTTTCGCCAGAAGTTCCATGCTTATCGACCCTGTTTTCGAATCAGTCCCGGCAGTCGCATCTGTCGTGTTTCTTTTAAGGAAACTGTTAACGTACTTTCCTATCATATCGGTCTCGATGTTGATCTCGTCCCCAACGTTCCTGATCCCGATGGTCGTGATCTTGGCGGTGTGGGGAATGACGCTCACATCAAAGTCTTTGTCGCTGCACCTGTTAATAGTAAGACTGATTCCATCGATTGCAACCGATCCTTTTTCGATTATTTCCCCGGCAAGGGTCGAAGGGATGCCGATGGTGACGATCACGGCGTTGCTCTTGACAGTTTTGGCCAGCACACGTCCGGTTCCGTCGATGTGCCCGGAAACAAGGTGACCGTCCAGGCGGTCGGAAAGCCTCAATGCCCGTTCAAGGTTGAGCCGGGCACCGGGAGCAAGGTGTTTGAATGTCGTGCGCACCACGGTTTCCGGTGCCATATCCACCTCAAAAAGCGTGCCCTTCAGGGTCACAACGGTGAGGCATGCGCCGTTGACGGCAATGGAATCCCCGATCTTTGTGTTGCTAAGATCCATGTCCGTAAAGATGGCAAGCCGTTTTCCCTCGCCATTGGGCTCTATTTTCTTGAGGGTGCCAGACCCTTCAATGATTCCAGTAAACACCGTGATTCTCCCAATTAACTATTTTTCAGATATCCCGTAACCAGGATATCATCATCGAAACGCTCCACTGCAACCCGATTGAGTTGAATGGCGTCCTTCATCAGGGCAGGGCCTTTGCCCCGGCACATGGGAACCCCGTCATCCCCGCCCAACAGCTTGGGCGCCATGAAGAGATACGCTTTGTTGACAATTCCTGCGGCCAGGGCCGAATGGATCACACTGCCGCCACCCTCGATCAGCACGCTCATCACACCGAGCTCGCCGATCTTGACCATGAGACTGTCAAGATCGATCATCCCTCCTTTTTCCGGGAGGGTCAGCAATTGAACGCCACACTCCTGGAACAGGGCCCTGCGTTCAGGATCGGCATTGGCGGATGTGGCTAGGATGGTTTTTGCATTGGAGTCCTGGGTCAGCACCTTGGCATGGATATCCATGGTCAGGCGGGTATCCAGGATGACCCGTATGGGGTCCCGGGTGTCAACCCCCTCGATCCGGGTGGTGAGGGAGGGATTGTCAGCCTTTACCGTTCCTGCGCCGACAAGAATGGCATCCACCCAATGCCGCAACTCGTGTACACGTCCTCTGGAGCGTTCGTTGGTGATCCATTTGGAATCTCCGGTGCGGGTGGCAAGCCTTCCGTCCAGGGTGGAGGCACACTTTAAAACCACAAAGGGGCGCTTGTCGTTCTTCACATACCAGATAAAATCTTCGATGAGAATCTCGGCCCGAACGCGACTGATGCCCACCTGGACCTCGACACCCTGTTCCCGCAAGAAACGAATACCGCCGCCGCCCACAAAGGGATTGGGGTCTTCCGTACCCACAAACACCCGCTTGATCCCCGCGTCGAGGATCTTCCGGGTGCAGGGCGGCGTCCTGCCCGTGTGGTTGCAGGGTTCCAGGGTCACATAGATGTCGCTGCCCCTTGCAAGGTCCCCTGCATCATCAATGGCCTCGACCTCGGCATGGGCAAGTCCCGGCCCGTGGTGCCACCCCTGTCCGACAATGGTGCCGTTTTTGACCACCACCGCCCCCACCATGGGGTTTGGAGAGGTATATCCCCTGCCCTTCTCGGCAAGAGAGATGGCCAGATCCATGTACGCTTGATCAGTCATTGTCAGAACTTCCGTCGGTTTTCCGGGATTTTTGCCGTTCAAGGGGAATAAGGCTTTTCAGCTCCTCGATAAAATCATCGACATCCTTGAATTCCCTGTAGACAGAGGCGAACCTCACATAGGCCACATCATCCAAGACATGGAGTTGTTCCATAATCTTATTGCCAACGATCCTGGAGGAAATCTCCTTGTCGTTGACCTCCCTGAAATCACGCTCAATGGAATCTACGATCTCTTCGATCTGATCCATGCTGATGGCACGCTTTTCACACGCTTTTTTTATACCGTTCAGGATCTTGTCACGGTTGAACACCTCCCGGCGGCCGTCTTTTTTCACGACCATCACGGGCAGTTCCTCAACCTTCTCGTAGGTGGTAAACCTGCGCATGCAGTCCAGGCACTCCCTGCGCCGACGGATGGCAAATTCGCTGCGGCTAAGCCTCGAGTCCACCACCCGGTTGTTCAATCGTCCGCAATAGGGACACTTCATATCAGGACCTCATCATTTTAACGCCGTAAGCTCAATCCCGGCCTGGTCGAACATGGTTTCAGACATGGGATCGTTGTACCCGTCACCAAAGTAAACCTTGGTAATGCCTGCGTTGATAATCATTTTTGCACAGATTGAGCAGGGCTGATGAGTGCAGTAAAGGGTGGCCCCCCGCACGGAGATGCCATGGCAGGCCGCCTGAATAATGGCGTTCTGCTCGGCATGTACGCCCCGGCAGAGCTCATGCTTCTCCCCGGAAGGAACATTGAGCTCTTCCCTGAGGCATCCGGCTATGTCACAATGGGTAATGCCCGTGGGCGCACCATTGTAGCCGGAACAGAGGATTCTTCTTTCCTTAACAAGAATCGCCCCCACCATGCGCCGGGTGCAGGTAGCACGGGTGGCGACAAGGCGGGCGATTCCCATAAAATACTCATGCCATGACGGCCTTGAACCATCACCCATTAGTTTGCGTTTCCCTCGTAGAGGGGAAATGCCTTGCAAAGGTCTCGCACCTCTGCATGCACGGCGTCTGTGGTCGAAGGATCCTCAAGCACGTCACAGATAAAACCTGCAACACGCTTCATCTCAGCCGCCTTCATTCCCCTGGAGGTCAGAAGGGGCGTTCCAATTCGAATGCCGCTTGTCACCATGGGTCCCCTTGGATCGTTGGGAACGGAATTCTTGTTCACCGTGATGCCGGCCGCCCCAAGACGGTTCTCGGCATCCTTTCCGGACAACCCCTTGTTGGTGAAGTTCATCAACATGAGGTGATTGTCGGTGCCGCCGGAGACAAGCTCTATTCCGCGGTCCATAAGACTCTGGGCAAGGACACCCGCATTGGTCACCACCTGCTGCTGGTACAGGGCAAAGCTTGGGGAAAGCGCCTCTTTGAAGGCCACAGCCTTGGCTGCAATCACGTGCATCAAGGGTCCGCCCTGGATGCCGGGAAAAATCTGGCTCGAGATCTTGGCCCCGATCTCGTTGGATGAAAGGATCATCCCGCCCCTGGGACCCCGGAGGGTCTTGTGGGTAGTGGAAGTGACAATATCGGCATAGGGAACCGGAGAGGGATGAACCCCGCCTGCCACCAATCCTGCGATGTGAGCCATATCCACCATAAACAAGGCGTTGTTTGCCTTTGCAATATCGGAGAACGCCTTAAAGTCGATGATCCTGGGATACGCGCTGGCACCGGCCACGATCAATTTTGGCCGGTGTTTTTTAGCAAGGTCCGCCACCTCATCCATGTCGATCATCTCTGTTTCTGACGAAAGACCGTAGTGAACGAAGTTGAAGAGCCTGCCTGAAAAGCTGACGCCACTCCCATGGGTCAGGTGACCTCCATGGGAAAGATCCATGGCAAGCACAGTATCACCGGGCTTGATCACGGCAAAATAGGCAGCCATATTGGCCTGGGAGCCGGAGTGGGGCTGAACATTTGCATACTCGGCCTTGAACAGATCCCTTGCCCTGTCAATTGCCAGCGTCTCCGCCCGGTCAACCACGGAACATCCGCCATAATACCGCCTTGACGGGTATCCTTCGGCATACTTGTTTGTCAAAACCGAGCCCTGGGCAGCCATGACTGCCCGGCTTGCGGTATTTTCAGATGCGATGAGTTCGAGCCCCTGCTCCTGCCGTTGCTCCTCTTGTCTGATGATCTCTGCAATTTCCGAGTCGATTTCAGTAATCGTGGTAATGTCCAACCCTCTCTCCTTTTCCAATTCCTATCTTTCGATGCTCAAAATTCTATCCAGGTGCCTTCCCCCCTCAAACGGGGTTTCAAGCCAGGTTTTCACCAGCTCAAACGCAAGGGCATCACCGACCACACGGCCGCCAAGAACAAGAATATTTGAATCATTATGCTGACGGCTCATACGCACCGAAAAAATATCGCTGCAGAGCGCTGCCCGCACCCGGGGAAACCGGTTGGCGACCATTGACATGCCAAGACCGGTGCCGCACAGCAGGATACCCCTGCTGTACTCGTTATCAGACACAGCCTGGGACACTTTTTTGCCGTAATCCACATAGTTTACAGACTCTTCGCTGAATGTTCCCGCATCCTTTACTTCAATGCCAAGGCTTGAAACAAAGGTTATGATCTTCTTTTTCAGGCCAAAAGCCGCATGATCACTTCCGACTATAATGGGATTTTCTCTATCCATGGACCTGCCTGCTCCTAAGATTTCAACCTGATATACTCAATGGCATCATTAACCGTGAGCATCTTTTCAGCATCATCATCATCAATATCGATGTCAAACGCCTCTTCCATGGACATGACAAGCTCAACCAGTGCAAGGGAGTCAGCCCCGAGATCGTCGACCAGCGACGCCTCGGGTACAACATCCTCAATATCCACACCCTGGAGCTTTTCCGCAATTATCTTTTTAACCTTTGTCTCAACAGTCATTGTTAGAGAACCACCTCCGTAAAGGGTTAGGGAAAAACCGACTGCTACTCTTCTTCAGCAACAGCCTTTACATTCAATCCGCGATATGCACCACACTCGGGACACGCTGCGTGGGGAAGCTTTGCTTCCTGGCACTCGGGACATGTGGTGATGGTCGGAGCCGCAACCTTCTGATGTGTACGCCTCTTCCGACCACGACTCTTTGAGTTTTTTTGCTTTGGAACTGCCATTTGTATTTCCTCCTAACCATCTAATTTGTTTCAAAATATACTGTAGTTTCATGTTTACCAATAAACGTTAATATCTAAATTAACCGGCAAGAATTGTCAAGAAAATAATCACCGCAACCCAATATCACTTGCCCAATCCCGGGGCCTGTGATATTTCCATCCCCCAGGATTTACATGATAAAACCAGATTGATTTACGGAGCAACTATGGATACAGTCATAACACGATTTCCCCCCAGCCCCACGGGCTACCTTCATATCGGAGGGGCACGCACAGCCCTTTTCAACTGGCTATGGGCACGGAAAACCGCCGGCAAATTTGTTTTAAGAATCGAAGATACGGACGAGGTCCGCTCCACAAAAGAATCGGTGGATGCCATCTTTGAATCCTTGAAATGGCTTGAGATCGATTGGGACGAAGGTCCTTTCTTCCAGACCGAGCGCTACCCTATTTACCGTGAGTACATTCAAAAGCTTGTGGCTTCCGGCCATGCTTACTACTGCAGCTGCACCCCGGAAGAAGTGGATGCCATGCGGGAAGCGGCCAAGGCCAACGGCAAGCGCCCCATGTACAACGGGAAATGCAGGGAACTCAATCTTACGCCCGGCAAGAACATGGTGGTCAGACTCAAGGTGCCGAACAACGGCGCCACTGTGGTGGAAGATGTGGTCAAGGGCCCCACCTCGTTCCAGAACAGCGAAATCGATGATTTCATCATCCAGAGAAGCGACGGCAGTCCCACCTACAACCTGGCAGTTGTGGTGGACGACCTTACCATGGGGATCAACACCATCCTCCGGGGGGATGATCATCTGGTAAACACCCCCAAGCAAATCCTCCTTTATAAGGCCCTTGGGGCGGAATCACCGATCTTCGGCCACGTTCCCATGGTGCTCGGCCACGACAAGGCAAGGCTCTCCAAGCGCCACGGCGCCACCAGTGTCGAGGAGTACCGGGATATGGGCATCCTGCCGGACGCCATGCTCAATTATCTGGTAAGGCTTGGCTGGTCCCACGGCGACCAGGAGTTTTTCACCCGGGAAGAGCTCATCGAAAAGTTCGACATAGAGCACATCGGGCGCTCCCCCTCCATGTTTGACATGGACAAGCTCATGGCCCTCAACGCCAAACACATCCAGGCCAAGACAAGCTCGGAAATCGCAGAGGCCCTTATTCCCTATCTGGCAGCCAAGGGAATCTGTGTGGAAAACACTGAGGCCACCCGGCTTGCCGTTGAGTCCCTCCAGCCAAGAAGCAAGACCCTGGTTGAGATGGCCGAGGCTTCCCTCTTCTATTTTCAGGAGACACTGGAGTTTGATGAAAAAGCCGTTAAAAAGTTCCTCAAACCCCAGGCGCTTACGCCCCTGACCGAGAGTGCGGACCTCATCGAAGCCCTGGCGGATTTCACCGAGCCCGCCCTTGAGGCGATCTTCAAGCAGGTAATGGAAAAGCATGAACTCAAGTTCGGAAAAATCGCCCAGCCCTTAAGGGTAGCCCTGACCGGCAAGACCGTGAGCCCGGGAATCTTTGAAATGATCCTGGCCCTTGGCCAGGAAAAAACCGTCGCCCGCATCAAGGCGGCAGTAAAGCGCATTCCCCCGGCAGCAGAGTAGCCCGACCCGGACCTGTTGGCAGTACGACATAAAACGGCGCAGTGGAAATTTTTCCCCTGCGCCGTTTTTTCTTTTGCAAAAAAGAGATAAGGGGGGACGTCGACTATACGGCTTACTTTAATCCCATCTCGTTGAAGAAGCCGGTGTATTTCTTATCCGTCCCCATGATGTGATCCTTTAGCCAATCACTCAAGAACCCCATGACATTAATGGTCAAAGACAGTTCTTTTTTTTCAAATCCCCCTTTGAAGGCAACAACCTTTTGGACAAAAGCAGCATGCTCTTTTTTGTGATTTTCCGTATCCGGATATCCAAATTGGGCGAAATAGGTCTCTTCGGTTTTGAAATGAATCGCGGTATAGCTGATTAAACTATTCACAATCTTCCCCAAAACATCTTTTCCCTTGCCCAGCTTCATGGCCTCATTCAGTTCATTGATCATGGCGATAAGCGTCCGGTGCTGCTGGTCAATCTCTTCCACATTTACACTAAGCGTGTCGTTCCAGGTGATCAGAGCCATCTTACCCTCCTTTTTTTTGATTTTATCAACCATTTATTCACACGGTCTTTTATCACTGACAAAATGGAGAAAAGATTATTCTCAAGCAATTTTTTCTTGATTTGTTTTCATCGGGAAACCAATGCATGTCGTCCCAAAGAATACATATTACTGTAATCCAGACCCACACACTATTCAATTGAAAAACGATTATAATTCAACCCTTTTCGAACAAGATGCCGGAATACCCGACAAAGCTGTCCCCGGGACTCTTTTCATAGCTTGTTGCGTAGTCGAGCTTAATTCCCCTTTCGGCCCCCATGGCCTGGGATGCGGTTGCCGCCGCCGCGGCCGCGCCGGCGCAGCAGAGGTTGTGGTTCTCCCGGCCCTGGGCCAGGATGGCATCGGCATCCATGGAGACCATGGCCTTGACGGCCTTGGGATCATTGGTCCTTTTGACCCAGTCATGGGCGGTGTCGCCGATTCCTTCGGGGGTAAATCCGTAGTTGAGTCCGTAGTGGGTCATGTCCGTGGAGCCGATCACTTTCATGGCAACCCCCATTTTAGAGGCAATCCCAGCGGCAGCCGTTCCCATGACCCGGGCAAGGCTTGAAGGAGGAACCCCCACAGGTACGATGGCCGCCCTGGGAAAAAAATGTTTTACAAAGGGGAGCTGGACCTCGATGGTGTTGTCCTCGGGAAACACTGCCGGAGTCATGGGCGTCGCCCCCACCATATGGGCAAGGGCCTCGGCAAACGCTCCATGGACCGCAAGATCCCCAAAGGGCGTCTCCCAGGCGCCCTTTACCATGACGCAGGGGGTTGAACCCGGATGCATGTGAAGGCCGAACAGCAGAACCACATCCACATCCTCGGCCGCCATGCTTCCGATCACCCTGCAGGCAATGGAGCCGGAGTAGTACCAGCCGGCATGGGGCACGATTCCCCCCACATACTCTCCCTGGAGTTTTCCTTTCCCCTGGGCGAGAAACCTGGCAATATCGAGTTCACATCCCGGGGCCCCGGATGGATACCAGGACCCGCTGAATGCCGCTTGTTTTCTCTCCATAACTCCCCTCCTACTCTGGACAAGCCAGAACCAAAGAAGTTTTCTGATTCCCTTGCCAATACAACACGAGAACCAGAGTTAAGAAACTAACCTGAACAAGCCGGAAGCAAATAAATGTTCTGATCCCCCTGCTAAAATAACACGAGAACCAGAGCGAAGAAGCAATAATGCTAAATCTTTGATCGCACCTTTGATTCAAGCCAGTTGATCCAGGGCTCGAACCCCTCTTCTGTTTTTGCAGACAACTCAAACACCGGCATCCCCGGATGCACCTGGGTCATGTTGTCCACGGCCTCTTTTGCATTAAAATCCAGGTAGGGCAAAAGATCGACCTTGTTGAGGATGGCTGAATCGGCAAGCCGGAACATCAAGGGGTACTTCAAGGGTTTGTCTTCACCCTCGGTGACGCTCAGCACAACGGTTCTTGCATCCTCTCCAATGTCAAACTCGGCCGGACATACCAAATTGCCGATGTTCTCGACAATGAGAAGATCCAGGTTATCAAGATCAAGCTCTTTGGCCGTTTTTTCAATCATATGGGCCGCAAGGTGGCAGTCGCCGCCAAACTGATCCGTGTTGATCTGGACGGCCACGGCACCTGTCGCCTTGAGCCTGTCAGCGTCATTGCAGGTACAGATATCCCCTACGATGACCCCGGTCCGTATCCCGGGCATGATCCTTGAGAGGGTCTTGCAAAGGGTTTCGGTCTTTCCGGATCCGGGGGAGCTCATCATGTTCAGGACAAACACCTTTTTTTCCGCAAAAAATTTCCGGTTCTTTTCGGCCATGGTCTCGTTGGCTGCCAGCACCCGCTTCTGAATCTTTATCTCCATAGTCTTTTGCCTAATCCTAATGTTGTCTCTTTTTCGATTTTTATCAATCTGCGATCTCAAGGGACGATATCTCAAGTTCCCTTCCTGAGAGAAGTTCCACGGTTCCGTCCGTGCAAGCAGGGCATCGGAACGCCGGTCCCTCCACCACCCATTCGTGGCCGCAACTTTTGCACCTTGCCCTCACATCCACCTCGTCGATCACAACCCTTGCCCCCTCAAGGGGGGTATCCTTGGCGATGATCTCCATGCAGAACCGAAGACTGTGCTCCACAACCGCCGCAAGTTTGCCGATCCTGAGGTTAAGGACTTCAATCTTTGGATTCTCGATCTCGCTTGGGATCGCATCAATGGCAATATTCGCTATCTGCTGGGCCACACCCATCTCGTGCATCGATCCCCTCCTATATCCTATCCATGGCCCGTTTAAACGCCGACCTTGACCGTTCTATTGTACCGTCATCCACACAAAAGGCCAAACGGAAATATCCGGGTCCACCGAATCCGGTTCCCGGCACGGCCAGGATCAGCTCCTCCTGGAGCATTCCCACGAACTTCACGTCATCCTGGATGGGGGATTTTGGGAAGATGTAAAAGGCCCCGGGAGGCGTAGTAAAGGTATAGCCCGCATCATTAAGTATGTCGCAAAGCAGATCCCGCTTTCTTCGATAGGCGTCGATATCCACGCTGGCCCCCTGGATAAGGGGAAGCACCCGTTGCATCAAGGCCGGGGCATTGACAAACCCGAGGATGCGGTTGGTCAGGGCAAGGGCCGGCAGGAGCTGATCCCGGAAGGAGCAGGCGGGATTGACAATAAGGTAGCCGATCCTTTCCCCGGGAAGGGAGAGATCCTTGGAGTGGGAGGTTGCGACGATGGTGTTCTGATAGGCCGGAAACACCGGGGGAATCACGGTGCTGTCAAACACGATCTTTCTGTAGGGTTCGTCGGACACAAGATAGATGGTGGTACCAAACTCGGCCCCTTTTTTCTCCAGGAGCTCGCCCAGGGCGGACAGACTCTCTTTGGAGTAGATCTGGCCGGTTGGGTTGTTGGGGGAATTGACGATCAACACCTTGGTCTTTGGAGTGATGGCCGCTTCCATGGCAGCAAGGTTCAGGGTGAAATCCGCGTTTGCCTCAACCGTCTTGAGCACGCCCCCATGGTTGTCCGCATAAAAGGTGTACTCGACAAAAAAGGGTCTTGGCACCAGCACCTCGTCTCCGGGGTTGAGCAAGGCCTTTAAGATGATGTTCAGGCCGCCTGCCGCGCCACAGGTGATCACGATGTCATCGGCGGAGAGAACAGCGCCCTGCTCTTCCCCCACGTTGTCTGCAATGGCCTGGCGCACGGCGGGATATCCGGGATTGGGCATATAGCCGTGGATATTCTCCCCCTTTTGGGAAGCAACTTTCTCAAGGGCCTCCTGGAAGGCCCGGGGCGGTTCAAGGTTTGGGTTGCCGATGCTGAAATCAAACACTTTGTCTGCTCCGTGCAGGGCCTTAAGCCTTCCGCCCTCTTCAAACATCTTCCGGATCCAGGAGGATTTGGACAGGGTCTCTTCAATCTTCGCTGCGATGGTCATGGATCAACTCTCCCTTTTTCTATAAAACTCTTGTTTAAAGGCTGTAAACTGTCCTAGGTTTATTGCGTTTCTCATCTGTTCCATGAGATCAAGGTAGTAGTGCAGGTTGTGGATGGTGTTGAGCCGGTAGGAAAGAAGCTCCCGGGTCCGGTAAAGATGGCTCAGGTACGCCCGGGAGTAATTTTGACAGGTGTAGCAGGAGCACTCGCTGTCAATGGGCCCCTTGTCAAGCTTAAACCGTGCGTTGGAAATGTTCATGGTGCCTTTGGAGGTGAAGAGCTGCCCGTTCCTGGCGTTCCTGGAAGGCATAACGCAGTCGAACATATCGACCCCCATGGCGGTGAGCTCCACGAGGTTCTCCGGGGTTCCCACGCCCATGACATACTTGGGTTTCTCCTTTGGAAGCAGGGGAACCGTGTGGTCAGCCATCTCGTACATGAGCTCGGTGGGTTCACCAACGCTTAAGCCCCCGATGGAATATCCCGGAAAATCAAGGTCGCTAAGCTGTCTTGCAGAGGCGGACCGCAAATCCGAATACATGCCGCCCTGGACAATGCCGAACAGATTGTTGGGTTGCCCCTTTTCGATCCAGTAGTCCCTGCCCCGTTTGGCCCAAATGGTGGTCTTTTCAAGGGCGGTGTTCGCCTCATTTTTGGTGGCAGGGTATCCCATGCACCAGTCCAGGGACATCATGATGTCGGACCCGAGAATGGTCTGGATCTCCACGGCCTTCTCCGGGGTAAAGAGATGGCGGGAACCGTCGATGTGGGACTGAAACGACACGCCCTCATCCTTGAATTTCGCAAGCTTTGCCAGGGAGAAAAACTGAAAACCGCCGCTGTCGGTGAGGATGGGCTTGTCCCAGTTCATGAACGAATGAAGCCCGTTCATTTGGGTCATCACCTCACATCCGGGCCTTAGATAAAGATGATAGGTATTTCCCAGGATAATCTGGGCCTGGCACGCCTTGAGCTCTTCCACGGACACGCCCTTGACCGTGCCAAGGGTTCCCACGGGCATAAAGATGGGGGTCTCAATCTCCCCGTGGGCCGTGGTGATCTTTCCGGTCCTGGCCCTGCACTCTTGGGATTGGTTTTTGATATCAAATGTAAGCATAGTCTCCTTTATATAAACCTCAGGTCAAAGCGATGTAATCCGTAACGTTGGCTCCACCTCTTCGACCCATTTTTCGTTGGGGCCAAAGCGCAAATACCCTGCTTTGGCCATGCCGGTTATTCGATGAGCATGGCATCGCCATAGCTGAAAAATCGATAGTTTGATTGAACGGCCTCTTCATAGGCCCGGAATATCTTATCCTTTCCGGCAAAGGCGGAAACGAGCATGAGAAGGGTGGACTCGGGCAGGTGAAAATTGGTGATAATGGCGTCCACCAGCTTAAACCGGTAACCCGGATAGATAAAGAGGTCGCAAACGCCTCCCCCCGACGCGACCCGCCCTTCATCATCCGCTGCAAACTCCAGGGTCCGTACGCTGGTGGTGCCCACGGCAACCACCCGTCTGCCCTCCTGCCTGGCCTGGTTGATGGTCTGGGCACTCTGGTCGGAGATGTGATAGGATTCCCTGTGGATCTTGTGGTCCCGAATGTCATCCACCCGGACTGGTACAAAGGTGCCATACCCCACATGGAGGGTGACGGTGGTAAACTCAATTCCTTTTGCCCGAAGTGCCTGCATCAGGGAATCGGTAAAGTGAAGCCCAGCCGTGGGGGCGGCAACCGCGCCCTCTTCCGTGGCATACACGGTCTGGTAGTTCGTCCGGTCCTGGGCACTCAACCCGTTGTTCCGCCGGATATAGGGTGGCAACGGCAGCTCTCCCCGGCTTTTCAGGGCCGTGACAACATCATCGTCGCAAAAGAACCTGAGCTCGAACAGCCCGCCTTTCCGCTGTTCAACCCTGGCCGTAATCTCGTCGCCCAGGTGAAGGATGGCCCCCTCTTTGGGGCTTTTGGACGCCCGCACAAGGCAGTCGCACTGGAAATACCCGTTGGCTTCAAGGCACTTCAACCCGGTGGCATAATCAACGATCATCACCTCCACGGCCCCGCCCGTGGCCTTGTTGCCCTTGAGCCGTGCCGGCACAACCTTTGTGTTGTTGATCACCACAAGGTCGCCGGGGTTGAGCAGATCCAGTATATCCTGGAATCTGTGGTGGGAAAGATCGCCCCCCTCTTTGTCAAGCCGCAGCAGTCTTGATCCGTCCCGGGTCTCACAGGGAACCTGGGCGATTCTATCCTCTGGAAGGTCATAGCAATAATCAGTCAAACCATACATCAGCCAAGATTCCTCCCCAGATATACAATGCCGAGCCCCAACACCATGAGCATGCATCCGAACCTGCGCAGGGACCCATCAGGAAGGGTCACAACCACCTGAATCATCTCCTTCATCCGGGCGGGAAAGGCAAAATAGGGAAGCCCCTCCACAATCATCACCATGCCCATCACACATAAAAAAAATTCCATTGACGATCATCCTCTTTTAACCTCCCTGGCGGATATCGTGTACCGCTGTCACCGGCCAGGGCGTTCCATGAACTGTATAAAACGGCGTTCCCGCCGAAGGTTGCATTTTTCTGCAAACAGTCAATATAACATAAAGAATAATATTGATAAATCAAATCATCGAGGTTATAAGATATTGTTATATTTTGTATGCTATCCAAGGATTTAATCGTTAACGCTGCCCCAGGGGCGGCCAAGAGACAGGAATAACAGATTTATGCGGTTTGAACCTGTAATAGGGCTTGAAGTCCATGCCCAGCTAGACACCAACACAAAAATTTTCTGCAACTGCTCCACCAACTTTGGAGCCTCCCCCAATGCCCATACCTGCCCGGTATGCACCGGAATGCCAGGGGTTCTTCCCGTGCTCAACCACCAGGCAGTCACCTATGCCATCAAGACCGCCCTTGCCACCAACTGCACGGTTGCAAGGGAGAGCCGGTTCGACAGGAAGAACTATTTCTACCCGGACCTTCCAAAGGGGTACCAGATCACCCAGTATGCCGCCCCCATTGCCGAGCACGGACATCTGAACATCGAACTTGAGGACGGCAGCGAAAAAAGGATCGGCATCACCCGGATCCACATGGAAGAGGACGCAGGCAAACTGATCCATGACCCCGACCGACCTAGGAGCATGGTGGACCTGAACCGAACCGGAATCCCCCTGGTTGAGATCGTCAGCGAACCCGACATCCGGACCCCAAAGGAAGCAGGGGCGTATCTTCGAAAACTCCACGCCATTGTCCGCTACATCGGCATTTGCAACGGCAACATGGAAGAGGGAAGCTTTCGCTGCGATGCCAACATCTCCCTACGACCCGTTGGCCAGGAAGCGTTCGGCACACGGACGGAGCTGAAGAACCTCAACTCCTTCAGAAACGTTGAAAAAGCCATTGCCTACGAGATCCAGCGCCAAACCTACCGCCTTGAAGAGGGCCATAAGATCGTCCAGGAGACCCGCCTCTGGGACACGGCCAGGAACCGAACCGCGTCCATGCGGAGCAAGGAAGAAGCCCACGACTACCGGTACTTTCCGGAGCCGGACCTGGTTCCCCTGATCGTTGATGACGACTGGATGACCGAGGTGAAAGAGAGCCTTCCCGAACTTCCCGATGCAAAACGGGCACGGTTCATGGCGCAATACGCCATGTCCGGCTATGATGCCTCGGTGTTAACCGCCACAAGAAGCCTTGCCGACTATTTTGAAGAAGCGGCCAAAGACCTCAAGGAGACAAAACTTGCCGCCAACTGGGTCATGGGTCCAGTGCTCGGACTTCTCAACGGGGAGGTCACCATCGACAACGTTCCGGTTACGGCCGGTCTCCTTGCAGAACTCCTGAAGCTCCTTGAAGCCAACACCATAAATGGCAAAGCTGCCAAGACCGTATTCGACGAAATGGCCGCCTCAGGAAAGGCACCGACACAGATTGTCAAGGAGATGGGACTGGAACAGGTGTCCGACCAAAGTGCCCTGGACGACATGGTCACCCAGGTCATGGATGCCAACCCGGATGAGCTTGCAGCCTATCGCGGCGGCAAGACCAAACTCTTCAGCTTTTTCATGGGACAGATCATGAAACAGAGCCGTGGCAAGGCCGACCCCAAGGTCATCACCCAGATTCTAAAAGAAAAATTATAGCCAAGGAGTTTTAATTTGAAGCCCATCGACTCAATCACAACCATCGCCCGGATAGGATTCCTATCCGTTGCGGTATCGGCCCTCCTGTTCCAGGGACCGGCCTTGGCAACCAGCAAAAAGATCGCCATTCTTCCCTTTGAGATCCATTCCCAGAAAGAACTCTCCTATATCGGGGACGGAATATACCAGATGCTGACCTCCAGGCTGTCATGGAAAGAGCGCGTCCTGGTGGCGGAAAGCAATGAACTTGCAACCGCTTCCAACGACTCCATGGCTGCGGTGGCTGTTGCCACGGCTGCCGACTATGTGATTTCCGGCAGTCTCACTGAATTTAACGGCGCATTCAGCCTGGACACCACGGTCTTCAAACCCAGCGACAACACCAGCGAAACCTTCTTCGGCCAGGCAAGCTCCATGGACGAGATCATCCCGGAACTCGATATCCTGGCAGCAAAGATCAACCACAGGCTGTTTGACCGAAAAACCGCGGCCCTTGAAACCGTAAAAAACACATCTGCCGACCCTGAAATCTTCGACATCAGGGCAAACCCAGAAAAACTCATGCCCCGCCCAATGGAAACCGACGCCAAAGAGAGCCCCTTCTGGAAAGTATGGGAAAACGGCACCGCCTCTTCCCGCCCAGACGCTGGTGAAGACAAACCCTTCTGGAAGTTCTGGCACAAGGATGCCCCTGAAGACCCATTTGAGGCCGCAGAAGAGATCGAGGTGACCGGGGACATGGATTACGGTGACGAGGCAATGGATGAGGAAGACAAACCCTTCTGGAAGGTGTGGTAATGCAACCCTAGATCCGTATGATGACCATTGAGATACAAAAAGCCCCGGAAGATTGCTCTTCCGGGGCTTTTTTTTGCTTACCTTAACCTGGACAAGATAGAACCAACGAGGTTCTCCGATTCTCTTGCCCCAATAGCACTACAATAAAGCTAAGGACCTAAATTCAGATGTCGCTTAGAACGTCAGGGTCAGCTTATGGTAGAGTGTGTAGATATCAGGATCAATATCGGGGTTGACCGTACCGGTTTTCCGGCTCGCCCAGTAGTCGCCGCCGTCAAGGTATGCCATGGTGGCCTGATACTCCAGATTCTTTGTGAGGTTCCAGGTAAAGGAACAATCATACTCAATGCCCTGGTCGTCATCATACTGCATTCCGTCCGGTACCGCGTCGGCCTTGGAAACCCCAGCGATAAACCCCAGGGTGATGGCGTCTGTGACAGCATAATCAACACCGGCATAGAACATCTGATACCCGTCCAACATGGCAGTGGAGGGTGTTCCGAAACCGTCACCGATATGATTACCAACGCCTGCGAGGCTCGTGTTCATGCCATGGGCGTCGTCATTGAGAATAAACAATTTTTCCCAGTCTGCACCAGGTGACACATAGCCCATGGACTCGATGTCATCGTCGGTATAGTCGGCATCACCCTTGACATGGGCAAATCCGAATTGTACTGTCCCAGGACCGAAATTATAGCCGCCCTCGAAAAAATAGGCAAAGGCCTTGAGGTCACGATCCTTAGCGCCTGGATTGTCGTATTCCGCCGTACCAAAAGCGTAGTCAAGCTCTGCAGCGATCTCGAAATCACCGAACTTGCCCTCAAAATATGGCGCAAGCAAGATAACCTTTGCCTGGCATGCGCCGCCCCTTGTAGCAACAACGTTCATGGGATCATCGGCATTGCCGCCGAATGAAACCGGTGCACCCAGTACCGCGTTCTGGGCTTGAAAATTAGGGTTGGCCCCTATAAACGCCATTGTATTTGCACCGGGGGTGCCACCGTCCATGGCAATGGCGGTTCCGTACCCGGTCAGAGCACCCGCATAGTTTGCAACGGCGCCGCTGGTATTCATTGAAGAGTAGGCAATCTGGTCTTTATAGACGTCATTGAAACTGCCAATGGCAAATGCCTGGCCCGGATCCTGGAACTTCTTAAAATTGTACAACGCAGTCAAGAGACCGGTGGAATAATTCTTGGTTTTATAGGTAAAGCCGAGGTAGTACTTGTCATTATCTTCATCGCTGACCGCGGTGCCCTTGTCGTTTTCCGTAACCTTTTCCGCAACAGCACCGATGTAGAAGGTGCCCTCTCCAAGGGGAATGGGCAGAATATACTTGATTCTGTCAGTATCGTCCTCATCATCGCACCAGGAGGTACCCCAGGTCACCCCTTCCATGCGTCCCACCTGAAACAGACCGATGGGGCTTTTCCAGGTAAGATACCCCCGATCGAAATCGATGTTGTCGTCGTCGGTGTCGTTGTCGATGCCGGTATCGTTAGTCCCGTTGTCAAAGGCGGAATCCTTTGAGGAGAGGACCTTTTCAAGGGCGTCAAACCGGGTGGTGAATTTGAGGTCTTCCGTAAGGATGAAATCGGTTTTTACCCGCAGCCTCATCTGGCGAAAATCACTGGTTGCATCGTTCGTATTCATGTTCTCGCTTGAATTGAGGATTCCCTCAAACTCAGCGCTGCCGCTAAACTCAACATCCACTGCCATTGCCGGCAACGCCAGCCCTGTGACTAAGCAGAAAAAAACAGCCACCAACATCATTTTCTTCATCTTTTCTCCCCTTCTTCTTGTTAAAAAAGACAAGCAATAATAAGAATCAGCAAACAGCTCTTGGGACACAAAAGTGATCAGTGTTCTCCCGCGAAACCATGTGCCACCTTCTTCCTTCATGCCCCCATCAACGATCAAAGAACATGAACCCTTTTCTATGAATTACACATTTGGTCCTAGTATTGTCAAGCGTTTTATTACCTAAACAGCGTTTAGTAGCAAAACAACTACTCATCACCAAGAAATGATAGCAACATAAATGAAGAGGATGAAAATCCGTTAAAAAGACTGACTGAGCGGAATGAAGAGAATGATGCGCAACATGGCAGGGTTCAGACCCGGCCGATCTTCACCGAACGACCGGGTCTTTTTTACTAAACCGTGGTTGAGCACCCACGGGTATTGACTACAGTTTTTTTACAACAACTACGGTTTGCTTTTTATTCAACAGGGTTCCTTTGTCCAGGCCGATGCAGTAAATCAATTCAGCCCTCCCGTCGTTGTCCAGATCCTCCAGGGCCCAATCGGTTATGCAACCGCTCACCTGGGCGGTTTCCCAGACCGTTTTCATGCCGGAAGCGTTCCAGGCCAGGCACTTTATGGAACCGGCGGTGAATTTTCTAAACCTGTCGAGGAACCCCTTTGAAAGGTCACGGTTGTGCACCACGATGGCCTCATTGCGACCATCCTGGTCAAGGTCCGCCACAGCCATTCTTGAATTGATATAGTGCCGTTCCTGGTCCTGGAGATCCTGACCATCTTTTTCTCCCAGAAACAGTGGTGTAGACCCAAAGGAGGACGCACTTGCCCATTGGTTTTGGCCGGTTGATCGCGTCAGGGTCAGTTTTCCTGCACCATCGAGCCATAGGGTCTGCTCGGATCCGGTTCCAAGAAGGTCCCCCTTCACAAAGCTGAAGAGATCCACATCCCCGGGAAGCGCAACCGCATCACTCTTTCCATAACCTGACCCGTCCCAGGCGAGAAAGTAGACCCCGCCGCTGAAAAGGTCGGAGTACCCCCCGTGCTGGCCGACAAGGCGTTTACGTCCATCCAGATCCACCACCCTGAAATACCAATCGCTGTCTGCAACAACGGTTTGTAACGCCCCCTGGTTCCACTCCAGGACCAAAGAACGAACACCGGCCTTTCGATCAACACAGGTAACAAAGATCTCGGCTTTCCCATTCCCGTTCACATCGGCAACATCTACGGCTTTAAAAGCGTTGTATCGTTTCCCTTTGAAGGCGCCTTTTTTAACAAGTGTTCCCCCCTTAAGAGAAAACAGACTGATAGCGTGTTCCTCCATAAAGACCAGATCGGCACGGCCATCACCGTCCACATCTCCTGAAGCAAGACCGGAGAATCGGGTGTTAAACGTCCGACTCCTGAAAACCTCGTCCATGGCAACAGGAGTGGCTATTGGGGGTTGAGAAAGGTTCTTGGAGGGTAAGGTGACTGCATCTTTTTGAACGTCGTTTTGGGGTAGAGAGACCCCCTTTAAACCGAACGTCTCCGGTTGGGATGCTGGAACGGGTCCGCCCTGAACAACGGCTTTTACCTTCTCAGAGATCACTGCAGCATGGCGAACAATATCCGACTGGCTGGAACCGGACTCATGAAAATAGCACACCACCCTGCCCGTGTTGAGATCGATGAGTTCGGCATCCGTGCTGACCGTGGCCCCCATAACGGTCAGACTCCCCTTGACAATATAGTCCACTCCGCTGAAGGCTTCGGTGGTATTCAAGGTTTTCAGGACCTCGGGATTGATTTCAATGGAATAATCCTTAAAGGGTTTCCGTCTGCACTGTACCTGGATCCGGTCGGTATCCCCGACCCTGGAACAGACCATTCGGGTAAGCCCCTTGCCAAGAAAGGCCACATCCTCCTGGGCCAGGACCTCAAAGGGAAAGATGGCAACGGTTTGGGCATTGTCTGCCCACGCCCGGTCTGAATTCAAAAACAGGCATAAAACAGCCAAAACAATGAAAAGGGATGAAACCCCACGTTTATTGCTCACTTTGCGACTCCTTAGGTTAGGGTGATTCATGAAATGAGAATAAAGCTATACAATCACAACCTAAAAATAAAGGATTAATTGACCCGGGGGAGATATTTAGTGGGGAAAACCTGGAAAGAAATGGGGGGGGGGGAAGGGAGGGATAACAAAAAAAGCCGTGCAGGAGAAAAGCGCTCCTGCACGGCAAATTTTCAACTCAATTAAGTCAGCACAAGGCTGTCTTAGAAGCTGAGGCTCAGACGTGTACCAATTTCCATGGGATTCTCGTCGTTTGAACCTTTGTAGGTAGCGTCGTCAGCAAAGAGGTACGCTGCAACAACTTCTACTTTAAGGTTCTCGATGAGCATGTAAGTGGCTTTGAGATCAATCTCAGCGCCGAGCTTATCTTCACCATTTGCATCGTCTTCGTTCAGCATTGCATACCAAAGATCTGCATCAAAGGAGAGTTTGTCAGAAGCTTTGACGGTTGTTCCAAAGTTGATGGCTGTGATGTT
>JAEINR010000107.1 GCA_016342325.1 Desulfobacterium sp.
TTTGTTCAAACCTTAGGCGGATGGATTCGTTATGCACAACTTAAACTGCTGTCTTAAAACCTGGGTCCACTATACCAGGCGATAGAGAAGCATAAGCAAGACACCCTGGCCGGAATCGGTAATTTCAACGCCATAGCAAGCAAAAACATTAAGGAGTCGGTAACCATACAGGTCATTGCAACGGCTGTGATCATCATTACGCTCTTGATTACAATTGTTATCTGTCTCAGATTTATCGTTGGCACGCCCATTAAAAACACTGTAAACATGATTGAGGATATTGCCCAGGGAGAAGGGGATCTTACCAAGCGGTTAACCATAAAACACCAGGATGAAATCGGCGAGCTCTCCTTGTGGTTTAACCGATTCATTGAAAAGATCCAGGTCCTGATCAAGGATGTGTCTAAAAATGCCATAACGGTTGACATCTCCTCAAGTGAGCTGTCTGAGATTTCCACCGTAATGTCCCAGGGCATTGAACATCTGTCTGAAAAATCCAATACGGTCGCTGCTGCCGCAGAAGAGATGAGTGCGAATATGAACTCCGTTGCGGCTGCAAGTGAACAGGCCGCCACCAATATCGATACGGTTGCAGCGAGCATTGATGAGATGACAATAACCATTGAGGAAATTTCCAAGAGTTCTGAAGAGGCCAGTTCAATTACAAGTGAGGCCGTGGCCCAGGCCCGGGATGCGGTAACAAAGGTGGATGAACTGGGGCAGGCTGCCAGGGATATTTCCAAGGTTACGGAAGTCATTAATGAGATATCGGGACAGACCAATCTGCTTGCCCTGAATGCAACCATAGAGGCTGCAAGGGCAGGGGAAGCCGGAAAGGGATTTGCCGTTGTGGCAAGCGAGATTAAAGAGCTGGCGAAACAAACGGCCGATGCGACACTTGAAATCAAGGAGCGGATACAGACGATCCAGGACTCTACCGAGGAGAGTGTTTCAAAGATAAACTCCATTTCCGGTGTCATTACCAATGTCAACGATATTGTGGCGACCATCGCCACTGCCATGGAGGAGCAGTCTTCAACCACACAGGAGATTGCCGAAAACGTTAAGCAGGCGTCTGCGGGAATCCAGGAGGTGAATGAAAATGTCGCCCAGAGTTCAACTGTTTCCGAAGAGATCGCACAGGATATAGCTGAGATGAATTCTTCAACAGATGAGATCTCTAACTCCAGTTCTCAACTGGGTCTGAAAGCCAACGACCTTTCCGATCTTTCAGCAAACCTCAAGGAGATGGTGTCAAAGTTTAAGATCTAACTTGGGTTCTGGCTTGTCCAGATTAGAGAAGTTGAAATCAAAAGACCGATAGGGTGTAAACCCCTACCGGTCTTTTAATTTAATATGGTTGCGCTAAGCTTTTGGTTACTCAGAAAGCCCGTGCTCTGCCAGGATTTTGGCGTAAACGCCATTCCCTTTTATGATTTCAAACCCTTTTTCATAGGCATCTATAAGCGCCTGTCCATCGGGGTGACTCTTTGAAACCATGAGATGCAGGGGTTTTACAAAAAGAGGGGTTTTGGAGGAGGCAAGCTTGGACTCGGCGTCGGCCATCTGGGTTCTAATGGTCTGCCATCCAACCAGCTGGCTCTCGGGCACAACATCAAGGCGTCCGTGGACAAGCTTTTTAAGGGAACTTAAATTGTCCGGTGCCTTTTCAATCGTTACGCCTGCGTTTTTGAAAAGTTCAATATAGGTATAGCCGTCTGATCCGCCCACTTTCAATTTTTTGAGCTGCTCATAGCCCGTATAATCCCAGTCTCCAAGCTTATCCTTCATATAGAAGAAAACCATTTTCTGGTGAGCAATGGGCGTGGAGAGAAAACAGGTTTTCTCAAATTCCGTGGTTGAGGTCCAGGGAAATGTTCCCACGGCTTTCCCCTTCTGGGTCATAACTTCAGTACGTCTCCAGGGCATATACTTAAAACTAACCGTGTGCCCGGCTGCTTTAAGGACTTCAGACACAATAATCGCAGTGGGTCCTCCGTCCTGCATCTCTTCTGAAATATAGGGCGCCCACTCACCGGTCACGAGTTCAAAGTTTTTTGCCACAGCAGGTGACAAAGAAATTGCCAGAAGTGTAAGTGTTAAACAAACTATTTTTTTCACTATTACCATCTCCCTTTTTAAATAAAAAAACACATGATGAAGAACTAAACGTTTGTCTTGCAGTATATACAATATCGTAGTTAATAAGATAAGTAGTTGGTTTTTGTCAAGAAAAAACGAAAAAATGAACAAAGGGTCCAACTGTATCCAGGGAGGCTAAAACTGCAATCGTATGGTTCCTGAGCACTCCCCCCGGGTGTGCATCAGGCAGCGGTGGAATTGGGGATCAAATTCGTGGGGAATCTCCAGAACCTTCAGCCAGCAACGGATCCTGTGAAGAACGCCGCACTCATACCCGTCAATGACGCCCATGGTGCATATGCCTTTGTAGGCAAAACAACTGTCTTTTTCAAACGCCCATGTCAGTCTGTCTTTGGCGGGGAAATGCCATTTTATATTCATGAAATCCGGAATGAGCAGATCTGATGCTGATGCGAAAAAACCGTTTGAAGGTTTCGGCTGTTTTGATCCCATCGTCAAAACCCAGGGTTTTTTTCAGGCGATCCACTTCAATTCCGGCAAGGGAGGAGATGGCAGCCTTATTTGCCTGGTTGGCGGCGTTGATGCCGTGGTGCTGAAGGCTGTGCAGAAACCACATGCCGTCATGGGTCATCCAGCATTTGTTCAACAGGTCGACAAGTTCTTTTCGATTTAAGTGGTCAAGGGAACGCATGGTAAACCTCCTTTTTTTAGTTCGAGATAGGACTATATGGGTAAAAAAAATCACCAGTTGTCGTTGATGCTCCTAAGGGCCTTCACCAGTTGCTGCCGCTCGTCCTGGGGCATGTTTTTGTATACTTTTTTGATCAGGTTTTCGGAAATGTCAATCATGGCCTGGCGTTGACGTTCTCCCTTGTTTGTGAGGGAGATCAGGAACGACCGGTTGTCTGTCTCGTTAAGTCTTTTTTCGACAAAGCCAAGTCGTATCAACTTTTCGATAAGGGTGGTCACCGTGGATTTCTTTCTGTCTACGATTTCTGCTATCTGCTTCATGGAGAGTTCCCTGTGATTCATCAGGGCGTATATGATGTCGCCGTGGACGGGCTGAAGTCCGTTGATTTGGTGCCGTTTCAACTCCGAGACGATATGTGTGTTGGCTTTTTCCCTGATACGGGAGATCAGGGAGATGATGAGATCCGTATCTTTTTTCATGATCTATGTTTAGTCCGAGTTCGAACCTTTTGTCAACCCATTTATCTTTTTTGGGGAGGACCGATATAATCCCATTCCTTGGCCAGTAGGGTCAGTACCTTATGTTCATGATCCGTCATCATGTGAATCCTCCGAAGTTTAATGGTCTTTCAATAGACTTCATTATGATGCCCGACATTTACTAAAATTATTTCTTTTTCTGTAACAAAAAATTCCAGGGTGATCCTATAGGATATATTTATAGAAACGGAGTACAGGTTTTTTAATTTTCCTTTTAAGGGGTGGAGCCTCAAAGATAGATGATTTGGGTCACGCTCTAAAATTTTAAGTGCTTTTTCATATTGTGACAACAACTCAGGATGTTTTTTTGCAGATTTTGAAGCCCGTTTGATATAACTGTTTGTATAGATAAGTTGAAACGTCATTGTTTTATTCGTTTGATATGGTCTTCAACACTTTCAGTAACAAAATTTCCATCCTGATGATCCGCTTTGGTCTGGTGAAGCGCAGCGTCAAGTTCACATTCTCTTAAATAGTTATATTGGCTTATATCCATTACTATAAATTTTTCTTTGCCTCGAACGGTAATGACCAATTCATGATTGTCTGCAAGATTGTTTTCAATCACTGAAACACCTTTGGTCTTTAATTGATTGGCTGTTATGGTATTCATAAAAATGCTCCATTGCGATTTTAATTAACATTATTCTCAGTACTATATATAATACTGTTTGTTGCGTTGGTCAAGTGATCGGAGCATTGGCATACGGGGGATTATATATATATGGATATGGGATCGGGCCACGGTAACCTCCAGATGTCTTAGGGGTGCGCTTGTCTGTGTTTATCTGATTTTAATCATTTTTCGTGGCTCGACCCCCATATCCTGCAATCACTCCATGGTGATATTCACGTTCAACTGATCTTCGATTTGATGAAGCCTTTGTTCCACTGTTTTAAGGGACAGGCTTTGGGGGATTTCAACCGAAATCGACAAACTGTAAATGGCAGCCCCGCTTTCCGGTGAGAATTTCACCTCTGATTTCAGGGAAGCGATGTTGATATCGTTATCGGCAAGAAACCGGCTCACTTTGTATACAATGCCGGCATGATCCTGGCCTTCCACGTACAGGTTATTCGTATGGTAATCCGTTTTCGTTTTTCTTTCTGCATAGGTTGCGGGCCGTATGAAGGCGGTGATCCCTTTTTCCCTTTCCAACCGTCGGCATTCCTGGGAAAGCCTTTCTTCTAAATCTGTTTCTTCTCCGGCAGACAGGGGGGAAAACAATAAAATGATGGCAAATTCGCCGGCCAGGTGGGTCATGGTAGAATCTTCCAGGTTACATCCGTTTTTGTAGATGACTTCGGAAAGATCGGCAACGATGCCGGGCCTGTCCTTGCAAAAAGCGGTTAATACGAATTTTTTCAACATAAGTTCCCTCTTTTTTAGTCCTTCATTAAGTAACGTGGTTTTTATTCTTCAGGTATCTGATACTCGACCCGAACAGTCACAACCTTGCCCTGGGAATATCTCCACACTTCGATGGGAGCCAGTACATCACCGTTTTTGTCGAAATCCACTGAACCGGAAGCGCCTTCGTAATTTATATCCTTGCCTTGCCTGAGCAGTTCAAAGGCCTGCTTAAACTTTCCGGAAGAGATAAAATTTCCGGGCGGGCTTGACACCAGCCTGAGTTGATCCCGGATAGTTCTGGATGTCAGGCGAAACCCTTTCGCTTTTGCGGCATAGGCGGCAAGACCGATCAGGGCTGTGGCATCATAGGTGTTGGCAATAAATGGAACCGTTGGGATGTCTCCAAACTCGGCCTTAAAAGCGACGGTAAAATTGGAATAAGACTCTCCGCCCCCCACACCGGGAGCCGTTCCCATCATGCCCTCAAGGTTTTCCACGCCGACAACTTTGGCGAGTTCCTCGGACTTGCTTCCGTCGCAGAAGAGAAAGTGCTTTGCGTCAAAATCTTCGATGGCCTCTTTGACATAAATTTTGGCGTGTTCGGGGTAACTGAACACGCAAAGCACATCGGACTTTCCCGAACGAAAAGGTTTCGTTAAATAAACCCTTGCAAAGGCCTTTCTGAGGTCATCTGCATAGGATGCCGCCACGTCCTCGCCATGGGGCAGCGTTGTGTAGATCATTCCGCCGCGTTTCTGAAAGGACTTTCTGAACTGATCCGTCAGTCCTTGTCCGTAAGGGTTGTTGATATGCATTACAGAAGCGCTTTTATACAGGCCGGCGGCAAGTTTGCCCAGTATGACCCCTTGGAGGGCATCGGAAGGGCAGGTCCGGAACAGGAAATCCTTTTTACTGTCAGCCGGTAAAATACTAATGAACGGGGAGGTCGAACCGGGTGAGATCATCAGCACATTGTTCGGACATGTCACAGCTTCAGCTACCGGAACGGTGACCCCGCTTGAGCCGGATCCCAGTATGGCCACCACCTTATCTTCTTCTATCAGCTTTTTCGCCGCTTCTTTCGCCGGTTCGGCTGCGGTCCCGGAGTCTTTGTGAATCAATTCGATATTGAATCCGGCGGAAGCCATCTGTTTCGCCGCAAGTTCTGCTGCATCCTGAAAATGGGGCCCCCAGTCTTTTAGCGCACCGGTGTGATCAAACAGGGTCCCGATCTTAAGGTCTTGACCCGGGGCACTCGACGCAATGAATGCACAGAGCAGGATTACGGATGCAATAATGATTAACCTTTTCATAACTTTTCCTCCTCGATAATGGGTGTTGATAAAACCGTTCGTCTTTTGAAGGGGGTATCAACACATTTGAAACGTAAATACGGCACCGGCTGGGGTTTTCGTTTTTACTTTCTGTTCTGCGTCCATTCAATCACCTTGTTTTTTGGCTTGTTCGATTACAGGCCTCGGTGAATTAAGAGAGGGGGCAAGTCGAATTTGAAGAGGGTGTTAGATCGGGTCAGGGAGTATTTCGTTTTGATATAAATATACAAATTGCTTTTGAACGGGTCAAGGGTTGACACGAATAAAGAAAAAAAAATCAGGGCGATGGAAAGACCTTTCATGCCGTGGGGCATGAAAGGCTTCCCTTGTTTTTATCTGCTGCCCCTTATCCGTGGAGGGCTTTCCCTGTTCCTTTGAGGCTCACCTCACCCATGATTTCAGCCAGGGTGGGGTGGGCATGGATGGTCTCGGCTATATCCGATACCGTAAGGCCCTTGGTGACGGCCAGGGCGCCTTCGGCAATCAGATCCGTGGCATGGGGGCCGGTGATGTGAACCCCAAGTACCCTGCCGGATTTTTCGTCTGCCACAATCTTGGCCTCACCTGCGATCTCCCCCATGGCCTGGGCTTTGCCAAGGGTCCTGAAGTTGACACTGGTGCAGGTGACGGCCAGGCCTTTTTTCTTTGCCTCCTGCTCCGACAGCCCCACGTTGCCCACCTCCGGCATGGTAAAAATGGCGCCGGGCACGGCATGGTATGCCATGGTGCGGTTTTGGCCCATGATGTTATCGGCTGCCACCATGGCTTCATGGGAAGCCACATGGGCCAGCATGATCCTGGCAGGCCCCAGGATATCGCCGATGGCATACACCCCTTTCACAGGGGTCTCCATGTGCTCGTTCACCGGGATCCAGCCGCGGTCGTCCGGTTCAAGGCCGATGTTCTCAAGCCCCATATCCCCGGAGAGGGGGGCCCGGCCGATGCAGACGGCCATCTGTTTTACCTCAACGGTCTGCTCTTTTACCTTGGCGGCCTTTGCCGGGTCGGAAAAGGGGGAGACCCCGATGGTGACCGTGGCCCCTTGCTCGGTTTTTTCTACCTGGGTCACTGCCCGGTCCGTGATCACCTTGATTTTTTTCTTTTTCATTTCACGCTGGATGATCTTGGAACAGGAGACATCCACTGCGTCCAGGGGAAGGAGGCGGTCCATGGCCTCAACCACTGTTACTTGGGCTCCCAGGGCGGAAAGGATGAAAGCAAATTCGCAGCCGATGACCCCGCCGCCCACGATGAGGATGGATTCAGGGATCGCGTCAAGTTCCAGCAGGTGGTTGGAGGAGAGAATGGTGTTGCCGTCAAAGGGGAAAGTGGATATATTAAGAGGAATAGTGCCGGTTGCCAGGATCAGGTCGTCATAGGGCAGCTCTTTTTTTGTGCCATCCGCTTTAATTACTGCAACTCTGTTGGGTCCCTCTACTACTCCTCTTCCCTGCTCGAATGCCACCTTGCCCTTTTTTAAGAGGGCGTGGATCCCCGTTCGTTGGGAGTCTATGATCCGTTTCTTCCGGGCCATAAGGTTTGCCATGTCCACCCGGGGATCACCTGCTGGTTCGATTCCGTAATCCCGGGCTTCATGGAACTTGAGATACATATCTGCGGTGGTTTTCATGATTTTTGACGGAATGCACCCCCAATTGAGGCAGGTGCCGCCCACATTTTCTTTTTCGATGATGGTGACGTTTGCGCCAAGGGCGGATGCCCTGAGTGCCGCAACATATCCCCCGGGGCCAGCCCCAATGACCACAACCTGCTTCTCCATGTTACCTCCTTTGTATTCGGCGATCTTTTCCAATGAATTGGAATCTATGGATGAACCAATGAAATGAAATAAATTTCAGTCAATGGTTAAATATTGTTTGACATTACCATAATCTAACTATATACACAAGGAAGAAGAAAAAAACTTACGAATGCACAAAAATATTGAACGGTAATTGAGTAATACATAAATTTCCCCTCAGAAACACCCTTAGAGCAAGTACGGTGATGGTTTTGCCTGTTGCGTAGACAGGTGACCAATAACATAACCTGTGTCTGGGCCAGGACCTTTAACCGGGAAATGGCGGCTTTACCCGGGCACTAACGGATGTTCAGGAGGCATGAGTATGGATTTTTTAAGTTCGTTCGAAGCAATGGTCGGCAAAGTAGGTGCGTTTGCATGGGGTCCTCCCATGTTGATTCTATTGGTGGGAACCGGTTTCTGGTTGACCTTCTCCCTCAAGGGGTTGCAGTTCACCCAATTGTGGCATTCCCTTTATCTTGCCTTTATCAAACGAAAGGGAGACACCACTGAGCCCGGGGATATCACCCATTTCCAGGCATTGATGACAGCCCTTTCAGCAACGGTCGGTACCGGTAACATTGCAGGTGTGGCCACCGCCATTGCCGCCGGCGGACCGGGTGCGCTTTTCTGGATGTGGCTCACAGGCCTTGTGGGCATGGCCACCAAGTATGCCGAGGCGGTCCTTGCGGTAAAGTATCGGGTGGTGGATGAGAACGGCGAAATGAGCGGCGGTCCCATGTACTATATATCCAAAGGCTTGAACCAGCCCTGGCTTGGAGCGGTCTTTGCCGTCTTTGCTTCCATTGCCGCCTTTGGTATTGGTAACATGGTCCAGTCCAACTCTGTGGCAGCTGCGGTTGAGGCCACCTTCAACATCTCACCTGTTATTACGGGTCTTGTCCTCATGGTTTGTACCGCAGCCGTTATCCTGGGCGGTATCAAGAATATCGGTAAGGTTACCGGCGTTCTGGTGCCCATCATGATTGCCTTTTACATGGCCGGTGCCCTGGTCATCATTATCATGAACATCTCTAGTGTTCCCGCAGCCCTCGCCCTTATCGTCACTGAAGCCTTTACCCCCACGGCTGCCTCCGGTGGTTTCGCCGGTGCCTCCGTGATGCTGGCCATCCGCATGGGTGTTGCCCGGGGTGTTTTCTCCAACGAATCCGGCCTTGGTAGTGCACCCATTGCAGCGGCTGCGGCCCAGACCAAAGATCCTGTTTCCCAGGCCCTGGTCTCCATGACCCAGACCTTTATCGACACCATCGTGGTCTGCACCATGACAGGTCTTGTCCTCATCCTCACAGATACCTGGAACATGGGAAAAACCGGTGCCGAACTCACCACCATCGCCTTTGGCAAGGGTATGCCGGGCGGTGCCTATATCGTCACCATCGGATTGATTCTCTTTGCCTACTCCACGGTTCTCGGATGGAGCTATTATGGTGAGAAATCCATTGAATACCTTTTCGGAGTCGCCGCTGTAATGCCCTACCGTATCGTCTTTATCCTCTTTGTAGGGGTAGGGGCTGTGGCTAAACTTGACCTGGTCTGGAACCTGTCGGACACCTTTAACGGGTTGATGGCCATTCCCAACCTGATTGGCCTCCTGCTGCTGACACCGGTGGTGGTCAGGGAAACCAAAAAGTACTTTGACAAAAAGAATCAAGATTAGAATTTTAGCTTAAGCTTGACATTGTCGTTGATTTTCATCTACCGTAATTTTGAGGTTGTTAAATCGAATATTTCCAGGTTCCACCCATCAAAAATGAGGAAAGTATGAAAATCGACGACATAAATATCGCCATCATCAAGGAGCTGCAAGAGGGCAGGAAATCGTTTAAGAAAATTGCAGAAAAGCTCGACATCACCGAGAACACCGTAAGGGCCCGGGTGAACAAGCTTACCGAAGAAAAGATCCTGGACGTTTGCGGCCTGGTTGATCCCAGCAGCATCCCCGGCCATCAGACCGTGATCATCGGTCTCAAGGCGTCAGAGATGAACCTTGTTGAAGTCGGGGAGAAGATCTCCCGGCTCAGGGGCGTTATCTCCGCTTCAGTGGTCACCGGCCGGTTTGATGTCATGGCCATGGTGTTGCTCAAGGAGGGGTTCGGTCTTTTGGAGTTTTATACGGACGAAATATCCCAGGTCAGCGGTATTGATGCGGTTGAAACCTTTGTTGTGTACAAATCCTTTAACCTGATGGTTCCTTATATATTGTAATTCAGGAGAATATTTATGAGTTCAGACCTCAAAACCACCCCGCTCAACCCATGGCACAAACAAAGCGGGGCCAACATGGCAAGTTTCGGCGGGTATGACATGCCCCTCTGGTACGACACCGGTGTTAAAAAAGAGCACCTGGCCGTACTTGAATCCGCCGGCCTGTTTGATACCAGCCACATGGCCTGCATCATGGTGACCGGCCCGGATGCCCTGGCATTACTCCAGTTCTGCCACACCCGGGAGCTTTCCGGGCTCAAGCAGGGCCGGTGCGTCTATGGCGCCATCCTTAATGAAAAAGGCCATGTCATTGATGACGCCATTGTCTACAATTTTGCCCCGGAGACCTACATGCTCTGCGTGAACGCAGGCATGGGCGGTGCGGTCAGCAGTCATCTTCTGGCCCAGAAACAATCCCGGACCGTTACCATTGAGGACCTCACCGATCAGGTGGCCAAGGTAGATATCCAGGGCAAGAACAGCGCCCGGATCCTTGCAAAAATCCTCCACGATCCTGCCACGGTGTTTGGTGCCATGCCCTACTTTTCCTTTAAGGGCCATTTTCTAAAAGGAACGGACCAGCCGGTTCAACTCCTGGACAAGACCGATGTGCTGATCTCACGGTCCGGGTACACCGGTGAGTTCGGGTTTGAGATCTTTGTGGCCCCGGACAAGGTGGTTTCCCTGTGGGAGAGCCTTCTTGATGCTGGCAAAGCGTCCGGTCTCATTGCCTGTGGCCTGGGTGCCCGGGATTCCCTTCGGGCGGGCGCGGGCCTGCCCCTGTCCCACCAGGATGTCGGCGAGCGCAAATTCGTCAATCATCCTTGGATGTTCGCCCTTGCCACCACCGAAGACGGCAAAGGGTTCACCAAGGAGTTCCTGGGTAAAGACGCGCTTCTCGATTCAGCCGACGCACCCTTTACCGTGCCCTTTGTGGGGGAGAACTTAAGAAAAGTGGGCACCGGACCCGACACCCAAGTGATCGATGCCAGTGGCAAGTCCATCGGCATGGTCCTTACCTGTGCAACAGACATGGGTATCGGGCTCCATGAAGGCCGCATTCTCAGCATTGCGTCCCCGGATCTTCCCGAGGGGTTCAAGGCCAAGGGCTTGAGCTGCGGGTTTGTGTTGGTCGATCGCCAACCCAATCCGGGCGAAAAACTGGTGCTCCAGGAAAATAAAAGAAAAATCAATGTGGTTGTTGCAGGCGAGATCAGACCCCACCGCACAGCCAGACTTAAAATAACCAACTTTACTGGGTAATAAGGAGATAAAGCTATGAAAGAGATCAATGAACTGAACCTTCCCGAAGATGTCAAATATACCGACGATCACGAATGGGTTAAAATGGACGGGGACATTGTCACCATCGGCATCACCGATTACGCCCAGGATCAGCTGGGAGAGATCGTGTTTGTGGAGCTGCCCGAGGTGGAAGACAGTTTTGGCCAGGGGGACGAGTTCGGCACCGTGGAGTCCGTAAAAGCCGTTTCAGAGATGTACATGCCCCTGGCCGGCGAGGTGGTTGAGGTGAACGCAGCCCTTGAGGATGCCCCCGAGCTTGTCAACACTTCCTGCTATGACCAAGGCTGGATCATGAAGATCAAACCCCAGAACCCTTCAGACGTTGAAGCCCTTCTGGATAAAGCTGCATACCTTGATACACTGAGAGGTTAATCATGCGTTATCTCCCCCACACCCAAGAAGATATCACGGAGATGCTAAAGGTCACCGGCCACAGCAGCCTGGAAGATCTCTTCAGCAGCATTCCTGAGTCCTGCCGTTTAAAAGGGGACCTGGATCTTCCGGACGCCCTCACCGAATGGGAACTCAACGACCACATGGAAGGGCTTGCCGCCAACATGGCAGCCACCAAGGTGTTCATCGGTGCCGGCAGTTACCGCCATCATATTCCGTCCGCACTCAACTATTTGTTGTCTCGGTCTGAGTTTGCCACGGCCTACACGCCCTACCAACCTGAGATTTCCCAGGGTACCCTCCAGGGAATCTACGAGTTCCAGAGCATGATCACTGAGATCCTGGGCATGGATGTAGCCACTGCTTCCCATTACGACTGCGGAACCGCCCTTGCCGAGGCCATGCTCATCGCGCTTAAGAAGAAAAAGAAAACCAAAAAGGTTGCGGTGTCTGCCCTGGTCCATCCCCATCACCGGCAGATCATCAACACCTACCTCTCGCCCTCGGGCTATGAGCTCATTGAGATCCCTTACAACCCGGACGGCACCACAGACCTCTCCGTCCTGGACGCCATGGAAGATGTGGCAGCCGTGGCTGTGCAGAGTCCCAATTTCTTCGGCGTCATTGAGGACCTGACCAAGGTAAGGGCCGCAGCCGATGCCAAGAAAGCCCTCATGGTGGTCTCCTTTACCGAAGCCCTTTCCTACGGTCTTCTGAAGAACCCCGGATCGTTTGGCGCCAACCTGGTCTGCGGCGAGGGCCAGAGTTTCGGCATTTCCCAGTCCTTTGGCGGCCCCGGCCTCGGTATTCTCACGGGCACGAAAAAGCTCATGCGGGATCTGCCCGGACGACTGGTGGGCAGGGCCAAGGATAAAGACGGCAAGGACGGGTTTGTACTCACCCTGTCCACACGGGAGCAGCACATCCGCCGGGAGAAGGCAAGCTCCAACATCTGCTCCAACAACGGCCTCAACGCCATGGCAGCAGGTATGTATCTCGCCTTTGCCGGCAAGAAGGGCCTCCATGAACTGGCTGTGCTCAACCACGACAAAGCGGTCTTTCTCAAACAGACCCTGGAAGGCGCGGGCTTTACCGCCCCCTTCGACACGCCGTTTTTCAATGAATTCGTTCTCAAGGCCCCTCCAGGGTTCCAGGCCCGGCGCAAGCAGCTTGAAACTGAAAAGGGCATCCTTGCAGGACTTCCTTTGGAGTGTTACTACCCCGATCTGAAAGATCATTACCTGTTCTGTGCTACGGAAGTCCTTTCCCGGCAGGATATAGAAAACCTGGCAAAGGAGGTACGACCATGACAACCCCGACTGCAACCACGGGCCTTATTTTTAACGAGCCCCTGTTATGGGAGAAGAGCCGAGACGGACGATGCGGACTGTCCATCCCCACATCGGATGTGCCCTCATCCCCCCTGGACGCCACCCTCACCACCGGCGGACCCAATTTGCCCCAGCTGAGTGAAGTGGACGTGACCCGGCATTACACCCGGCTTTCCCAGTGGAACTTCGGGGTTGACTCGGGCATGTATCCCTTAGGCTCCTGCACCATGAAGTACAATCCCAAGACCAACGAGGTCCAGGCCGCCCGTCCGGGCTTTACAACCGCCCACCCCATGGCCGCAGAACAGCTTACCCAGGGCGCCATGGAGTTGATGTATAACCTGGAGCAGGATCTTGGCGAGATCACCGGCATGGACGCCGTGACCCTCCAGCCCGCAGCAGGTGCCCATGGCGAGCTCACCGGCATGCTCGTGATCCACGCCTTTCACGCCAAGAACGGCAAGCAGCGCTCCAAGATCATCATCCCGGACACGGCCCACGGCACCAACCCTGCCAGCGCCTCCCTGTGCGGATATGAATCCATTAACATCAAATCCGGGGAGAACGGCATCCTCACCCCCGAGGCCGTGGCAGCGGTCATGGACGAGGACACCGCCGGCATCATGATCACCAACCCCAACACCCTGGGGCTGTTTGAGGAGAACATCCAGGAGATCGCCGACATCGTCCATGCCAAAGGCGGCCTGGTCTATGGTGACGGCGCCAACATGAACGCCATCATGGGCATTGTCCAGCCCGGCAAGATCGGCATTGATGTAATCCACCTGAACCTCCACAAGACCTTTTCCACCCCCCACGGCGGCGGCGGTCCCGGTTCCGGTCCCATCGGCGTAGTCAGTAAACTTGCGCCCTTTCTGCCATCCCCCCGGATCAGCAAAACAGACAAGGGTTATTCCTGGCAGTTTGACTGCCCGGACACCATTGGCCGGATGCTCACCTTCCACGGTCATTTTGGTATCCTGGTCAGGGCCTATGCCTACATCCGCACCATGGGCAAGGGGCTCAAACTCGCCAGCCAGCTGGCCGTGCTCAACGCCAACTACATTAAAGCAGAGCTCAGAGACACCCTGGCCCTTGCCTATGATAGGCCTTGCATGCACGAGTGCGTGTTCTCAGACAAGAACCAGCAGCCCTACCATGTCACCACCCTGGACATGGCCAAGCGTCTCATGGATTACGGATTTCATCCCCCAACGGTTTACTTTCCCTTGGTGGTCCAGGGCGCCATCATGATCGAGCCCACGGAGACCGAGTCCAAAGAGACCATTGACGAGTTCATCCAGGCCTTTAAGGACATTGCCAAAGAAGCCGAGGAAACCCCGGAACTCCTACAGACGGCCCCCAACCTCCCCAAAGTCAAACGCATGGACGAGGTTGCCGCCGCTAGGAAACCGTGCCTCTGTGGATAACACAACACCAGAGAAATGGGTAACAGACCTTGGGGTGATTGACTACCAGGAAGCCTACGCCCTCCAGCAACAGATCTCCCTCGCCAAAACCGAGGGAGGTCTCGCGCCCGACGTGGTCCTGGTGCTTGAGCACCCCCCGGTTTTCACCCTGGGCAAACGAGGCGGCACTGAGAACCTCAGGGTCACCCCCGACTTCCTCGAGGAAAAGGGGATCCCCGTGATCCCCACCAAACGAGGCGGCAACATCACCTACCACGGCCCCGGCCAGATCGTTCTCTACCCCATTGTGGACATCTCCCGGGCCAACATCGGCATCGCCGACTTTGTCAACACCCTGGAAGAGACCATGATCCGCACCTGCCAAACCTTTGGGGTAAACGCAGCCCGCAACCCCAAAAACCACGGCATCTGGGTTGCGAACAACAAGATCGGCAGCATCGGCCTCACCGTCAAGCACGGGGTCTGCCACCACGGCCTGGCCCTAAACGTCAACCTGGATCTCACCCCCTTTTCCTGGATCAACCCCTGCGGTCTCCAGGGCGTGGGCATGACCTCCATGGCCCAGGATCTCGGCACCCCCCAAATGACTACCACCGTGAAAACCCACCTGATTGATAACCTGAGCCACGTCACCGGGTTTTCATTCAAAACAGTGACACCGGAACAACTTAAAAAGGCGCTTTAACCAACCCATCGGAGAGGATCATGAAACAAGCAAAACCCAGCTGGCTGAAACGTAAACTTCCCACCGGACCGGAGTATGAAAAGGTCAGGCACCTCCTCGCCTCCTCCAAGCTTCACACCGTATGCCAGGAAGCCAAATGCCCCAACATGTGGGAGTGCTTCTCAAAAAGAACCTCAACCTTCATGATCCTCGGTCGCCAATGCACCCGTAACTGCCGCTTCTGCAACGTCACCTCAGACATCCCGGAAACCCTCGACCCAACCGAGCCCCTCCGGGTAGCCAAGGCCGCCAAGGACCTCGGCCTCAAATACGTAGTCGTCACCTCGGTCACAAGGGACGATCTCCAGGACGGCGGCTCCGCCCACTTTGCCGAGACCATCCAGGCCATCCGCAAAGCCGTAGACGGGGTAGGAATCGAAGTACTCATCCCGGACTTCCAGGGAGATGAAGCAGCCCTGATAACCGTCCTCTCAGCACAACCCGATGTCCTCAACCACAACATAGAAACCGTCCCCTCCCTCTATGCCACGGTCAGGCCGGAAGCCATCTACCAAAGATCCCTGGATCTGCTCAAACGGGCATCGCAAATAGCCCCCCATATCCCGGTCAAATCAGGCATCATGGTCGGCCTCGGGGAAACCCATGACCAGCTGATCCAAACCATGAAAGACATCCATGCCCATGGGTGTTCCATCCTCACCCTGGGTCAGTACCTCCAGCCTTCCAGGCACCATCTCCCGGTGACCGAGTACTATACCCCTGAAACCTTTGACAGCTTAAAGGAAACAGCCCTGAAGATCGGGTTTGCCAACGTGGCATCGGCACCCTTTGTCAGGAGCTCCTATCAGGCTGAATCCCTCTCCGGTCGCTGTTGCTAATCTCTTCTTAACCGTATAATTCCTGTCCCCAAAGTCAGGAATTATACGGTGTTCATACAAGCCTGCCAAAAGGTCTTGACCTATCCATCCCCGTAGCCCCCTCCCCGGCAGTCTCCGCACATCTCCTTCTCCAGTCCCCCATCGCTGGTAGAAAACGATACAAAACAATTGCCCGTCCATGCATGAGCATCCTCAACCTCGGCTCTCTCAAAACAGGATTGGCAAACCGTGGCGAGAAAAAATACTTATATAATCAGCTACTTGAGAGTGGGAATAGTCTCGGTGGAGGCGTTTCGACATCCCACTGGACCTTGATAACATTATGGTAGTCACCGAGTCCGAGCTGTAATCGCATACTGCATGCCGGGAGGTTGTTGTTTTGTATACACAGAATGTAGACAGCCGTTTGTTTTTTAACTGCATGGTCTCCTTCTATGGAGCATGTTATGGGTCTCTATAAAACTTCTAAAAAAAAGAATTACTTGTAATTATAATTTTACTTTGATACCGCAGTAATGGAATTTTTTGTGTTTGAGTGGAAAAAAAATATTTGAGCTGTGGGACTTCTATGTGGACGCTTGAAAGCAGGATAAACGGAAACTTGATAACCTTATCATTGTTGGGGTATCCTGTTAGCTTCTTAGTTCTGATTTTCGCGTTATTTTGGCAAGAGAATCAGAAAATCTTTGGTTCTGGCTTGTCCAGGTTAGGATTTTGCAAAAGATACAATAAAATATATGTAGGATGTTTTTTTAATCGAATAATATGCAGAACTGCTGAATATCATTAAAATGATCGGGTTTTAAAAATATTGTACACTGGGACTATTAGTTATGAGTGAAAATGCAGGAAAGAACTTATTCGCTTTCCCCATAGACATAAGGAAAACGTTAAAGCACCTTCGCCAAGATATGAAGGATGACTGGTTTTACGATACTGTTAGATATGAAGATCTGTTGTCAAATTCGAATAGTCTCAACAAAATACTTCAAAAAAACTTAGAAATAAATCATGGTGTTTATGAATCGGGCAAAAAATTCACCTACGATGTCCCGAAAAGCTCTTTAGGTCTTCGGTATACATTAGAAATAGATTTCTATGACCGCTTTATCTATCAGTCGATTTGTACTTATCTAATGCCTTTTTTTGACCCTCTTTTGTCAAATAGGGTTCTAAGTCATCGCTATAACAAACATGGAAAGGATCGATACTTGTTTAAGCATCGTATCGAACTATGGAACACATTTGAAAACATATCTCACTTAGCTATAGATGATGGTCAATCGTTACTGGTCACAGATATGCTCAACTATTTTGAGCATATCTCAATAAATGCTATCGAAAATGCTTTCATTGGTATGATGTGTAGGATTGAAGCAAGCGGAAGTGAGAAGAATAAAATTAGGAGTGCGATTAGTACGCTTAGAGCGCTTCTTGAAAAATGGTGCTTCAATGATCGTCATGGATTGCCTCAAAACCGAGACGCTTCATCGTTTATCGCTAATGTCGTGTTAGATCGAGTTGATAAAAAAATGGTTGATGGTGGATTTGACTATTTTAGATATGTCGATGATGTAAGAATTATTTGTGCAAATGAATTTGCGGCGAAAAGGGCTTTGAATACTTTAATTCTCGAGCTTAGGAAATTTGGGCTCAATATTAACTCTAAGAAAACGGCGATATTAGATAGTCGCAGTGAAGATATTGAAGATTTCTTCCCAAGTATTGATGATCGAATTTCTGTTATCGACACTATGTGGCGCTCAAGAAGCAAGAAAGTTATTGCCAGATCTGTTCCCGTATTACATGAGTTTTTGATGGAACAGCTTAAAAATGACAAAACGCAAGGAAGGCCATTCAGATTTTGTATAAATCGATTCAAAACATTAATCTCAAGCAATTTATTTGATTCAAAATCTGTTTTAGCTATTGATATAGCCGATGCAATAATTAGAGAATTTGCATGTCAGCCTGTTTCAACAGATCAATTCTGCAAGTTGTTAATGGATTTGGATCTTTCCCCAGATCAATTGAAGTCCATTTCTGACTATATTATGGATTCAAGTGTGGCAATTTATGGGTGGCAGAATTATCATATATTTCTTCTCTTGGCATATAAGAAATACTCTTCTATTGATCTGATTGAACACTGCAAAAGTGTTATTTCTGCGGATGTTTTTAGACCGGAAGTTCCTGCTTGCTTTATCTATTTGGCGTCTGTAGGCCATGAGGTAGATGTCGAGGGATTTATAGATAAGTTTGAGGAGTCATGGCCTTATCAACATAAGAGATTCTTTCTGATTTCACTTCAAAACACTCCTATAAAAAAACTAAGGCCAATGTTTGGAAAGGTTGATTATCGCTTAAGAGGGACTGTCACAAGACTAAAAGGTAATGGTAAATTCAAGGATAAAACTATTCTTCTTAAGGATTTCAATAGTACGTTGATATCCGAAATATATGATGAGATTTCTCCATATGAGTAAAAAAAAATGTATATATTTTTTGTATCAAAAAGATTTTTCTGAGAAAGGGAAAGACCGCTACTTTGTCTATGAGGATGGATTGTTCTCTGAGGTTGACTCTGATTATATCATTAATCTTGAGGCTGATCTGGTCACTCATGATTATTGGCTAATTGGTAGTTCTTTGTATAAGAAACATAAACGGCTACCTAATAGCGTTATTGATATTAATCTTTTGTCGAGAATTGTAGCTGGAGTGAAAGCTGTATCAGGGGATACACAGTCTTGGGACATTCCACATAGGATTAAACCGTTATATCGTGATCAGGATGATTTTAATCGTTATATGAGTATGTATTATCGACGGGAAGAGTTGAGTAAAGATGCTTATATGCTTTTTGCGCATAAACTTGAAGAGTATAAAGAGCAATTGTTTGGTTTAGCCGAGAAAGCCGGCGAGCTGTATAGGTTTTTTGACATAGAACTTCCGTTATTCAATTTGTTTTCAAATATAGCCGCCAAAGGTCTTCGTATTTCGGAAGATGTTCTAAAAAAACACAAGCTAACCATTAAGTACGACTACTACAAGGGACTGAAAGAATTTGCGGAAAAACACGATGTACTCTATGAACAACCGTCTGATGGAGACGTTAAGGATAAACTGAGATTATTAGGCTACGATGTTGATAATTATGGTATCGATTTCCTAATAGATTTTTTGCCTTCTACCAGTGGTTTTACCGAAGATTTAAGAAGGCTGCAGAAATTAGGTAAAAGTTATAGAGTTTTTAATAGTATATCTTCTGGTGCAAAAAGGCTTAATCCGATAGTTGAAACACATGCGACGTCAACTTCAAGGATTTATTTCAAATCCCCAAATATACAGAATATCTCAAAGAGATATAGAGATATCTTTATTCCTGATGATGGGCTTCAGTTGTCTTACATAGATTATGATCAGTTTGAAGTCGGCATAATGGCTGCACTTTCTGCTGATGAAAAAATGAATGATATTTATACAAACATGGACGCTTATTTAGATTTGTCTACTAAAGTTTTTGGAAGTGGAGAGTTTAGGAAAAAGTAAATGTTCGGCTTAGTCATTCATGCTGTAAAATCTGATTGTTCTTCAAATCAAAAAACTACGGGACACGAA
>JAEINR010000108.1 GCA_016342325.1 Desulfobacterium sp.
TAAATTTCAAGACATTAAATCCGTATGTTGAGGTTAAGTAATAAAGATGACTTACCCACATGAAACGGTAAAGAGCCTAAAAAGGATTACTTCAGGCACGGGCAAGGACCAGCAGGTCCACGGACAGGGCACCTGCCTTGAACAGGGTGGACGCCGCCTCCCTGGCCGTGGCACCGGTGGTGTAAACATCGTCCGTGAGAATGATGCGCTTTCCCCGGACCTTTGCGGGAGACTTCACCCGGAACGCCCCCTTGATGTTCTCTGCTCGCCTGGCCTTGTCAAAGCCTGTCTGGGACAGGGTGTTTCTTGACCTGAAAAGAAGACGGTTTGAAACGGTCCAGCCGGGAGCAACGCCTGCCCACGCCCTAAAGAGCCGGGGAAATTCATGCACCAGAAGATAGGCCTGGTTGAACCCCCTTTTTACGAGGCGTTTTCGGTGCAGGGGAACCGGAACGATGACATGGAGGGGTCCTGTGACAAAATGGCGTTGAAAGGTTTGGAACAGGAGTCGTCCCAGGGGCCGGGCAAGGGACGTTTTTTTCCGGTACTTCAACAGATGGATGCACTCCTTTAACAGGGCATCATAGAGGCCAAAGGCCCTGACTTTTCCGATCCTGTCCCAGGTTGGGGCACAGGTTAGATCATGGTTTTGATCACAGGCTTTGAGGCAGTCGGAACAGGGGTGATCTGTTCCTGTGCGGGTGGCAAAGGGTTTACCGCACCAGGTGCACAGGGGCGATTCAATGGGGGTGACGCCGGTTTCAAGGCAGGCGGGGCAAAAGAGGGGGGACAGGAGATGGTCTACCGTGGGGGTGGCAGGTTGCGGCCGGAACCGGATGTAACGGCCGCAAACCAGACACTTGTGGGGGAAAAGAACGGCAAGCGCCCGTTTCCCTGCACAGGAAATAAATTCTGAGATCAGCTCGCTGTTCGGATGGTCTCGCAGATGATCTTTCCAAAGGCTGAACATGGGACCTCCTGGCAACCCGGCATTCCCGGGGCAAGGTCGATGGTGGCCTTTCCGGATCCCAGGGCGGTTGCAACGCCCTGACGGACAAGGTCTGCCGCCTTGTTCCATCCCATGTGATCCAGCATCATGGCGCCGGAGAGGATGATGGAGCAGGGGTTTGCAGAGTCTGTTCCCGCAAGGTCCGGGGCGGTGCCGTGGGTGGCTTCGAACACGGCGCAGCGGTCGCCGATATTGGCGCCGGGAGCGATGCCTAACCCGCCCACCTGGGCGGCCAGGGCGTCTGAGATGTAGTCGCCGTTGAGGTTGGGAGCTGCGATCACGTCAAACTCTTCCGGTTTAAGCAGCACCTCGGCAAAGACCATGTCAGCGATCCTGTCACGGACAAGCACCTTGCCCTCGGGCAAGACGCCGTCATGGGTCTCCCAAAGATCTTTTTCCGTGACCACCACATCACCGAAATAATCCAGGGCTGCCTGATATCCCCATTTTCTGAACCCGCCCTCGGTGAACTTCATGATGTTTCCCTTGTGCATGAGGGTAACGCTTTTGAGGCCATGTTCCACGGCATAGGCCACTGCCCGGCGGACCAGACGCCGGGTCTTTTCCGGGCTGATGGGTTTGATGCCGATGGAGTTGGTGGAGCAAAGATCCGTGTCCAGCTCTTTTTTCATGAACGCGGTGAGCTTTACCACCTCTTCCGACTCGGAAGACCACTCGATACCGGCATAGAGATCCTCGGTATTCTCCCGGAACACAGTGATGTCGACCTTTTCAGGCGCCTTCACCGGACTTTGGACCGGAGAAAAATAGCGGATGGGCCGAATGCAGGCAAAGAGGTCCAGTTCCTGGCGGATTCTCACGTTAAGGCTTCTCATTCCACGGCCCACGGGGGTGGCAAGGGGGCCCTTGATGGCGACCCTGTGATCCTCGATAATCTTGAGGGAAGCATCCGACAGCCACTCTCCGGTCTTGTTGAACCCCTTCTCTCCTGCGAGGATCTCAAGCCACTCGATTCGCTTTTTACCGTTAAACGCTTTTTCAACGGCCGTGTCAAACACAGGCTGTGCAGCCCGCCAGATATCGGCCCCAATGCCGTCCCCCTCGATAAAGGGGATCTCAACGCAATCGGGCACCTTGAGTCCGGCATCCTTGTCTATGGATATGATCTTGGTCATGCAACGCTCTCCTCTGTTATTCTGTTATTGGGATCTCTGGCGCAGGACCTCGTACATGGCGATTCCGCCTGCAACCGATGCGTTCAACGAGGTCACCCCGGCCTTTTGGGGCAGGGAGACGAGAAAATCGCACTCCTTTTTCACCAAAGGCCGGATGCCCTTGTGCTCGCCGCCCACCACCAGAACCAGGTTGCCGGTGAGATCCGCCTTAAACAAGGGAGTCTTGCCGGCGGCATCCAGGCCTGCCACCCAGAATCCCAGTTCCTTGAGCTGGCGAAGCAGGGAGGCCGTGTTGGTGATGAAGGAAATGTCGGCATGTTCCATGGCTCCGGCCGAGGCGCGGGAGACCGATGGAGAGGGAGAAACAGACCTCTCCTTGGGCAGCATGATATGATCCACGCCGGCGCACAGGGCGGTCCGGATCAATGCCCCCAGATTTTGGGGATCTTCCAGGCTCTCCACCACCAGGATGAACTTCCCGGACACGGTTTTGCTCATCTGTTTGACGATGCCTTCGGCCCGAACCTGGCGAAAAGGGCTGACACGTGCCACAACACCCTGGTGACGGGCGTCCCTGGTCATGGTATCCAGGGCTGCCAAATCCGTCATCTCCACCGGAATGGCATTGGCTTCTGCAAACTGAAGAATCTCTGAAACCCTTGCCCGTGAACGCTCCTTAGCAATGACGATGGCATACACCTTTCTCTTGCCTGCCCGCAGGGCTTCCCTCACCGGATGGATACCGCAAAGGATCTCAACCTGTTCGTTTTTTTCCTTCACCGTAACTCCTTCTCAAAAATCGTTGATATCTCTTTTCTGCTTATTTCAAGATCATCGTTCTCGATCACATAATGGTAGCGACCTTTCTGCTCGATCTCTTTTTCCGCGTTTTTCATGCGTTGCTGTATGGTCTCCTCGGACTCTGTTCCCCGCCCCCGGAGACGCTGTTCAAGGGTCCCAAGATCCGGGGCCATGATAAACAGAGTCACGGCCGACGGAAACGCCTTGGTGATCTGCTTGGCGCCCTGGACATCGATGTCAAGCAGCAGACTCCCGCCATTTTCCAGGGTCTCCCGGATAAAGGTGAGGGAGGTGCCGTAGTAGTTGTCGTGGACCCGGGCCCACTCGGCCCACAGGTTGTTCTCGATCCGCTCCTCAAACGCCTCTTTTCCGATAAAAAAGTAGTCCTTGCCATGGACCTCCCCGTTTCGGGGAGGACGGGTGGTGTGGGAAACCGAGTAAGAGAGCTCGGGAAATTTCTCCAGCATCAGCCTGCATAGGGTCGTCTTTCCGGCACCCGAGGGGGCGGATACCACAAATAGTTTTCCTGTTTTTTTGCTGTGTTCCAAACCTTGCTCCATCCTTGTCAGAAGATCTATTTTTCCTGCTCTTCCTGCTGTTTCAATGCCGAAAAACGCTGGGAAATGGTTTCCGCCTGTATGGCCGAAAGAATCACATGGTTGCTTTCAGTCACGATGATGGCCCGGGTCTTTCTGCCATGGGTGGCGTCCACCAGGCGTCTTTCCTCCTTTGCCTCATCCTTCAGCCGCTTCATGGGCGAGGAGTTCGGGGAAAGGATTGTCACCACCTTTTCAGCCACCACCGTGTTACCAAACCCTATGTTCAGTAGGACCTGTTCCATTATATCTCCTGATTTGACCAACGATTATTCAATGTTCTGAACCTGTTCCCTGATCTTCTCGAGCTCAGACTTTAGATTGACAATGGTGTGGGACAGCTCGGCCTGACCGGACTTTGACCCCATGGTGTTGAACTCCCGGTTAAACTCCTGGATCAAAAAGTTGAGTTTCCTTCCAGCGGGCTTGCGTGAAAAAAGAATCTCCCGGAACTGCTTGATGTGGCTGTGCACCCGGACGATCTCTTCGGAGATGTCGCTCTTGTCGGCAAGTATGGCTGCTTCCTGGGAAAGTCGCACCGGATCCAGGGACTCCACCCCGGCCGTGAGGCGGGAGATCCGCTCCATGAGACGTTCCCGGTAGAGCTTCGGGATATCTGCGGCCCGCTCCTCAATAGTCTTCAACTCGACTTCGATGAGGGCCATGCGCTCTTCAAGATCCCTGGCAAGGTTCTCACCCTCGTTTGCCCGCATGGTTATAAGGGCGGAAAGAGCCTGGGTCACGGCACTTGACACGGCCAACCAGACCTGGTCGAAATCAGTCTCCTTTTCCTCGTCCCGGATCATCTCCCTTCCGGCCAGCACATGGTCCAGGGTGATGGCGGAATCGATGGCAAGGGTCTGCTTCAGACTGGCCAATGCCTTATAATAGGCGTTGGCCCTTTTTTCATCCACGGCAAAGTTTGCTGCGTCCTCGGATTCATCCCTGACGGAAATACGGATCTCCACCCGTCCCCTGGAAAGGGTTCCGGCAACGACCTTCTTGATTCCATCCTCAAACCTGCGACAAAAACCGGGAAGATACAGGGCCACATCCAGGTTCTTACTATTATAGGAACGAATCTCAACCTCAGCCCGGGTATCGTTCTCCGTATATGACGCCTCGGAAAAGGCGGTCATGCTCTTTATCATTTAAACTCTTCTCTCTTTCTTTTTAGGTCAAGGCAATACTTTGCCCTGACGGTTTCAAGGAATCCCTTGATGGCGTCTCCGGCATAGTCGGGGTAGGTCCACTCAAGCTTTTGGAACCCCCCTTTTTTATAGATCAGGGTGAGATCCGCATAGATCCCCTTCCCGATATAAACTCGATGGGAATAATCCTTGCCGGTTGCAAGGATAAACCGGGACGGAACAAGGTAGCCCGGATCGATATTCAGGCTCCGTTTGTCATCGGTTTTCCACATTGTTTCCAACTGGTTGGTCGTCTCCTTGATCCCAGCAAGGCGTTCCTGCTCGATCAACTCCTTGAACACCACCACCCGCCGGAACAGGGGAGATCCCATCTCCTTATAATAATAATCGGTATAATCAAATTCGAACCACGGACTGATAATGTCGATCCCGCCGAATTTCTCTTCCAGCAGGGGCAGCACCCCGTCCAAAATGGTTTGATCGTTCATGAACAGGCTCATGATGAGCTTTGCCGGATCAGGTTGTTTTGGTGTACTCATCAGGTCAGCGGCTTTGCCTCTTCTACGAGCATGATGGGAATGTCGTCCCGTATTTCATACACAAGGCTACAGGCCTCACACACAAGTCCGTTGTTGCTCTGGTTCATGGTCACCTCGCCCTTACACTTGGGGCAGGCCAATATATCTAACAATTCCTTGGAAACAGCCACGGTCAAATCTCCTTTTTTCATCAATGTTTTAGTCAGCCATACAAACAAATGCAGGTAAAGAATCTCTCACGACCCTGGAACTTTGGCTTCAATCTGCCCTTCCCCGGCCGAATCGATGACCCCCCGGGAGGTCTGCATGGTCTGAAGCTTGAAATACTCTCCCTGTTCCGCCATGAGTTCACCATGGGTACCCTGCTCCACAATGGCGCCCTTTTTCAAAAGAACAATCCTGTGGGCATGGTCAATGGTGGAAAGCCTGTGGGCGATGACCAGGGTGGTTCTGCCCTGCATCAGGTTGGAAAGCGCTTTTTGGACCACCCTTTCCGCCTCGGCATCCAGGGCCGAGGTCGCCTCATCAAGGATGAGGACCGGTGCGTCCTTGATCAATGCCCTTGCAATGCAGATCCGCTGCTTCTCTCCCCCGGACAGCCGGTTTCCCAGCTCTCCGATCAGGGTGTCGTACCCCTTGGGAAAGCCCATGATAAAATCGTGGGCATAGGCGGCCTCGGCAGCAGCCTTGACCTCTTCATCGGTGGCGTCCATGCGACCGTACCGGATGTTGTCCAGGACGGTCTCATTAAAGAGGATCGGCTCCTGGGTCACAATGGAGATGTTACGCCTCAGGGAGTTGAGGGACAGATCCTTCACATCATGGCCGTTGACCAGCACCCTCCCTTCAGTGGCATCGTAGAATCTCGGCACCAGGTTGACAAGGGAGGTCTTTCCACCACCGCTCATGCCCACCAGGGCCAGCACTTCACCGGGGCTGACGTTAAGACAAACATCCCGCAACACCGGTTTTTCGGCTAAATTATAGGCAAACGTAAGGTTCTCAAAGGTAACCCCCACTGTGGCGCTGTCGAGTTCAACAGAATCTGCGGGCTCGGTTATTTCAGGCTCCCGGTCGATGACGTCAAAGATCCGGGTCAGGGCCGCAAGCCCCTCCTGCACGGTGTTGTTGAGATTGCTAAGTTTTTTGACCGGATCATAGAGCATCATCACTGCGGTTAAAAATGAAAAAAAAGTGCCGGGAGTGGAGGCGCCGCTGATCACCCGGGAACCGCCGAACCAAATGATAAAGGCGATGCCGATGCCGCCGACAAACTCCATCACCGGGGAGGAGAGGGATTTGGCAATGGTTGCCTTCATCTCCAGCCGGAAAAGCGCCTGGGCCTTTTTTCGGAACCGCTCTTTTTCAAAGGCCTCCAGGGTGAAGATCTTGATCACCTTTGTACCGGAAAAGGTCTCGTGGAGAAAGACGGTGAGATCGGCCATGGCCTCCTGGCACCCGGTGCTGAACCGCCTCACCCGTCTCCCGAACACCAGGATGGGGTAAAAGGCAACGGGCAGAACCACAAAGGCCCCGATGGCAAGTTTCCAGTCCATGTAGAGGACAACCCCGATGAGCCCGACCACGGTAAAGGCATCCCTTAGCAGGCTTGTCACTGCGGTGGAGACCATGCCCTTGACGATGTTCACGTCATTGGTGATCCTGGACATGAGCACCCCGGTCCTTTCGGTGTGAAAAAATGACAGGGGCTGATCGATGATCCGTTCGTACAGGGAGATCCTGAAATGTTTAATGATCTCCTCCCCCACATAATTCATTAAATAGCCCTGGCCGTAGGTACCGACGCTTTTTAAGAAAAAGACCAGGATGGCGGCCCCGGGAATTAGAAGTAACTTGGTTTGATCCTTGTTTATGAAAATGTCATCCAGCATGGGCTTGACCAGATAAGCGGAAGCCGAGGTTGCAGCGGCCACCACCACCATGCAGCCCATGGCAAGAACGAGCTTTTTCCATCGAGAGAGCACGAGCCTAAAAACGGCCTGCCCCCTATTCTTGTTTTTTTTTTCATATAAATTTTCCATAAGCTTTTTATTATGTGATATAATGCCGTCCATTGTCAATCTTAAAAGAGTACAGGACCCCTATCCAAATGCAGACAGAGACAGTGCCCATGAGCTTGCTCGGACTTTACAATCTTGCATGGCAAGCAGTGCTGCCGCTCCTAAAAACGAACAAACGGCTGAAACAAGGTTTTAACCAAAGGCGATCGGCCAACCACCTTTCCAAGTGTGACATCTGGATACAGGCGGCGTCTGCAGGTGAGGCCTACCTTGCCGCAGAGCTCGTCAAACGGCTCAGGCGTGATACAAAGACCACCATCCTTGTCTCCTCTACAACAGCCCAGGGAATGGATATCCTGAAACAAGAGATCGACCCAAAAAAACTTCATCCAGGCATCCGGTGCAAACTCACCTGGTTCCCCTTTGACATGCCGGATTTAATGGAAACGGTTCTGGAACGGCTCGACCCCACCACCATGGTGCTCCTTGAAACAGAGCTCTGGCCCGGCCTCTTGTCCGCCCTAAAAAAACGGGGCACAACAATATTGATTGTAAATGCAAGGCTTTCAGAAAAAAGTTTTAAAGCCTACCAGCGAACCACCTTTATCTGGAAACACCTTGCCCCGGACAGGATCCAGGCCATATCCGAAAAAGACGCCTCACGGTTCAGGACCCTGTTCACCACAACAACCATCGACGTCATGCCCAACATCAAGTTTGATGCCATGGACTGCCACGATTCAACCCCAACAAAAGCATCCTCCCTGGAAATGCTGTTCGACCCCAACACCCCCCTCTCCATCCTCGCCTCGGTGCGAATGGAGGAGGAGCACCCGGTTGAACAGATACTGGAACGCCTGCTTAACCGGTTTCCCGACCAGGTTGTGGCCCTGTTTCCCCGGCACATGCACAGGCTCGATTTCTGGAAACAGCGCCTGACCGCAAACGGATATTCCTGGCAACTCAGAAGCGAGACAAAAACCCCGGCCGAGCCCGGCTCTATTGTTTTATGGGACGTGTTCGGGGAGCTCAAACAGGCCTATTCACTTGCCGTAACCGCCTTTGTCGGCGGCAGTCTCCACCCCCTGGGGGGCCAGAATTTCATGGAGCCGGTCATTGCGGGCGCAGCCACTGTCATCGGTCCCCATTTTAGCGATTTTCTATGGGTAGGAGAGGAAATTTTTAAAAAAGGGGTTGTGTACAAGGCCGAAAACTGGCAGAAGGTTGCAGATTTTATGATAAAAAACCTTAATCATGTTCCAAACAGAGCAAAACTTATGGAACAGGGGCAACGCTTCATCCGAAAAAGACAGGGCGGCACCGCGCTTGCCATAAACCAAATAACCCGATCCTTAGAAAAGATTTAATGGAACCATGGAACACATCAAGACGATAAAACCCAACGTGATTCGAAAAAGGGCTGGCCAGCACAAGCGCTATGCCACAGGCTTTCAATACCAGCAGGACTCTATCTTTTTTGCCCAGATCGCCGACGATCTGATCAAGGAGGGTGAAGAAGAGCTGAAACAACTCGGGGCAACTGAAGTGACGCCCTCGTTTCGAGGCATCTACTTCAAGGCCCCAAAGGATGTTTTCTACAATATCAACTACCAGACCCGGCTCTTCTCCAGAATCCTCGCCCCCCTGGTCTCGTTCACCTGCACCGATACCGACACCCTTTACAAGTTGGCAAAAAAACTGATTAAATGGGAGAACCTGTTCAAGAAAAAGAGCACCTTTGCCATCACGGCCAATGTCTCGGACAGCGAAATCACCCATTCCCAGTATGCGGCGCTCCGGCTCAAGGACGCCATTGCCGACTATTTCAGGGAGCGAACCGGAAAAAGACCGGACGTGAACACTGTCGATCCGGATGTGAGGATCAACCTGCACATCAGAAAAGAGAAGATCGCCATCAGCATCGACGCTTCCGGTGGGGCTCTTCACAAGCGGGGATACAGGGAGGAATCAGTGTCTGCCCCCATGCAGGAGACCGTGGCGGCAGCCATTATCCGCTTGTCCCAATGGGACGGGTCAACTCCCCTCTACGACCCCATGTGCGGCTCAGGCACCCTCTTGTGCGAAGCCCTGATGCACCATTGCAACATCCCGGCCGGTATCTTCAGGAAACGATTCGGATTTGAGATCCTGCCCGATTTCAACCCGGACCTCTGGGCCCAGGTCAAGGAAAAGGCAGACGCAAAGATCAGCGCCATTGAAAACGGTCTCATCTCCGGCAGCGACATTGCCGCAGAATCAGTCGATGCGGCAAGGACGAACCTCATGGGACTCCACAACGGCGGCCAGGTCCCCATTGGCCACCAGGATTTCAGGGACCTGCCCGACATTGAGAACGCCATCATCGTTGCCAACCCGCCCTACGGCATCCGCATGGGCAAAGAGAGCGACCTCAAGGCCTTTCACAAGGCATTGGGTGATTTCCTCAAACAGAATTGCAAGGGATCAACCGCATATATCTATTTCGGAAATCCCCAGTACGTTGGCCACATGGGACTGAAAGCCACCTGGAAAAAGCCCCTCAAGGCAGGTGGGCTTGACGGCCGCCTTGTCAAGTACGAAATGTATTAGGCGAATAATGCGTTGTAAGAAATAAAATGGGCCGGCATGATGCCGGCCCATTTATTGCCATTCAGCGGATGCGGCCCTGTTGCTGAACCTTCATTCCGTTCACTCTGGAACGGTACGGCAATGCTGCTGATAAAAACAAATACCGCTGACGTCAAGACTCTCTTTGGCCAATTAGACATTTTGGGCCGCGCATTGCGCATAAAATTATTGAAGGGTTATTACCGTATTGCGCCTGCCCGAGGTTTTTGATATTATCTCCAGCATTTTAATGGGAATCCGGTTTTAAATGCCCGGGTTCCCTTTTACAAAACACATACCTAAAAAGAGGAGAATTACACGATGACTGTTCGCCCCAAACATATTTTGTTCCTAGGCGCCCTGATCGCTGGAATCTGTATCCACATTTCCACTGCCTTTGCGGCTTCACCGGAAGATACCGTTGTTGATTTCAGCAAAGCCTATTTCATGCTTGATCCGGACATGGAAAATTATCTACCTGAAGAGGGCAAAGTGAATGATGAGGGCAAGGCGATTATGGCGGTTTACTTTGAAACGATTGAAGACCAAGCCCGAAACCAGGGGTATGAGTTCAGTTATTTTAAGATGCGTCTGAGCAAGATCAAAACCGAAGTCCTCAGTTCAGATGATGAAATGGCAAAGATCCGGATAACCGGGATCAAGAAACGGAGTATCAACCCCCTTTACAGGATCGTGGGGGATATATTCTCCATCCAGGACGCCCATCAACTGGACCAGATCATCACCGTGGTCAACGAAAACGGGGCCTGGAAGATTGCACCCGACACCTTTGAGCTTCTCCAGTAGGGCTTTTTGATACGTTATTTTTGTTAAAACCAGGAAATAGAATGGGCTGGCATGTTGCCGGCCCTTTTTTGTGACTTCAGCTGAAACAACTATGTTTCTTCTAAAGCTTTTCTGACAGCAGTGATTTCAAAGGCCTTGGTCAGCATCCTGAAACGACAGTACCTTTTGAAAAGTCAGAATGTATTTCTTCCGAATCCCTTAAACCTTGAAACTGTTTACCAACCGTTTCAACTCTCCAGAGAGTTCGCTGAGTTTCCCGGCACTCAGGTCCACCTGTGAGCTGCTTTGGTTGATCTCGTTTGCAGAGTGATAGACCTCCGTGATCACCTTCAATATCTGGTCAATATCTCCTACGGTTTCCCTGGTGGAACGTTGAATTCCCTCGACCTTCTCTTTAATCTCGTCGAAGACCTTTGCGATAAGTGCCAGTTCATCCCTGCCGCTGATATTGGAAAAGACGGTCAAATCGCCTTTTCCCATATTTATGGCAAAGTTCCTCATGGAAGAAAGACGCTTTATCAGACCGGACAGAATATAGATACAGCAGGCTGACAATTGCCGTAAGTACGGTTGTAAAAAGGGTCATGACGGTGCTCTTCATAGTGAGGGCAGCCGTTTCTTCATGCTCAGCAATGGTCAACTGTACCACCTCAAAGGCCTTGAACGCCCGTGAGTCGTCGATCTTCACCTTCTTATCGCTATCCGTTGGCGTTTTATTTTCAACAACCATCTTTCTTGCAATATCAATGGCGTTGTTGTACTGAGCGGCCACACCCCTAAAACCGGGTTTTATCTATAATGCTATGTTGTTTGTCAATACCAACTATGCAAAAAGGCAATACAAGGTCCCCCCTTGTTATCCGAGGCCAGAAACGCTACAATTTCTATGGGAGTTACGACTCCATCCAAGAAATCTCGGCAGAGGGGTGTGGAAAAATTGCACCGCAGATCTTCGGGACGGATTTAAATGTCATCTGGAAGGATACCGTTTCTTTCTTCATGGGAAAACAGACACCGGAGGTGAGAGGCTTTGGACACATTAGACCACATGAACAGTGAATCATCCCTAACAAAAGAAAACTTACTGGAAGTGATCAATCATCTGCCACTGGCCGTGGCCGTCATCGATCAGGAGACAATCGTCAGGATTGCAAACAGGTCGGTCCAACGGTTTGTAAACCGGAAGGGGGGGCAACTAATTGGCCGCTCAGGCGGGGAGGCATTCGGCTGTAGCCATGCCTTTGATGTTCCGGCGGGGTGCGGGTATGGCCCCGACTGCCAGAAGTGCACACTACGAGATCTTGTCACTGATTCCTTTAACAGAAACGAGGCAAACCATAATGTGGAACTCTCTTTTGAGTTCATGATTGCAGGGACACTTGATCTCAGGATTTCCACGGTTCCCATTCTCCTGGAAGGTCGGCGGGTGGTGATTTTATCCTTGGAAGACCTGACGGATGCCAAGCGGCAGGAAAAGACATTGATCTATCACGAAAAACTGAAAGCCGCCGTTGAGACCGGCGGCGCAGTCTGTCATGAAATGAACCAGCCCCTGCAGATCCTGTCCTTTGCCATCGACAACATGGTGGAAGAACTGGGGGGGGAAGGCAGGGAGGTCGAGGAACTTTTGGAAGTTGGAGAACAGATCGTCAGGTTGGGTGAGTTGACCAAAAAATTCATGAATATTTCAGGATATCACACAAAAAAATACCTTAACAAGATTCAAATCCTTGATATCGACAAGGCGTCAAAGACCCACGAGGAGATCCCATAACCTATCAGGTGCAGAATCCCCCGGTCGGATTTTCCTTGACCCCATCGGTATTTTAGTAGTATTTTCAACAAGTCGGCAGCCGGTATATCGGCTGCCTTTTTGATTTAAACCCGTGTGGTTGGTGGAGGGGACATACATTTTGGACAGGCATATATTACTCGTTGATGATGAGATTCAGATTCTTAAGATGCTCAAGAAGTTTTTTGAAAAGAAAGAGTATGTGGTCCATGTGGCGGAAAACTCGGACAATGCTCTGAAACTTTTCGCCGAACACAATATTCAAGTAATGTTCCTGGACCTGAACCTGGGCGAGGAAACCGGCCTTGACCTGTGCCGACAGATCCGAAAGGATCGCCCCTTGGCTGTGATTCACGCCATTACAGGCTATGCTTCTCTGTTTGAACTGGCGGACTGCCGGGATGCCGGATTTGACGATTATTTCCTGAAACCGGTGGACACGGCAACCCTTTTAAAGGCCACGAACGATGCTTTTGAGAAAATTGAACGGTGGAAGCAAAGAAAGTAAAACCGAAGGTCCCATAGGGCCGGCATGATGCCGGCCCATTTAGTATCATTCAGCGGGTACTACCCCCTTGTCCAACGTTCAATTCATCCTACTTCCCCCTCCCCTCTTTCCATGCCTGGAGAAGCTTGTCATAGTCAAGGGTCTCCTCCCTGGCTTTTTTTGAAGGATACGATCTTGCAGGCGCAGAACTGGGTAAAGAGCCAGGCTGCCTTTCTACGCTCCAACGGGGTATTTTTGAGGGCGTATTGGGCGACAGGACAGTTGGCTGCCCCGCCAAGCGATCATTTTTCAAGGAAAAATATCCCTGAACGATCCCAAGGGATTCGAACCTGGACGAGCCGGAATCAAAGCGTTTTTTTGATTCCCTAGCCAAAACAACACAAAACCCAGCGCGACTAAGCTAAAGTGAATCTTGATGGACACCGCCAGATGTGGTATCAGTTCAAGCACTGAAATAATAATTATTTTACAGGGTCTGAAAGAGACTTAAACGATATAAGGAGGCAGTTATGCCGGGTTTTGAAATATTTGGAGATGAAGAAAAAAAAGAGGTCATGGATGTCCTTGAGACCGGGGTTCTTTTTCGATACGGGTTTGACCAGGCACGCCAGGGCCACTGGAAGGCGGCAAGCTTTGAGAAACAGCTTTGCGAAACAACGGGAGCCGGTTTTTCCCACCTCTGTTCCAGCGGGACCGCGGCCCTCTCCCTCGCCCTTGCCGCCTGCGGCATTGGTGCGGGCGACGAGGTAATCATCCCCCCCTTCACCTTTGTAGCCACTTTTGAGGCGGTGATCAATGCCGGTGCCGTTCCGGTGTTCGGGGAGATAGACGAGACGCTCTGCCTCAACCCAGACAAGCTTGACGCCGTTGTCACCGAACGGACAAAGGCAGTGGTTCCGGTGCACATGTGCGGTTCCATGGCCAGGATCGACAAGCTCAAGGCGTTCTGCGACGCCAAGGGCCTCACCCTTATCGAGGATGCCTGCCAGGCCCTTGGCGGATCATTCAAGGGAAAATATCTTGGCACCTTCGGTGCCATGGGCTGCTTCTCCTTTGATTCCGTCAAGACCATCACCTGCGGCGAGGGCGGCGGCATCATCACGGACAATAAGGCGTTGTACGAACGGGCAGACCAGTACGCCGACCACGGCCACGACCATCTGGGGGGCAGCGACCGGGGAGCGGACGGCCACCCCATCATGGGATCCAACTTCAGGATCAGCGAACTCAATGCCGCTGTGGGTGTTGCCCAGCTCAAGAAACTCGATAAAATCCTCGAAATCCAGAGACGAAACAAACAAGCCATCAAGGATGCAATGACCGGCCTTCCCGGCGTCACATTCAGGGATATCCCCGATCCCGACGGCGATTCAGCAACCTTTCTCTCCTTCTTCATGGAAGATGAAACAAAGGCCCGCAACACGGCCAAAGCCCTTGGGGAAGCAGGGGTTGACGGCTGCGCCTACTACTATGACAACAACTGGCACTACCTGAAACACTGGCACCACCTCAAGACCCTCTCAGGTGCGGCAAAGCTGCCCCTGGAGCTGCTGGAGAACCGACCTGATTACGCAAGCGTCCTTGTGCCCGACTCAGACGCCATCATCAAACGGAACATCTCCATGCAGATAAAGCTTGGCTGGTCAGACCAGGAGATAGACCAGAGGATCAGTAAGATCAAAGAAACAATTAAAGGATAAACCATGTTTAGAAATTTCAAAATGATATCAAACGTCATCTTCGGCAGGGGCTGTTTTAACCAGCTGGACGAAATTCTGGCTCAAAAGCGAGCCACCCCCGACGCCTGGATCGTCTTTGTAACAGACGATGTGTTCCAGGGGAAAGCCCTTGAAAAGAGGCTGCCCCTCCATGCCAACGACATGCTGTTGTGGGTCAATGTGGACGACGAGCCCAAGACCTCCTATGTCGATCTTTTGACGGAAAAGGTGAAAAACTTTTCGACCACCCTTCCTTCCGGGGTGATCGGCATCGGCGGCGGGTCTGCCATGGATCTTGCAAAGTCCGTCTCCCTGATGCTCACCAATCCCGGTTCCTCCCAGGAGTACCAGGGATGGGATCTGATCAAGAACCCCGCCGTATTCCATGCGGCCGTCCCCACCCTGTCGGGAACCGGAGCCGAGGTTTCAAGGACCGCCGTTCTCACAGGACCTGAAAAAAAACTGGGCCTGAACTCTGACTACACGGTGTTCGACCAGGTGATCCTGGATCCCGAGCTGATCAAGGATGTTCCCCAGGAACAGCATTTTTACACGGGCATGGACTGCTACATCCACTGCATCGAATCCCTTGAGGGCACCTACCTCAACCAGTTTTCCAAATCTTACGGAGAAAAGGCCCTGGAACTCTGTCGCGAGGTCTACCTTGACGACACTGCCACGGACAAGGACGACAAGCTGATGATGGCGTCGTTCTTCGGCGGCATGAGCATCGCCTATTCCCAGGTCGGCGCCTGCCATGCCCTCTCCTACGGCCTCTCCTACCTCCTCGGCACCCACCACGGCATCGGATGCTCCATCGTGTTCGACTACCTTGAGGAGTTCTATCCCGAAGGCGTAAAAGAGTTCAGGGCCATGATGAAGAAGCAGAACATCGAGCTTCCAAGAAATCTCACAAAGGATCTCACCGACGAGGATATGGAAACCATGATCACGGTCGCCCTTGGCCTTGAGCCGTTATGGGAGAACTGCCTGGGTGCGGACTGGAAGACGATCATGACCCGGGACAAGGCACGATCACTTTTTGAAAAGATGTAAGAGACAGGAAACCATGAGCATAGCCGTAATACCATCACGATTCGGATCTTCCAGGTTCGAGGGAAAGCCCCTGGCACTCGTTGGGGGAAAACCCATGATCCAGAGGGTCTATGAACAGGCAACAAAGGCCCGCCACATCAGCAAGGTGGTTGTCGCAACCGATGACGACCGCATTTTCGATGCTGTGGAAGCGTTTGGAGGCCAGGCAGTCATGACCGCCAAGGAGTTGAAGTCAGGCACGGACCGGGTTGCCCAGACCGCAGAGATCCTGGGCCTTGGCGAGGACGACATCATTATCAATGTCCAGGGCGACCAGCCCCTGTTCGACCCCGTATGCCTGGACGAACTTGTGGCGCCCTTTTCCGAGGATCCCGACCTTGGCATGTCGACCCTGGCCTACAGGATCACCAACCAGCGGGAACTCACCGATCCCAAGGATGTCAAGGTGTGCTTTGACAGGAACGGCTTTGCCCTCTACTTTTCAAGGTCCAGAATCCCCTTTCCCAGGGACGGGGAAACAGGCGTTGCCACCTACAAGCACCTGGGATTTTACGCCTATAAAAAGGGGTTTCTTGACACCATTGCCGCGCTTCCCGTTTCCGAGCTCGAAGACATCGAGAAACTAGAGCAGCTCCGGGTGTTGGAGTACGGTCACAGGATCAAGGTGGTGGTCACAGGACACGACTCCCCGGAGGTAGACCTTCCCGAGGATATTCTGCGGATTGAAAAACTTTTAGCCTAACCAGGACGTTTCTGATTCTCTTGCCCAAATGACTCGAGAATCAGAGATAAGAACCTGGGAAACTAAACAGTCAGCACACATACGGCCGGACAGAACACGGATGTTACTTTTGTCCGGCCACCTCCCATTATTGCCTAACCTGGACAAACCAGAACTAAAAATAATCTAATCTCTTGCCAAAAGAACGCGACAATAAGAGATTAAAAATCTATAATCCATCAACGGCAGAATTTTCTCATAAACAGCAATTGTTTTGACGATTTTCCAGCAGGAGAACGCACCTTTAAGTTCGCTGCTATTGCGGCATTAAAACCCACCTTTGCCACCAGTAAAGGCCTTGAACTTATTTTTTCGGAAACATCATCAACGTTTGTACTTACTTTTTTTATATAAGAAATACATTCAGCTGACGCTTCAAAATCAGAATTTTCCATGAATGCGCCGTGGAGTTTACGATGAAGACCTGCCGGAAGAATTTCTTTCACCTTAATGTTAGCCTTTCTTAACCCATAGGAAAGGGAACATGAATAACCTTCCATGGCATGCTTTGTTGCAGCGTCCAAACTGTAGCATGGAAAATCAGCGCTCGTGATTGCCGATGAAATATTAATTATTGTACCGTTATTATTCTCCTTGAAATGAGGAATAACTTCCCTGGGAACATTGAAGATACCAAAAACATTTGTTCCGAACTGTTATTCAATCGTATCCTTTGATGCAACTTCAAACGGTCCCAAAAATCCGTAACCTGCATGATTGACAAGCACATCGATTTTGCCGAAATAACAGAGGCTCTCCTGGACAGCAATATGGATCGAATCATTGTGCAGAACATCCAGCTTAAAGAGTCTGACATTCTCAAAGTTTGTCCAGCTCCTCTTCCTTTTCCGGTGATCGCATGGTTGCCGCTACATTCCACCTTTTTTTTTGGAAAAACCGTGCGGTCTCCTTTCCAATACCTGATGAACACCCAGTTATTAGAACCGTTCTCTTCATCTCAGCCCCTTTCTTGTTATTGAGTATTCTCTGCCCAACTCTGATCATTGCCGGAGCTGTTATCTTGTCATTGCAGTGGTTTTGAAATGCCCGACTCACATGGCACACCCGTGATAATCACTATTTTTTGCATTAGGATTGTCTCCCTTTTAATGCAAGAACAATCTCTTCCTGCACCATTCCGGAGACACTATTTTTATGTGACGCCAATATGGTATACGCCCCATCGTTGCCGATTCGGCCCAGGGCCCAGGCAATCATTGATTTAACCCGCCCATCATCATTTTCACAAAATGCCCTTTCAAGATCCGGGAGATACGCTTCATCCAGGCTGTTTCCCATGCAACGGGCCACGTTCATTTTCCATTTCCACATTTTATCCAACCCCATGTAGAACATATTCGGCCATATCTTGGATTCAAAGTAGTGCCTGTCCATGTGAAGCAGACGAGAAAGATCAAAATACTCCGCCTTTGCAGCAACCTTTTCATTTGGCGGCAACTGCTTTGCAAGCCAAGGCTGGTTTCGCGGACAAACATTCTGACACCTGTCACACCCGTCGATATACATCCCCATGGGCTCCCTTAACGCCAATGGCGTAATATGTTCACCAAAGTATGTCAGATATGAAATACATTTCCTGGGATCAATTCTGCCCTTACCTTTCAGTGCCCTGGTGGGGCATGCAGCAATACAGGCATTCCTGCACCAATCAGGACAAGCCATCCTGACGGAGGGTTCGCCGGGAGCGAATTCCCTGTCAATGACCACCGCGATGGGAAGGATCCATGACCCGCCCCTTACTATGCGATTGGAATAAAAAAGGCAATTCTTGCCAAACGTCCCCAGCCCGGCCCGGGCAGCCGCGACCCTGTGGGGGAGGTTAAAGGGGACTTTTGAATCAATCTTGTTGGCCCTTAGAAATTCCCGGAATGCCTTTATGCGCCTGGCAAGCCCGTCCTTGGTAACCCGGTCGTCATCAAGATAGCATCGTCCGAAATGCTTTTCCATTGAAGGGGGGTATGATTGATTGAAATAGGGTTCCATCAAAACAATGATGGTTTTGGCCCCGGCTAAAATCGAGGCCGGATCCGTACCGTTTTTAAGGTCAAGCCCTACTTCATCGGCCCAGCCGTACTCATCAGGCATTTCAAGAAGCAGTTTTTTGTGGGCTTCAAACGGTTCTGCTGTTGTAAAGCCAACATCTTCAAAACCACACTTTTTCCCTTGTTTAATAATATCATCTCGGATTACCACTCTTGTCTCTTTTACAGACATTTTTCAAATGGCTTGTGTTCTAGGAAAAGAATCGCCAGGAACCGACCTGAATCCTCCATTTGAGATTGAACTTGTTTCCATCGACGGCAAGTCGATAAAATATTCAAAAAACCTTGAAATAAAACCGGATCGACCGATTTCAGAGGTCACCCATACCGACATGATCATGGTCCCTTCAAGTGGATATGATATTAATACTATCGCTTCATATCCCAAGGAAACGTTAGACTGGATAAAGCTTCACAATCAAAATGGAACAAAAATTGCCGGGATCTGCACAGGTGTGTTTTTGCTCGCAGAAGCCGGAATTCTGAATGGAAAAAAAGCAACGACCCATTGGGCGCTGGCGGACTGGTTCCAAAAAAAATACCCTGAAATACATTTAACTCCTGAAAGAATGGTGACGGAAGACGGGAACACTTGCTGCTCAGGAGGAGGCAGCGCAGGTATAGACCTTTGCCTCCATTTAATCGAGGGATACTGCGGTCAGACAATTACAAACAGATGCGCAAAAATTCTGCTTCTGGAGAGGGGTCGTGACTTTCAAACCCCATTTACGATATTCAATTATCAGAAAAACCATAAGGATTCTGAAATTATAAAAGCCCAGTAATGGATAGAAAACTATTTGCATAAAAACTTCCAACTTAACGATATTGCAGCACATGTCGGAATGAGTATTAGAAACTTTAAACGCAGATTTAAAAAGGCCACGGGTGATTCACCACTGGTTTACCTCCAACGGCTCAGGATAGACGCAGCAAAAGATATTCTTGAAAAGAAAAACACGAGTATTGAGGAAATTGCAAATCAGGTTGGCTATGATCTATGACCGCAAATGGCGGTTGGAAGAAAACAACCCCTCAGAATAATTGATTTAAAAATCCATCTGTTATCAAAT